>JASEJE010000009.1:83418-105547 GCA_030024085.1 Bacillota bacterium | reverse complement strand
TGGAAGTCCGGGATGTCTTCCTACCGCTTGAGTTCGAGGCGGGCAAGCATGCCCAGTGTGACTGGCTGACCGTCGTCGTGGTGCTCGGCGGCAAGAGGGTATCGGTGGAATGCTTCGCGCTGAGGCTTTGTTTCTCACGTGCGTCGTTTGTGGCGGTATACCCATCCCAGTGCCAGGAGGCGTTCTTCGACGGCCACAAGAAGGCGTTTCTCTTCTTTGAGGGCGTGCCGCACACCGTGGTGTACGATAACCTCAAGACCGCCGTGAAGAAGGTGCTCACGGGCAGGAACCGGCTTGAGCAGGAAAGGTTCATATCGTTCAGGTCGAGCTTCGGGTATGCGGCATCGTTCTGCAATGTCGCGAAGGCCAACGAGAAGGGCCAGGTTGAGAGTCTGGCCGGGTTCGTGGAGCGGAACTTCTTCTCCCCCTTGCCTGAAGCGGATTCCATCGAGGAACTCAACGGTTACCTGCGCCGGAGGTGCGAAGAGTACCTGGACAGGGAGCATCCTGAGCTTCCGGGTGTCTCGATACGGGAAGCGCTCGAGCGCGAGAGGGGTTTACTCCTTCCATTGCCGCGTCACGACGTCGAGTGCTGCCGGATCACGACCGCCAGTGTGAGCACGAGGTCTCTCTTCAGGTTCGAGGGGAACTCGTATTCCGTGCCTTGCAGGTACGCGAATGGCGAAGTCACGGTGAAGGCCTTCGTCGACCGCGTGGCGGCCTTCCGCAAGGACAAGCAGGTAGCCTCCTGGCCCCGGTGTTACGAGAAAGGCCACAAGTTCGTGGACTTCGACCATTATCTCGAGGTACTTGTACGAAAGCCGGGAGCTGTGCCGTTCGTATCAGGATTCAAGGACCTGTGTCCGCTGTATCACGAGTTATACACCGCCGTCTCGAAGATGGAATCAGGCAATAAGCTGTTCGTGCGCATCCTTCTCCTTGCCCGGGAGTATCCGAGGGAGATGGTGGATAGGGCAATCGAAAAGGCCTTGAGATCTGGCAACGTGTCGTATGAATACATAGTGGCCACGCTAAGGCGTACAAGCCTCCCCATGGGCCGCCCGCATGACCCTGGTCAGGCGTTACCTGGCAAGCTTCTCGGGTTTAGGGTGAGGCCTGCGAATGTATCGCAGTTCAACATGCTCATAGGGGAGGGGCGCAGCGATGCATAGTGAGATGCTCCTCGAAGCGTACTTGCGCAGGCTGAGGCTGCCTGCGATTCTCAAGACCTACAAGGCCGTCGCACGGGACGCTGAGGCAAATGGCTACGGTTATACCCAGTGCCTGTGCGCTCTCCTCGAGCAGGAGGTCATAAGCCGGGAAGAGCGAGGCATCCAGGACCGCGTGAAGAAGGCGCGGTTTCCGCTTGTAAAGACCCTGGATTCATTCGACTTCTCCGCGATACCGACGCTGGACAAGATGAAGGTGCTCGCGCTCTCAGAGTGCGATTTCATCAAGGCTGCCGAAAACATCGTGATGATCGGTAACTCTGGTACCGGCAAGAGCCACCTTGCAATAGCGCTCGGGCATGCGGCGTGTAAGAAAGGATACCGGGTGAGATTCTACAACGCGTCGTTTCTCATCGACGAGCTGCTAAGCGCCCAGATGAATCACGAGCTTGCGCGATTCGAACGCCAATGGATGAGGATAGACCTGCTCATCCTCGATGAGGTCGGGTACGTGCCCTTGAGCGCAAACGGAGGTCAACTGCTCTTCCAGTTTCTCAACCTGCGCTATGAACGCAGGAGCACGATCGTGACGACGAACCTTGAATTCGGGAACTGGACGAAGGTGTTTGGAGACGAGCAGCTCACGGCAGCCCTTCTCGACCGGCTGACTCATCACTGCCATATACTCCTCATGAACGGTGACAGCTACCGTTTTCGGCAGAGCATAAGCGCCCGCCAGGCTTCGTTACGTGGGATAGATCCGGAGGGTGCGGCGTGCGAGTGGACCGAGCAGACAGAACGTGCGAAGGAGGTGGATGGCTCGGAAGCAGCAGAGCCATAAACTGTCAAATGTCGCCCCCTCCCCCTCGGGGGAGGGGGGCACGGACACCATCGTGAGCCTGTACCGTACCGATAGCTACTACCTCTCTAGGTGGTCAACTTTTCGGTCGGCGCGGTGGTCAACTTTTCGATTGACGTTTGCACAGGGCAAAGGTACCAGCTCTTACTGGACCGTTTGCCGGCCGGGAGTGGATAAAGCACGTCCTCCGGGAGGTAGCCTCAATCCAAGGCGTGGCTTAAGGACGAAACCAACCAAATAAGGGGAGCTTACCTACTAACTCTTGACACGCACATGCTCGCTTTCGACGCGTCCGAACCTACGAACTTTGTGGTAGACTTCATGGTACCGGCCTCTTTCGCTTGTGGCTCTTTGGTGGGTAAAGCTACTTCCATCATAACCCACGTCGTCGCGAATTGGGGCCGGCCTCAATCATTGTATCTGGGCAGATTGCTCCAACCGACTTAGTCATTGCCGGTAATTGCTCTTAGGCGCTTCGTGAGCTTAGCTTGAAGATCTGTGAGGTTGACATACTCAGGGCAGTTGTGAACAGCAAGATCAAAATGCAACCGAGTACCAGCGCGTCGATAGAGGATTGGCCGTTTGCCGAGAGCGTGCGCGAAGCCAATCTCGTAGTATACGCTCGGACGTTCTCCTGTCAGATCCGCTATCAGAAACTCCGCACTCTTGATCTCCTCGAGAATTCGGTTCGTGATTTCTCCCGAATGCTCGATATCGTCAGCCCTAACGGCCCTGATGTTGAATCTAGCAAACGTCTCTTGTATGGTCCTCTTCACATCCTCGAGTTCGGGATTCCCGGGATCCATCATCATCATGATGAAGGCCGTTCCTGGCCGTATTCTCATTCCATCCGTACGACGGTTAGGAACCCGCCATGCGGGAGCAGCTTCACCAGCTTTTTCGGCCTCAGCCTGTGCGCGGAGAACGCCAATACGTCGCTGAACCTGATCAACTGCATCCTTGAGTTCAGCAAACGCCTCAGACGGGAAAAGGCGGCGCTCTTCAGAGAACCCTGCCTGCCTCAAGCCCAGGATCCTATCCTCGTCGTGGATTACCTCCTGGTTCCATTCTTCGTATAACCTAAGCCTCAGGGAAGCGTTCACCCGGCGTACCGCCATCTGAATAGCCCTAAGGTCTGGGTCCCCGAACATCGGTGACTCACGGACTAGTGTAGCAACGCGAACCAGAATGGAATTGAACCGCTCCGCCAGTTCTCTGGCCTTTCGGGAAAGAGCGTCGTGTTGGCTACCGCTACGGTATCGCTCCGACTCACCTTCCTCGCATTCAGCAAAGAAGCCTCCTGCCTCCTCCACCGCGGCTTCCAGTTGCGCTGCAAGTCTGTCAATAGCACTAACCGGATCTGGGCCCACTTCCCTCGCCTCCTGCAATTCTGCCTAACGGATTGGCGTGTCAGCGGCGGCGCTCAGCGGCTCGGACTGAACCGCCCACCCTTTACCGTCCGCTGGATACGCTTGTTAGGCGCCCCCTGGCTTAACAGACTCTTCTTGTCCGTTGCAGAACCATATGAGCTCTGGTTCCTCAACATCGTTGGAACGTGTGCGCAGGATAACTAGCAACCCGTACCGATAGTTACAGAAGTCCCGGCCAGCAGTTCCAGTGAACGCCCCCAGCTTCAGACGGTCAAACCAGCAATCTCGCTCGTTGGACCTCTTCTTTACTTCGATAACGAGCATATTCTTATCGTTCTTGAGCCTACGGTGAACAACGATATCTGGATATGTAGACACTTCCAGCAGCTTCTCCTCGTTCTGTTCAGAGCGTGGTATGTCGCGGAGCTCCTCTTTCCTCTTGTCTCTAGGCGTATGTATAACCTTTTCGGCATACGGACCAAGCTCAACGTTTCGGTTGTATTGACAATCCACATCGAACCCCGGAAAGAGGCGTTGCAGACGCTCGGCGAGTTTGTGAGTAATAGCTCGCTCTGACACATCATGCTGAAGCAATGCGAAGTCATATCGGTATAGATCCGAAAGTGCCTCTCGGGCGATGCGATCAATTTCATCCCTCGTGAGTCTTGAATCATCATAGTCACGCTGTGCCATCATGAAGACTCCTTCGTGTGCGCCCAACGGATTTGCGTGTCAGCGGCGGCGCTCAGCAGGCTTAACTGGGCCACCGCGCCCTCTCCCGTCCGCCGGATACGCTTGTTAGGCATCCGCCTTCAACGATTGAGCCTCCAGCTTCTGAAGCATGTAGTCACAGACAAGACCCATTGCTTGCACTGCACTAGCCGCCTCCGCCTGCGATAGAGTGGGCAGAAATGGTCGTCCGTGCCCTGTGCCCTCTCTGTTACGGAGAGTGTTAACAGCACATCCCAAATCGTATAGCGTCCTCTCATACTGCCTCTGAGGTGCCTCGCCTTGAGCAGCCTTGTCTGCGGAGGTCGCCATCCCCAACGCGACAAAGGCCTGTCCGAGAAGCGTCGGGAAGTTAGTGTTGGGATGTTGCCCCCACAGGATGTCCAGGACGTGCTTCGCGACCGCCTCAAGTAGGTCTTTCCCCGTGCCCGCAAGAAGCGCAGCATCTAGGGCTCCTCTCCTCGCACGCCGAACGTAGGCTCGCAGCGCCATTGTCAAGTCCTTGTCTGACAAATTGTCCAGAATCAGGGGTCGAAGCTCACCATCGGTCGATAGATCAAACCCTTCTATCCGAAAAGCTTGCACGGCGTTGAGTATAGAGTCGCGCCCCACGTAGTTGGGAGAGCCCTCTCGAAATCCTCCGTAGCCGCGGATCACCGCAAGAAGGGAGTCGACGAGACGCTCCCCTGCAGCAGGGTCATTGTCGAGAGCCCAGCTAAAAACGGCCCGAACACGCTTCGATTTGCCGGCCGGTTGCCCCATTGCTCTAGGATCTGCACGTTTGAGGCCCGCACGCTCGAAGCAGAAATCGAGGTCTGAATGGCTGGGTTCGCGCCACCCCTCCTCCTGCGAATCATCAACGAGCCGGGCCACCGCAGTGATGATCGTGTCTGACAGAGGTGCTCGTGCCATGTGCTCTACCCTCCAATGCAGGTTACCGATGCTGATCTGCATGCCCAACAGATTTGCGTATCGGCGCCAGTGCTCAGTGACCTCGACCGAACCGCCCATCCCGACCCGTCCGCTGCATACGCCTGCTAGACCGTATTCCTTGTCATCAGCTTCAGCACAGTCGCCATCACCTGTCTCGCCTCGTCTTCAAAGATGGAGTATGACGGTTGATTTCCGGTGACGGACCTGCGTTCAATGGTGTCCTCATGGCCCGGCTGCCGAAAGTGGACTACCGGATTTCTGATGTTGCGGGCACGCTCCAGATACACAGACTCCTCTGCCGAGAGCCATCCGGATTTCAAGGCTTCCTCGAAGAGCTTAGATGCGGAAGCTCTCTCAAGATCGTCACGACCTGCTCCGTAGAGCATTGCGGCAAGGGTTCGCTCCATGTATGCACACCCCAAGACGATGGTAGCCAGGAATTGTCCGTAAACGAAGCAGTAGCGGGCCTCTTCAAATAGGTACTTAGCCATCCAGCCGCCAGGAAAGAACTGATACTCACACGCTGGAAAAGCTGACGCGATCCACGCCAGTCTTTTCGCTCGATCGTCTCGACACACGCTATCTTCGCGGTCCAGCCACTCCTTGGCCGCGCTTAGATGCTCCTCCATCTCCGTACTCCTCTTTCGGTCTAGCGGATGCGCGTATCAGCGGCGGCGCTCGACGCCCCCGACCGATCCACCAGCCTGGACCCGTCCGCTGGATACGCTTGTTAGGCCAGATCGGTATCTACTTGTTACCCTTGGAGTGCCTACTCTTCTTCACAAGCGAATCCCGCTTCGCCACGTTCACCTTCGTGTTAAGGGCTTGTAGATTCCTAAGTGAATCTGTGCCACCCCGAGATTCTGGCTTGATATGACCGATAACCCAACCCATGGGGGAGTTCTTTCCGTATGAGGGTCGGTACATTACATTTCCATACGGATCATGCCTGTATTTCTCTGGATCTTTACCAGGCATCTTCTTGGCCTTGTTCCACACCGCATCGAGCTGGTCTTCTGTCCACACGCTCACCCCTCCACTCTGTCCGGCAAATCGCCGTCAGGATTTCGAAATTGACCAGTCCTCGGCCTAACTACTGATTCCGCCTACCCTTATAACCCCGACACCGCTAGGAAACGGTGACCCACATGTTGCCGTTACGGTCAGTATGGGTCCGCATGTCGGCCTGCGTCCCTCGCCTCTGGGGGGCCTTTTCGCTGCACAGAGCGCCTCGAGCCACTTCGCTCGGATACTCGGGCCGGTGCTACGCTGTAGCTCCTCCACCGCGCAGGTGTCTTGGCCGCTCTCGAGAGCGTGAGCGGCAAACGAGTGACGGCATGTGTGGCATCGGCAGGTGGCATGCTTGTCCACCCTGACCTCACCACAGCGCCCCCACTGCCCTCTGAACAAGAGACTCATCGACGTGATTCTTCCTTCTTCACCAATCCTTGGATTCCTTCATGCCCCTCAAGCCCCACGGATCCCGCGAACCCTGCGGACCCCGTGAGCCCTGCGATTGCCGCGAGTCCCCCGAGCCCTGCGAGCCCCGCAAGCCCCGCCGACCCCGCGAGTCCTGTGAGGAATACTACTCCCTTCCGGCGAACCTACCTTGAGGGCCCCATTTTGTTTTCGAAGGTTACGAGTATTTCTCGAGGCGCGCTGCTGATGAGAGCCCCATGATGGAAGCCCCACGATCTTCATGATGATTGCCCCATGGTCTTACGGCGCAACAGCTCGTCACCGCAGCCGATCTGGCATCGGGTGACAAGTAATCATCAACAGGGAGGCATCCAACGATGAGAACACGCACCGGCGACATCATTCTGCTACCGATCCCACAGACCATATCGCTGAGGCAAGGCGGCCTCCTGCTTCAAGAGGGAGATTTGGTACTCCGGCCGAATGACCATTGGGTGCAGTTCCCATGTGTAATCGTACATCGGCCGAAGGCCCGCCCAGCCAAGCAGTCTGTTACCCTCCATGATACCGATACATATGTACCTGTCCTCGGTACATTCACTAACCTCTCTACGGGCGTCGTCGATCGTAAGCTAGGCCGGGATGTTCCGATCTCGAAAAGCCTCGAACAGCACGCACGCCGCTTGCTCTTTTATGTCTGGGTTAGCCCTACAAAGATCCACGAACACGCGCCTCACCTCTCTTGCTTCAGCCTAGGCACTCGCATTCGCTAGCTCAGATCCGCTGGACGGTGTCGCCAATCGTGGAATTCCCCCGGGGTGTGTCAGATAACCCCCCGCACCCGCGGTCGTGAAATCCCCACGCTGGGCGGCGCGAATGTTTAGTTCAAGAGCCGGTCGTCGCCTCCTCCTTGTCAACTGGAAATGAAGATGAGCTTGGACGGGAGCCGGCCCGCCCTCGGTCGGGGCGCCGGAGTGGACGGTAATATGCGCGAGGCTCGCAGTGCCCGGACCCGATGACTCAATGGCGGTAGCACTCCGTGGTCTGCGCAGGCGGACTGTCGATCCCTGCGTGAGAACCCGGGGACTCACACAGAAAGATGAGGTGATGGTGGTGCCGGTCCCAGACTTCGAGAGCCTTATGCTTCCTCTCCTCAGAAGCGCCTGAGCTGATGATAGATCATAACGTCGGGGTCGCGCCGGTGGCGACCTACGTGGTGAGGAGAGTAGACCTCGACTACTTTGAGGAGGAGTGACCGGGCATCCCCTCCCCAGCCGTCTGAGGGTCTCCCCCAAGGAGCAGTGGCAGCGCCTGCTCTCGGCGCGCAAGCCGTGCTCCACTCCTTGCAGTCTAGCTCCTTGTGTGGTATCGTGATTTGGGCTCGCCCCGTCTTCCCATACTCCATCCCACCTCAACGCAGCACAACACGAACAAGAGCGAGACAATGGTGCCACGCGCTGACATTCTCTGACATTCTTAGGTTGACATTCTGAGTCTGGGATGTTCCACGACCAACTTATCCAGAAGAGTTCTGTGAGATGCCGGGGCACTCTGTCCTGGTGAGACGAAATGATAATCCTCGGTGGATAAGAGGACTTGCCGCACAGGCTAGTCCTCGTTCTCGGCGCGGCCGCCGGAGTGGAGCTGCGTTGTGTGCCTTCACGAAAGAGCCGTTGCACATCGGCGCAGGTGCCGGCGTTGTGCCGCGTTGTGCCGGCGTTGGCCTGATCGTTGGCGCCGTGGTAGACATGGCCCCCACCGCCGAGAAGCGTTGAGCGTTCAACGAAGCCAACGGAGGAGGTCCATAGGTCACAATGAGGGAACGCATTCTGGTCGTCGATGACGATCGGGATATCTGCCGCCTCGTCAAAATGTATCTCGAGAATGAAGGCTTCGGGGTAGATGTGGCTTATAGCGGAGAGGAGGCCCTGGCGCTACTTGGTTTCCCGGGACCATCCGGTACCCCAGACCGCGATTTCAGCACGCCATTCGGCTGCCTCGGCCGGGGGTCGTGCCCCGTCCCGCGATCATGCGTCATGATAGTCCTGGACATCATGCTTCCCGGCATAGATGGCTTCGAGGTCGCGCGACAGGCTCGCACACGCACGGATGTGCCCATCTTGTTCCTGACTGCGCGTGACGCCGACGTGGACAAGGCCGTTGGCCTCGGCATAGGCGCCGACGACTACGTGACCAAGCCTTTCAGCCCCATGGAGCTCGTAGCCCGAGTGAAAGCCCACTTGCGGCGGTACAGGATGTCCGCCATCCCCATCCGGTCGTTGCCAGTCCTTGGAGACGCACACGGAGCAGGGCTTCGCCGTGGAGAAGCGCCCGAGCGCGAGCGAATCGCAAGCGTGCAGGGCGCTGGAAATGCAAAAGATGATGACGGTGGAGATACGCGAGGCGCGGGAGACCCGGGAATCGAGGGAAACATCAGAATCGCGGGAATCGCCGCAGGCGCAGGAAGCCTGGGGAGCATTCGAGGCAACCGAGGTCCGGGAAGCCATGAGAGCGGCGACACTGCCGAAGACGAGGAGCGCTCATCCTCGGGCGCCTATGCCTACGCAGCCCGCGCAGATGAATGGCACATCCTCAGAGCCGGCCCCGTCCGTATGGATCTGCGTGCGCGTCGGGCTTGGGTGCGAGGGGTGGAGATAGAACTGACGGTTAAGGAATTTGACCTGCTCAGGCTGTTCGTGAGTAATCCAGGACAGGTGTTCACCAAAGCGCAGCTGTTCGATAAAGTGTGGGGCGAGGAGTTCATTGGCGGAGACAACACCGTGATGGTACACATTCGGCGGCTCAGGACCAAGGTAGAGGCGGATCCCAGCGACCCGCAACTCATCAAGACCGTTTGGGGCATAGGCTACCGATTCGAGGCTCGGGACGATGAAGGCTCACTCAACGAGCGCGCAGCTTCGGCAGGTTTGCAGGCGACTGGGCGGCCGGCCGGAGCCCCAAAGCGTGGTGACCCACAAGAATGACATTTGCCTTCGCACTTGCAGGGGCTCTCGCCGCAGCATCGGCCGTTGCGGCCTTCGCGTTGTTCCTTAGGTTGCGCAGCCTGAGCTATCGGGTGGACAAGGTGTCCCGCGTCATCGAGCGCATGGCTACCGGCAATCTCGCGGCTCGAGCCATGCTTTCCGGCTCAGATGCGGCTGCACGTCTCGCGGACGCGGTCAACGCCTTCGCCGAGAACGCGCAACAGCGTCAAGAGGCCTGGATGCAGCGAGAGCGAGCGCAAAAGCGCTTGCTGGCCAGCATTTCACACGACCTGCGCACACCAATCACGTCCATCTTGGGGTATGTGGGTGCTTTGCGCCAGGGCATCGTGGGCGAGGAAGCGCCTGAAGAGAAGGAACGCTATCTGGACATAATCCATCGCAAGGCCGAAGACCTCACAGCCCTGGTCGATGACCTTTTCTACCTCACTCGTCTGGAGTCTGGTGATCTCGTCCTGGACCTACAGACCATCGACCTCGCGGAGGTCTTGCGCCAGTCGGTGCTCGGTTTCGCGCTTCAGCTCGAAGCGGAAGGCGCGGACGTTCAGATCCACATTCCCGAAGAGCCCTGTCTTGTGAGGGCGAACGAGTCTGCGCTGCGCCGCATCTTCTCGAATCTCATCAGCAACAGCGTGCGGCATGGGTCGGGCAAGACAGCGTTCGGTGTCGACCTCAGGTCTGAGCATTTGACTTCCGGACCGCTCGGGGAGTGTTACCAGGTTACCATCTGGGACAACGGCCAAGGCTTTCCGCCTGGCGCTCTCGACCGGGTCCTTGGGAGCGGCCGGACCCGAGTGGATGGCTCGTTCTCGGGGCGCGCTGGCCTTGGCCTTGCCATAGCCCGGGACCTCACAGAGAAGCTTGGTGGCGTGCTGACCGCCAGAAGCGTGCCGTTTGAGAGAACAGCCTTCACCCTCACTCTCCCCCGGGCTCGCTGACGGGCTTTGCCAACCAGGCTCGCCAGCCGGGTCGGCGGCGATCGAGCCTGCCGACGAGGTCTGCTGACCTCACTCGTTCGCCGGGCGGACTCGCCAACCTTGCTGACCAAGCTCGCTAGGCAATCCCGGTGACGAGGCGAGGGCTGACTCGGGACGCAGCGGATCAGCCAACGCGACGCAGCCGACACGACGCCACGGCCATCATCGTCGTCATCGTCGTCAGCGTCGACCTCTTCGCGCCGTAAGGTTTTCTTAAGCTTTCTTTAAGCCTTTGATCAGGACGAGGTCCTCTTGGCGAGGTAGACTCGTGGTGAACGACGGGACAGCGCGCGCGAGCCGCGCGAAAGGACGCGGCGCGGCCAGCCCAGCACTAGATGATTCCGCCAGCACCAAGTGGACGTCGCGCCGGCCATACGATGCCATACCACGTGGTGCCGGCGGCACGAACGCAAGGCGCGACGGTCTCTCGCGCCTCGTGTCGGACGCCTCGTGTCGGACGCCTCGTGTCGGATTCCTCGTGCCGGATGCCTAGTGCCGCAGTGCCGGATGTTGGCTGGATTGAGCTCGGGCCGCGGCTGCGCCCGTAGAACGGTACCACGATGGAGGGATAGGAATGGTGCACGCCGTCCATTTCACGAGGGAAGGCCCGAGGACGGGACCTGGCGACAACTTGAGCAGCTCTGCAGTCGTCTTGCAAACTCACGGACTGACGAAGGTGTACGGCACGGAGCGCGCTGTGAGCGACCTCAGCCTCACGGTGCGGCAGGGCGAGATATACGGATTCCTCGGGCGAAACGGTGCGGGCAAGACGACGACCATTCGCATGATCCTTTCGCTCGTAAGGCCCACGTCCGGTTGGGCAGAGGTGCTTGGAACGCGGGTGGGCCCAACGAATCCCGACATTTACGAGCGGGTCGGCAGCATCGTCGAGGTGCCCGGGTTCTACTCCAATCTCAGCGTCTTCGATAACCTCGATGTCCACCGGCGGCTGCTCGGGTTGCGCGGGACACGCTGTGTGGAAAACGCATTGGAGCTTGCCGGCCTGGCCGACGAGCGCGCCAAGAAAGCGCGAGCGCTCTCCCAGGGCATGCGGCAGCGACTGGGACTGGCACGGGCGCTCTTGAACCAGCCTGAGATCTTGATCCTCGACGAACCAACGAATGGGCTTGACCCGGTGGGCATCCGCGAGATACGTGCCTTGATCAAACGGCTGGCAGAGGAACGAAAGATCACGATCTTCATGTCCAGCCACATCCTAAGCGAAGTGCAGCAGCTTGCTACGAGAATCGGGATCATCAACGAGGGGCGCCTGGTAGAGGAGATCGACTACGATGAACTTCGGCGCCGAAACCGGACGTACCTGGAGGTCCAGGTATCCGACGCAGCCAAAGCCGTCTGGGTGCTCGAAGAAGAGCTGATGATCCGCGACTTTTCAGTCCACGACGGAAGTCGCATCAGAGTGTACGAAGCTCTGGACCGCGCAGGTGAGATCAACTCCGCTCTGAGCAGTCATGGGATAATGGTAAACAGGCTCAACGTGAACGAAGAGAACTTGGAGGATCATTTCATCAAACTCGTGGGCGGGGAAGCGGAACACTAGGAAGGAGGCACGCCGAACAATGGGAAGGGTCCTGACCGCGGAGTTCCTCAAGCTGAAAGGTTCGCCGGCGCTCTGGGTGAGCGCAGTTGGGGTGGTCTCGGCACCGCTCTTGACCGGATTGCTGATGGGTGCTCTTGGTGCGGCCGTAGGTTGGGCGAAGTTCATGAATCAAAGCATTGCGTTCGTCGTGTTCCTCGGATCGGTGCTTTTTGGGCTGGTAGCAGCGTACTTGTTCGGCCGTGAGTACACAGAGGACACTCTCAAGAGCTTGTTGACGGCGCCCGTTCAGCGTGCGTGGATCATAGTCGCGAAGCTGATCGTCCTCTTGGTGTGGTCGCTTGGCCTTGCCCTCGTCGCCTGGATCGTCTCAATCCTAATCGGCTTGACTGTAGTGTCCGAGGTCCTATCGCTGGGCATGGCATGGCAGACCATGAAGTGGTTCATCGTGACGGTGTTCTTGGTCTACGCGACTCTGCCTTCCGTGGCCTGGCTTGCCATGTGGTCGCGGGGGTATATCGTGCCCATCGGGTTTGCCCTTGTAACGGCTTTCTCCGGCCTCATCTTCCTGGGTAGTAACAAGTACAGTAAGTTGTTCCCGTGGACCATACCGACGGCCTACGCGCTATCGGTCCGTCCGGATAATCCGGGAGTGGTCCTCGGAGCAAGCTCGTGGGCTGTCATGGCAACGCTCTTCGTGCTCGGTGCCATCATGTGCCTCCTGCACCTACGATACGCTGACGTGGACAAGTAGCGCAGCGCAACAGGGCAGCGCGAGAGCCATCCTCGCGCTTGTGTCAGTCTGCCCGCCCGCCCAAGCTGCGACGCCTCGCGGAGGACATGCACGCACGCGAACGGACCATAATTGCGCGCTTTCATCCCCGGGATGAAAGCGCGCAACACCCTTTTCTGCCCCCTAACGGTGCTACTTCACGTAGTTCACAACGTCCATCTTCCGAGGCGGCACCTGCGGATTCGGGCCGTCCTTGTACCCTAGGGCGACGGTGCAGACATGCACATACCCGTCCGGGACCCCCAGTGACCGCGCGAGCTCAACGCCCTCTTCCGACTCGAAGAGAATGGCCGACATGGCCATGATGCACGATCCCATTCCGAGAGATTCCGCCGCGAGCGCGATGTTCTGGGCGGCGGCCGCGCAGTCGAATTGCCCGAATTTGTCCTTGGCGTCAGCGGTGATGAGGATGAGAGTAGGCGCGTTATAGAACGGGCTGAAGCTCGGGTCGCTCGCCCTGCGCACCATGAACTCGTTCCCCGACTTGAGCATGTTCTCCCTCATGAGCTGCGCCATCCGCTCGAGCGTGCGCCTCTCCTGGATCACCGTGAAGTGCCACGGCTGCCCGTTCATCGCGCTCGGCGCAAACAGCGCAGACTCGACTATCGCCTCGAGCTCGTGTTCGGCGATCTGTTCCGGCCTGAACCTCCTGATACTCCTCCTGTTTCTGATGACCTCAAGAGCCTGGTTCACCTAGAACACCCCCCTATTGTCTGCTCGCACCTGCGCTGTGCGGCGGCTCTCGCTCGTGCCATGGACGCAGTCCCCGCAGTTACCCATCGTACCAGCATTGGCACCTCTTGGCTACTCGAACCAGCACATCATCGCGCTCGGGTCCAGGCCCGAACCCCCGACGCCTATGGCCGTCAGGCACGAGCCATCCCCCTCCTTCTACATGATCAACGAGGAACTCGTAGTAACCCCCGACACCGCCCACTTCCTCTGGGGCGACATAGTCACCACCCACCGCTTATAGATAACCAACTCCGAAGCTGACGCGATGCTCAGGCGCACGGCTGGCTCGCTCGTCTGCGCCCGTCATTCATGCTTCTCAACGCCACTCACTCCGCACGCAACTTCTGGGTCCGAGGTGGGTCATCTGTACCAAGAGACACAATGGGCAATTCCAGACGTCCATGCGTTTTCCTCCATGAGTATCTTGTCCCTGGGATGAATCCGCCGGCGGCCGGGGCGTGGTGAAGGACGCCGAAGAGAGAGCTGCAGTTCAAGCCAAGCAAGAGTGCGAGACGGCTCTCAAGTGCAGTGGGATTCCTCAAGGGGGGCTGGTGCGCGGAGAACCTACACATAATAAGGCGACGGCGTGGTTGTAGCACTCGGCCGATCGGGCGAGCATTATGTCGAGATAAAGCACGTTGTGGGATGTGAGGGGAAGACAGGTGGTACCTGGCGGTCACTATCACTAGAAGACCGGCGCACAGTA
This sequence comes from Bacillota bacterium, assembly GCA_030024085.1. GTDB lineage: Bacteria > Bacillota > SHA-98 > UBA4971 > UBA4971 > UBA6256. The sequence continues at coordinate 91,297 of JASEJE010000009.1, read as the reverse complement.
GTTGGTTTGGAGAGCGTGGAGAGCGGCGGGGTGACCTGGAAAGAGGCTGACGTGAAGTCTGGCCAGATTTGGGACCTCACAGATGCAGATGACCAAGCTCGGAGTTGGACCGTGCGGCACAAAGGAACTCACGGTTTGCGAGGGCACGCACGGATAGCGTGATGGTCGTTCAACTTTGAGGTTGGCTGCCTATGAGTCGTGTGGAGATATCTAGGTCCTGTGAAGCTACCAAAGGAGATGGGCTATCATAGAGCGAAATCACAAGGAGCCTAAACAGCTCGTCGCGTAGCCCTGGAGTGTCCACGAAACCGTGTCGACTCCAAAGGGCTGACAATCACCAGGCCGGATGACCACACAGACTCGGCTGTGGACGTGGTAGCGTATGGGAAGCACGACGACGCAAAGTGCCGAAGGTTCGACCTCTCTCGGACGAGCGTCGGTGGAGTTGGCAAGTGCATGATGGTGAATGCTCGGAAATGGGTGTTGCTCTTTGTGTTGTCAGCGCTGGTGGGCTCGACAGGAGCGCTTGCCCGCGCTGGAGCCTGCGCCGGAGCCGGAGCTGGAGCTGGAGCTGGAGCCGGAGCTCGATCTCGAGGTGGAGTTGATGCGGAAGCCGGTGTGGAAGTCGCCGGTGGGCGGATCCCCGTCGGTATCTGGATTGACACCGCAAGCATCCCCCGCGACAGCGGCGCGATACGCAAGATGGTGGACGACCTTGCTCACATGGGCGTCGTCGACGTGTACGTGGAGGTTTTCAACAGAGGGCTTACCATGTACCCGAGCGCGGTGGCTGTGGACTATGGGCTCCCGGCTCAGAAAGACGTGTTTAGGGACGCGTTTGCAGGCCGCGACCCCTTGAGTATCCTCGTCGATGATGCCCATCTCCGTGGTCTGCGCGTTCATGCGTGGCTGGACGTGCTTTACGTGGGATACAAGGAGCGAGGTCCCCTTCTCGACCGCTACCCGTCCTGGGAGGCCGTAGCTCGCGACGGGTCAAGGGGCTACGGGCCCCCAGCCAACCAGCAACACTGGCTTTCTCCCGCAAACCCCGAGGCGAGACGGTTTCTCACCGACTTGGTTGGGGAGCTGGTTTCCCGCTACAAAGTCGACGGGGTTCATCTCGACTACATCAGGTATCCTGACCCGGTGGCCGGCGATTATGGGTACGAGCCGGATTGCGTGCGCGGGTTCGTCGAGGAGTTCGGGGTGAACCCTTTCGCCATCAACACGGGCGAGGCTGAACGCGGTGATGCAAAATCGCTGCACGAGCTGTCCCTCTGGAATGCGTGGCGCGCGGCCAAAGTTACCGAACTCGTCAGCGCCCTTGCCCAAGAGGTCAGAACCAGGCGCCCCGAGGTCCTCGTGTCCGCGGCGGTCGCCCCCACAGGCGTTCCTGACGGCCCGCATCCCGGTCTCCTGCAGAATTGGCCCGAGTGGGTACGCTCCGGCATCCTGGACTTCGTGGTTCCCATGACCTACACCTCAAGGCCGGAGGAGCTTCGAGGGCTTGCCAGGTGGACCGCGTTTCTGCTGGACTGGGCCAAGCCACCCGCCTGCGGAGTGCAGATATGGAAGCGGAACTCGCCAGGGGACGTCGTGCGACAGCTCGAGATCCTTAGGGAGGAGGGGGCTGCCGGGGCCGTCCTGTTTGCCCAATCATATCTCCGCGCTGATGTGGCCGCAGCCGTGAGGTCTTTTCTCGTTTCGTGCGATGGCGGCGACGCCGCCGAACCGAGGCCCGGCTCCGCCCCCGGTGCTCTCGAGGACCACGGGTCGCCTCAGGCATCGCTGCCCATGACGGTCGTTCCGTTCGTGAACCCAGCGCCCCACGTCGACGGGGACCTCTCCGATGATGCCTGGCTCAACGTCACTCCCATCAGCCTGTGTTATGACGTGATGAAGCCAGGGCGCGCGTGGCCTAACGGGAACCCGCAGGTGAGGATCGTTCACGACGAACAGGGGCTGTACCTCGCGTTTTCCACTCTCCTCGTCGGGCGGCCACCCTCTGGCAGGCAACCGGTGGCGACTAGAGACGGGCCCGTGTTCTACGATGACTCGTTCGAGATCTTTGTCAACCCGACCCCCTCGGAAAGCCTGTTCTACCATTTCGCGTTCAACCTTCTGGGCACGCGTTACGACGCGACCAGGCTCAGGGGGCCTTCGTGGGACCACGACTGGGAGGTTGCGTGCCGGGTCGAGAATGACACCTGGTACTCTGAGGTCTTCGTGCCCTTCGATGCCTTCGGAAGGCGGCCGGATCACCGCGAAGAGTGGCGACTCAATGTCTGCATGAGTTTCCCAGATGCCGGCAGGTTCGTGAGTTGGGCCCCGCTTCCCGGCATCTATGCGGCCCCGCGCCATTTCGGCAGGATAGAGATAGAGTAACGAAGTGTGATCTCGCACTTCACGCCGCTACCCGCGGATACATGAATGCCCTCACGAACACCACAGACGTCACCACCAAGCCCGCCAAGAGCAGGACGCAGATGTCAAGGACAACTGCGTCCTGCGCTACCGAATCGTCCAGGAAGGAATTGGCCACAACGGCGCTGAATTGGTGAGTGCCTTCACGCAAGCTGTGGGCTCATTTGTGTTCAGGACCGTTTCAAACCTGGCCCCACATTGAGAGATATCAGGGGGTGATCGGATGAGAAGAGCGTTCCGTGTGATGGCTTGCCTGAATTTGCTTTTGGTTCTGACGGCCGGCGCCTGGCTGGGGGGGAGCCGGGGTCACCCTCGCAGGTGCTGCGCAGGACAAGACCTACATCGAGTTCATCATCGATGCGTCGGGCAGCATGAGAGAAAGGGTGGACGGCGGGCAGTCTCGGATGGAAATAGCCAAGGAGGTAATGAAAGAACTCGTTGAGAACCTCGAGGATCGACCAGACCTGGAGATTGCCCTGCGGGTATACGGGTTCATGCTGCCGGGCAAGTCCTCATGCGAGGACTCTGGGTTGCTGCAGACGTTTGGACCCGTAGGTAAGGTCCGTCCTTCCATACTCAAGATCGTGGAATCCCTACAGCCAAGGGGAATGACACCCATAAGTTACTCCCTGGAAGAGGCCGCAAAGGACTTTCCGGCTAAAGCCTTACATCGTTGGATTCGCACTTACCCCAGAAGCCGAGGCGAAGGTGAGTTGCATCGGGAACTACTTCTCCGCCAAGGACAGAGAAAGTCTGATAAGCGCGCTGAGATCGATCATGGTGGAGGTCGTGTCGCCGCCTTCGCTTGAGGTGGAGGCATGGGCCGGTGAGACGAACGTCACGGCCCAAATGCAAGTCGAGGTGCTCGACACGACAGGCAAGCCCGTGAAAACCACCCCCGAGGGGCCTGCGGGCCAGGTCCTCAAGTTCACGCTCGCGGAAGGCGTCTATACAGTGAAGGGCATCCTGACGGTGGAAGGTGAAACCCTTTCCGCAAGCCAGCCCAACGTGGCGCTCAACAAGGGCGAAACCACCAGAGTCCGCCTGGACTTTACTGGGCTGCCGGGGAAAATCGTGCTTACGGCGAAAATGGGGGACCGGGCGGTGCCTGCCTCCAGCCTGAAGGCGTGGGTCCACAGCGAAGAGAAGGGGCGCAAGGACTTCGTAGTGCAACAGGACAGGGCGGCTGTGGCGGTGGCGCCGGGCAAGTACAGCGTCCAGTGCACCTATACTGGCGATCCGCAGCAGAACCGCACGGTGGAGAACGTAGAGGTCAAGGCGGGCGAGACGAAGGAGGTCACTGTCGCCTTCGACCTGCCAGGCAAGCTGCGCCTGAAGGTCGTCGTTGACAACAAACCCTCCAACGAGGCCAAGGTGAGCGTGCACCAGAACCAGAAGCTCTACCGCACCCTGGAACCGCTCCCGGGCGAGCGGGGAACGTTCGAGTGCGGCGTCCTAGAGGGGACGTACGACATCCAGGTCGCCCCGACGGTTGCCGGGTTCACCGAGCAATGGGTGCGCGATGTGAAAGTCAAGGCTGGCCAGACCGTGGAAAAGCAGGTGGCGTTCAATCCCAGCGAGATCAGGGTGAAGGTGACCGCTGAGGGCAAGCCATACTACGTCACCGGAATGCGGCTCATGTTGTTCGAGCACGACCCGGGCAAGCGCGACGCCGAGGTCGAGTCCGAGAAAGAGGAAGAGGACGTCTTCCACTCGACGGATCGCTGGCTCTCAAAGATCCGGGAAATCGAGGAGTACGCGAGAGAAATCATCGCCAGGCTGGAGACCATGTTCTTCCGAAGCGGGGACACGAACTAAACCCTCCATATGCCCACCAAGGTTGGGGTCCTGGTGTACAATTGGGACGACAACCGGGCGAAGGAGGTTATTGCCTTGTCCATCAGCTCTCTTGCGAGCAAGGTCGAGTCCTACGTCGAGGAATTGTGCGTCAAGATCTCCAGTAGGCACGTGGGAAGCCCAGGGAACCAGAGAGCCACGGAGTTCTTCCGGCAGCGAGTGGCTTCGTTTGGCTTCGAGACTGAGTCTCCGGAGTTTGACTGCATCGATTGGGAACATGGAGACGTAACGTTGCAGGTGGGAAGCGCGGCGTTCGGTCGGGGTCGAGAATCTTGAACGCCTGATGAGCATGAGTTCGAGTATTCTCTGCAATCTCCTCCTCGCTAAGTTGTGGGCGCAGTTTGTCCTTGTCGCTTGGATCGCCGACCCGGGCCGTGAAGTCACCTATGAGAAACGTGACCTCATGCCCGAAGTCCTGGAACTGGCTCAGTCTACGCATGGTGACTGTGTACCCATGGTGCAGGTCCGGCTTTGTCGCGTCATAGCCACAATAGAAGCGTCGTCCTCATCCGGCAGCGGTGGTGGCTTCTGGGGCGGGGCGGCGGTGGTGCGGGCAGCGGTGGCGGCGACGCGGACTGGTGCGGACAGGCACGAACACGTGCCTCTGGACGCCGCCGCGGACGCGGCGTCCAGGGGTGCTCCAGGGGTGCTATCGTCCTGTCCGCCCGCCGGCGGCACTGCGATGGACTCTGGTGTACCGCGACGCCATCGGTCATAATGTACACCAGGCAGTCGAAGAAACTAGCCCACACGAATGATCGCGACTGCTCCAGCATCGTGAAGGGAGTGCGCGCCAGGCTCCATGGCGAGAACGAGGTGAACCGGGATGAACGTTAGGATCGAGGAGTGGTCCGTCGAGAACCCGCAGCTCATCGAGGGGCTCTGCCTGCACCCGAGCGACCCCAGGAAGATGCTCGAAGTCATGGCGCCACACATGGAGGCCAGAAAGCGATGGCTTCAGGGCATGGCAGGCAAGGGTCTCCGCGTGGCGGTCGCGACCGGGGCCGATGGCGAGAAGCAGGGTCTCGTGGAGTACGTTCCGATCGAGTGGGCGGCCGAGCCCGTCGCAGGAAGCGGCTCCCTGTTCATTAACTGCCTGTGGGTCCTCCCGCGATACTGGGGCACCGGCGTGGGAAGGGCGCTGCTTGAGTACGCAGTCGCACAAGCAAGCACCAATGGCATTGCCGTGCTCGGTTACGAGAGAGACAGGTGGTTCGGGTACTTCCGATACATGCCCGTGGAGTTCTTTCGCAGGTTCGGCTTCACTGAGGTGGATAGGGACGGATCCCGGGTGCTCCTCTACCTCGAACCAGCGGCGGAACGGCGACGGTCGCCTCTGCCGTCCCTCATGTGCCCTGGCGCACGAGAAGGCGTGAAGGGCGAAGGCGGCCGGCACGTGGTGGAGATCCTCTACAGCAGCCAGTGTCCCTGGTCCGGCTGGATGATCGACGGCGCCATGCGCGGGCTCAGGCGGCTGGGCGTCGAGGTCTGCCTGGTGAACACGGACGAGCGGACCACCGCCGCGGCATACGGCCTGACCCGGGGGGTCTGTGTCGATGGCCGGCCCCTGGTCCACAGGCTCGCGTCGGGTAGGGAGGTCGTCCGAGCCGTGCAGGGGTATTTGCAGGGGGCTCACCCTCGGTTCGTCCCGGATCATCGCGGCCGGGGCCCGACGTGACAGGCGATCCGCGCCGTCCCTCGGCCAGGGCGGCGCTGACGCTGCACGAAAGGAGAGATGGTGCATCGTCCGGTTCTAGGGGACGACCCACGGAGCGAGGGGGAATGCACCCGTGAAAGTCAAGAGGATGGGCGTCTGCGTCGCGCTCATCGTGTCAGCCCTGCTCGGCGCGGCCGGCATCGTCTGGTATCGCGGGTATGGTGCGAGGGCTCTTCTTTTCATGCCGCACGGCATGGCCTGAGGAGCACGGCCTGAGGAGGCTGACCTCCCTCCCCCAATCCCGGTGACTTCGCCGGCATCGAGCTGGCTGGAGCCAATCTCCGCGCGTTGAACCTCCGTGACAAGGGGCCGCTCTTCCTCGAGGAAGCCAACTTCGATTCCCTGACTATGTGGCCGATGGCGCCGTGGAGGAGACCCTCCGGGTTCGATCCAGAGGCCATTCTCGAAGAGGGCGAGAACCCCGGCCTCGGGTTGCGCGCTCTCCAGCAAGAGGGGGTCACGGGCAAGGGCGTCGCCATCGCCCCTGTTGTGATGTATCCTCCAATGCACTTGGCGTCTCGAGCACCCGGTCATCCACGTCACCGTTACGTGCGGTTCCTAGCGGTGACCGGACAGGAGAGCCCCCTGTGCCGGGTCGCTCATCGGCCTTCGCAATGTCACGCTTGATCTCTCGCAGGGTACGCTCGTAACCCTTTCGCGCCTTCTCATCCTCGAGCTCGTTCGCCAAGCAGTCCGTTTGCATCAAGCGCCATGCAGCAATCAAGAGTCTTCGCAGCAAGGCGATGATCGTCCGCCAGTGCCCGATTTCCTTCACCTTGCGTCGGTAAAACTCGGCCAAGGGACCTTGGTTACACCGGACAATTTGGTGAGCCGCCTGCACAAGGAGCTTGCGTAGAAGCGCAGGTCCGTTCTTGCTGATCCTCCCTTGCCAGTGCTCCTCCCCAGACTGGTGGACCGATGCGTCCAGACCAGCATGCCGCACAACCTGCTTCGCTTTCTTGAATCGGCTAGGATCCCCGATGTACGCCACGATCGCCGCAGCCACCATCCGACCAACATCCGGTAGACTCATCAACCGCCGAGCCATGTCGTTTTCAGACGTAAAGCGTCTGAACTCGATGGCCAACGCATCGATCTCAGCTTCAAACGCCTAGCGCTCTTCGCGCTGAATCGCCCACAACCGTGAGCGAAAGTTTTGACAACGACTCAAACGTCCCCTCCCGGGCGACCCACCTCACGTCGTTGAGATTTCACTGGGCTCTTGATATAGGCTGCTAGCATAAGGGAATTGGGGGCTAACTGGGAGTTTCCACTGGCAGCAGATGACAGGGCAAAAGTCGTACAATTACTTCTTTGGCTCTTGAGTGGTGAGCGTGTTGGCGCTATTGAGGTAGGGCGGGAGCATACAGTGGCTGAGGATGACGGGAATGAGCCACATGTAGGCGACGACGGTACGCACCGATAGCGCCGCATAAGTGGCGGCGCTTACACGAGGGGTCTCTTTGCTGACCTTGCGCGTTACAGGCTCATGGAGAAGGGTCTATTCCGTAACGCTCCAGGATGCGTGCGGCAGACTCGCGGTCTTCCCGGGATGCCTTAAACCTCATCCCGGATAGAACGCCGAGCTCGGTGACGTCGAAGATGCCGTATGAACCTTGAGAATACGATGACCTCGTGCGATGAGGGAGATGAGGGTATCAAGAAGCGCTTGGGCCTCCTCGATAGAGAACCTTGCCAGGACACTTGCTACTGTCTGCGGAGAGAATGGGGTCGGCTTCTTCTTGCCCGCCTTGCGGCTGTGGTGGCCCGTATTGCAGATGCCATCCTCGAGCACCTGGGCATTGAAGCCGAGAAGTTCCATAGCGGCGCAGTTGGCGAAGAGGATCTCCGGCAGAGCGTTCATGGAGGGGATGTCCAATT
>JASEJE010000009.1:70157-83413 GCA_030024085.1 Bacillota bacterium | reverse complement strand
TAGCGGCGCAGTTGGCGAAGAGGATCTCCGGCAGAGCGTTCATGGAGGGGATGTCCAATTCGTGGTAGATCCTGACGGCAACGCCAGGGGATTGGGTCTGGTCAGTGGATGGCAGATAACTGGAAGCCTATATCGAAAGCCGAGGAGGACCTTCAGCCACGTGTTGACACAATTGCGTGCGTGTGGTAGTCTGATGTCAGGTGACTGATGTGCCACACTATTACGTGATCGGGGTCATCAAGCGATCACGGAATGGAGGAGCGTATGCGTCAACGGGTCTCTGTGACGGACGAGGTAGAGGAGCATCTGCGCACCCTCATTCGGAGCCTCGGCCCAAACCAGCGCCTGCCCAGCGAGGTGCAACTCTGCGAGGAGACGGGAGCGGGGAGGTCCACCATCCGTGAGGCCATCAGGACCCTGGAGAAGGAGGGCCTGTTGTTCAGGCGCCAGGGGGTCGGCACGTTCACCGTGGTAAATCACGGACCGGTGGTCGGAGGTCTCGAGGTCCTTCGAGGCATCCCCAATATTATTCGTGCGGCCGGGCAGGAACCCAGGATTGTCTCGACCAGCATCGCCGTGATCCATGACGTGAGCGACGAGGTCCGCGGAGCCCTTGGACTCGAAGGCGATACGGCCCAGGTTGTCTACGCGCGGCAACTGTACCTGAGCGAGGACGTGCCAATCATCCTGGGCGACAGCTTCGTCCCGGCCCGTCTGTTCCCAGATCCCTCTCTGTTTTGTGCTCGCCTGAAAGAGGCGTCAGAGAGAAACCTCTGCCTGTTTGACGTCTTGGAGCGTCACAAGGTCCATGTCAAGTATGCCGTTTCCGATGTGGAGGCGGTCGCAGCCCCCGATCCGGTAAGCGGCCTGCTCGGCGTCCGGTCGGGTCATCCGCTTCTGCTGCTCAAGGAGGTGCACTACTCTGGCCAGGGCAAGCCCGTCATCTATTCCCGGGACTACATAGAGTCGGCGCGTTACCGGTGCGTCGTAATCCGCCGGAAAATATGAGACGTCGAGGTGCGGACGAGTGAATTCATACTTGGAAATGGTTGATTTCCGCCTCCCAACCGGCCTTGAAGGCCGGGAGCAGTATCATATCCGCTGCAAACCAGGGGATGTCGCCCCTGCCGTGCTGGTGCCCGGCGATCAGGGGCGCGTTCAGAAGATTGTCGCCATGCTGGATGGCGCCGAGAAGAAGGCGGAGAACCGAGGAATGATTACGTATACCGGCGCCTATAAAGGGTGGCCCGTCTCAGTCGTGTCGACGGGCATGGGCGGGCCCTCCGCGGCAATCGCCTACGAGGAACTGATAAACGTCGGCGCGAAGCTGCTGATCCGCGTCGGGAGCATGGCCGGCCTTCAGCCCGAGGTGCATGAAGGCGATGTCATCATCGCTTTCGCATGCATCCGCGATGACGGCGCGTCACACTACTATGTCTCGCAGAACTATCCCGCCGTCGCCTCGCCCGACGTGGTCCAAGCTCTGGTCAGCTCCGCTCGCGAGCTCTCACTTCCTGTACACGTGGGAATCAACTGGACTCATTCCTGTTTCTACAACCGTTCCCCCGAGTACTTCCAGGCCTGGGCGAGAAAGCGTGTCACGTCCATGGAGATGGAGGGGGCGACTCTTTTCGTAGTAGCCGCCTTGAGGGGGGTCCGCTCCGGACTGATCGGAACCTGTTACGCGAATAGGGCTCTCCAATCGCAGCACGACGCGATCGACTTATCAGTGCCACCCATTGATAGGGAGGTGATCGAGCGCGGGGTTCAAAACTCCATCGAAATCTCCTTGGAAGCTGTAGTGAGGATGTATGAAAGCGGCTCAGTTCGCTAGAAGGCCCAATGCAAGGAGGAATGACTGTGAAATCGCCCTCCGCCATAAGATCACGGCTGACGCTGGTCGCCCTTGCCGTTGCGGTATTGCTAATGCTCACCCTGACGGTAATCCCTGCGACCGCCACAACCAAGGTTACCCTGGTAAGCGAGTACGGGACTCATACGGAAGCCTGGAAGACAGAGATGGACGCTTTCGAGAAGCAGTCTGGAATCGACCTCGAGCTTACCCAGATCCCTTACGCCAACTACTTTGACCAGCTGACTCTCAATTTTACGGGAAACGTGGGCAACTACGATGTGGTGTACATCTCTGGCCTGTGGTACCCCGCCTTTGCCAACGCGGGTTACATCGCGCCGCTCGACGACCTTTCCGACTCGATAAACGTGTCCGACATTCCTGGAATAGAGAACGCCTACCAGAAGGGGAAACTGTACATAATCCCGTATATGAACGAGCTCGGCGGCATTGTCTACCGCAAGGATCTCTTCGACGATCCCGATGAGAAGGCGGCTTTCAAAAAGAAATACGGCTACGAGCTGCAGCCGCCGCGGACGCTCAAGCAGTACCAGGATATCGCGGAGTTCTTCAACCGTCCCCCAAAGCTCTACGGTGTCACCCTCATGGGTAGGCGCAGCATCTTCCTGGCGACTCATTTCATGAACCGCTTGTGGGCTCATGGAGGGCAGCTCCTCGACAGCAACATGCGCCCCGCCTTCAACAGCCCTGCCGGCGTGCAGGCGCTCAAGGAAGCCAGGGAGATGTTCAAGTACGCCAACCCCGCCGCGAAGAACTACGACTTCCAGGAAGCCGTGACTGAGTTTACTATGGGCCGCAGCGCGATGGCCGAGTTGTGGACGACCTCACTCCTCTACGCCGACGATCCCGCCAAATCCAAGATTGTGGGGAAGGCCTCGTTCGTGGGGTTCCCGCGTCCGGACGAGAACCTCGGCAAGAAGCTCCCGATGCTCTACATCTCCTGGGGGTTCGCCATCGCCCAGAGCGCCAAGGACAAGGACGCGGCCAAGGAGTGGGTTAAGTACGTAACAAGCAAGGATGCCGAGGTTCGGGCGGCTGTGCACGGCAACATCCCCGCCCGCTATAGTTCTCTCGGAGATCCAAAGCTACAGGCCAAGTTCCCCTGGCTGAAAGCCTTCAAGGAAGCCATGGAGCAAGGCATACCTACACCGATGGTTCCACTTATTCCCGAGGGCTCGGCGCTCGTCAACCAGTACCTGGTCCCGGCCGTCGCCACATTCATGACAGACGCCAACGCGGACGCCAAGAAGGTCCTGGATGAAGCGGCAAACGGGGTGACCGAGTTGATGCGCGCTGGAGGGTACTATAAGTAGCATACCGCCAGGGGCTCGAAATCCTCCGGGCGCTGACGAACGCATCCCGAGATTTCGGGCCCCTTCTCGGGCGCCAACGCTTGGCTGAGGAGGGCAACCACGTAGGGGGGCAAGGAAGTTGCGCATTTCAGGCAGACTCCAATCGAGGGCATTGAAAGAGAAGATGCTCTTCCTGACACCGGGGCTGGGCTACCTAGCGATCCTTTTTGCCGTACCCCTCCTATACACTACCGCAATAGCCCTCACACAGTGGAACCTTCTCCGCCCGGACCTGGGCATCCGCTGGACGGGCCTGAGCAACTTCCTGGCGCTTCTCCGGGATCCATTTACCTGGGAGACCCTGGTGCGCACTCTGTGGTTTGTCGCCGGCTCGGTCGCCATCGAACTCGTCTTCGGCATGGTGGTGGCCTTGGCCCTGAATCGCGACTTCCCCGGGGCCGGCATCGTGCGTTCGATAATCCTTATCCCGTTTATCATCGCGCCGGTTGTCGTCGGCTTCACCTGGCGTTTCCTGCTGAACAACGATTTCGGACCTCTCCCGTATCTCTTCTCCGCCCTCCACCTGAGGTTTCTCGTGGACCCGCCGCTGCTCGCCAATGCCGACCTCGTCATGCCCATGCTCATCCTCGTGGACGCCTGGCAGTATACCCCCTTCGTCGTGCTCGTGCTCCTGGCTGGCCTGAAGGCCCTTCCGCACGAGCCTTACGAGGCGGCGCTGGTAGATGGCGCAGGCCCGGTGCAGCAGTTCCTCCACATCACCCTGCCGCTCCTCCGCCCCGCGATCCTCGTCGCCATAGTCATTCGCACGATGACGTCCCTCCGAGTGTTCGACACGGTGTTCATCATGACCGGAGGCGGCCCGGGGTCGTCATCCGAGGTGCTCTCCTTCTGCGGGTATCGCATGGCCTTTCAGTCCTACCAAATGGGTCTATCCGCAGCCATCGGGCTCTTGACGCTCTTTGTGGCCCTCATATTGACCGTGTTTACCCTTAGGCTGAGCGGCGGTCAGAGTGAGTGACGGATGGCTGAGGGGGTACAATGGGATGACCAAATCTGTGCGCAAAACGCGGTTACTGGGATCATCGCTGGCCTTCATCGTGATCGCCATAGCGCTTGTCTGGACTCTATACCCCTTGCTTTGGGTAGTGCTGTCCTCGTTCAAGCCCGAACAGGACCAGTTCGCCGTTCCCCCCGTGTGGCTAGGGTCCGAGGTGACGCTGGCCAACTACTACCAATTCTTTCACAACTCATCATTCCTGAAAGCGCTCGTCAACAGCACCGTCATCACACTCTCCTCGACGTTGCTGTCGCTAGCGCTCGGTATCCCCACCGCTTACGGGATCTCCAGATTCAAGATGAGGCATAAAGACGCGATCTCCATCGGTGTGCTGACCATACGGATGCTCCCGCCCATCGTCATGGTCCTTCCAATCTTCCTGCTAGCTCGGATGTTCCGCTTGCTCGATACGTACACGGTGATGATCGTGGTGGGCGCCTTCTTCAGCATCCCGTTTGTCATATGGATGATGCGGGGCTTCTTCGACGAGATCCCGCCCGAGCTTGAGGAAGCCGCCATGGTCGACGGTAGCTCGCGCACCTACGCGATGTGCCGGGTGATACTTCCGCTGACGGCTCCTGGAATCGCCGCCACCTCCGTCTTGACTGCTCTCGTCGTCTGGAACGAGTTCCTCTACGCGCTCGTGCTGACCGGGACGAACACTCGCACTCTGCCGGTCCTCGTCAACTCGTTCGTCAGCGAAAAGGCGGTGAGCTGGGGCGTCATGAGCGCGGCCGGAGTCGTCACGGCTCTCCCCCTGGTCCTGTTCGCCTTGATGATTCAGAAGCACCTGATCCGCGGCCTGACCGCGGGCTCGATCAAGTAGGCGCGGACTGCGTTTCCGACTCTTAGAAGTGGGGGTTGCATCCAGACCGCACAGAGAACGTTCCAAACGTGCGGGAATTTGAGGCGGGCCTCATCACCGAATAGCAGGGCCAGCATAGCACCGCTCTCCGTTGGAGTCAATATAGCGAACCCCGCACGCAGGGATTCCGCAAACGTGTTCTGTGCTGCCAGCATATGGTAGATTGCTGGCCAGGTGGTGTATGGGAATACTTCCCAAGTCGAATTCCGCACATAGGACCCCCTTTCCCCCAGCCTCGTGGCTCCGGGAAAGTGGATCTCATAGACGGATGAGGCACGTGCTCGAACTTGGTCAGCGCCTCCGATCCGTCTGGCGGCGCGGTCTCGAAAACATATGCGTATGGACAGGCGCGTTTCAGCATGCAGTCGCGGCAGTCGGCCCTGCGGGTTGAGCATGCGATGTTCCTGAAAGCCGTCCCGAAACCGCCCCGAAAAGTGGATCCCTTGTAGGGAGGCAGAGAGAGATTGTCCACAGCTTCAATAACGAACTCGTAGCGGGCAACACGGAGCTTCTCGATGCCCCTCACCTCGATGTCCCTCGCATCGACGCCCCCTGCCTCGATGCCCTCCACCTCCACCTCCACCGACTCCGCCGGCCCGTCGCCGCAGGGTCCGGAGGCTCTCTCGTTCGCGCCCATTCGATCCCGTCCTTCCCGTCCAGCCCGTGTTCATCGGTTCCTCGGACGTCCAGGGACGGTCTTCGACGCGGCGCCCCTTCTTCCTTCCAGACCTACCCACTATGCGGGAAGGATGAGGCACGTCCCTGAGGGGGGCAGGGTGAGGTGGGCGCGACCGGCGTCAATGCGGCACTCGCACCCGGAAATCGGGCTGTGCCAGGTTTCGAGAGAGCGGGAGCGCATCGTCTCGGGCAGGTCCACTTCAAGCTTCTCCTGCTGAAATCCTGCGTTCAGGGCGACCAGCGCGGCATCCCCCTCGAACCGGCGCAAGAACACGAGCAGGCGGTCGTGAGCAACCAGAAGACGAAAGCTCCCTCTCCGGAGGGCTGGGTGGCGGTGCCTCGCACGGATGAGCGCCCGGCACGATTCGTAAAGCTGCATGTTCCACTTTTCGCGCGACCAAGGCATGGCGCCGCGGCACCCGGGGTCGTTGGCTCCCGTCATGCCGATCTCGTCACCATAGTAGATCATCGGCACCCCGACGTCGGTGAGCAGGAAGGCCAGGGCTTGCACGGCCTTCCCCACCCGCCCCCTGCACAGGGTGAGGAGGCGCGGCGTGTCATGGCTCCCAAGGAGGTTCACCATGGTTTCGCTTGCCGGCCCATAGGCCCGGCGCAGCGAATAAAGCTCGCGCACGAAGGTCCGGGCGTCGATGCACTGCGTGACGAGGAACCGCAAGACGATCTCGCGCCAGCGGTAGTTCATCGCTGAGTCGAACTGGTCCCCGCGCAGCCACGGCGCAGCATCCCCCCAGAGTTCGCCGAACAGGAACGCCTCGGCTTTGGCATGCTTCACCGCCGTCCGAAAGGACCGCCAGAAGGCGTGGGAAATCTCCCAGGGCATGTCCAACCGCCAGCCGTCGATATCGGCGACCCTGATCCAGTGCACTCCGACGCGGCGAAGAAGGTCTTGCACCTCAGGATCGTCCGTGTTGAGCTTAGGCATGGAGGCAAGCCCGCCGCAGGCGCGGTAATTGGGCCGGGGCCTGCACCTCACCGGAGAGCCGTCGATCTTGAACCAGCGCCTGTAGGGCGACGCCTCGCCCCTCGCGAGGACGTCCTGGAAGGCTGGGTGCCCGTCCCCGACGTGGGCGAACACCGCGTCGAGAATGAGCCGCATCCCGCAGGCGTGCAGGCGGCGGGCAAGGTCCGCCAGGACGGCGTCGGTCCCGAAGGCAGGGTCCACGCGGAAGTGGTCGGTCGTGTCATATTTGTGGTTGGACGGGGCGGCGAACACCGGCGTCAGGTAGAGGCAGGTGACGCCGAGGTCGTCCAGGTAGTCCATGCGGTCGATGATCCCCCGAAGGTCGCCGCCGAAGAAGTTCCTGCGGCTCGGGCGGCCGGTCCAGCAAGACGCCTGCTCAGGGTCGTTGGTCGGGTCGCCGTTGCAGAAGCGCTCAGGGAGAATCTCATAGATAATGGAGTCCTTCACCCAGTCCGGTGCATGATTAGGTGCCTGATCCCGTGTTCGATCCGGTGCCCAGGCGGGCGCCCGGTCTGGTGCCGCAGTGTTGCATGCGAGACGGTTGCTCATCCAACTACCCCTTCTACCCTTTCAGCCCCGATGTGGCCATCCCCTTGACGAGGTACGATTGGGCAAGCAAAAACAGGAAGAGCGCCGGGATGGTGCTTGTGACCACGCCCGCCATAAGCTTTACCCACTGTGTGCCGTATTTGCCCATGAAGACCTGCAGGCCCACCTGGATGGTATACATCTCCGGCGACCGGCTGACGATCATAGGCCACAGGAAGTCGTTCCACGAGAACAGGAACGCGAACACCCCAAGCGTGGCCACGGCGGGTCTCGAGAGCGGCAGAACCACCCGCCACAGGATGCCGAGGCGGCTGCAGCCGTCTATGAGGGCGGCCTCGTCCAGCTCGCGCGGGACGGCGAGGAAGGCCTGCCGCATCAGGAAGATGCCGAACGCGCTCACGGCGCGCGGCACGATGAGGGCCCAGTAGGTGTCCACCCAGCCGAGGCGCTCGACGATGAGGTAGGACGGGATGAGAAGCACGTAGAACGGCACCATCATGGTCCCGAGGAACACGAGGAAGAGCGGATCCCTGCCGGGGAAGCGGAGCCTTGCGAATGCATAGGCGGATAAGGCCGCAAACGCGATCTGTCCGCCCACGATTCCCGCGGTCATGATGGCAGTGTTCAAGTAGTAGCGGGCGAACGGCGCGGCCTGCCAGGCATCCACGTAGTTGCGCCACTCGAGGTGGACCGGGTAGAGATAGGGCGGGGCGAACGTCTCCCGGATTGGCTTGAGCGACGTGGTGATGCTCCACAGGAAAGGCGCCACCACGAGGACCGCCCCACAGAGAAGGACGAGTTGCCTCGCGAGCGACCCGAGGGCGCGCTGTCGGGCGCGCCGCGCTCTCCGCCAGGAACGCCCATGCCGCCGATTGAGCCCGCTGCCGCCCCGGACTCCATCGGGTGGGCGGTTATCGCGTCGACGCCCCATAGATGCTCGCACCTCCCGCCCCCGACACCCTCCACTGAAGGAGGGTGGCGAGGAACACGAATATGAATATGGTCCAGCCGACTGCAGAGGCGTATCCCATGTGGAACAGCCTGAACGCCTGGCGATAGAGGTAAAGGCCCATGACCTCCGTCGCCCCCATCGGGCCGCCGGACGTCATCACGTAGACTAGGTCGAAGACCTGGAACGAGTCGATCACCGACATGATGGCGAGAAGCCACGTGGTCGGGGCGAGGAGCGGCCACGTCACGTGGGCGAACCCTGCCCAGACGCCGCCGCCGTCGACCGACACGGCCTCGTAGTATTCGTCCGGGATGCTCTGGAGACCGGCCAGGTAGATCACGGTGTTGAGGCCGAGGCGCTTCCACACGGACACCATGATGATGGCGACGAGCGCCCAGGACGGGTCGGTGAGCCAGGCGGGGCCGGGCAGACCCATGCGGCGGAGCCAGAGGTTCACGAGGCCGCCGGCCGGGTCGAACAGGTACACCCAGACCACGCCCGCCGCGACCGTGGCGGTGACGGCCGGGGTGAAGTAGACCGAGCGCCAGAAGGCGCGGGCGCGCACGTTCCCGCTGAGGCACAGGGCCACCGTGAGGCCGGCAACGAGGCCGAGGACAGTGACCCCGGTTGTATACAGGACCGTCACACGCAGCGAGTTCCAAAACTCAGGCGAGCGCAGGAGCGCCCCGTACTGTGCTAGCCCGACGAACCGCCGCGCTGTGCCCAGCCAGTCCCAGTCGGAGAGGGACAGCACCAGGGACCACACCGTGGGGACGACGTTGAAGACTGCGAAGATCGCCGCTGCTGGGGCCAGGCAGATGATGGCGGTTCGTATCTCATCCCATCGGTACCTGTTGCGTGCCTTGATCCTTCGTTCTTTCACGACCGCTCGCTTCCCATCGGTTTTCCTACCCGCCTGCAGCCCCCGCCGAATCCCGCCGACCGCCGACGGGGGCCGCAGGCCGCGCCAGCCCTGTTGTTACTTCTTCTGCAAAATGGCGAGAAGAGCCTTCTCCGCGTTGGCGAGCGCTTCCTTCACGCTCTGCCGCCCGTAGTAGGCCTTCTCCATCTCTTTGGCGAACGCCAGCGAGCAGTCTGCATACTCGGGAATCGGGGGCCTCGCGTGAGCGTAGCGCTGCTGGTCCACAAAGACGAGCAGCCTCGGCTCAACCCCCTGCAACCACTGCCTGTAACCTGGATCCTTCGCGACCGACGCTCTCACGGGGAGCGCCCCGGTCATCTTGTCCCACTCGATCATGTTGGCGGTGTCGGTGAGCCAGAGCACGAAGTCGGTTGCCGCCTTCTCGCGTTTCTCGTCGCCCTTGAAGATGAAGATCTGCTCGCCGCCCATGTTGGTGGCGGGCTTCCCCCACTCCGGGTACGGGATGGGCGCGCAGCCGAACTCGAACGGCACCGAGTCTTTCCATATGCCTACCATCCATGGGCCGTTGACCACCATGGCGGCCTGCCCCTTACCGAACGAGTCCTTTCTGGCCAGCCCTGCCACCCTGTGCTTCTGGAAAAGGTCCACAACGAACTCGAGGGCCTTCTCGCCGCGCTCGTTGTTGAAACCCGGACGCGTGTAGTTGTCCGTGAGGAAGTCCGCGCCGGCCTGCCACAGATAGGGCTGGAGATTCCAGGTAAGCCCTTCGCCCGTCTCGTCGACCTGGGAATACATCTCGAACCCGTACACGCTGCCGTCCTTCTTTGTCATGCGCGTTGCGTATTCAACGAGTTCATCCCATGTCTTCGGCGGGCGCTCGGGGTCGAGTCCGGCGGCGCGGAAGAGGTCCTTGTTGTAGAAAAGGGCGAGGTTGTTGGTGGTAAGCGGGAGCGCAAGCATTTGTCCTTTATATTGGCTGTACTCGAGGAGCGACGGGTAGAAGTCGTCAACGTTTACTTTTCGCTCTTTCAGATACGCGTCGAGAGGCGCGAGGGCGCCCGAGCGGAGGAGGCGGCCCATCCACGCAATGTCCGCGATGGCCAGCGCCGGGGGCTTTCCCGCAAGCACCGCCGCCTGTATCTTGGGCAGTAGCTCCCCCGTTGATACGAATACCGGCTTCACTTTTACGTCGGGGTGCAACTGGTTGTACCTGGCCGCGAACGTTTCGGCCGCTTTGGCGTTGTTGCCATCCCAGTAGTGCCAAAACTCGAGCACGAGCTGCTCCTTTCCGAGCACGGGCGCGGAAATCACCATGCTCATGCCGAAGAGGATCGCTCCAAGAACCAGCAGCCCCTTTCCCCACTTTCTGCTCATTCACGATTCCTCCCTCGTTTGGACTCCTCATCGGGACTAACCCCAAGTCACGAGACCCCAACCCAATATCAGGGGTGCACCCACAGTCATCGCTGTTGCCGTCGCCACCGTCTCCACCGCCTACCGTCATCGTTACTGCCGTCTTCACCGTCTCCCTCATCGTCATCACTATCGCCGCAGACCTTCCCGGCACCACCTCGCTTTCTGACTCAAACCTCCCTCATGCGGTCCACGGCCTTCCCGGCCTGAACGTAAGCGTTTACGCATCTGAACACTACACTCCTTGCTGCTCGCGGAACCCCATGTCAAGTCAACCCAGCCACGCCGGCACGCATCCGCGCGCGACCCGCGGAGACGGTCCGGCCTTGCGGCGCAGCTCTGCACGCCGCAAGGTAGGCCTCCACCTCCAGAGCCCGGTCACCGGTGCAACGCAGCGGGTGAGGTCTGCGCCGCAGCGGTCGCGTCGCGCGCGGTCACCCGGACGCCGGCGGCCCGACGGACGCGCGCAACACGACCTCCGTCGGCAGCAGCACCTGCGGCCGCGCGACCTCCTCGCCCCGCACCAGGGGAAGGAGCATCCTCGTCGCTTCGGCACCTAACTGGTATATGGGTGCCCGAACCGAGGCGAGCGGGGGATTCAGATACTCGGACGCATCGTCGTCGTCGAATCCGATCACCGACATGTCGTTGGGAATGCGAATGCCTGAGTCCAGGAGTGCCCTCATGACCGGCACGGCGAAGAAATCGTTGAACACGAAGACCCCGGTGGGCCAGAGGCGTTTCTCCGTGGACCGCAGGAACTCGCCAACGGCGCGGTACGCCTCCCTGCGGGTCATCCCGGCCTCGATCACCAGCCT
Organism: Bacillota bacterium; assembly: GCA_030024085.1. Classification (GTDB taxonomy): domain Bacteria; phylum Bacillota; class SHA-98; order UBA4971; family UBA4971; genus UBA6256. Next base: position 72,030 of record JASEJE010000009.1, on the reverse strand, counting down.
CTCGTTGTATTCGAGGCCAGCTTCGATGAGCGCGCGCCTGTAGCCTTCGAGCCGCTCGATCCCGAGGTTGGTCTGCTGGGAGCCGCACACGTGCGCTATGCGCCTGTGGCCAGCACCGATGAGCGCGCGCACAGCCTCGTAAGCCCCGGAAAGGTTGTCGATGTCCACGTAATGCGTGTTAACGAGGCCTATCGCCCGGCCGATGGTAACGAACGGAAACCCGTAGCTGGCAAGCTCGAACGCGAAAGGATCGTTGACCTTGGCCCCATTCAGAAGGACGCCGTCCACACCGCTGCCCTTTACCAGGCGGAGCCCGGCGACGTTCTGTTTGAACTCGTCCCGCGAAAGAACCGTGCATCGGTAACCCTCGTGGGCAAGGACGTCCTCGATCCCCCTGAAGAGCTGGCCGAGCGCGGGTTGCGTCTGCAACTGGCCGAGCGTCTGCATGCTAATGACGGCGATTGTCCTGGTAGACTGCGACACGAGGCTTCGCGCAGTGAGGTTGGGGTGATAGCCGAGTTCCTCGATGACCACGCGGACGCGCTGTCTGGTCTCTTCGCCGACCCCCGGGCTGTTGGTCAGAACCCGGGATACGGTGGCGATGGAAACGCGCGCCGCCCTGGCGACTTCCGTTATCGTGACGCTTTTCGGCCGTCTCGGCTTGCTGCCAAGAGCCATCCCGGCACAACCCCCGCCTCTCGAGTCCGACAGTGCAACGTAAACGTTTGCGCTATGTTACCTGTTCTCCGTCCGCCGGCGGATTCCTTCTTTGGGGCGAAAAAATCCCACCGCTTCAACTACCCGGCATCTTTGCGAGGAGGGTCACGACAGGAAGGCTCGACGCCGCTGCACGGAAAGTTGGCTTTTCGGAGGCCATGAAAAAGCTCGGCATCGATCCCAACGAGATCGCGCCCCTGGCCGAGTCGGTGGAATTCGAATGACCTGGGACGACATCGTTGCCGAGATCGCGCTGCAGGGAGGGTACGTCCCGAGCCTGCGTCCCAAGGCCTTCGATGAGTTGCAGGGCCTGCTACATCGCGACAGGGTCGTTGCAGAGATGGCGGTGGCAGCCGTAGTCAGGCTCTGCCAGAATCCCCTCCCCCCGGGATAAGGGCGGTGCGGGCTGTCGGCTGAGAAAACGAAAGGAAACCAGCGACCTGCGGCCTCTTCTCTATGTCAGCCTGAAAGGCGCGGGCATAGGGATAGTGTATGCCCTGAATCACTCGGCTCTATCCCATCCGGCTGTTCCCGGGGAGAGAACTTCCACCACAAGGTCCGGAGCGCTCCAGGCATTCGCCTCTTTGATGATGCCCAGTACTACTTTGTCAGATACGAAATGCCACCCGGCCTCGTGGGCCTGGCGGCCTTGTCTGGCATGGCGACTCCTGGCCCTGGTGGTCCTTGACCGTGCACTCCCTGGAGGACCCGTGATGTACGGAACGGGTAAGGCGGGAAGACTGATGTGCGTCAACAATTGGATTCGACGCGTGACGCGGAGAACGGGTAAGGCTCGGACCCGTGATGTGCATCACTGGACGGCTCTCAACGATGACGTGCGGAACGGTTGAGGAAGAACCCGTGATGTACGTCACCCGTCCCGCTTCGACGGGTGACGTATGGAACTCTTCGTGGAGAACCCGTGACGGAGGGAACGGATAAGGCGGGAACGATGACGCACGTCACCGATTGGCTCCTGATGCGTGACGTGCGGAATGGGAAGAGCCTGACGAGTGACGTAGGTCACGCGTCCCCTGGCACGTGTGATGTCGGGAACGGGTAGGGCCGTGACCGGTGATGTACGTCACCCGATAGCCCTCAATGATGACGTGGGGAACGCTCAGCGAAAAACCCGTGACGTACGTCAACTGTCAGC
>JASEJE010000009.1:0-70025 GCA_030024085.1 Bacillota bacterium | reverse complement strand
CGCGCCAAATTCGAACGCATCTCACCGCACGCGCCGTCCCCGGAGGGCAACACCGACAACCTGGAAAAGTGGCGGTGGTTTCTGAACCCACACTTAGCATTGATTGATCGGCTATTGTTCACCCCTGTGTCGCTCTGGTGCAATTGCTGTGGTTGGGCTAGAATGTTTACAGTCGGGTGAACCGCGGGTCTACGCGGAACTCAGCGAGCACCGACTCCAGGTGAGCCCAGGGAGGTCTATGTAATGGCTGTGTCCAGGAACAGCAAGCCCTATCTTCTGGGGATAGACGTCGGGACAACGCATATAAAGGCGGTGGTGTTCGACGATGCGGGGGTCGAGGCGGCGAGGTGCGTCGCCGACACGCCATCGCGGCCGGACGGGCCTGGCCGGGTGGTGTGGGACCCTGATGCCATCTGGGAGACGGTCGCCAGGGTTGTGCGCGCTGCAGTCGATATGCTGAATGAACGACCGATGAGGGGGGTCCGCGGCTCAGGCCTGAAGGTCGTCCCCGGGAGTTCGCGCGGACGTGTGCCTGAGACTGAGACTGAGACTGAGACTGAGACTGATGGTGTGCCTGAGATAGCCGGCGTCGCAGTAGCGAGCGTGGGCGAGTCGGGCGTCGCGCTCGACCGCGAAGGGCGTCCGCTTTACCCGATAATCGCGTGGTTCGACCCGCGCACGGCGCCGCAGGCCGAGTGGTGGGCCAGGGAGATAGGCCAGGAGCGAACGAGGGCGATCACCGGGCTCTCGGTCAAGTCCATATACTCGGCGCTGAAGATCCTGTGGCTCTTCGAGAACGTGGATGGGCTCCGGGACGCCATAGACGCCTGGCTGCCGGTGTCCAGTTTCGTAGCGTTCAGGCTGACCGGCGGTGGCTGCGGCAGCGGCGGTGACTGCGGCGGCAGTCGTAGTGGTAGCGATAGTGGTAGCGATGGCGGTAGCAGCAACGGCGGCACCAGTGGTGGCGGCTGCGGCAGTGGTAGGCGTAGTGGCAGCGGCATCGCTGGCGGCGGCAGCCGCCCCGCGGACTATGCCGTTGACTTCTCGCAGGCCTCGAGGACCCTCCTCTTCGACCAGACCAGGCTGGACTGGTCCCGCGAGCTTGCAGCAGCGGCGGGGATCCCGGCACGGATACTGCCGCGGGCCGTCCCCAGCGGGACCCTCGTGGGGCACATCACGCGCGAGGCCGCGCAGGCCACGGGCATCGCCGTTGGCGTGCCGGTGTTCGCGGGCGGCCACGACCACGTCTGCGGTGCGCTGGCTGTGGGCGCCACGAGGCCCGGGGTCGTCCTCGACTCGTGCGGGACCGCCGAGAGCATACTAGCGTCCTGCCGGGACGCCTCGGTGCTGAAGGCCGTCTGCAAAAACGGTTTCTCCTTCGGCCACCACGTGGTCCCAGACATGCATTACGCCATGGGGGGCCTCCTCGCGTCGGGAGGCGCGGTGGAGTGGTTCATTCGGGAGTTCTGCACGGAGAACCGGTCCTACGAGCACGTGGTGGATCTGGCTCGCAGATCGAGCCCTGGCGCGGGCGGGGTCGTGTTCGTGCCACGCCTTCTCGGCAGCGGGCCGCCGACCCGCGACGAGCGCGCCACCGGCGCCTTTGCGCGCCTGCGGCCCAGCGCGACGCGGGCCGACTTTGCGCGGGCCGTCTTCGAGGGCCTCAGCTTCGAGCTCAAGACTGCCATCAAGGCCATGGAGGCGGCCGTCGGCCAGCCGGTGTCAAGCGTCATCGCCACGGGCGGCGGGGCCAGGAACGACCTGTGGCTTGCGATCAAAGCGAGCGTGCTCGACCTCCCCGTCGAGGTGCCGCAGGTGACAGAGGCCTCGGCGCTCGGGGCCGCTCTGCTCGCCGGCATCGGGTGCGGGCTGTACCGGGACGTCGACGACGCGCTCGCGCGAACCCTGCGTATCGCCCGCCGCGTAGAGCCGGATGAGTCGCTGCGCCAGGTGTACGAGGACGCGTACTCCATCTACGGCGCCGTCAGCGAGGCGCTCCGCCGGGCGGACTCGAGGGAGGGGTATTAGGCGTCCGTTCAGGTCGTCCCCGGTCTCGGTGCGGAAGTGAGGATTCATTTGTTTGCACCAGCTTGTGAGCGCGTTCCGGGTTGCCAGTGCTTGCGCGGCGGGGCCTCTGACATTTGGTATTTCGCGGCCGTCATGCGCCAGTAGGACGGCTGACGATCCTGATTGCCCCGAGCGCTGTGCCGGGCACGGCTACCTCCATACCGTTCTTGCCGGCCGAGAACGCCCAGACCTCGAACCTGCCGCCAAGGGCAATCGCCTCGACCCTTTCCACGCGCTCAGGAGGCACGGCCACGGCCACCGCGAGATTGTCGCGGACCGCCGGGACAGGGCCATCCCCGGTGACCGTAACCCCCCTCGCCGTCACGACCAGGTCCACCCTGCGCCCGTCGCGCTGCCCCTCCCAATGGGTGGCCCGTATGCGCGGGTCGAACCTTATTCCCTCGTCGTCCACGAACGTCAGCATGGAGAAGTCGCGTGCGCATGCCTCTCGAACCCTCAGCACGCGTCGCAGGTACTCCCGGAGATCACCGTCCTCCGGGCCGAACCTCTCCCCAAGCTCTGCCCAGAGTATGCTGCCGATGAGGAGCGCCCGCTCGACGTCCCTGTAGAACCACATGTGTCGCTCGTCCCTCACAGGAATCCGCCTGGGGTTCACCATGTTTACCTGGACGTATCCGGGGAACGTGTACTTATAGACGTTGAAGAACTCGTCGTACGGCTCGCCGTTCCACGTCAGGTTCGCAAAGACATACTGTCCGTATATGTCGCCGCAGTTCTCTATCATTATGAAGGCATCGGACCTCTCCGACCTGATCGCGGCAAGAACCTTCCTCAGCATCTCGAGATAGCCCTGGTTGAATGTGGCGTGGTGCGCGTGATTATGTTGCGGGTCGTAGCACGGGTAGGGAGTCGCCGATCCGAGCTGGTCAAGGTATATACCGCGCGCGCCGTACCACCTGACCATGCACGTGGCGTAATCGACCACGCGCTTTTGCCACTCCTCGCACGCCGGGCAGCATACCGAGAAGCTGCGGGGGTGGTATGTCTCCTTGACCCAGCTGCCGTTCTCGTCCTTGAGCGCCCATGAGATCCCAAGCGTGGGGAAGTAGTCGGAGAGGATGTCGAATATGCGCGCATTGATGTAGAAGGTCACCATCCCGCCATGCTCGTTGACATAGCGCACCCCGCGCTCGAGGTCCAGTGGACTGCCCAGCTCCATGTCTGGGAAGTACTCGGGATAGTGGTTGTCGAAGCCGCGCCGATTCCAGCCCGAGATGAAGAGGTGGGTGATCCCCTCGTGCTTTGCCTTCTCGTACATGTCGGGGATCTCGGTGAACGTGTGCAGCACCTGGTCGTCACGACGAAAATCATACCTCGGACACAGCGCCGACTGCTCCTTGAGGTCCTCAGGCTGGTCTACGTACGACCTTCCCTTCTCAAACCAGGAACGGTATCTCCTCGCCCCCCAGTGCCAGTCGCCCTGATGCATCGCCACCGCATAAGGCCTGGAATGCCAGGTTGCGCCAGGCGGGATGGCTGCGTACTTCCTGAAGGAGAAACCTATCCAGGGGTCCTCCGGCCCGCCTGTCTCGACCCTCACACCGGTGAGGAGGTGCTCATCGTCGTATGAGGCGAGGTAGAGCCCTCCGGACGCATCGTAGTAGTCCATCCACATCATGGATGCAAGCCCGCAGTAGTTTATCTCCCGGGAGAACACCCTGTCCTCCACCCTAACCTCCGCCCGGGAGAACCCGAGATACCTCGCGGACGCATATTCCCTGATCGGGTTTTCGGTCTTCTCCCCGGCGTGGTGTGGGTACACTATCCAGTCATCCTCGTGGGACCTGCCGATCCAGACCCCGGTTATGCATGGGAAGAGGACCTCGAAGATTTTCAGGTTCGCAGCCCGGTTCGCCACACGTAGACGCCAGAGCGCCTCCTCGTCGCCCGGGCCGAGTTCAACGGACATGTCGACTGCAATCGGCCACGCCGTGCCAGCCCAATCAACGAGCGAGTCGAAACCGACAGTGAGCACCTGACGCGGCCAGGCCGACCCGTGCCCGTGGTCCCGCTCCTCGCGCCGCCCGTCGCACCCGTCCCTGTCCACTCCGAAGGACGCGGCATGGACAGGCACGAGCGTTCTCTTTCTTGTATCGCAGTCCAGATATGTCAGGACAAACGGCACCCTTTGCCCGACGTCGGCTTTCTTCACGTAGTTATCCCCGGTGCGCTTGTTGAGGAGTTCACGGACGGTGCCGGTTGCGGGGTCGAGCGATATCCGGATGAATTCGTTTTCCACAGAGCACGAGGCCATCCCAGACATTGTCCATCACCTTGCGTACGAGTAGTCAGAAAGCCGTCTTGCGCCCGGGGGCACGCCACGAGCGTGCGAAAAACGCGCGAGCAGTGCCCCCCCCAAGAGGGCGAGGTCGCCTGCTAGAAACCTGTCTTCAAGAAGGTCGCCCGCGCATCGGCGTTGTGCCGCGAGGCGCCGGCCGCGTGGTTGCTCTTGTAGATGCTGGGCTTGATGCCGCAAGCCATCAGCCTCTCGACGATCTCTGCCGTTAGGGCCCAGATTATGTGGGCCGCCGCGATGCCCGATGTCGGGCAGATGCTGACATCAAGTCCTGGGACATCCACCGCCGCATCGCCCACCGCGCCGCAGTTGTCGATGACCACGTCTGCAACCTCGTAAAGCCTCTTCCCGCTCGGGTGGCGTGAAGGCAGGGCTTTCGAATACTCAACCGACGTTATGGCCACCACTTTCACGCCCGTCGCCTGTGCTTTCAGGGCGACGTCCACAGGGAGCGCGTTTTTCCCTGACACCGACCCCACAATGAGGACATCCCCGGGATAGATGCTCGATGAGCTCAGGACGTAGTCGGAAAGGCCCTGGATCTCGTCGGCGAAGATCCTCGGTTTCGCCGGGAGCCCGCGAGGGCGGGCGGGGTTTGCGACCTCGACGTTGAAATGGACGGGCGTCATCATCATGAGACCGCCCGCCCGTCCCACGGCCTCGTGTGCCAGCATGTGGCCGGTATCGAGAAGGTGCACGCACCCGCCGGACTTCGCGGATTCGACGATCATCTCTGCGGCGCACCGGATGTTCTCGATCTGGGTTGCCTCGATCTTGTCCAGGACTTCTCTGAGTTTGTGGAAGTAGCGTTCTACGAGCATGCCATTCCAACCCCGCTTTCAGCAATTGTTCCCTCGCCAGCGCGCCCACTCGGAACCAAGCCTTTCCAGGGCGCGCTCGTTCAGCAACACCCCCGCTCGTTCGAAAGCGAGGATCACCGCCCCGATAACCGGCTCGTAACGGCAAGGGACATAGGTCGCACGCGGTGCCCCGGCGCCCATGGCGTCCCGGAACGCCCTCAATACAAGCTCACCTGCCCTCACGACCCCGCCGGTCGCCGTGTACGTGAACTCCTCGCCCGTCATCTCAAGCTGCCCTGCCGCCGCAAGGCCGAGCGACGCAAGACTCCGGCCTGCGTCGTCCAGGATCCTGGAGGCAACGGCGTCTCCCCTGGACGCCGCGGCGCTCACAAGCACGGCAAGCCCCCCTATTCTGCGCCGCGACAGGCCCTGCCGGTAGACGATGTCGCGGAGATCGCGCGCCTGCACGTATCCCAGGGCCTCACGGACGAGGCCGGAAAGTGCGGTCGGCGCCTCCCGTCCGTCCTCGGCCCTGACCACCGCGCGCAGGGCTGAAAGCCCTATGTCGTGGGCGCTGCCCTCGTCGCCGAGGAGGGGTCCCCACCCGCCGGCTGTCGCCAACCTTCCGCGACCGTCGCAGGCGACCGCAAAGGATCCGGTGCCTGCAGCGACGACGACGCCACGGTCCGACGCGAGGGCACCGCGAAACGCCGCGAGATCGTCCCCCTCGCAAGACACCGCGTCGCAGTCAACCCTGCCCGCAAGGGCCGCTTCGAGCGCGCCGCGCGGAAGACCTGGGGCGCTTGCGTAGACGGCGTCCGCAGCCGCATGGCCGCCGAGCGGGGCAAGGGCCTGGCGGAGCGCCTCCGCCAGGGCCTCGGAGGCCTCGCCCGGGCGCAAATGGAGCTCGTTGCCCGGGCCGCCAACCCCCGCCCCCAGCAGGGTGCCGTCGGCGCGGGCCACAAGGCAGATGGTCTTGGTCCCGCCGCTGTCGATGCAGATGGCCGTCTTCAGGCGACCTACCCCTCCGTCACCATGATCACCCGCCTGACAAAACCCGTCTGACAAGATCCATGCTCTCTTCAACTTCCCGCGCGGACGCGACCTCCTCGAACTCAAGCGTGAGAATCCCGTCGAACCTGCGGCGCAGCATGCGGGCAAGGAGCGCCGGAATGTCTATCTCCCCTCTCAGGAGCGGGAAATGGTCGTCGGTCCGGCCGAAGTTGTTATGAAGATGCACCTCACAGGCGCGCCAGCCGATGGTTTCGAGTTCCTGCTCGAGGGCGCCACGAAGGTGGGCGTGCCCAACGTCCCACACCACGGGGTATCCGACGTCATAGTCCTCTATGGCGACGGCGTTGTCGTGCTCCCGGGCGACCCGGAACAGCTCCGACAGCCGGTCCGAGCGTTCCTCCCTGTAATGGAACACCGTGAAGTCGGCCTCGAGGTCCCGCGCGAACTCGAAGCACCGCCTGAAGTGCACCATCGCCTCGCCCCAGGCTTCCCCGGTAAGCTCGTATATCCGTCCCCACGGCGCGTGGACGGACAAGCTGACGGCCGAGCGCGCGATGATGTCTTCCAGCCTCCGGAAGGTGGCCCGGTCCACTGGGTATGGGGTCGTCTCCCCGGGCTGAAACCCGATCTCCACGTGGTCGAACCCGAGGCCCACCAGCTGCTCGACGGCGACGTCCAGCGGGTGTCGCAAGAGCCACAACGTGCTGCATCCGATCTTCAAAGGTCGTTCCCCCGTTCCTCGCCGAATGGAACCTGCCGACCGGCGCATGGGCGCGCCGGTGCGCCGGTGCGAGGGCGCGTCTGCTCGCCGGCCCATCGGCCCGCGGATCCGAGGCCCATCGACGCATCGGCCTGCCAGCGGCGTGTCGGCGCGTCGGCCCCTCGGTGGCGTGTCGGCGTGGCGGCCCGCACAAAACCCCCCACGTCCGGCCCACGGCTGCACCGCTCATTGCTTCATGCTTCAGTCCCTCAGCCCTTCAGCCCTGTGATCACCACACCCTGCACGAAGTAACGCTGAGCGATGTAGAAATTGACGAGGAGAGGGAGCATCACTATGAGCGATGCCGCCATGATGTACTGGTACTGCGCCGTGTACTGGTTCTTGAAAAGGTTCAGGCCCAGGGCAAGCGTAAACTTCTCGGTCGAGTTCAGGTAGATGAGAGGCCCCATGAAATCGTTCCAGTGCCCCTGGAAGCCGAAGATGGCGACTATCCCCAGGGCCGGCTTGGCAAGCGGCATTATGATGCGCCACCAGATGCCGACCGTGCTGCACCCGTCGATGCGGGCCGCATCGTCGAGCTCGGCCGGGATCGTCATGTAGAACTGCCGCAGAAGAAAGACGAGGAACGCCCCTCCCCCGAAGTAGTCGGGCACTATCAGCGGTTTGAAAGTGTTTATCCAGCCCAGCGCCCTAAACATCATGAACTTGGGGATGAGCGTGACCTCGTAAGGAAGCATGAGGGTGCTTAGGAGAATGATGAAGATCACGTCGCGGCCGGGCCAGCGGAGCCGGGCGAAGCTGAACGCCACCATGGACGCGCTGAGGATCTGCCCGATGAGGCTCGTGAACGTGATTATGCAGGTGTTCTTCAGAAACGTGAAGAACGGCACCAGCGTGAGAGCGTCCACGTAGTTCCTCCAGACCACAGGGCGCGGAATCCACTGGGGCGGGTAGAGGAAAAGGCTGCTCCACTCCTTGAGCGACGTAGACACCATCCACAAGAACGGTATCATGATCAGGACTGCCCCGAAGGCAAGCACGATGTAGCTCGTGCTCCGCTGCGCGAATGCGAGCAGCCTCTTTCTCCGGCGAAACCTCCGGCGGAGCGCATAGATGCGCTGCTGGTCCACGTCAACCGAAACGCCGCTCATACGGAATACCCCCTCGAGACGATCCTCCCCGCATCGCGTTCCCCGCATCGAGCCTGCCAGCATGGATCCCCTGGCATGGAGCACCGAGGCAGCACGCCCATCGCCTGTCATGCTCTCGGACGCCCCTCGTAGTACACCCAGGCAGGCGACGACTTGAACACAAGGAGCGTCAGCGCAAGTATGTAGAGGAACAGAAACCACGCGAGGGCCGACGCGTAGCCCATCTTGAAATCGGCGAACGCCGTCGTGTATATGTGGAGGCCGTAGAAGTATGTTGCGTAGTTCGGGCCTCCACCGGTCATGACGTAAGCTTCGGTGAACACCCGGAGCGCCGAGATGATGCCCTGCACGAGGTTGAAGAAGAGGACCGGCGACATGAGCGGCAAGGTTATCCTGGTAAGCTTCGCGAACGGCCCTGCACCGTCGATCTCGGCGGCCTCATAAAGCTCCGTCGGGATGCCCTGCAGGCCTGCAAGGCAGATCAGCATCCCGCCTCCGACTCCCCACAGGCTCATGATGACCATGGCCGGGAGCGCCCAGGTCTCGGAGAACAGCCACGACGGCCCCTTGATGTGGAATACCTTCCAGAGAACCACATTGAGCAGCCCGAAGTCTGGAGCGAATATCCACATCCACAGGAGGGCCACCGCCACGCCTGAAAGCACCGACGGAAGGTAGTAGATGGTCCGGAAAGCGTATATGCCCGGCAGCTTCTGGTTCATAAGGAGCGCGATCAGGAGGCCGAAGGCAAGACCCAGGGGCACCCTGAAGAGCGCGTAGAGGGTTGTCACCTTGACGGCCTGCCAGAAGAGGCGGTCGCCCGTGAACATCTTCACATAGTTGGCAACCCCCACCCATTTGGGAGGGGTGAGAAGGTCCCACTTCATGAAGCTCAGAATGGCCGACGCGACCATCGGGCCTAACGTCCAGAGGAGCATGCCGAGGATGATAGGCATGGCGAGCACCCATCCCCAGATAGCCTCCTGCGTTCTGAGGGACAGGCGGGGGCTGCGCCTTCCCCGCGTTTCCCCCTGGCCTTCGTCCCGGCTCGCGGCGGTCCTCGTCACCAGTCGCCTGTAGGTCACTCGACCACGCCCTCCCGCAAAAAAGCGATCTCGATGCCTGCTCTCGATGCCTGCTCCCGATATCTGACCCGACCTTCGCTGCACTCCGGGGTCCGCCAGCCTAGCCTGGGGTGCGCGGGCGTGGTCCGGTTGTCTGGACCGACTGGGGCCTCGCGCCGGGCCCGGGTCGGCAGGGCGATCCGGGGCGGCAGGCCGGGCCGGAGAGGTCCGCAGGTTCCCCCAGGAGGCGCGTCCCGCCGCCTGGGGGAACCCGCAAACCGTCTTCAGCTGGCGCCGTGGCGCCGCACGCGCAGCTCGCACGTCCTTCGCCCGTGTTTTGCGCGCTGTTCGTGCGCCCTTCGGGCGCCTTCCGCGCCCCTCCGGCACGATAGCTCAGGCTACGCAGCGCGCGCCGGCCTGGTGGGGCGCGGCCGGGCAGGGACGGCAGACGGTAGGAGCGAACGGCGCTTCTACTCGCCCTTGAGAGCGCTCGCTATGCTTGCGTTCGCTTCGTGAAGAGCCTCCGCCGGGGTCTTCTTGCCGGTCCTGATCTGGTAGAAGGCCTCCTTCAGCACGCGGTACACCGGCTGCCAGTACGGGGTGATGGGCAGGACCCGGCCATACTCGGCGGCGTCCAGGAACACCTGGTTGCTCGCAGGCGGCAGAATGCTCTCCATGAAGACCGGGGTGCTCGCAATGGACTTACGCGACGGGATTGCGAGGCCCAGTTTCGCGTTGAGCTTCTGGCCCTCGGTGCCGGTCAGGAATTGAACCAGTTTCCACGCGGCCTCCTTGTTGGGAGACTTGCTGTATATGCTCCAGCCTCCTATGAACATCGTGTTGCCCCGGGCCTTCTTGCGTGGGAGCGGCGCCACGTCCCAGTTGATCCCCTTGACCGCCGCGAGGGTCGGGGTCTCCCAGCGACCGACGATGCGCATGCCGAGGCGGCCCGACGCAAACATGGCGCTCGCCCCGCCCAGCTGCGAGAAGGTTGCCTCGTCCGGCGCGACCTTATCCTTCAGGATGAGGTCTGCGACGAACTGGTACGCTTCTATGTTCTGGGGGCTATCCAGCACGGCCTTGCCGTCGCTGTCGATGATCTCGCCGCCGTTTTGCCATATCCAGCACGTGTTGAGCGATGTGTCGAACAGGCCGTCCCACCCATACTGGTCGATGCGGCCGTCGCCGTCCTTGTCCTTCGTAAGCGCCTTCGCGGCGTTGCGGAAGTCATCCCACGTCCAGTTTGCGTCGGGGAACTTGAGGCCCGCTTCCTTAAACATGTCCTTGTTATAGTAGATCACGGAGGTGGTGAAGTCCTTCGGCAGCTCGTAGAGCCCGCCCTTGTAGCGAACCTGCTTTATCAGCGACGGGAAGAAGTCCGGCAGGTTGAAGTCGGGGCTCTTTTCTATCCACGGCATGAAGTCCTCGAGAACGCCCTTGTCAGCGAAGCCGGCAAGGTTCATGTAGTTCATATACACCACATCTGGCGCCGTGCCGCCGGCAAACATGGTCAGGAGCTTATCCCAGTACTTCTCCGGGATGTTGATGGCCTCAACCTGGATGTCCGGGTATTTCTCCTCGAACGCCTTGACAAGCTCGAGGTTGATCTTGTGGCCCGACACGTCTTCGGAGTAGGCGATCTGTATCTTCGTCTTCCCGGCAGAGACGGTCCCTGCCAATAGCCCGAGACCGAGCGTAATGGTCAGCATCACCGTGAAAAACGCCTTCAGGCTCGCCGTTCTCATTGCAGCGGGACCTCCTTTTCTGGATTTCGAGCTAGCGGTCGGCTTTTCAGTTGCACACAGCACACCTGTGTCCGCACTCACCCGGCTTTTTCCGATACCTGAACCAGTCCGTGATCAACCCTCGGTCAGCCCTCGGTAAGGGCTCGGGCAGCGCTTGAGCGGCGCTTGAGCGGCGCTTGAGCGCGCCCCAGCAACCCCCCGATGCATGTGCTCGGTCAACCCCCAATCGAAGCTCGATCAATGCCCGGCCGAAGCTGGTTTAGCCCGCAGTCAACCGCAACCACCGGACCCCTGATCAACACAATGCCTCAGAAGATCCCCCCCCTTTCCTCCTGTCCCGTCGTCGCCCCCGTCTTCGCTACCGTCTTCTTCCTCATCCTGCTCATCTTTCCGGCCGTCTTCGTGCTTGTGCTGGTCCGACGGTTCGTCTTTGGCTTCATCGGCTTCATCGCTGCCTCCTGCCCCCCATCAACTACCCACTATCAATCGGAACCGGAGGAGGCGCCGGACGCGCTGCACGAGCAACTCTGCGACCTAGCGGGGGCAGATGACGCAAGGCTTCTCTCGAGCCTCTCCTGGGCCTTTTCGAGCGCCACCGCGATGGCACCGAACACGCCGGCGTCGTTCCCCAGCTTGGCAGGGACGATGCGCGGCACAAAGGGGACGTGCCTGGCGATGAACTCGACGATCCTCTCCCCTGCACTGCTGTGGAGAGCAAGACCTACACCGCCCCCGAGCACGACCATCTCAGGGTCCAGCACGGCAATGAGGTTGGAGAGGGCCATGGCGAGGTAGCTCACAGTTTCATCGATTACCTCCTGGGCGACGCGGTGGCCGGTCCCGGCCAGAGCGAACACAGCCTCGGCGTCAGCCACCTCCAGTTGAACCCCTTCAGGGGCCGCGGCCGGCCCGGAGGGTGGGCCCGATGTCGGCAGGGGTACAGGCCGATCCGGCTCGAGTCCGAGCCGGGCCTTGAAACGCCTCACGATCCCCGGACCCGTGATAGCGTCCTCGAGCGCGCCCTGGTCTGAGAAGCTGTCCCGCACCAGGCTCCGGTCCACAACCATGAACCCGATCTCGCCAGCAGCCCGTCTTGCGCCCCTGTGAAGCTTCCCGTCGAGGATGATGCCTGCCGCCGCACCGACGGCCACGTTCACGAAAACCAGATTGTCGCATCCCCGCCCTGCGCCCCACGTTCGCTCGCCGATGACAGCCACGTCCACGTCGTTCTCCACGAGCACAGGCACGCCGAAGCGCCTCTCCAGAGTGCTCCTTATGGGCACGCCCTCCCACGACGGGATGAAGGGAAACAGGAGGTTTACCTCGGTCTTCTCCTCACTTATGCCGGGCGCGCCGACTCCTACGGCCAAAAGTTCTGACTCGGAGATGTTATCGGCCTCAAGGACGCTCTCAAGAAGCGTTACGAGGCGGTCCATAACCCTGGGACCGCCCTCGTACGCAAGCGTGGGAATCTCAGCCCTTTGAAGGATGTTGCCGGCCAGGTTCGCCACGGCAAGCCGGATCTTCCTGGCGCCGACGTCTATTCCGACCACATGGCCTTTCCGCGTATTGAACTCGAGCAGCTCAGCCTTTCTACCAAGGCCGCCACTGACCGTCCCGGCTGGCGTGATGAGCCCGTCGCTGAGGAGTTCGGTGACCGCTGCCGCCACCGCAGGGAAACTCAAACCGAGCATGTGCTGAAGCTGAACGCGCGACACCGGTCCGTTTTCCTTGATAAGCCGCAGAATTCTTACCTTGCTCACGATATGCTCCCCTTCTATCATGAATCCCTCGTCCTGGTACGCATCACTGAGCTGGGAGGCCGCGAAGGGCGTCTGGGGGAGTTATTATGGCCAGGTTTAATAATAGAGTTCTCTGCGGACCGGGAAACTCCTTCTTATCGTGCTCAAAATTACGAGGGGTCTCCTCAGGAGTGGCAACCCAGTAGCAAATGTAGGTTTGCGAGTTCGCACCAGTCTGGTAGTGGCCCACAAGTTGCTCAGTATGGTTTCATTAGTCGCAGGCACTTTGCCACTACGTTGCGGGGTACCGGTGCTCTCACTACGTTGCGAGGTACCGGTGCTCTCACTCAGGGGACGCGCCCCAAGCGGGGTGCCTCCTCAAGACTTGGCCCGCGGGCGAGTGGCCAAGTTGAGCGGCCCCATCGCGCAAGCACCGGTAACGCCTGGAAAAGCGGCAGTGCTCCCTGAACCAACACCCGGAGGCACCTCCGAATTCAGGGATGTCGCCGAACGCTAGCGCCCCGCAGCTACGTGATGCTCCTGGAGGCTTCGCGCCTGCATGTCCTGTCGGCGCAGAGACCTGATCCCCTCTAGCGCGGCGAGGGCCCCCCGAACGGTGGTAATGACAGGGACACCGCGCGCAAGCGCCTCGCGCCTGATGTGGAACCCGTCGTGTCCCGGTCCGGACCCTCCCGGCGTGTTGATCACGAGCGCGATCTCGCCCGTCCTGATGTGGTGGATCACACTCGGCTCCCCCTCTCGAATCTTTCGGACCGTTCGTGCCGCAAGCCCCCTGGACCGAAGGAACTCCGCGGTCCCCCCGGTGGCCCACAGGTCGAACCCCAGCTCGGCAAGGGCTGCAGCCACCGGGATGATTGCCGGCTTATCCCTGTCAGCCACAGTGATGAGCACCGTCCCGGCCAGCGGCAGCGGTGCCCCGGCCGCCATCTGGGCCTTGGCGAAGGCCATGCCGAAGCTCTCGTCGATGCCCATCACCTCGCCGGTGGACCGCATCTCCGGGCCGAGCACGATGTCCGTCCCGGGGAACTTGATGAACGGGAACACAGCCTCCTTGACCGCCACGTGCCTGGGCGTCGGGTCCGAGGTGAGGCCCAGCTCGACGAGGGTCCTCCCCATCATGACCTGGGTCGCGACCCTGGCGAGGGGGACGCCGACGGCCTTGCTTACAAACGGGACGGTGCGCGAGGCCCTCGGGTTTGCCTCGAGCACGTAGATAGTGCCATCTTTCACCGCAAACTGGACGTTCATGAGCCCGACCACGCCCAGGGCCCGAGCGAGCAGCTTCGTTTGCCTCCTTATCTCCTCGACGCACTCGTGGGTGAGGCCGAGCGGTGGGATCGAGCAGGCGCTATCTCCTGAGTGGATCCCGGCATGCTCGATGTGCTCCATGACCCCGCCGATGACAGTCGCGGCACCGTCGGATACCGCGTCCACGTCGACCTCGACCGCCCCCTCCAGGAACCTATCTATGAGGACCACCTGATCTGACGACGCTTCCATGGCGCGCTCGACGTAACTGGTCAACCCGCTGTCGTCGTGCACGATCGTCATGGCGCTCCCACCGAGCACGTACGATGGCCGGACGAGGATCGGATAGCCAAGCGCGCGCGCAATGGCTCTCGCCTCCTCGACGGACCTCGCGATGCCGTGGGGAGGCTGCTCGAGGCCGAGGTCGGCCGCAAGCTCCGCGAACTTCTCGCGGTCCTCGGCCAGGTCGATGCTGCGGGGGGAGGTCCCGAGGATCCTGAGGCCCTGCTCCTCCAGGGCGAGCGCGAGCCGCAGCGGCGTCTGGCCGCCGAATTGCAGTATGACCCCATCGGGCCGCTCGACATCTGCGATGTTCAGGACGTCCTCGAGAGTGAGCGGCTCGAAGTAGAGGCGGTCTGAGCTGTCGTAATCGGTGCTCACGGTCTCGGGGTTGCAGTTGACCATGATCACCTCGTACCCATCCTCCCTGAGGGCGAGGGCAGCCTGGACGCAGCAGTAGTCGAACTCGATGCCCTGGCCTATCCTGTTCGGCCCGCTCCCGAGGACCATGACCTTCGGCCTCGCAGACGGCCTGGCCTCGTTCTCCACCTCGTATGTGGAGTAATAGTAGGGCGTGTGCGCTTCGAACTCCGCGGCACACGTGTCCACGAGCTTGAACACGGGGCGGATGCCGTGCGCCAGCCTGTAGCGCCTCACCTCAAGCTCGTGCGACGCTCCGGTGAGGCGCGAGAGCTGGCAGTCGGAGAACCCGCGCCTCTTCGCCTCGCGGATCACCTCCGGACCGAGACGCTCAAGGGCACTCTCGCCCCCCGGGGAAACCCCGTCGAGCCTCGCCCTCAGGTTGGCCTCGAGGTCGGCCATGTCCTTGATGTGCCAGAGGAACCACCTGTCGATTTGTGTGAGGCGGTGCGCCTCCTCGATGCCCAGGCCCAGGCGGAAGGCGCGGTAAAGCTGGAAGATGCGGTCCGGGCCGGAGGCCGTAAGTCGCAACCGGATCTCGTGCAGGAGACCTTCGCGCATGGCCTCTTGCCTCCGCTCCGGCTGTCTTCCTGCATCCGACTGCCGTCCCAGGTCCAAGTGAGGGTTCACTGATCCTTCCCGATTTTCGAGTCCACCACTGAGCCCTGGACCCCCCCTGTCTCCCGGCTCTCCCGGCTCTCCCGGCTCTCCGGGATCTCCCGGCTCTCCGGGATCTCCGGGATCTCCGGGATCTCCGGGATCTCCGGGATCTCCGGGATCTCCCGGCTTTCCTGCGCGACCTGCGTCGCCTGTGGGGAATCCCAGCCCAGCCGTGCCCTGGTCGAGGGAGCGGACTGCCTTCTGCAGAGCCTCCTGGAACGTCCTTCCGATGGCCATTACCTCCCCCACTGACTTCATCTGGGTCGTGAGGGTGCTGTCCCCCCCGGGGAACTTCGCAAAGTCCCAACGGGGGATCTTCACCACGCAGTAGTCGATGGCAGGCTCGAACGAGGCGGGCGTCTCGCGCGTGATGTCGTTCGCGAGTTCGTCCAGGGTATAGCCCACGGCGAGCTTCGCGGCGATTTTGGCTATCGGGAAGCCGGTCGCCTTCGAGGCCAGCGCTGATGACCTGGACACGCGCGGGTTCATCTCCACGACCACCATGCGGCCGTCTTCAGGGCGCACGGCGAACTGGATGTTGGAGCCGCCCGTCTCCACCCCGACCTCGCGGATCACCGCAATCGCGGCGTTTCGCATGGCCTGGTATTCTACGTCGGTGAGGGTCTGGGCGGGTGCCACCGTTATGCTGTCCCCTGTGTGGACGCCCATGGGGTCGAGGTTCTCGATGGAGCAGACGATGACCACGTTGTCGGCGCAGTCCCTCATGACCTCGAGCTCGTACTCCTTCCATCCGATGGCCGACTCCTCCACCAGCACCTCGTGCACGGGACTGAGGTTGATGCCGGCGCTCACGATCTCGGCAAGCTCCTTGCCGTCGCGCGCCACCCCGCCCCCCGTCCCGCCCAGCGTGTATGAGGGACGTACAACGATGGGGTACCCGACCGCCATGGCGAACTCGAGGGCGCCCTCGACCGAGCGGACATGGCGGCTACGCAGCACGTCCAGGCCGATTCGGCACATGGCGGCTTTGAAGAGCTCCCTGTCCTCCGCTTTCTGGATGGCGTCGAACCCGGCTCCGATGAGCTCGACCCCGTGCTTTTCGAGGACGCCGCAGCGGTGAAGCTCCACGGCGAGGTTGAGGCCTGTTTGGCCACCCAGGGTGGGCAGGAGGGCGTCAGGATGTTCGCGCTCGATGATCCTCTCCAGCACCTCGGCGCATATCGGCTCGATGTAGGTTCTGTCGGCCATTTCGGGGTCAGTCATGATCGTGGCAGGGTTGCTGTTCACGAGGATTATGCGGTAGCCTTCCTGTTTCAACGCCTTGCACGCTTGCGAGCCGGAATAGTCGAACTCGCATGCCTGGCCGATGACTATCGGGCCGGACCCGATGATGAGGATGCTCTTGAGATCCTGTCGCTTCGGCATATGACCGAGTCCTCCTTATGCATGCGTCACTCCTGGACGGGCGTGGCAAACGGTGCAGACGGCGCCGCTCGTTCTCCGGCCCATCGCCTCGCTTGTGGTCCGGCCGATGGCCGTGCGTGCGGCCCCCCAGCGGACGGTAGGGCTTGCTACCTGGTGGCCGCCACCACCGCGGTTCCCCTCCATCATGCTGATGAACTTCCCGAACAGGTAACGGGAGTCGTGCGGGCCAGGCGATGCCTCAGGGTGATACTGCACGGAGAAACAGAGGAGTTCGGGCACCTCCATGCCTTCCAGGGTGCCGTCGTTGAGGTTGACGTGGGTGATGCGAATAGCTGCCTGGGTCCGCTCAAGCTGGGAGACCATCTGGTTCACATCGGACGGCGGGGCCGCCGCGCGGCCTGCCGACCCTCGCGAGGCCCCCAGCCCCGCCGCACCAGCCGCGCCAGCCCCGTCGTCCGTCGTGCCCGTGCGTCCTGCGGTGCTTGTGGGCCCCGCTGTGGTCGCGCATCCCGCTGTGGCTGCGCGCCATGCCGTGCCCACACGCCCCGCCGTGGCTGCGCGCCATGCTGAGGCCCCCCAGACTGGTGTGCCGGGCCCGGGTGCGCCGGACCAGCGGGACGAGCCGGGTACGGCCGGCACCCCAGGCACGCCAGGCATGCCTGGCACGGCGCCTGACGCGGCGGCGGCCGCCAGGGGCATTTCGTGGATGGACGAAAGGGCCGCCTGAACGCAAAAGCCGTGGTTCTGGGAAGTGATCTCGACTTTGCCCGTAACGAGATTCTTTACGGGATGGTTGGCGCCCCTGTGGCCGTATTTCAGCTTGAAGGTGGAGAGGCCGAGCGCAAGGCCGAGGATCTGGTGGCCGAGGCATATCCCGAAGATGGGCTTTTGCCCTACGAGCTTCTCAACCTCCCGAGCCACCACAGGGACCCCGGCGGGATCGCCCGGCCCGTTGGAGAGGAAGATGCCGTCCGGGTCCTTCGCGAGGATCTCTTCTGCCGGGGTGTAGGCCGGCACGACGGTCACCTGGCACCCCGCTCCATCGAGCATCCGCAGGATGCTGCGCTTGATTCCGAAGTCCACGGCGACCACGCGGTAGCGGCCGGAGGTGTTCCACGTGTACTCCCGGGCGCAGGTGACACGGCTTACCATGTCGCGCCCCACAAGCCCCGGGTGGGACAGCACCTTCCTGAGCAGGCTTTCGCGGTCGAGGTCCGTGGTGGAGATGACCCCGCGCATGGCGCCCACCTCGCGGACGTGCCTTGTGAGAGCGCGGGTGTCCACCTCCTCGATCCCGAGCACCCCGTTGGCCTCCAGGTAGTCGCGCAGGGTGCGGGTGGATCTCCAGTTGCTGGGGACGCGGCTGTACTCGCGGACTATGAGCGCTTCTACCTGGGGGCGCTCCGACTCGACGTCGTGTTCGTTTACACCGTAGTTGCCGATCAGGGGGTATGTAAACGAAACGATCTGGCCTTTGTACGACGGATCCGTGATGATCTCCTGGTAACCTGCCATGCTCGTGTTAAACACGACCTCGCCGTACGCTTCCCCGCTCCCCGCGAAGGCCCTGCCTTCAAGCGAGAAGCCGTCCTCGAGCACCATCAGGGCCCTCATGTAGCTCCCACCTCACCAGCGGGTCAACCCGCCGTCTGCTGCCATAGCCCGATCTGCTTCACTGCGCTGCTCCTACGCTGTCTTCCCGCTCCCCCCGTTCGCCACCGCGAGCGCACTTGCCACGCACGTCTACCCGAAGACGAAACGATGGGATAAGCCAGGCAAGCCACAGCGATGCATAGTGATGCATATTATGGCCCCTTACTGGTATTATAGACAGGAGCATGTGAAAGTCAATGGTGTGCATAAACTTTCAGTGCCCTGTTGCTCGCTTCGCGACATGCGAGGTGCGACA
This sequence comes from Bacillota bacterium, assembly GCA_030024085.1. Taxonomy (GTDB): domain Bacteria; phylum Bacillota; class SHA-98; order UBA4971; family UBA4971; genus UBA6256. Next base: position 51,481 of record JASEJE010000009.1, on the reverse strand, counting down.
TCCGACATGCGAGGTGCAAGGCGCAAGGTGCAAGGTGCAAGGTGGGAGGTAGGAGGTAGGATGAACCAGGTGTGCCATTTCGTGGCCAGTCGCTGACGTCCGCGGGCAAGAGCGGCCACTCCGCGGCCACGCTGCGGCGCCCGTGGGTCAGACTGGTCATTCCGCGTCCAGTTGCCCCGACGAAGTGGCTGATTTTCAGCCAGTCGCTCGCTGAGGCTGGCCGCCCTGCGACCAACCCGCGACCTGCGCCGCGAAAAGTGACCACTTTCCAGCCAGTCGGCCCGGGACGCCTCGTCAATCTATGACCAGGTGCCGGCGCGCGGGCGGGCGCGTCAGCCCCTCACGGCGCGCCCCTCCTTGCTTACCACGCCACGGCCAACCCGTCTTTGCGAGGCTCGGAGCCGCAGATGAACACGCCGGTGTCGGAGTCGCGCCAGATGAGCTGGCCGCCGCCCCCCCGGCGTCCCATGACCGGGCTGCGACGCGACGCAAACGGCTGGCTGTAATCGATGAAAGGCCTCATGGAAAACGTCCTCCCCGAGCCCCAGACGCGCCTGACCCCTCATCCGTCCGGCAGGCGGCGCTGCGTCAGCCGCGTACTTGAACTTGCTGCCCGAACTTGCTCGCCTGTGCCTGCTTTCCCTCCACGTGCTAATACTACTTTACCAGATGCGTAATGCTATCCAATTCGGCGGGTCTGGCAAGCCCATTTGATGGACCAAGTCCTTGCTCTGGTGGCCTTTGACAGCGCAGTCTTGCCAAGGGATGCATACGTAGCACAATAGCACCGTCACTTGAGCCGACGGGTGACGTACGTCACGGGTCGCTCCTCAACCGTTCCCTGCGTCACGCTTGAGAACCATCCCCTGATGTACATCACTGGTCCGGGCTTTACCCGTTCCCTACATCACACATGCAAGGGGAAGGATGACGCACGTCACTCGTCAGGCTCTTCCCGTTCCATACGTCACGCATCGGGAGCCAATCGGTGACGTACATCATTGTTGCCGCCTTACCCGTTCCCTGCATCACGGGTTCTCCATGAATCGTTCCATACGTCACTCGTCGAAGCGGGACCAGTGACGTACATCACGGGTTCCTCCTGAGCCGTTCCCTACGTCATCATTGAGAGCCATCCGCTGATGTACATCACCGGTCCCGGCCTTACCCGTTCCCTGCGTCACGCATAGAAACCGACTGCTGACGTACATCACTCTTTCTGCGGCACCCGTTCCGTACATCACGGGTTTCCTGGGAACTGCACGGTCAAGGGCCACCAGGGCCAGGGGTCGCCCTGCCAGATAAGCTCGCCAGGCCCGCCAAACCGGATGGCATTTCGTATCTGACAGAGCAGTCCTAGGTGAGGATTCGCTAATTCCTCCGGGTTTTGTCGCAGCTACAGGGCTCGCGGTGTGGCACTCTTTCCTTTTGAGTCACCGCGAGCCCCTCCCAAAGTCGAGAGCATTCTGCATGAGACTGTTGATTTTCCCTAGTAGCTACCAGTTTGGCCGTGGACGGCAACCGTTTTCCGGGATTCCACCGAGCTGCGTTGCCATAAAGTGGAGGAAATCAACAGTCTCCTGCATCCTTACTTAGCTCGTTTTCCGCAGTAGAAACGTCTTCCCAGCTAAAGGACGCAATGGTCACCTGTCGCAAAACAGTTGGAGGACCCCGGCAACTGGCCCTTCAGCAGGCCATTTGTCAATTTAGCCGCGCTCCTAATGCGGAAAATGGGCTTAGTCGAACGCCTGTGCCGGTCGTTGAGGCTGTGGCGCCGTCCTACTTCCCCTCCGTGCGCCGCTCGAACATCCGCAGCACCTCCATGGGCAGCGGGAAGAGGATGGTCGAATTGCGCTCCACGGCGATCTCAGAGAGCGTCTGCAGGTAGCGAAGCTGGAGCGCCGAAGGCTCCGTCGCGATGACACGCGCCGCCGCCGCCAGCTTTTCCGACGCCTGGTACTCGCCATCCGCTGCGATGACCTTCGCCCGCCGCTCGCGCTCGGCCTCGGCCTGCTTGGCCATGGCGCGCTTCATCGTTTCAGGCAGCTCGACGGCCTTGATCTCCACCGCCGAAACCTTCACGCCCCACGGGTCGGTCGCCTCGTCGAGCAGCTTCTGGAGCGTCGTGTTGAGCTCGGTCCGCTTCGAAAGCATCTCGTCGAGTTCGTGCTGCCCCAGCACCGACCGGAGGATGGTCTGGCCGAGCAAGGTGGTGCTCTTGACGAAGTCCGCCACTTTGACCACAGCGAGGACCGGGTCGAAAACGTTGAAGTAGACGACGGCATCCACCATCACCGGGACGTTGTCGCGCGTGATGATCTCCTGCTTGGGCACGTCGATGGTGAACGTGCGCAGGTCGATCTTCCTCACCTGGTCGATGCCGAACGGGAAGATCACGTTGAGGCCAGGCTTCAACACGCCCACCTGGCGCCCGAACCTGAACAGCACGCCGCGCTGGTACTCCGTGATTATCCGCACCATGCTCGGAAGGAACACGAGCGGAATCAGTATGTACACCACAAACGCAGGGCCCGCCACAAGGCGCAGACCGAAGTACGTCCACACCAGGCCGGTGAGGAGCAGGAATACAAACACCGTCGTGGCCCGGGTGAAGAGGGCCAGCGCAGCCCACAGCGCCCACCACGCAACGACCGCCCACAGGACCACCCTGAACACCATGATAACCGGGTAGGGCATCACCTCAACCGCCTCCTTTTGATCTATGTCACCGAGCGTATGTCTGCCGGCAAGTCCGGTCGGTCACGCCTGTGCAGGCCCGCGCCCACACGGCCACGAGAGCACGCTGTCCTTAAGGGCGATAAGCAGCGCCCCAAGGGTCAGCAGGGTGCCGAGGACGGCCACGGCAAAGTCGATGACCGGGACGAGCGTGACCACGAAGACGATGACGGTCCCGAGGAGCGCGGCGTGGAGAAGCGGAGGCTCCTGGCCCTTCCGGGCGCGCTTCAGTATCAGCCTGCCCACGAGGACCGCCACAAGCACCTTGAACGCGAACAGCGCCACAATCCCAACGCTGGTGAAGGCTGCGCCCAGCACCCATGCGGCGGACGCGCCCACGATGACGACCCCCAATATAACGAGGACCACAGGCACGGCGATGACCGACACCACGCCCACCCCGAAGCTGGCGAGCGCCCTCTCAGCCATGACGTCCGTGATGGTTCGAACCCCTTTGGCTGCGAAGAGCGCCAGGAGAGCGCCGAGCACCACAAACTTGATGAGGTTGAGGATGACTTGCAGCGCACGCCGCGCGGGCGGCACGGCCGGGGCTGTTGGAAGCGGGGTGAACCTGACCTCACCGTGGATCTTGGCCCCGGGGGCTATGTCGGCCGGTCTTTCGCCCGTGAAGCGGACATCACCCCCGATCTCGGCAGAGTCTGTGATGATGAGGCTGGACGCCTCAACGATGAGGTCCTTGCCGACCTTGCCGTTGACCGTCACCACATCGCCGGCGACGCGGGCCTTGCCCGCCACGGTGCCATCGATGTCCAGCGTCTGGCAGGCCGCGGTGAGGTTCCGCCCGACGTGCGTGGGCGCGGAGATGGCGCTGGTTTGTGCAAAGAACATGAGGTTTCCGCCGATCTGGGCGCCCACGGTGATGTCCTGCGCTGCGAGGCGGGCGTCGCCGTCCACCGTGTTCTGCACGGTGACGCTGCGCCCGGCAAGAAGGGCGTCGCCTCTCACGTTGCCGTCTGCCACGACGTTAGCACCGGCCGCAACGAGGTCGCCCGTCACGGTCCCTTTAACGCTTACGGACCTCCCCGCCAGAAACGCGTCATCGTCGATGGTCTCTCCCGCCCTCACCACGACCGAGTCCCCGGTAGCGCTCCCCGCCGTGGACGCGGCGGAAACGCCTTCGGCCGGGCCGAACGGCTGCAGCCCCATGAGCGCGAGCCCGGGCTGACACACGCCCAGACAAACCACAAAGGCGACCACTACGCAGAACGCAAGACCGAACACAGCAAGCGCCTTCTGATTCATGGGTCACTCCTCCCGTTCCTCTAGTAGGGAAAGACGTGGGGGCGAATCCAACCCGGGTTCGTCGCCCATGCGTCTTCTCACTGGTTTATATTCGCCCCAATTGTATTGTTTCCCTCTGCTGGCGGCGGGTACCCATTCATCCCTTCCCGGGCTGCACTCAGTTCGTGTGACCCCGGTGAGGTGGAGTTTTCGCACTGAGGTGGAGTTTGCGCACATAGTCTGCTCCAGGAGGTGTTTCGAGAGGAAGGAGATGCCGGGTCAGCTCGCGAACTGGGGAACAGGAAACGGCCAGGACGGTCGGAGATAGCACGGTCAGAGGCAATGTGGATGAGACATGGATGGGGGGATCGGCCCATGGCGGACGCAACCAGGGGCACCGTAACCAGGGACACCGTCTATTTCGGGTATTGTGGCGAAGTGAACACGGAAAGCGTGTTGCATGCAGTCCGGGAAAGGTGCCGGCAGCTCGGCATCCGGACGGTCGTGATCGCTTCTGAGACCGGCAGGAGCGCCCTGAGGGCTCTGGACGCACTCCGGGGCACGGGCACAGAACTTGTTGTCGTCACCCATTATCCCGCGACCACGTGGGGGCCGAAGGGTGACATACCAATCGGGTTGATGCGCGAGGAATACTCGCATATCCGCGAGGTCCTGGCGAAAAACGGAGTAAGGATCGTTCAGGGTTCGAGACCTCTCGCCCCTCCATCCCGGGCGATCAAGTGGGACTACCCTGCGCCGGAGGCCATCATGGACAAGACCCTCGAGGTGTTCGGCGCGGGCACCAAGATCGCTATCGAGGCGGCGGTTATGGCGACCGATGCCGGCAAGGTGAGCGAAGGTGATGAAATCATATCGTGTGCAGGCACCTACAAGGGTCTCGACACAGCGCTGGTGGTCAGAACAGCATACAGCATGAGCTTCTTCACCGCCTTCGAGGTTAGAGAAGTGGTGGCGAAACCAAGATGCCGCATAGGCAAGCTCCCCGAGTACGAGCAGGAGAGCTGGAGAGGAGACCTCGAAAAGTACTACGACTGGTGATCCAGGAGCAATGTGGCAGGGCCGCTCAGGGACAATGTCCGCTCTTCCCGCTGATCTGGCAATGCGCCAATGCGAACTTCGGCAGCATTTGTGCGCGATACCGCATCGCGGACGCCCCGCCCCGCGCGCCCCGCCCGTTAAATCTGGCAACGCAGCAACGCAAGGGTGATATACATGGAATACGTGACATACCTCGCCGACCTGCACGTCCACTCCCATTACTCCCGCGCGACCAGCGACACCTGCCGGCCAGGCCCCCTGGCCCAGGCCGCGGCCCGCAAGGGCCTCGCCGCCGTCGGCACGGGGGACTTCACCCACGCGGGATGGCGTGCGGAGCTTGGCGCGGAACTCGTCGAGGCAGAGGAGGGCTTCTACCGGCTGCGCACGGCTGCGGGTCCTGAGGCGCAGGTGCGTTTCGTCGTGACCGGCGAAATCAGTTGCATCTACAAGCAGGGCGGCCGCACCCGCAAGATCCACCATCTCGTCCTGCTGCCGAACCTCGACGCGGCGGCCCGGGTGAGCGCGGCCCTGGAGGCGCGGGGGGCGAACCTGGAGGCCGACGGCCGGCCGATCATCGGCATCGATAGCCGCACGCTCCTGGCCATTATCCTCGAGGTTGAACCGGCGGCCGTGCTCGTGCCCGCCCACATCTGGACGCCCCATTTCTCCCTCTTCGGCGCCAATTCCGGTTTCGACGCCCTCGAGGAATGCTTCGGGGACCTCGCGGGCGAGATCCCGGCCTACGAGACGGGGCTCTCCTCGGATCCCCCGATGAACTGGCGGCTGTCGGCCCTGGATCGTCTGACGCTCATCTCGAATTCCGATGCCCATTCCCCTGACAAGCTCGGCCGCGAGGCAAACGAGTTCGAGGCGCCGTTCTCGTACCGGGGCATGGTGGCTGCCCTGCGGCGCCAGGAGGGCCGCGTCGTCGGGACAGTGGAGTTCTACCCTGAGGAAGGAAAGTACCACTACGACGGCCACCGAAACTGCGGGGTGTGCTGGCACCCTGACGAGACCCTCGCAGCGAAAGGCATCTGCCGGGTCTGCGGACGGCCGGTCACTGTCGGAGTGCTGCACCGCGTGGCGGACCTGGCCGACCGTCCTGAGGGCTTCCGCCCGCCCGGGGCGAACATGTATACCTCCCTGGTTTCCCTGGACGAGATCGTGGCCGACGCCCTTGGTGTCGGCGCGGCGAGCAAACGGGTCCGGGAGACGAGCACGAGGCTCGTGGACGCGCTCGGTCCCGAGATCTCCCTTCTTCGGGAAGCCGATCTCGATGGGATCGCGACCGTGGCCGGTACCGTCGTCGCCGAGGCGGTACGCAGGGTCCGCGCGGGAGAGATCGAGTACCGCCCTGGTTATGACGGAGAGTACGGCAAATTGACGATCTTCCGCCCCGAGGAAAGGCGCCAGCTCTCCGGACAGGCCGCCCTCTTCGCGCTGCCCCGGCTCCTTGCCACGGGCGGAGCCATGGCCGAAGCCGGGGCCGGGGCCAGGGATAGGGCCAGGGGCACCGCCATGCGCCGCCCTGAGAGACCTGAGGCACCTGGACCCGAGAGACCTGAGAGACCTGGGAGGACCACGGCCTGCACTGGCGACGGCCTGGAGGCGGCCCAGGCGCTGGCGGAGGCGCCGGCTCATGCGGAGGTGGAGGTGCGGGTGGGGGTGGGGGATCACGCGGCGGAACAGGTGGCACAGGCGGCGCTAGCGGCTCCGGCGGCACGAGCGGCGGCAGAGCCGCTACAGCGCAGGCCCTCCCTCGCCTCCCCGCTCGACGGGCTGAGCCCCGCCCAGCAGCGGGCGGTCACAGCCACGGCCGGCCCGGTCATTGTCACGGCAGGCCCTGGGACAGGCAAGACCAGGACGCTCATCCAGCGGATAGTGTTCCTGCTCCAGAAAGGCGTGCGCCCTGAGGCTATCACGGCCATCACGTTCACCCATCGCGCGGCGGACGAAATGCGTCGGCGCCTCGTGTCCGCGGTCGGCGCCGAGGCCGGCGGCGTGCGGGTCGGGACTTTCCACCGCTTCTGCCTCGATCTCCTCACCGAAGTGCGCGGGACGCCACCGCTGGTGCTCGACGCCCAGGAAGCCTCCGCTCTTGCGGCGGAAGCGGTTGCGGCGGCGCCAGTGGTGCGAGCGGTGCAAACGATGCGAGCAGCGGGGATCGCAGAAGCCATCTCTCGTGCCAAGAGCCAGGGGTTGCGGCCGGAAGATCCGGGGGTGCCCGCGGCGCTTGCCGAGCCATACCAGTGCTATCAGCAACGCCTCGCCGCAGCCGGCGCCTGCGACTATGACGACCTGCTCCTGTCTGCGCTGGACCTGATCCAGAACGACAGGACGGCCCGCCAGACGGCCCGAAAATGGACCACACACCTGCTGGTCGATGAGTTTCAGGACGTGAACCCGGTTCAGTATCAGCTGGTCAAGGCTCTGGCCGGCGACGGCACCAACCTCTTCGTCATCGGTGACCCAGACCAGGCGATCTATGGCTTTCGAGGAGCGGACCATCGCTTCTTTGCGCAGCTGGCGGCGGACTTCCCCTCCGCCGCGAGCTTCCACCTGACCCTGAACTACCGCAGCACAAGCACGATCGTGCGGGCCGCCAATGCCATCATTGGCGGGGCGAACGCCAGCGCGGCGGCGGAGCAAGAGGGACAGCCAGGTGGGCAGCAACTCCGCTACATAGCCGCAGAGGGCCCGCAGGCCGAGGCCAGGGCGGTGATCCGCGAGATCGAACGTCTCGTAGGCGGGATCGGCATGCTCGCGGCCGACCGGCAGAGTGGCAAGGGTATGGCCCGTACGTTCAGCCTGGGCGAGATCGCCGTCCTCTTTCGCACGGGCCGCCAGGCAGAGCCTCTCGAGGAGGCGCTCCTGTCCGAAGGCATCCCCTATCGAACCCTCGGCCGACGGGCGCTCGTCGCCGCGCCGGAGGTCCGCGAGGCGCTGGACATCCTCCGCTACATCGACAGGCCGACGGACCTGCGCTTCATGATCGCGCTCCGCGGGACCCGTTTCGATCCGGGCGCCGAGGCCCTCGCCCTGCTGGCGAGGTCAGGGCTGGATCCCGCAGAGCACGAGGACGGCGCCGCCCGCCCCCGGATAAGCGCCGCCACGACCGCCCGGTCCCGGCAACCCCAGGAAGACGCCGGCGCCGTCCCCCGGTCCCGCCTGGAGGCCGCCATGAGGGAGCTACTGGACGCCGGCCGCTTCACTGGCAGCGCGCGTGCGAGAATCCGGGGATTCTTGGACCTGGCGGCCGAGCTCGGCGCCCTGACCGAATCGGCGACCGCAGCGGAACTGCTCTTGCGCGCGGCAGGCCCCAGGAGCGCGGCCTCTCGGGCGCTTCGGCAGGTGGCGAGGGCGGCCGGGGACCGGTCCCTGGCTGAGTTCATGTTTCGCCTCGCAACCGGCCAGGAGGCTGACCACGAACGTCAAGAAGACCTCGCCCGGCCGGGGGAGGAGGGGATCAGCCTCCTCACCATGCACGCGGCCAAGGGCCTCGAATTCCCGGCCGTCGTCCTCGTCGGACTGGCCGAAGGCATCGTGCCGTGGAAGGACGCGGCGGAGGACGCTGCGGACGGCGACGCCCTGGCGGAGGAGCGCAGGCTCTTCTACGTGGCGCTCACCAGGGCGGCGGAGGTGCTCGTGCTCATCGGCCCGCCCGGCGCGCCGGCGGGCCGAAGCCCAGCCCAGTCCAGGTTCGTGCGGGAGATCCCCGGCGAACTCGTGGAATTCGTCGAATACGGCGGCGGCAAGGCAAAGAAACACCGCATTGAACAGCAAAGACTGTTCTGACGGGCAAGGCGAGCCAGCCCTCAGGCGCTTTGAAGAAAGACGAGCGGGAGACACGCGAGACACATGACGCTGAGTAACGGAGGTCGCCATCATGGCCATTGATACTCCCAAGTGGGTGAAAAGCGCGGTCATCTACGAGATTTTCCCCAGGAATCACACGAGCGAAGGGACGTTTACCGGGATCTACCGTGATCTCGAAAGGATCCGAAGCCTGCATACGGATATCCTGTGGCTCATGCCCATCCACCCGGTGGGCAGAGCAGGGCGCAAGGGAACCCTCGGAAGCCCCTACGCCATCAGGGACTACCGCGCCATTGACCCTGAACTGGGCGACGAACGGTCTTTCCGAATGCTGGTCGACAAAGCGCACGCTCTCGACATGAAGGTCATGCTCGACGTGGTATACAACCACACTTCGCGGGACAGCGTCCTCCTCCAGGAACACCCGGAGTGGTTCCTGCGCGATGTTGGCGGCGAGTTCACTACCAAGGTGCCGGACTGGTCGGACGTGTACGACCTCGACTACGGCCGCCGCGACCTCTGGGAATACCAGATCGCGACCCTTAAGAAGTGGGTTGACCTGGGCGTGGACGGCTTCCGCTGTGACGTCGCCCCCCTGGTCCCGCTCGACTTCTGGCGCGCCGCCCGCGCCAGGCTCGCAGAGAAGAAGGATCTCATCTGGCTCGCCGAGAGCGTGGAGAAGTCCTTCGTCAAGTACTTGCGGGACAGGGGCTATACGGCGCATTCCGACCCGGAACTGCACGCGGCCTTCGACCTGACCTACGATTACGACGGGTTCGAGTACCTCAAGGGATACTTTCAAGGCCGACGGCCGCTCCGCGATTACCTGAACCACCTCCACGTCCAGGAGACGCTTTACCCGGCGGGCGCCGTGAAGCTGAGGTTCCTGGAGAACCATGACAACCTGCGCGCCGCCGGGGTGATCCGGGATCGAGACTCCCTGGCGAACTGGACTGTCTTCTACGCGCTGCTACCAGGGGCGACGCTGCTCTACGCGGGACAGGAGATCCGCGCCCGAAGCGCCCCCAGCCTCTTCGAGAAGGACCCGGTGGACTGGGAGCATGCCGACAGCGAGTTCGCGGTGTTTGTGGAGAAGGTCGTGCGGCTCGCCAGGGAGATCAAGGGCACCTGCACGGAGTTTTCCGTCGTCGAGCTCGCCGAAGGCGTGGTTGAGATCACGTGGGCTGGTGAAGGCGCGACCTACGTTGCCCTCGTCAACCTGGCCAACAAGTGCGGGGTGGTTGACCTCGACGATGGAACCGACGGCGAGGGAACCAGCCTCGATGGTCCCGGCCAGGTCGAGGTGTGCCTTGGGGAGCATGCCGAGGTCCGTCCTTGGGAGAAGGAGGGCCGCCGAATCTGCAGGCTGGATGGCATGCCGCTCGTCGTGAAGGTGCCGGGGTAAGGAGCGCTCGTGCAGGTGCGGAGAGCAAAGGGGGTGCACCCCACATGACGCTTGGGCTGATCGCCGACCTGCTGACCAACTAAGTGTGGATTCACAGATCCGTGCCAGTTTGGTAGGAGCTTCCGGGTTGCCGGCGCTTGCACGACGGAGCGTTGAGGATTTGGCAAGCCTCAAGCGCCAAATCTAACGAGGCGCGCCGCAAGCGCGCCGTCCCCGGAGTGCAACACCGGCAACCCCTGGAAAAGTGGCAGTAGACTCTGCACCCACACTTAGGCTTGAGACTGCCGACTTGCTCCACTTGGTGGCGGCGCCGTTCAGCGGGGTCCCTGAAATGCGTCGCCGCAATGTCATCGCAGCCCTGGCCCAGTCGGGGTTGCCGCGCGCGAGACAAATCGTGAAGGCCGCCACGCACGACCCTGACGAGGCAATCAGCCGGACAGCCAGGCTTGCATACTCGATGTTTCTGTCCTGAAGCTCGCGGCGTACTGCCTCGCCTGTCGTGGCTGCCGTAGTTTTCACTGATGACCGTTGCTGCGTTGCCACAGCCATGTGATAATGTGGGAACAGATGGTCGACTGCGCGCATTGTGGGAGGTGTTGATAGTGGGCGGGGAGGATCGCATGATCGCTCCGTGCGGGCTTGACTGCAGCGCGTGTGACATCTTCAGGGCGCCAGGTGATCCGGAAACCATGGGGAGGATCCTGAGGTGGTTCGAGAAGGAACGCGGCCTCAAACTGCGCGAAGAAGACGTCCACTGCGACGGCTGCCTGGGTGACAGGTCAAGACACTGGTCGGCCGACTGCTGGATACTGCGGTGCTCGGTTGATGACAATGGCCTTCGGTCCTGCGCCGAGTGCAGCCGCTTCCCGTGCGCTCGGCTCGAGGAGTGGGCCGGCAGTGACGACGGATACAGAAAGGCGCTGGAGCGGCTGAAAAGCATGGTATAGACACAACTGGCGCACAGAGCCGGGTGCCATCCAGCCTCGCACCCCACACAGCCGCGCGATGCCGACCGTAACGAAAGCAAGGAGCATAAGGGCTTGCTGTCATCGGGCTACCCGTTACCGAGAGAGTCATGATCCCATTAATGGGATCACAAAAGGCGCCTTTCGGGAGATATGGGATAATCATGTTTCCGCGAGCGTGATCATGTCTATGACCAGCCCGGACCATGAGAGGTCCTCCGCGCCCAGGCCGCGGCCGGTGCGGGGGTCGTAGTACTCCCAGAGGCTGTTCTGGAGGACGAGGTCCACGGTGCGGCGGGCGAGGCCCTCGGCCGCCTCGCGGAATCCATACAGAAGCAGACCTTGCATGACAAACCAGTTGATGTTGACCCAGGTGGTGCCGCGCCAGTAGCGGTCCGGGGCGAACCTCGGGTCTTCCATAGACACTGTGGGAACCGGGTAGCGCGGCCAGAAGGAGGAAGGTGACAACAACCTGCGGACAAGAGCCGGCGCTTCTCCGGCCGTCGGGACGCCCGCGAAGAGCGGAAAGAACATGGCCGGGGTCTCGACGCGGATGTGCCGCTCTTCGCCGCCGATCCTGGCGATGTCGAAGTAGAGGCCGGTAGCGGGGTCCCTCATCTTGCTGCGGATGGCTTTGCGCACCCTTCGGGCCCTTTCAGCAAAGTCGCAGGCCGTATCGGCAAACCCAAGCTCCTGGGCGCACCAGGCCAGTGCGGCGAGGTTCTCGGCGTAGATGCAGTTGAAATCGACCGGCTCCACGTCGAACCAGCCGGCTGCCAGGGCCGCAGCGCTATCGAACCCCAGGCCCTTCAGGCGTGCGCACATCTCGTTGCGAATGGCCTTGTTCCGCTCCTCGTCCTCTCCGAATCCGGCGAGCTCGTCCCAACGTTGCGAGTTGTCCCATCCCGACTCCCATGGGTGGATGATTGACACGAGATCGTCGCCGTCGGGGTCGCGGCGCGCCGCAAGCCACGAGTAGTAGCGGCAGAGCGGCTCGAAGACCTCGCGCACGAATCCCATGTCACCTGCGCGGCGGGCGATCTCGCGGACGGCGGACCCCAACATCGGCGGCTGGGTGATGCCGCTGCGGTCGGGCGTACCCCAGAGCGCCTCGCCGCCGCCAGTGAAGTAGTTCATGTGCGGCACCATTCCCGCGTCAGGCCCGTCCGCGACCTGCCGCGACAGCATCGCCCTGATCTCGGACCGCGCCTGCTCGCTGTCGCCGAGGTCCAGGTGGATTATGGCGTGAAAGCACGAGTCCCACAGCCACTGCTGCTCGTATACCTTGCTCGACGGCTTGGTATATGAATGGCCGCCTATGTCTACGTGGTGCTTCTTCACCACGCCAGCGACCATCTCGCGCAGCCGTTCCCTCTCGCTCGAATCAAGCCGCATCCCTGAGCGCCTCCCCTTGACACCGCAAATCATGTCTTCCGGTCGCGTATGCGGACCTGCGCCTTCACTCCTTCACCGCCCCAAAGGTAAGGCCTGCCGTCATGAACTTCTCCAGGAGCAAGAAGAGCACCACGACCGGCACAGCGGTCAGCAGGGATGCAGCCATCATGCGGCCCCATATGTAGTGCTCCGTGTTGAACAGCTCGGAAAGCCCCCGCGGCAGGGTCAGGTTCTCCGGCGAAATCAGGAAAACGAGGGCAAACAGGTACTCGTTCCACGCGATCATGAAAGCATAAATGTACACCGCCACCAGCGCCGGAGCCGACAGCGGGACTATGACGCGCCAGATCGCGTCCGCTCGAGTGCACCCGTCGATAAGCGCGGCTTCCTCGATCTCCGCTGGGATCGTGCGGAAGTAGTTCGCAAGCATATACAGTGACACGGGCAGGGTGAACGCAAGGTACGTAAGGATGAGCACCGTCCTCGTGTCTATCAGTTGAATGCCGGTCGTCTCCTGGAATCCGACGATCATGCGGAAATACGGCACCACCAGCAGGATGCCCGAGAACATGTAGATGAACAGTATCCCGCGCTGGACGAGGCCTCTTCCCGGGAACCTCAGCCTCGCGAAAGCGTATGCGCCCGGGATGGCCACGGCGAGCGCCACGGCCGCGGATGAGCACGCAATGACGAGGCTGTTCTTGAAGTACATGGTGAACGGAAAGAGCCTCGGATTAAACAGATCGCCGTAGTGCCTCAGGGTGACGTTCCTCGGGATCAGGGTGGGTGGATACGTGGTCTCATCACCCGGAGGTTTCAGAGACACAGACAGCATCACGAGGAACGGAAAAAGGCACATGAGCAGGACGGCCCCGATCCCCAGCCTCACCAGAGCCTGTTCCCTGAAACGACGACCCATCGTTCCAACACCCCTTCCAAGGACGCATCCACCAGCCCCAAGTCCAAGTGCAAGTCCAAGTGCAAAGGCACCTGCCGCCTTGCCCACCCAAGTGCGCAACATCGCGTCGCGCAAGGGCCTATCCCGGGCGCACCGGCAAAGTGCTGCAGACTACAGGTAGCCCACTCCGAAGTTGGAACAATGTCCGTGTGCGCAGCGAACGTGCCCGATGTCCATGTCCCCCGCGGCGCACGCAATTCCCAACTTCGAGCTTGGTTATCTATAGTGAACCCACACATAGAGCGAGCGCTCTCTCCAGCGCCAGCGGCAGTGCCCGCGACGGCGGCAGTCCCAGCGACAGCGGCGGTGCCGGCATTAGCGTCCGCCTGCGCCATCCGCGGCAGTACTGGCACCGGCATCCAGTGCTACCACCTGAGCACCTTCTTGACATAGATGCTGACGAACACGACAAGCCCGACCACCAGGATCCCGGACGCGGCGGCCGCCTGGCCGAGGTTGAACGTCTGAAACGCCCGCAGGTAGGTGTAGACCGTGACCGTAACCACGTTCCGCGAGAGGAGCCATATCTCGTCGAACTTGTTGAAGTTCCATATCCATCTCAGGACCACAACGGCGCCGATGACGAAACCCAGCTCAGGAAGGGTGACGTACCGGAACTTCGCCCATGCCCCGGCGCCGTCGACCTCGGCCGCCTCGTACAGGGTCCCCGGGATGGACTGCAGCTTCGCAAGGATCATGAGGAACGCATACGGGAAGTAGCGCCAGATATCAAAGATGATCACCATGGGCATGGCGAACGCGGGCGACTCCACCCAGTCCCTGGGGCCTGCGAAAACCGGGATGACATCCACGAGCCAGTGATTCACGAACCCGTATACAGGATGGAACATGTACTGCCAGGCAAACACCAGCGATATCACAGGGGCGACGTAGGGCATCAGCACGATACCCCGCGCGATCCCGCGCCCCAGGAACGGCCTGTTCAGCAGGATCGCAACGGCAAGCCCGAGAAGCGTGCTCCCGGCCACCGTCGCGGCGGTGAAGGCAAGCGACCGGACAAGTGCGTGCCAGAACTCTGAGTCCGTGAGGATCTCGGCATAGTGGGCGAACCCGACGAAAGCTGCGGGGGCCCTGGGGTCGAGCGGGATATCGCTGAACCCCATCCGTATGCTGGAGAGGACCGGGTACACCACCACGAGGCCGATCACGATGACGCTGGGGGCGATGAGAGCCGCCGCGAGGAGCGCTTCTTGCTGCGCGACCGTCCGTCGCCGCCTCCTGACCGGTGCTACTGCCATGCTCCACCGCCCCCTTCGTCGTGCTCACCTGCGCCGGGTCCCATCTGGCGTGGTCCCCCGGGCCCTGCTCGGACCCTGACACCAGGGTCCCTCACAAGCCCGCTCCACCATCCGCGTCAGTCCCCGCCGATGCCAGTCCCCGCCCACCGGCGTCCCGGCGTCCCGGCGTCCCGGCCTGCTTCCGGCCTACTTCACCGTCTGCTCCATCTTCTTCTGCGCCCACTCGGCGGTCTCTTCCGGCGTCCAGTTCTTCTCGGTCAGGTTGTAAAGAGCCTCACCGATGATGAACTGCGCCGATATGTTACCGTAATCGGGGAATATCCGCCCTTCCCTCAGGGCGAACGTCTGGATGCTGTCGAGCCCTTCGGCGATGGTCCTGTATGTGTCTCCCCATGCCTTGAGGACCGGCTCCTCGAGGAACTCCGGCGACTTCGCCACGCTCTTCAGCACGGGGTTGAACCCTCCGGGCGCCATGTGCATCAGCTTGATGTAGTCCTCCTTCGTCATGAGGAACCTTATGAGCTTCTTGCACGCCTCCACCTGCTCCTGGGAGCTCGTCGAGGTGATGCCGAAAGCGCTCACAGCGCCGAACGATGCCGGAACCGCGTGCTTCACGAATGGTGCGAAGCCCGTTTTCTTCACCAGGTCGCGCACGATCGCGCCTTTGAAGCCCGTCCTCTCGATGCCGATGTCGTCCATGATGAACGTCGAGTAGAACATCATCGCGCATGTGCCGTTGAGGTAGAGGTCGCGCGCCTCGCGCCACGACTCCGGGCCTGGCGGGGTGTAGTTCGCAAGATCTTTGTAGAACCTGAGCGCCTCGACCATCTCGGGTGTGTTGAACGTGACCTTCCCGTCAGCGCTGAACAGGTACGCCCTGTTGGAGAGGGCGAACTGCGTGAAGACCTGCTCGGCATAAAGGTCTTTCGACGTGCCGATGATGATCCCGTACACTCTGTCGTTAGGAGCGTTGAACGCCTTCGCCGCAGCCAGGATGGCTTCCCATGTGGTAGGGGCGGCAAGGCCTTTCGCCTCGAACCAGTCCTTGCGATACCATATGCCCTGGACCCATCCTGTGTAGGGGACTGCGTAATGGCCGCCTTCCGGAGTCGAGACGAAGCCGAGAGCCCCTGCGTAGAAGTCCTTCCGTCCGAAGCCGTCGATGACCTCTGCAGCGGCTTTCGTGTCGAGCAGGCCCGCGTTGCCGAGGCGAAGGATGAGCTCAGACGAGAGCGACACCAGGTTGGGGAGTCTCCTTGCCGCCTGGGCGGTGGTCAGCTTCGTCCTCATGTCGTTCTCCTCGATAGCCTGCACCTTCACCACGATCCCCGGGTTCGCCGCCTGGAACTCGGCGAGAAGGGCGTTGGTGGTGTCCTGGCGCGCCTGCTCGACCTCGCAGTGCCAGAACTCGATGGTCGTGCCCGCCGCGAGCACTGGCGCGGTGGCCGCGACGCTCCCGAGCAGGAGCACCGCAAGGATCAGTGACGCCGCTCGCGAAACCGTCTTCCAGCCTCTTGCCATCTGGTTGCACCTCCTGTTCGATTCCGGTAATCACACCGCTTGTGCCACTCATGCCGCTTGTTTTACGTCCGCCTCGAGCCACTAGCTTCTCTCCCGCTCTGCCTGGCTTGCTCTGCGCCCGCATGGTGATGCTCGCGCCCATGTGGCCGGCACACCAGTCGGTGCGCCTTGTCTCGCCTCCTTCCGAAGTAACCCTGTCCTCCTGCCTGGAGCCTTTTCCGCGCCTCAACTCCCCACTCCGCAATCTGCACACCCTGCCGTCTGCAGTCGGCGACGCGCGCGGCGCAGTACGCGGCCCGCGGTCTCGGGCCCGGGCCTGCGAGGCGGGGCCCACAAGCACTGCCAGAATCAGGCAACCGAGTAGACTTCGACCGGCCGTACACCCTCACCTTCAGCTTCAGCTTCAGCTTCAGCTTCAGCTTCAGCTTCAGCGACACCGCCTGCGCTGCCGTCCCGGAGCCGTGCCCAGGCAAGCCCTGCCCAGGCATGTGTCCCACGCCCGCACGAACTCGGGTTTCTTCTGCTCGAACAGGATGCTCTGGCGTTCGACAAGGGCCTCGGCCTCCACGCTCGTCATGTGCCGGGCCTCCCTGGCGAAAGCCGCGATCCTCCCGTTATAGAGAGGACTCAGCGCTTGCACCAGGGACGCACGGTCCACGGCACCTTGGCAATAGGCCTTCGCAAAGCCGTACACGATGTCCACCCAGAGATCGGCAGGAAGCCCGGGATCCTGCGAGGCGACCAGCGCGTCGAGGGCCGAGAGGGCGGCCCGTCCCAGGACCGCTTCCCAGATGTGCCCGCACGTCCGTCGGCCCGCCCTGAAAGCCTCGACAAGCCGCCTCTCGTCGATGGGGACCTGCTCGGGCTCCACCGGTCCGATGTCGGCCGCCCCCCGCACCTCGACAGGCCTCGAGCCAGTCACATTCTTCCAGACGGCTTCATAGTCGCATATCATCCCGAAGAGCGTGGACACGACCTGCCTGAACATGGGTCCGAGGTCGGAGCCGGGGTCCTTGGCGTCGTGCACCTTCGCACCCAGAGCGGCCTGGACCACCTCTCCCGACTCGACGACGGCCGTGGTCGTCATGAATATGTCCACGCCGAACCTCGCCACGTCCGTAGACCAGACGTCCTTCGCGAGATATCGCCGGGCGAGGGCGCCTGAGAAGCCGAAGTCCCCCCCTATCGGCTGCCTGACCCGAAGCCCGTAGAGGGCCCGAGTGAGGGGGTAGCAGATGGTGTTGGTGATGGTGGCATCGTGCTTGTGTCTTACGTAGTAAGGCGCCACGAAATCGTACCCCTCGAAGACCGGCCCGGCGAGCCTGCCTATCCAGTCCGGTCTGATGCTGCGCAGGTCGGAGTCGACCACGACGCACGCGGTCGCGTCGAGGGCGACCGTGACCTCGAAGATCGCCCTGAGAGCCGATCCCTTGCCGGGAAGCCCGGCATACGTGAACGCAAGGCTTTCGACGCCGGGCGGCAGTTCTTGCGCGAGCACGACGCCCTGCGTGCCGTCGGTGGACCTGCCGTCCGAGTTGAGCAGCACGGCGCGCAGGCCAGGAAAGCAGGTCGCGGCGCCTGCCGCGGCGGCCGCCGCGACCTGGCCGATCGTGGATGAGTTGTTGTAGCTTGGTATTCCGATGACAATGTCCGCCTTCTTCAGCGCCGCTACTCGGCGCGCGACTTCCTCAGGAAGCGCTGACCCGTGGTGCACCTGTCTTTGCCACTCCCTCTCTCTGCTCTTGCCGCGACCTCTCTCCGCCCTTACCGCAATCCTCTCCTGTGCGTCGGCTTCGGCTCGGGGCTGTACCCGCGGTCACCGCCGCGTGACATGAATCCATCCACCCGCAGGACCCTGACGTGTGTTCGCCTGCTCCTCGCGCACTCGTGCGCTCACCCCCCACCCTGCCCTAGCCGCCCTGCCGTGGCGGCCATGCCCTGGCGGCCATGCCCCGGCCTGCGCTCTTCCCCTTGAGCTTCTTCACCACCCCAGGTAGGAGGGGTAATTTCGCCTCCCGCTCCTTTTGGGCGCCTCCGTTTTCTGTCAGGGGTTGGAGGAAGGATCAAAGTCCCGTGCCGCCGCAGGACGCTCTTACCACGAGCTGGCATTCGAGGACGGTCTCGATCTCCGCCAGGCGCTGCCCTGCCATCAGCTTGAGGAGCATCTCCATGGCGCTCGTGCCCAGCATCCGCAGTGGCTGCGCTATGGTGGTGAGAGGCGGCGTAACCACAGTTGCAAAGGCTGTGTCGTCGAACCCGATCACCGCGACATCGGCCGGCACCTTGAACCCGAGCTGGGACAGGGTTTTCATGGCCCCAATGGCCATCTCGTCGTTGGCTGCGAATATGGCCGTCGGTCGCGGTGCGGCCTGCATGATCCTGGCGCACGCCCGCATCCCGGACTCCATCCGGAAGTCGCCTTCCTGGACTATGGCGGGGTCGAACTCTATCCCGCTCTCCTCGAGGGCGGCACGATACCCCTCAAGGCGTGGGAGCCCGGACTCCGCATCGTCGAGCTGACCGCTGATGAAACCAATTCGCCGATGCCCGAGATTAATGAGATATCGCGTGGCCTTCGCCGCCTCCGCCCTGTTGTTGATGCGCACCGTGGGTATGCCGTGGCGCGTGCCGTCACGGCTTATCGTCACGACGGGACAACTCTGTTGCTTTATGGCTGCCACGACGTGCGCAGGAAGCCGTCCGCTCATGAAGATGATGCCGTCTACCTGGCGTCTTGCAAGAAGGTCCAGATACTTGAGCTCCTTCGCGGGGTTCCTGCCGGTGTCGCAGAGGATCACGCTGTATCCGTGAGCGTCCGCCACTTCTTCGATACCCTTGGTGACTTCCGCGAAAAAGAGATTGGCGATGTTCGAGATCACGAGACCAACCACGTAGCTACGGCTTGTGGCGAGGCTCCGCGCGAGTGTGTTAGGCCTGTAATTCATGCGCCTGGCGGCCTCCATGACCTTTTCCCTGGTTTCGGGACGCACGTACGGGTGGTTGTTGAGCGCCCTTGACACCGTGGACTCATTGAGGCCTAGGACTTTTGCAATGTCCTTCATCGTGGTCATGCGTCTCGGCTCCTCTTCTTCGGCTTCGGCCAAAGACATCGTGGTCACAGCTTTCTGCAAGCGCTTGCAGACTAAGTAACAAGGTGTCTCCGCACTTGACGCGCGCATTAGGGCCGGTTTCTGCAAGCCCTTGCAGACAGCGGGAAAAACACAAGCGGCGAACCACCGCTCGTTTTCTCAGCCTTGTCATCATCACTATTCGATGCTCCGTCGCAAATTCCTTCCGTCCCGCCGTTTTTTGTGTGCGCCGCCGACCCTGGCCCCGCGGGGTGGGCCCTACCGCCCCGACCATGTGGCAACTCCAGCGTCCTGCTGCCGTCGAGGCCGGCGGGGCCAGACTCTCACAGGATCAGGCTCACAACCCAGGGCCACACTTCTTCGACAAGCTGTAGGGCGCGACGGTACTCTCCTTCGCCAACGGGATCCCAGTGCCGTCTCCCAGTCACCCGGATGGCGTGTGGTGACGGCATGGTCGGTTACACAGCAGGGCAACGCGCGCTCGAACGGCAGACAGGCTACTCGGGCAGGCGGCGCAGGAAGCGTACACCCCAGAGCATCGGCGTGATGTGCACAGGCGCGCGTCCGGCGCTCGCGAGAGCACGTTCGAAAAGGTCCACGCCGATTGCGACGCGGGCGGATAGCATGGCCTCCCCGGCCTCCGCACTTGCCCTGCCAGGATCGCCCATGTAGGGCTTCATCGCGGGGTCCCCGACCCAGGCAAGGGTGTTCGCGAGATGCTTGAGGTCGCGGCCGATGACGTGCGCTCCCAGGGCGCGAAGAAGGTGCCCGAGCCCGGCCACCAGCGCCGCCGCCCCCGTGCGGCGCTGCGGCAAATGAGACGGCGGGACTTCGTGAAAGTCCGTTGACACGCGCGCCGGGTCGCACGCGAGCATGAGCGAGGTCTCGTTGGTGCCCGCGTGGTTGTCGGCATCGTCCCCGCACGTCCCAGGGCCGAGGCCGGTGCGCCGAAGGAAATCCGGGTCGTGCTGCACCATGAGCCGGTAGTCCACGCCGAACGGGTCTATGAGATAGAACCTGTGCCTGCGCCAGAGCGTGCGGGCCGCCGCCTCGATAGCCATCTGGTGGCGCGGGCCGCCATGGTTGTCCGCCACAAAGAGGTAGCGGAACCCTTGATTCGCAAGGCCGCGTCCGTACGCCACGAGCACGCCCTCCAGGTGCGGCGCCGGCACCGAGAGGGAGCCAGGCACCGGCAGCGCGTCGGACCCGCAGTGGAGCGGCGGCAGCTTCACGAAGGTCAACTCAGGGTGGCGGCTGGCAAGCGCGGCTACGTAGCGGCGGAGGAGCTCCTCGGAGATGAACACGTCTGTGCCCACAGGGAGGTGCGGCCCGTGGACCTCGATGGGGCTAACGCTCATGAGGAACACCGTCGTAGCTCGGTCAAGCGCTTGCAGGTCGGGTAGCCTCAGCTCCACATACTCGAGCACTCGCGGTCTCGACTCGCCGGGACCCATCATCTCGTCACACCCCACCTCTGACCGATCTGCCCGAGCGGCGCCCCGACGCGATCCCAAAGAGCTGAACCCGCAAGGCCGAGACAAGCCGAAAAACAGTCAGTCATCGTCTTGCGAGAGTCGCACCCCGGCGAGGCGCCGCCGGCCTCTGCCGCAGCGGGCGCCTCGCCACGCCAAACGCGTAATCCTCTTCGCCTATGACTCCCCAGTCCTGAAGGAGATGGAGGGTAGCCTCCAGCGCAGCCTCGTCGCCGAACAACTGACGGATGGCGCGCACGTACTCCATATTATGTGTAACGTACCTGTGCCTCGGGCCGAGCCTCTCCATTGATTGGTCCATCAGTTTATGGACGAGCGGGTCCGCGTGCCCCAGGAGGACGCTGGCCGCCCTAAGATGCTCTTGTCTCCTGGGCATCCTTCTTCGTTTCCTTGAAGAGGCTCTCGAGGTCCGACAGGAGCAGGTCGGGGATCATGGCGCTCCTCTCCATGACGTCGCTCGCCTTGGCGACCCACCGCTGCCAGATCACCCTGAGATGCTCGTCGCTCATGGTGGGGGCGGGCGCCTTGCCCTTGCCCTCGCCCTCAACATAGAATATCTCCGACGGTTTCGTCTCTTTGAGCCATCTCACCACAGAGGCCAGCGTCTCGAGCGCGGCCAGCCGTCTCTCGTCCATTGCTGCACGCTCTTCTCTGATGTCCATGGCCGACTTCACCTTCCCTGACTCTCGCTGACTTACCGCCGCGCCACCGGACATATGTGCCACCGGAAGCCTGTGCGGCACTTCTGGATTCGACGCCAGCAGACAGAATCCTTCTCCCGGCCTCTTGCTGAGCGCGTCGCGTATTCTCCTATTGAACGGCGGGGCGCAGCCATCTCATAGCCTACACAGGCTGCATAAGATATACAGCCACTTGGCTAAGTGGGGGTCCAGAGGCCTGAAACTTGTCGGCCCTCCCAGCACCACCGTTCGAGAAACGGGAGGGCCCCTGATAGGGAGGCGACCATTGTGACCCCGAAGGGCAATCAACCGGGGGCGGAAACCTCAGGAGCGGTGGTGCCCGTGCCGCCGGGCGGGCACCGGCTTCCGCCCCTGCCGTATGCATACGACGCGCTCGAACCGTACATCAGCGAGACCCAGCTCCGGATCCATCACGACCGGCACCACGCGGCTTACGTCGAAGGGCTTAATGCGGCCGAGCTGGCCCTGGTGGACGAGAGGGCTCGCCTGGACTTCTCGCTCGTCCGCTACTGGGAGCGGGAGCTCGCCTTCAATGGCTCAGGGGACATCCTCCACAGCATATACTGGACGAACATGAGCCCGTCAGGCGGCGGCGAGCCCACCGGGCTGGTGAGAGACCATATCGTCGCGCATTTCGGCAGCGTCCTGGCGTTTCACGAGCAGTTCTCCAGAGCGGCTCTCGACGTGGAAGGTTCCGGCTGGGGCGTGCTCGTCTGGCAGCCCCAGTGGGGGCGCCTTGAGATCCTGACGGCCTGGAGGCATGAGGACCTGACGCAATGGGGCACGATACCCGTGCTGGTGCTGGACGTCTGGGAGCACGCCTACTACCTGGACTACCAGAACCGGCGCGCCGACTACATCAGGGCATGGTGGAACGTGGTGAACTGGCCTGACGTCGAAAGGCGTCTGCGCCTTGCCATGGCGGCGCAGGTGCCAATGCAGTCCCACGGCGCGTCAGGGCATGGGCACGGGCCGGTGCCGCCTGCACCCGCGCCAGGAGGTGCGCCGCCAGGCGGGACTGGTCCCGCGGGGCCAGCACCAGGGCCGGGGCCGGGGCTCCCAGGGCTGCCACGATGATCCCCACGTGACGAGCCAGGTCGCGGCGCGGCGCGGGGCCGGGCGGAACCGGGCGACGAGCGGCGCCCAAAGTGCGACGCACAAAGCGCAATGCAAGACGGCGCGAGGCGCCCGGAGCGTAATGCGGCGGGCCGATGGTTCCGGGCGCCGGGCCACCCACGTGTGCGGTGCGGCCCGCCACGCGCGAAGCCCAACGCCTGACGTGCGACACACAGTGCAAATGCGCGACCATGCGAGAGGCCGGAAGCGGGAAAGGCCGGCCCGTGATCCAGGGCGCCGGGCCAACCATCGGCCTTCTCCGTCGAGGCGTGCGCCACGCGGCCGGCTTTCGTGCGGACGAGTGCAGGTTCGTTAGTCTCCGCCATTTCGTCAGCGTGTTCCGGCTCGCCGGCTCTGCGGTCCTCCGTCAAACGTCAAAGGCCCCGTCGCCCGAGCACCACGAGCACCTGGAAAAGTGGCGCCCCTTTCCGAACTCGCACCCAGTACTACTCTGTTACGTATGGATCTCCTGGTACTGCCGTCGCTTGAGCTGACAGCTGACGTACGTCACGGGTTTTTCGTTAAGCGTTCCCTATGTCATCATTGAGGGCTATCGGGTGACGTACCTCACTGGTCACGGCCCTACCCGTTCCCAACGTCACACGTGCCAGGGGACGCGTGACCTACGTCACTCGTCAGGCTCTTCCCGTTCTGCACGTCACGCATCAGGAGCCAATCGGTGACGTGCGTCATCGTTCCCGCCTTATCCGTTCCCTCCGTCACGGGTTCTCCATGCATCGTTCCATAGGTCACTCGTCGAGCCGGGACGAGTGACGCACATCACGGATTCCTCCTGAGCCGTTCCCTACGTCATCATTGGGAACGATCGACTGATGTACATCACTGGTCCTGGCATTACGCGTTCTCTTCGTCACGCGTCGAATCCAACTGCTGACGTATATCACTACTTCCACCTTACGCGTTCCGTACATCACGGGTCCTCCAGGGAGTGCACGGTCAAGGACCACCGGGGCGAGGAGTCGCCATGCCAGACAAGCCCGCCAGGCCCACGAGGCCGGGTGGCATTTCGTATCTGACAAAGTAGTACTAGAAGCCTGCTCCAGAACGCCTCCTGAACCTATCAAGGCGTCCTGTACGCCTTGATGCGCGGAGTGTTAGCGTGGTGTCCACTGAAGAGCGACGGGTTTTGGAGCGGACTTCTAGCCCAGCCACTTCACGGGATCCCGAAACCGTTCCACCGCTGGAAACGCCCTCCCTGGAAACGCCCCTCCCTTGATAGGACGCCGCACTTGTGGTAGTATGATGATGTGCGCCGACGGCCAGGGCCGCGGGCGGGCATGCCAGTTGCATAGCACGGTTCTTTTGGGTGGGCCATTAGCTCAGGTGGTAGAGCACCGGACTTTTAATCCGGGTGTCGCAGGTTCGAATCCTGCATGGCTCACCAGCTTTTATGCGGGTTTCCGGTCAGACGCCCTTCACCACACATCCCTTCTGCAGCAATTCTGTCGCGCACATTCAGCATGTAAGCATTGCCGGCATGTGAATTTCGTCGGCCTCCCCTACGTGCTCCCGCGCGGCTCGGTATAGGCGGTTTTGCTGACGCCAGCGAGCCTGAGAAGGCGTGATATGTCAAACAAATGGTATTTCTGGACGCCCCACGGGATAACCGAGTTTGTGAAGCAGAATTGCCACCAGGGTGGCCGCCATGAAGGCAAGCGGCGTCTGGGGCAGGAAACCCGCGATGCCGTGGGATTCTTAGCTTCGTCACCGACCCGGGTTCCCTTCTGTCAACTGCGCGGCGTGCGCGACGCAGGCCGCGCCCCGAACTGCAAACCAGCCCGCGGCCCGCTGGTCAACCTCCGGCCGGGCCGGCATGGCCGCCGGGGTGATCGCGATATCCGGTGGCGTGGTTAAGCGCAAGTCCCCGCTCCTGAAAGGGGCCTAGGCTTAATAGCGGCGCGGGTTTGCGCCTTCGTTTTGTCTGAATTGTGTAGCCACGCAACGCGCGACAGTGGTGGTGACAAATATGGCACGAGTGGTATAATGCTCTGATGAGACGGGTAGCCACGGCGATGCATGTCGCCGCAAGCAGGCGTACATACAGGAGAAGCACATCGAGCTGGCCATTGACGACGGCCGCTTCGAATACCGGCTGAAGGAAGAGCAGGTCGCCCGCGAGGCCGAACTGGATGGCATCTATGTGATCAGGACCGACGTGGGCGCGGACAAGCTTCCTGCGGAGGCGGCCGTGAGGGGCTACAAGTCGCTGAAGTTCGTAGAGCAGGACATCCGGTCAACCTCACCACCCAGCCCGACGAACTGCACCGCCGGATCTTCGCTCACCTGGGCCTACCTTTGCCGTAGCCACGAGGCTGAAAACTCCTGCTCCTCAAGAAACCAAGTGCCCCAACGGATTTAGGCCTCGACACCACGGGAACTTCCGCTTAGATAAAGTTGTTACTGGGTTGAGTTCAACGCCCCACCCCCGCCAAGCAGAGGAAACTACGGCCGTGAGCGCCATGAGACTAACGCAGGAGTATAGAAGCCCCGGCTTCGCGGTCGGGGCTAGCAAGCCCTTGACCAAGAGTGCCATTTCCTCCGGCTAATCAACCACTCCGCGTAACGCCCCAGTTCCTCGAGTTCTTTGCCGTGGCATCGCTCGTTTTCTGTTACGTGTTTCTCTGGCACACTCCCCAGAGGCTTTCAGTTTCGAGGAGTGAGGCTAAACCCGCAAGCTCTGCGCTGCGCGGAGATGGTGCGCATTCCGCCTAAACACGCTTTGTTGATGCTCTGGAGGCACTTGCGATATCCGTCGGGTGCGTGTCGGACGGTCCGACGGTCCTCACGTGTCAGGATGACATCGCAGCAGGCAGTGTATAGCGTCGCAGTGGGCATCCGCAAGAGGCTGGTCTAGTTCCCCGAGAAGCTCATGAGCGCCACCACGGCCAAGCTCGGCGCCACGAGCGGGACGGTCGCGCGGACCGCCCCACCTCGTGCGACGACCCGAGAGATACCTACCTCAAGGGGAACCAACGTCCCCGCCAAGGCCATGCACTCACGGCAGCCGGTGGAGTCCCGGCGCACATTAGCGTGCCTGTCGAAGTGGCTTGAAAAGGGATCCTGCTGTGAGGCTCTCAGCCCCCAGTAGCCCCAGAAACCCCAGAAGCGCCAGGAGCGCCCGCAGCCCCCCGTCTCACCCTTTCGGCGTAAAAGTCCGGCACGATGACTCCTTCCTTGTCAAACCAACGGGCGGCATCCACCCCTGAGAACAGGCACACGTTGCCCCAGGGGTCAAAAGCACCCGTCCTCACGACCGCCTTGGCCTTCGGCGCGAGCTCCTCCACGATCCTTATAGCGGGCCAGGTCTCCAGGACGCACCCGGCACAGTATTCCTGGATCTTCTTGAACAGGCACGGGTTGTACAGCTTCTGCTCTTCGGCGACCACTACCCTCTCGTAGACCAGGTCGCTGCTCACCAGGTCCAGCACCTGAAGTATCCCCGGCACGTCCCTTTCGAGCGCCAGATCCACCCTCTTCACCGAATATGGGATTGGGAAGCCCGCGTCAGCGATGATCATCAAATCGTAATGCCCCATGGAGGCGATGGCCTGGTTTAGCTCATAGTTTAGTATTCGTCCTCGTTTCATGCGGAAAACCCTCCCTCAACCTCGTTCAACGCGTAACCCTCGCTCAATCTCAATGCGGTCAACTCCACCAGGACCTGTTGATGATCTCGTCCTGTGTCTCCTTGGACAACGACACGAACCTCGCGCTGAAACCGGTGACTCTTACTACCAGATCCTGGTACAGTTCAGGCGTTCTCTGTGCCTTCACCAGTTCATCCCGACTTACGACCGAGAACTGGACGTAAAGGATGCCCTTCGTAGAGAGGTACTCCACGATGTACCCGATGACCTCGGGGGGAACGCCCTGGCTGAGCTGCACATCTACCGCGGCGGCGTTGTCGAACTGGCTGTGGTCAACCGCCGTCATGGACTCCAGAGCGCCTGAAAGACCGTTCCTTATGCTGCCGTGCGAGGGCGCACCGTTCAGCGAAAGCACCTGCCCCGCCTTCCTGCCGTCGGGGGTGGCCCCGGTCACTTTACCCATTGTCTTCACGGGCCCGTAGAAACTGTACAGCCCGGGGCGGTATCTTCCGCCATTGAACGTCCTGCATTCTCTAACGACCGAACAGTACCGCTCGGCCACCTCCCGCGCAAGGCTGTCTACTTCGGCGTGGCCGTTGCCGTACTTCGGGATCCTGTTCTTGATCTCTTGCCTCAGGTATTCGTGGTCGGCGTAGTCCGGTGCAAGCAGCTCTGCAAACTCGTCAAGAGACAGTTTACGCTGTTCGAAGACTACGCTCTTCACTGAGTACAACGAGTCCACGGCGGTGGCGAATCCGGTGCAGTTTACGCCCTTTACCCAGTACTTGGCTCCTCCCCTGTCCACCGGGACGGCTTTCTCCACGCAGCCGTCTATGAGCGTTGAGACAAGCGGTCTATGGAACCACTGAGAGTAGAAGGGATAGCACTCGTTCATGCCGGCAGCGTATAAACTCACAAAGTACCGTAACTGGCGATAGAAGTTGTCCGAGAACTCCTCCCACGTGTCGGCCGCCTTCAGTTCGAGGCCGACTTTACTGCCGTTGTAATAGCCGTTGTTCAAGGTTATGAGCACTACCTTGGGCAGGTTGATGAACGCGTTCATGGGATCGGTGTATGACTTTCCGGGGATCCCGACTTCAACACACCCGATGTGACTGTGGTTAAGGATATCCTGTTCATCGAACAGCCCGTCGTAGCGTCTCAGCCCCTTCGCTCCGGCCTCATGGAAGCTGAAGCTCGGCAAGCCGAACCCCGTAGCGTTTATTGCGTAGCACTTTCTCAGCAGATCCTTATTGGTCTTGTCGGTGAACTTGACGACCGGCTTGGGTTCGAACGTCCTCAGTTCGTCAACAGCATCGATTATGAGCCACGACAGTTCGTTAGTGGCGTCCTCGCCGTTCTCGTCCAGTCCGCAAATATCGATCGTCTGGCCTATGTCAGGATGCGTGTCGTCGATCGCCCTCAGGACGAGCCAGGACAGCCCGTCTTCAACGTCGAGGGCGCCTCCCACGCCCTTGCCTTCGACCCGGATTCTCTCCATCTCCTGGAGCCTATAACCGAGGTTGAATTTGAGCCAGAACTCCAGAAAGAGCTCTCTTGCGTGCTCGGCGTCGAGTACGCCCGTTGAGATATCATGCGAGTAGTAAGGATAGAGGTATTGGTCAAGCCTTCCCAGAGAGTGATTACTGCAGTCGTCGAACTGGGCCGCGATGAAAGTAAACCATATGGATTGCAGAGCCTCGCGGAAAGATGATGCAGGATTGCGAGGGACTCTCGTGCAAATCCTGGCAAGATCCAGCAAGTACTCTCGCCCTTTCGGATCCGCCGCCCCAAGCGCCAGCTCAAGGAAGTGCCTGTAATGGCGATCCACGTAAGAGAGAACAGCATTCCACTCGATTAGAGCAGCTTCAATGAACTCCCTCTGTTCGCCGTCAAGTCCAGGATCCTCTAACCTAGAGAGCAACTCGTCGATTACTCCGGACACTCCCAGTTTTAGTACCTTTTCGTAGCCTGGAAGTATGTGCCCGTCGGACCACGCCCACAGATAGAAGATCTCCTCTCGCATCGCGGCAAGGAGTTCGGCGGGACACTGCCTGGGATAATCCCGGATCTTGCGCAACTCGCTTTCGGTAAGGTGCCCCGGACGCGGCGAGAATTTGTCAAGGTTGTTGCCTACGATCAGCTCCCCGGGGAGGTGGTTGACACTCACCCGAGACAGAACCTGAGCGTAAGCTTCCGCGTGCCTCAAGATCGGACTCTTGCTTTCGTCGGGCTCGTAAGTGATGACCTGACGCGGAACATACTTCTTTATTTCCTCCAATCTCATGATTATCGCCCTGAGCTTCTGTATCCTCTGCGGTAGCACTGGCCTTCCCTCCTTTGAGGCGGTACCTGAGAGCCCGCCGCGTAACAGTCCATAACAGCCTGGCACCTGAAAGTCCGGGCGGACTGGTCATCACTTTCTCCTGTCCAGCAGCACCGCGACCAGAATGACGCCTCCCTTAACCAGTTGCTGGTAGAACGACGAAAGCCCTATAAGATTCAGCCCGTTGTTTATGACGCCGATGATCAGCGCGCCTATGAGGGTGCCGGGAATGTGCCCCTTTCCTCCTGACAGGCTCGTCCCTCCCAGGATGACGGCAGCAATGGCGTCCAGCTCCAGGCCGAGCCCGGCCACCGGCTGAGCCGAGTCGAGCCGCGACGCCACGACCATGCCGCAAACAGCGGCAAGGAGTCCGCTGATCGCATAGACAGAGGCTTTGACCCCGTGGACCGACACCCCGCTCAGGTAGGCCGCATCTTCGTTACCGCCGGTCGCATATATGTGCTCGCCGAACCTCGTCTTGGCCAAGATGAACCAACCACCGATACTGATCACGGCGAGCAGCAACACAGGGAAAGGAACGGGGCCGACGTACCCGCAGCCAATGAATGCGAAGCTATCCCCGAGGCCGGTTATCGGCTGCCCTCCAGTAAGGACCATTGTAGCCCCCCTGTAGATGGCCATGAAGGCAAGCGTCGCTATGAACGGTGGGACCTTCTGCTTGGTTATTATCAGCCCTGTAAGTGCTCCGAGCAGAACACCAAGCGCAACTCCGCCAGCCACGGAAACGAGGACGTTGACACCTGCTCGCAGCATGTAGGCGACTATCGCTCCAGTCAGGGCGAGAACCGAGCCCACTGAGAGGTCTATCCCGCCGGTAAGGATCACAAACGTCATACCAATGGCCGGTATTGCGTTAACGGACGTCTGCCTGAACACGTTCATGATGTTCGCCAGGGTAAGGAACCGGGGGTTCAGGAACGTCAGGATCGATGACAGGAGAAACAAGCCTACCAGCGGCTTCAGCTTCTCCACGGTTATGGCCGGATAGGTTTTGTAATGCGGACTCGTAGTCATCTCAAGACTTGCCTCCAGTCCCTAGGGCAAACTCCATTACTCTCTCTTGATCAGCCTCTGAATGAGCCAACTGGGCTGTGATCCTGCCTTCATGCATCACGAACAGGCGATCGCTGATCCCCAAAGCTTCAGGAAGGTCAGACGTTATGACGATGATCCCAACGCCGTCAGCCTTCAACTTGTTGATGAGGTTATAGATCTCTGTCTTGCTGCCCACGTCTATGCCTCTCGTAGGCTCGTCCAGGATGAGTATGCAGGGTTTGGTCATCACGGCCCGAGCCAACAGCACTTTCTGCTGATTGCCGCCGCTTAAGTGCTTGCATACTCTGAGGATCGCCGGGGGGTGGATGGACAATCTCTGCACGTAATCGACAACCATCCGATTGGCCTTGTCGTAGTCTATCACTCCGCCCCAGTTGCTGAGGCGCCTCAGCGAAGACACGATAGTGTTGCTCCTGATGGACCTCTCCAAGAACAGGCCCTGATTCTTCCGGTCTTCAGGCAGGTAGAATATACCCTTGCTGATAGCCCTCTGGGGTGTGAGCCCGCCTGCGACTTCCCCATCGACGATTACGCGACCGCCGCTGATCTTGTCGACGCCTATGATCGCCCTGGCGAGCTCCGTCCGCCCGGCTCCAACCAGTCCGAATATGCTCACAACCTCACCCGCCCGAAGACACAGGCTCACGTCGCGTAATACGCCATCCCTGCGAATGTTCTCCAGCCTCAAGACCTCACGACCAGGAGTACCCGCGCAGTAGGGATACTGCTCGTTAATCTCCCGACCGACCATCATCTTGATTATCTGGGCCGGGCCAAGTTCGGCGATCTGGCCCTCACCGACGATTCTGCCGTCTCTGAGGACGACCACGCGGTCCGCAACCTTTACAAGCTCTTCTATGCGGTGCGTTATGTAGATGAGGCCCTTCTTCTGCCTCTTGAGTTCCTTGATTATCCTGAAGAGGTTCTCGGCCTCCTTGCGCGTGAGAGCTGCTGTAGGTTCATCCATGATGATTATCTTGGCGTCGCGGGAGAGGGCCTTTGCGATCTCTACCAGCTGTTTTTCGGCTATACTCAATTCGGCCACGAGTCTCCTCGTGTCCAGAGACACACCCAAGGTCGCGAGAACAGCCTGCGCCCTCCGGTCCATCGCCCTTCGATCCAGGATGCCGGTCCCGCGTGTCGACTCTCGGCCGAGAAGAATGTTCTGCGCAACGCTCAGGTACGGCACCAGGTTCAGTTCCTGGTGCATGATGGCGATGCCCAACCTCTGGGCAATACCAGGCGAGAGGTGGGTCAGGGGTTTCCCGTTCAGGCGGAGCTCCCCTGCATCCTTGGGGTACACTCCACCGATTATCTTCACCAGCGTCGACTTGCCAGCTCCATTTTCTCCGACCAGTCCCAGGACTTCGCCGCTCTTCACCTGCAGGCTGACCTTGTCCAGCGCTTTGACCCCTGGGAAGTGCTTTTCCAGGTTGACTGCTTCCATTAGGAGTTCGCTTTCGCTCACGCCTTGGGCCCTCCCCCGACCGCGCTCTCGCCTCGCAAGAACTGTGTGCTATTCACCTGTGGTCGTGCTACTTGCCTATGGCCTTGAGATACTCTTTGACGTTGTCCGAGGTTACGAGGGCGACGTCAAGCGCGACGTGCTTGGGCACGCTTTCTCCTTTGAGGATCTTATCGGCGTACTCAACCGCCTTTATCCCCAGCTCATCGAACCTCTGAGCGATTGTTGCAGTCATCTTTCCGCTGTCCACTGCGACCAGCGCGTCCTCAATGCCATCGTAACCAACCACAATAACCTTCTTCAGGAGGTTGGCAGCCTCGAGAGCCCTCATCGCTCCAAGGGCCATCTCGTCGTTCTGAGCGAACACGGCATCAATGCTCGGGTGCGCCTGGATTAGGTTCTCCATCACCTGAAGCCCCTTGCCGCGGTCGAAATCGGCGGTTTGCTTCGCTATCAGCTTCAAACCGGGATACTTGGCGATCACGCTGTCAAAGCCTTCGCCGCGGTCCCTGGTCGCGGATATTCCCAGGACCCCCTCAAGCTCGACAACGTTCCCCTTGTAGTTGAGCTTCTTTGCGAGGAATTCTCCGGCCATACGACCGCCCGCGACGTTGTCAGACGTGATAAACATCGCGCTTTCGCCGCCGGGTATCGCACGGTCGAGGCAGATGACCGGTATGCCGGCTTTGTTACACTTCTTGACCGAGTTGACCGCAGAACTTGCCTCACTGGTGTTCAAGAGGATGATAGAGGCCTTTTGGGCAATCAGGTCTTCTACGTTGCTGGCCTCTTTAATGGGGTCATTCTGGCAATCCAGGACTATGGGCTTGTACCCCAACTCGATGGCTCTCTTCTCCGCGTTTTTCGCAAGCACCACAAAGAATGGGTTGTTAAGGGTGGAGATCACTATCCCTACGGACTTCTGAGCCGCAGACATGCTTGACCCTAGGGAGAGAACCAGTAGCATGCCCAACACGACTGCTGCGAGAACCCTTTTCATCTTGCTGTTACCTCCTCGCTGCACATAGTCATGCACGCAGCTGCACGTAATCGAAACGTCGGCACCGAGCACCTCATGTCAATGAGATCACCAGGCTACCACCTCCTCTCGCCGGTTGCGTGACGGCACTCATCCGGGGTCTCGGCCGTCATTGTGCACCACGCCTCGTGACCCCAGGAACCGGCGAAGCTCCTGCATCTTTCTAGATGGGAGCTCGGCCAGTCTCTCTGCCTCGTATTCCCTGCCCAACGCCGTGTACTTCGCCTTGCCGAGCTTGTTGAACGGCAACAATTCGATGCCCATGAGGTTGGGGTAACCATCAACCATGTTCCCTACTTCCGCGACAAACTCGGAAGTGTCGTTCACGCCCGGAATGACGGGAATTCGGATGATCAGATTCACGCTGGTATTCCTCAGGAGCCTGAGGTTCTCCAGCACTCGCAGGTTCGTGGAACCACACCACTCCCTGTGCATAAGAGCATCGAGGACCTTGACATCGTACATCACGTAATCAGTCACCGGCAGAATTCTCTCGAGGTTCTTCCACGGCACATTGCCTGCGGTCTCCACCGCGGTGCTGACGCCCTCCTCCCTGCAGCACTTCAACAGCGCGCGGCACCACGCGTCCTGCAAGAGCGGCTCGCCCCCGCTAATGGTCACACCGCCACCGGATAGCCTGTAGAACGGGATATCGCGGAGAACCGTCTCGGCAACCTCATCCACCGACATGCTCCTCCCGACCAGTTGTAGAGCCTCTGAGGCGCAGACGGCCGCACACCTCCCGCAACCTATGCATGCCTCCCGCCGAAAAACCCTGACACCCTCGCGTGTGACGCCGTGGCAGCCGTTGGGGCATGCTTCCACGCACTTGCCACACCCTATGCATTTCTGAGGGCAGAACATGATCTCAGGAACGGCCGACTGGCTTTCAGGATTCTGGCACCAGAAACACCTCAGGTTGCAGCCCTTCAGGAATACCACGGTCCTGATTCCGGGCCCGTCATGATATGAAAAGCGTTGAATGTCGAAGACCAGCGCCTTTTGATCCATGGCATCATGACATTGTCGCGGCAGAGCGGCTACCGCCTTGACCCGCGCTCTGCCACCGACGGTTCTGCCGCCGGTGCTTCTGCCGCCAATGCTTCGGCTTCCTCCCGGAGTATCTTCATGGTCTGCACCGTGCCGAGCCTGTCCGCGCCGGCTGAAATCATGCTCAAAGCAGTCTTGTAATCCCTTATCTTTGAAGATGCCTTGATTCTCAGCCTATCGCCGACTATGTCTCTGATCAGCTTGATATCTTCGACCGTCGCGCCTTTCTCCGTGTACCCGGTGCAGGTCTTGATGAAATTGGCCCCAGTCTCCATCAGCAACCGTGAGACAGCGGCTATCTCCTCTCGCGTGAGGAGCCCCGTTTCGATTATGACTTTGACCACCCTGCCATGGACGGCTTTGACCACTTCATTCACTTCGCCGGATACGTGCGAAAAATCGCCTTCTTTGAACGCTCCCACGTTCATGACCATATCGATTTCCGTCGCCCCTTGCTCCACGGCGGTGCGGGCCTCCATCACCTTTACTGCTGTGGAGCTGAAACCAAGGGGAAACCCGATGACCGTGCAGACAGCAACTTGAGAAGAGTCTCGAAGACAACTGGCAGCCAGCCCCACCCTGCAGGGAGGGACGCATACAGCCGCGAACCGGTGCTCCTTAGCTTGCTGGCATAGCATCCGTATGTCACTTGCGGTGGCATACGGAGTCAACAACGTGTGGTCGATGTACTTCGCTATTTCACTCGTGATCACAGCGTCATCTCCTTCAAGTACCCTTGCTCCGTAATCAACTGGTCTATCTCACGGCGCGTCCCAATCGACGGCTGAGCGCCCCTGCGCATCGCAGCAAGTGCACCAGCGGCGTTAGCATACTTGACAGCCTCCAACGGCGCCTTCCCGGCGGCCAACGCGTAGGCGAGCGCTCCGTTGAACGCATCGCCCGCGGCCGTCTCATCCACAGCCTCTATCCTGTACGCCGGAACATGGACCATGTCGGTCTCCGTAACGACCAACGCCCCGTTTGACCCGAGGGTTACCACCGTCCATCCGTGCTTCTTGATTGACCGCATCCTGGCCCCCAACTCGGTCAGTGAAGGCTCCCGCGCGGCCAGGCCCGCCAGACCCTTCGCTTCGGTGTAGTTCGGGGTGATGACGTCCACCTGCTGCACGATCTCGCTTCTGAACTCGCGGAACGGCGCCGGGTTCAGGATCACGATTCTGTCATGCCTCTTGGCCATGCAGACGGCGTACTCCACAACGGGCAAGGGCAGCTCCAACTGCATCAGAACTATATCGCACTGTGCTACCACGTGTTCCACCCTATCCAGATCCGCACAGCTAAAGCAATGGTTGGCCTGGGGCACCATCACTATCCTGTTCTGGCCTGATGCGTCCACGAAGATGCAGCAAGAGCCGGTATGCGTGCTTTCGGTCTGAGCGATGTAGTCCGTGTTTACGTTCGAAGATTGCAGGGACTCAATGATAGTCCTGCCCATGAAGTCGTTGCCCACCATGCCTATCATGTAGCAAAGACCGCCCAGACGTCCTACCTGGACCGCTTGGTTGGCGCCCTTCCCTCCCGGATACATGCCAAAAGCATACCCTTCCACTGTCTCACCTTGCTCGGGCATCCGCTGGGTGAACGCTACAAAATCAAATATCAGACTTCCGATAACTACCACATTCGGTGTCCGGTTCACGTCACTCCCGACCTTTCATGTCGCCACAATAACTTGCACTCCGAGCCGATCGAAGAACTCCTGATAGCTGGGTGGTAACAGTTTGTCAGTGATGACCTTATGAACAGCACTGAGTTGACCAAAGCCAACCATACCTCTGGTGTCGAGGCGATAGTGCGGGAGCAACAGGATGACCTCCCTGCATCGCTCCATCATTTTCCTCTTCACGTTTACTTCGAACCAGTTGGAACTCATAAGCCCGTGTTCGATGTCGACTCTTGCTACAGAAATGAAGCCCTTGTCTGCGTTGACGCCGTCGTAGAAGCTTTCCGCGTCAGGCCCGATCAGGCCGTAGGTTGAGTGGTTGATAATGCCGCCGCTCAGATAAACCAGTATTTGCGGGGCGTTTAGCAGTTCGACGGCTACTGGCAGGGAGCTTGTCAGTACCGTGCACTTCTTGAGTTGGCGCATCTGTTTGGCGATTTGGAGCGCCGTGGACCCGTAATCAAGGATAACGGTTTCACCGTCATTAATCAGCCTGACGGCCGCAGAACCGATCCTTTGTTTCTCCTCAATGAACTGCTGGCTACGCTCCATGTAGTTCGAATCGAGGATGCCGGTGCTCACATAGTTGGCTACAGCGCCGCCGTGCGTCCTCACGAGCAGGTTCTGGCGCGCCAGAGCATTCAGGTCTCGTCGGACTGTGTTTGCCGAGATGCCGAGCATCATGGCAAGTGCGTCCACTGTGGCGCTCTTTTTCGACATCACCACTCGCAGGATCTGTTGACGTCTCTCCTCCGGCAGCACGCTTAGACACCCCCATCAAGGCCAAGCAGCCACATCAACTGGGGAACGATGGTGGTTTCATGGTAACTGTCATGGTGGTATCTGAGTAGATTTGTGAGTTGCTATTTCGTCACCGAGGCGATAATTCCTCCCGTCCCACCACAAATTCTCGTCTGATTCCTCCTTATCCATGTCGTGACGCGGACGCAATGCAGCGTACGCCAACATCTCGCTGTGGTGATATCTGGTTGATGCCATCACAAAACCCCCGTCGTCAGCCAGGCAGTACGTCGGCTCTTCTCCCGGGCTGCCTCTGCCCGGAACCTTCAGAAGCGCTAAGTAAGGTTTCATGAGACCGTTGATTTCTCCCACTAGCTACCAGGTATTCTGGCTAGCTGTGGTTATGTGGGGACTATTTACATGTGGACTGCACCTACCATAAAGCAGGATAAGCCGTATCTCCGTTGAAAGCCCCTGTTCTGGCAGTGAATATCGGGTGATTGGGTTGCGTAGCATCACGGCGTCGGCATACGAGAAGCTGCTTACGAGGATGTCCCAAAGTTCGTGGAATTTGAGGTAGCGGCTCCCGGCTCCGTTGTGATAAAGCGGAGCTGTGGAAGAATGGAGGGAGCCGCCAATGTCAGCATACCACAGGAAGATCAAGACTGGAAGGACCGACAGGAAAGAAGACGCAACGAAAACACCAATCTCCCGCGAGGTGGCGCTGAGCCTGGAGGCGATACGCCAGAGGGTCAAAGACGGGCTGCTTGCGCTGTGCGTAGAGGTGGGACTCAACACGCTCGAGATGATGTTTGAGGAGGAGCTGGAGGAGAAGATCGGCAAGAAGGGCAAGCACAGCGCCGAGCGGTCTAGCTACAGGCACAGCCACGAGCCCAGAAAGGTAGTACTGGGGGGCGTAAGGTCGAGGTGTCAAAGCCGCGGGCCTGCACGGTCGACGGCAAAGAGGTTACGCTCGGGACGTATGAGGCGTTCGAGAGTAGTGAGGTCCTGGCGCGCCATGCACTTGAGACGATGCTGCATGGTCTATCGACGCGTAACTATGCCTTTGGGTTTGAGCATGTGGGTGAGGTAGAAGCGGCGGACATCTCCAAGAGCGCGATAAGCCGCAGGTTCGCCCGAATGACTCAAGCGGCGCTCGCTGAGCTCCTTTCCAGACCATTAGATGGAGTTGACCTGGTGGTTCTATACATCGACGGGATTGTGGTGGCAGAGCATACGGCGGTCTGTGCGGTCGGCATTGATATTGAGGGTAAGAAATACGTGCTCGGCTTGTGGGAGGGCGCCACTGAGAATTCTTCGGTGTGCAAAGGGCTGCTCACGAACCTATAGACAGAGCCTAACCCAACCACTTCAACTATGGCCGCCTCTCAAGCGGGCGGATGACCCAAACTTCGTGGAATTTGAGGTACCCGCTCCTGGCTGCGTTGTGGTAAAACGGAGCTGTAGGAACTCATGGGAGGGAACCACCAGTGTCAGCATATCACACCAAGAAGAAATCTGGAAGAGCAAGAAGGTCGTCGCCAACGCCGCCCAGCGGAGCGCGGTCTCCATGCTCCGTGAAGGACGGCGCAGGCTGCGTGCGGCGCTGGAGCGCGCCCGGCCCGAAATGGCCAAGGAACTCGTCGATCTTGTCGATCCGCTGTCAAGCGGGTCAATCTCCTCTGACGGAACGATGGTGCAATAGTTCGATCTTTCGCCACACTTTCTTCATAGAATCCTGAAAAGAGGCGGATATAATCATTCTTGAGGGTAACATCGCGGACCTTCCGCGGATACCCTCGAGAAGGAGACGCCGAAAGGAGGTGGACACATGAGAGGCAAAATCCTGCTACCTGCTCTAACCCTGTTGCTGGTGCTCGGGCTGGCGTTTACGGCTTCGGCCGGCGGGCGTGGTTGGGGTTTCTGGGGAGCTGGCGCCACTATGCCATTTGCGCGTGATAATTGGCGTAACCCCGTGGATGAGCTTCAACTCACCGACGAGCAGATAGCGAAGCTCCAGGAACTTCAAAAAGCCATGTACGACAAGACGAAGGACCTGAGAATCCAGCTTCAGGACCTCATGTTTGAGCTAAGACAGCTCAGACTGCAGAAGAATCCAGATCAGTCTGCCATCAACTCCAAGACCGAGCAGTTGAACAACCTGCGCAAGCAACTCTACGAAATCGGTCAACAGAACCAAGAGCAAATGAAGTCCATCCTGACGCAGGAACAACTGGCGAAGATGACAACCCCTTGGGGTGGTGGTAGACGCGGCAGGCACGGTGCGCCCGGCAGAATGGGCCCGTGCGGATGGTTCTAAGTAGATCGCCACAAGTTCGCGCTACTTCTCAGCGGGTGAGTTCTGTCCAGGGTTGCCGGTACTGCCCTCCGGGGACGGCGCGTGCGGTGAGCCTCGTTCGAATTTGGCGCTCAAGGCTAGCCGAATTCTCGACGCCCCGCCCTAGCAAGCACCGGCAACCCCAACACCGTCAGGGAAGATGGCGGAGACTTATGGCGCCACACTTAGGTCCACCGCACGCACCGTGCGCAAGTGTACATCTCTACAGCACAGCCTGCAGTCGTCCGGGCGGGGGTCACGCCCCCGCTCCGGGCGCTGCAGGCTTACCAGGATCATTGTCGTTTCCCGGGAGGCGTTCGCAGCATTGAGTACCATTCTGGTAGTGGAAGACGAGGAATCGGTCCGCGAATTGGTACGCATGTACCTCGAGAATGACGGCTTCCGCGTGGAAACTGCGAGTGACGGCGAGGAAGCGCTCAATAAGGTCAAGGCCAACACCCCTGACCTTATCATCCTGGATATCATGTTGCCCAAATTCGATGGTTGGACTGTCTGCAGGGAGGTAAAGAAAACCTCGAGTGTACCCATCATCATGCTCAGTGCGAGGACGGAGGAGTTTGACCGCGTGCTCGGCCTCGAGCTTGGTGCTGACGACTATATTCCCAAGCCGTTCAGTCCCCGTGAGATGGTCGCGCGCGTAAGGGCGGTCTTGCGAAGGACCAACGCGAGCCCCGGAGCCGGCGGGCGTGTGCTCACCTACGGAGATCTCACCATAGACCGTGATGCCAACCGCGTGACGGTGAATGACAGGGAGGTGGCGATGGCCCCAAGAGAATTCGAGCTGCTGTGGTTTCTGGCTTGCCACCCAGGCCGCGTATACAGCCGTGAACAGCTTCTCGAAGAGGTTTGGGGGTACGAGTACCTGGGCGACGCACGCACGGTCGATACTCATATCAAGCGATTACGTGAGAAACTCCACGCAAATGGTGAGGCTACATACATCAAGACCGTATGGGGGCGCGGCTACAAATTCGAGGCGACAGAGTAAATGTGCAGAAGCCTTTTTGCAAAACTCCTGGGGTCGTACCTGATCGTAGCGCTCTTGACTCTGCTGGCTGTGGGCGTCGTCATGTCGCAGCTTTTCGCCAACTACTACTATTCTGCAAGGGAGCGCCAGCTTATCCAAAGGGGCAAGGCCATCGGCGAGCTGATGGAATCATACCTTGAACAAGGGGAGAGTCTCGCTTCTCTTGACCGTGTGCTCGGGACCATGGGTTATGCGCAGAATATCCGCATGGCAGTAGTAGATCGGGGTGGTTTTATACTGGCAGGCGGCGCACGCTTGCCAGGCCCGCCGCACCTGCAGTTCGAGGCGGATGAAAACCGCCGCATTCTGCAAGGAGAGGTGGTTTCCAAGCGCGATTTCAATCCTCGCTTCAATCAGACCATGCTCTCGGTGGCTGTACCCATAAGAGCGAAAGGACAGGTGGTCGGGGGCCTATTACTCTTTACGCCTGTTGCTGATATTGCAGCCACGGTTGGAGCGGTCGAGCGCCTGATTGTGTATGCTGCAGGCATTGCGATACTGGTTTCCACCCTTCTGGGTTACTTCTTTTCCCGCTCGATTTCCCGTCCTCTCAGGGCGATGAGCAGAATCACCCTGGAAATGGCGAGGGGCAATTTCGCGCAGAAGATCACCGTGGCGTCGCGAGACGAGTTGGGACAGCTTGCTGACAGTTTCAATCATCTGTCCGACGTCCTTGAACAGACCATCGGCACTCTCCATCAGGAGAAGCAGAAGATCGAGAATATCCTGTCAAACATGTCCGAAGGTGTTATCGCCACGGACCAGCACGGCAGAATGATCCTGGCCAATCCCGCGGCCGCGCGCATGTTGAAATGCGAGGACACGGGTTTGCTCGGCCTGTCGCTTGCGGATCTTTCCGCATGTCCCGG
Organism: Bacillota bacterium; assembly: GCA_030024085.1. Taxonomy (GTDB): domain Bacteria; phylum Bacillota; class SHA-98; order UBA4971; family UBA4971; genus UBA6256. The sequence continues at coordinate 11,481 of JASEJE010000009.1, read as the reverse complement.
GCTCGCAGAACTCTTCGGCGGCGTCCTCGACTCGGGTCAGGAACAGTCGGCGGAACACAGGCTTGTTGACGGCAAGACGTTTGTCCTCGTGCATGTGGCTCCACTGAAGGGGACGGAAGGCAGGATCTATGGAGCAGTCGGAGTCTTCCAGGACATTACCGAGCTTCGCCAACTGGAACAGCTTCGCCGCGACTTTGTCGCAAACGTGTCCCACGAGCTCCGTACCCCCCTGACCTCTATTCAGGGTTTCCTGGAGGCCATGATGGATGGGGTGATCTCGGACGACTCTGTCAAAAAGCAGTATCTTCAGGTAATGCACAGGGAAACCCTGCGTTTGAACCGTCTTATTCATGACCTCCTGGATCTTGCGCTGATGGAGTCGGGCCAGGTAAGCTGGGACCTCAATCCCATTGATGCCTCCGAACTGGTAGCTCGTGTTTTATTCAAGCTCACGCCGCAGTTGCAGGAACATCAGGTTCAAGTGGAAAGAGACATCCCTGAAGATCTCCCGCTCATACTCGCGAATGAGGATCGTGTAGAGCAGGTCTTGATTAATCTCTTGAGTAACGCCGTCCGGTTCTCCCCGCCCGGCGGTGCGATCATGATCCGGGCGCGGTCTTCTGGAGACGAGGTCACCATCAGCGTCGAAGACCACGGCCCGGGCATTCCCGCTGAAGACCTTCCTTACGTCTGGGAACGCTTTCATCGGGTCGAGAAGTCGCGTGCGCGCGCCCTCGGCGGCACTGGCTTGGGTCTCGCCATCGTGAAGCAGATCGTAGCAGCCCACGGAGGACGTGTTGCCGTGGAGAGCGAGCCTGGCAAGGGCTCAGCGTTCAGTTTCACACTGCCAGCAGTGCCGCTAGACGAAGCGGACGGGGCTGGCACAGGATACGACGCAGGTCGTTGCTAAGTAGTTTGCGCTGCTTTCCAGTGCGCAACTCCTGTCCAGGGTTGCCGGTGTTGCACTCCCGGGACGACGCGCTTGCGGCGCGCTTCGTTCGAATTTGGCGTACGGGCTAGCCAAATTCCAGGCGCCCCGCCCTAGCAAGCACCGGCAACCCTAACACCGCCAGGAAAAGTGTGGCAAACTCATGGCGCCATACTTGGAGTTGTGTAGACCGTTCGCGCACCCTGGTGGGCCCGCGTTCACAAAATGTTACCTTCTCTGTCACAATTTCTTGACATACCGCGCGTTATACATAGTAAAGAATCCAAAGTCAGGGAGAAAATCCAGTTCTCCCGACCCCTGGCTCGCAGGACACACCATTACAGGAGGCACCGGTGATTCGCGGCACAGATCCAGGGTCCCACAGAACCGGGGCCACCTACATGGCCAGGGCTGGGCCACCAAACGGGCTCGGTGTGAGAGGAGGTGGGGATCGTCAGGGCCAAAAGGCTGGTCTGGAGGGCTGCCGCGCCCTGTATGTCCGTCGTAGCTGGGATGATGATCCGCACAACCATGGCCAATGCCAGCCTGGCCCAGGCGGCACAGGCTGCACAGGCTGCACAGGCTGCACAGGCTGCACAGGCTGCGGAAAGCGAGAGCAGCACCATTCAGCACGAGCGGGTGTGCGGTCTACCAGAAGGCTGCACGCGGAACACGAACAGGGACTGCGGCACGAGATCCAGCAGGCCGTGTCACGGTCGTAGCTAGGTCCAGACACAGTCGCGGCCAGACCCGGGATCGAACTGCAGTAGTCGGTCACCAGATCTGTCGGGGGCTGCCTCCGGGCATCCCCCCTCTTTTAAGTGCCTCTCTTAAGTGCAGCTTATGGAGGGATTTTGCGGGAAGATAGTCGGAAGTCTTGGGTACTGGAGGGAGGAACGGTTCAGGATGTCGCTGTGGAGACGTCGTCTAGACGTGTTGAGGTTACGTTGGATGGCGGTAGTCGCGCTGTCCCTCGTAACAGCGTTTTCCTCTGCTGCATTCGCGAGTGACAACACGGGTGAACCTGCGGTGAGAGAGGTGAGCCTCGAGGAATGTCGGGAGCTGGCGCTGAAGCACAGCGCGAGCGTGCTCCTGGCTGCCAACGCGGTGAAGGATGCCGAGCTCGCTCTGGCGCAAACGGAGGCCACCAACCTCACAAAACCATCTCCGACGTCGGTTTACCAGGCTCGCATGAACTTAACGGTCGCTGAGAAGAACCTCAAGATAGCCAAACAGGACGTGGTCCTCAACACAGACCAGCAGTATTACTCGCTTCTCAAGGCCGAGCATCTCGTGTCCATTTCCGAACAGGCGCTTGCCCTCGCCGAGAGACAGCTCGAGATAGCCATGGCCAAGGAAAAGGTGGGCATGGCCACCAGGCTCGACCTTATCAGGGCGGAGAACCAAGTTGCCTCCGCACGTAATAACCTCGCAAGTGCCATCCTCAACAGGGATCTTGCAATGGTCGCGCTGAATCAGGCCATCGGGTTCGCTCCGGAGACCATCCTTCGCCTGTGTGACGAGTTTTCTTATGAAAAGACAGGAGACCTCAACCTTGAAGCCAGCATCGAGTTCGCTCTCGCCAACCGGGTTGAGATCGCGCAGGCACAATCGGCCGTCGAGGTCGCGGACATGAACGTTAGCCTGGCTGACAACAACTTCACGCCGAGGCTCACGTACGAACGCGCCAGGCTCGCAGCCGATGACGCCAGGGTGAAGCTTGCGGAGCAGCGGAACAAGATAGCCCTGGCGGTCCGCCAGGCCTATGTAGCACTCAAACAGGCCGAGGCCAAAGTGGAACTTACGGCCAAGAAGGTTGGTGAGGCACAGGAGAACCTGCGGGTGACCCAGCTCCTCTTCGAGGCGGACATGGCCACGAACCTGGATGTCCTCACCGCGCAGAACCAGTATACTCAAAGCCAAATCGACGCGCTCCAGGCCATATATGACTACAACGTAGCAAGGTCGCAGTTCAACCGGGCCATCGGCGATACCAGCCGGGAAACGGGAGGTACCGCCTCGTGATGATCAGGGCAATGACGACAGGACGGTTAAAACCCCTCGTCCTCGCGGCGGGCGTGGCGATCCTAGCTATAGCATGGCCGCGGGGAATCGAAGCGGCGGACGCCACGGCATCGCTACCCGTTCGCTTGACGCTGGCCGATGCCCTTGACCTTGCTGCCAGGCAGAGTCCCGAACTCGTCAGCAGCCTGCAGGCGCTCGAGCTGAGCCGCTCCAGGCTTCGGGAAAGCAGCGGGTCTCGGCAGCCGAAGGTCGTTCTCCAGGGTTCGTATTATGACACCTCGGTCTATTCCCTGGCGGGAGATTTGACGTCGGATACCAGCTCTTCCGTGCGCGTGACGGCAAGTCAGACGCTGCCGGGCATCCTTCCGGCACCGTTTAGCGTCGGGCTTTCACCTACCGAACTTGCCGCCATCGACCTGGACGGGACGGAGCTCGATCTTGCCAGGGCCAGGCAGAACGTGATGTTCAACGTAATCTCAGCTTACCTCAACGTTCTCAAAGCACAGCAGATCAAGTCCTTGAACGACGGCGCCCTTGAAGGGGCGAGCAATTTCCTGGACGAGGTGCGCAGCAAGCTGTCCCTGGGTGTGGCAACCAAGCTCGACCTCATGAAGGCTCAGAGCCAGCTTGACCAGGCCAGGTTCAATCAGCTCAAGGCCGGGGACGACCTGGATGCGGCCATGCGTTCCCTGGCGCTGCTATTGGGCCTACCGGCGGAGACGAGGTTCGACCTCGTGAACGATTTCCAGGTGGAGCAGGAGGAGCAGAACCTCGAGGAACTGGTGAAGCTTGCCCTCGAAAACCGGACGGAAGTGAAGCAAGCAAGCTTATCGATGCAAAAGGCACGCGCCGCCTTGGAAACGGCACGGAGGTCCCTGTGGCCCTCCGTGGGCCTTTCCGCAACGTATTCGAACCAGGGAGACGTTTCGGTTTCCGCCACAGGTTCACTTGACCTCACATCCGGACAGGTAGGTTGGACACTTACGCTCGCGAACGAAGGGGCTGAGGATTCTCGCTCCACAGTCGGGGCACCGGGGGCTCCGGCCGCGTCAAAGTCCACGTCCACATCGAGCGCGGGCATTGAAGTATCCTGGCCGCTTTGGGACGGAGGCGTGTCCCGCGAGAAACTCGGGCAAGCAGAGACGAGCCTGAGGATACAAGAGTCTGCACTGGAGCGTCAGAAGCAGACAGTAGTTGAAGATGTCTACGCGGCATCGGTGGGACTGAAACAAGCCCTGCTAAAACTGGAGCTCGCAAAGAAGGCGGTGGACGAGGCCGAAGAGGCGCTCCGCGTGACGGAGGCGCGCTTTGAGGCAGGTGCAGGGGTGGTGGCCGAGGTCATCGACGCTACCCAGTCTCTGGCCAACGCAAAGGCCGGGGAAGTCCAGGCTCTATTCGATTGCTACCTGGCCCGGGCGCGCCTGGGCAAGGCGGTCGGATTGCTGGGAACCGAGAGGTGGAAGCTATGACTGGCAGTGGTGGAACGACTGGCAGCGGTGGGACGAATGCGCGCAAGACCGCAAACGGGCGGCGCAGGGGCAGACGGCGTCTCATAGCCGTCGTGGTCGCTATTGTGTGCGCCGTTGGGATAGCCGGGTATGCCTTTTACCGGGCACTCGTGCTCAATAACCGGGGGGCTGCAAGCTCAGAAGAGCTTTACCAGCTTGTTCCGGTGCAGACGGGCTCGATCACGCTCAAGGTCACAGCCTCCGGCACGGTGAGGCCAGGGTCAACATACCAGATCGTGCCGAAGGTCAGCGGGACTGTCACCGAGGTCCTCGTCAGGCAAGGGGACGTCGTCAAGAAGGGTCAGTTGCTCGTCCGGCTCGATGACACCGACGCCCGGGAGCGCCTTCAGGAAGCCAGAGACAACCTGGCCGTTGCGGAGGCGAAGCTCGCAGAGGCAGAGACGCAGGCGAAGCTTGCTCCGACCGAAAACAGGCTCCAGGTAGAGCAAGCCAGGGTGAACCTCCTCAACGCCGAGGCAAAGCTGGCCCAGCTTAAAGAGGGTGCAACGCCGCAGGATATCGAGCAGGCCAGGTCCCAGGTCAGCCAGGCGCAGCTCACTGTCGACAGCGCAAAGAAGGAGTATGAGCGTAACAAGACCCTGTTCGGACAGGGCGCGGTGACACGTCAACAATTGGAAAACGCTGAAAGCAAGTACCTCACCGCGGTTGAATCGCTGAAGTCTGCGGAGCAAAAGCTGGACCTGCTGCTCGCCGGTCCCGATCCTGACGAGCTTGCGGCAGCCGAGGCGGCGGTGGCCCAGGCCAGGACAAACCTGAGCGTGGCGCAGGCGAACGCCGAAGCCACGAGCGTCCAGCAACAGCTTCTCACTGCGCAAGCGCAGGTGGCTCAGGCCAGAAACGCCGTCAGCGCGGCGGAGCGCAACCTGAGCCTCACGCGGATCGTGTCACCTATAGACGGAACGGTTACCGAGGTTGCAGCCCAGCCGGGGCAACTCGCAGGGCAATCCAGCGTGCTTGCGGTGGTCGCGGACCTCACACACCTCGAGGTCGTGGCGAACGTCGATGAAACAGACGTCCACAGTGTCAGGGTGGGTCAGCAGGCCGATGTGAAGGTGGAGTCGGTTCCCGGAAGGGTTTTCAGGGGAGTCGTGGAAGGCGTTGCAGAACAGGGGAAGGTCATCAGCAGCGTGGTTTACTTCGAAGTAACGGTCGGGGTCACCGATGATAGCCGAATCCTGAAGGCAGGCATGACAGCTGACGTGGATATCATCCTGGATCGGCGCGCTAACGTGCTTACAATCCCCAATGCAGCGCTGGAGGAACGTCGTGGGCAGCTAATGGCTCGCACCCTCGACGAAAACGGGGAACCTTTCTTCAAGCGTGTCGAGCTGGGCATCACCGACGGAAGCATCACGGAGGTTATTTCCGGGCTTGAGGCAGGTGAAATAGTGGCGATCCGCAGGTCCAATAGCGCGTCTGCAGGCGCCGGAGGCACCAGAGGCCAGAGTACGAACCCCATGATGCCCTTCGGAGGCGGCGCGTTCTTCGGCGGCAGACCATGACACGGACGGCAAGATAGCGAGGCGGGTGCCGGGCTCTAGCGACGAGTTCTCACGGGGCTTACACAGGAGTGGGTCCACGAGTGAAGTGGGTCCACTAGAAGAGTGGGTTCATGGGAGCTGGTCCCGGCCCCGACTCGGCCGTCGTACGGGGTGAGTCGAGCGTGATCGAAGTTGATCGGTTGAGGAAAATCTACAGGGTTGGCAGCATTGAGGTTGCTGCGCTGCGAGGCGTGTCGCTTCGCATCGACGAAGGCGAATTCGTCGCCATCATGGGTCCCTCGGGCTCTGGCAAGACCACGTTCATGAATATCCTCGGTTGCCTGGACCAACCCACAGAAGGGTCCTATTCTCTCGATGAGGTGCTCGTGAGCGAGATGGACGACACCGAGCTCGCCCGCGTGAGAAATCGGCGCATAGGGTTTGTCTTTCAGACGTATAACCTCCTGCCGAGGCTCAACGCGGCTGCCAACGTCGAGCTACCGTTGATCTATCGGGGTGTGCCCAGGCGTACTCGAAGACTCCTCGCGGTGAGGGCACTGGAGGCGGTGGGGCTCAAGGATCGGCTTCATCATAAACCTTCGGAGCTTTCAGGCGGCCAGCAGCAGCGGGTCGCCATAGCACGAAGCCTGGTAACGCACCCGCAGATCGTCCTCGCAGATGAGCCCACAGGCAATCTGGATACGAAGTCGGGTGTGGAAATCATGGCGATCTTCCAGGCACTAAACGATAGCGGGATCACCGTAGTCCTGGTTACCCATAACGCCGATATTGCCCAGTATGCCAAGAGAATCGTCCGCTTCCGCGATGGGCTCATAGTTGCGGATGAAACCCTGTCCTCGAGGACAATCGCAGAGCGAGACGAATCGCTGGATGCCCTGATCGCCGGCCTCACAGAGGGCACCGCCGAGGAGGTGAAGGCGGGGTGAACCTGCTAGAAGGCGTTCGCACGGCGCTCTCGAGTATCACAAGCAACAAGATGCGTTCGGGCCTCACGATGCTGGGCGTGATCATAGGAGTTGCTGCAGTCGTCATCATGGTGGCGATCGGCGAGGGTGCGAATCTCCAGGTATCGTCCCAAATAGAGCGGCTCGGCTCTAACCTTCTGATCGTCATGCCCGGCAGGACCCGGGAGCCGGGCGCGCGGACCATGGGTGCATTTGGAAGTATGGATGTCCTTACAATGGACGAGGTCCAGGCGATACGCGATGAGTGCCCGTCCGTCGGTGCCGTGGCCCCGGAGATCTCGAGAGGTACCACTGTGAGGTACGGGTCGAGCAGCATACAAACGCAGGTTGTGGCGACAACCCCTGAGTATCTGTCGGTAAGGGCTTTCACCGTTGCCTCGGGGTCCTTCTTTACAGAGCAGGATGTTCTATCGGCGGCGAAGGTCGCCGTGGTGGGCCAGGGCGTCATCGATGAACTCTTTTCGGGTGCGGATCCCATCGGGCAAGAGCTCAAGGTCGGTCAGGTGCGCCTGCGGGTCGTCGGTGTCATGGGGTCCAAGGGTCAGAGCGGCATGACCAACGTGGACGATGCGATTTACGTTCCGATAACAACTGCCCAGAAGCGCATCCTGGGGACGAAGTACGTGCGGACGATCTACGCCCAGGCCCACGACGCGAAATCCATGGACGCCGCCAATGACGAGATAGTGTCCGCTCTGGCCGCCCGCCTGGGCAGCACCGACGCCTTTTACGTGAGAAACCAGGCCGATGTCCTGGGCGCTGCCCAGGACGTCACCCGGGTGTTCACCCTCCTTCTCGCGGGCATCGCCAGCGTGTCGCTTCTTGTCGGCGGGATCGGGGTCATGAACATAATGCTGGTCTCCGTGACCGAGAGGACAAGAGAGATAGGGCTGCGAAAGGCTTTGGGCGCAAGAACGGTGGATATCCTGATGCAATTCCTGATCGAATCGGTTGTGCTGAGCGTTGTCGGTGGCGTGATCGGCATCATCGTCGGGAGCGCCGGCTCGAGGATTGCGGCCCGGGTCGCAGGGTGGCCTGCCGCGGTCTCCCTGGGCGCTGTACTACTTCCGTTCTGCTTTTCGCTCGCTGTTGGGCTCTTCTTCGGCATATACCCGGCAAGCAGAGCAGGGCGCTTGAACCCTGTAGAGGCCCTGCGGTACGAGTGAGTGAGTGGGTGAGTGAGGGGAGGGACTCGAGGTGACGCGTCTGCGCATAAGCCTGGGACTCGGGAAACGGTTAGTTGGCGGGCTGGCCGGTGGGCTGGTCGGTGGATTGCTGCTCCCACTGGGGGTCGTGATCCTGGTGGCGGTGGCGGCAAGCGCGCTGTCGAGTGCGCCGGCGGGCGCGTCGACGGGCGCGTCGACGAGTGATAAGAACAGCGATTCTGGTTTCCTGATTGCTCAGGCCGGAGCTGCGGGTGGCCAGCTGCCGGCGGGCGGCCAGTGGGTAACGAGGCAGTCTGCTGAGCAAGATCTCGTCTGGCTTCTCGCAGGAATCATGGACATGGAGCGCGATAAGAAGCTTGCTCTTACTCGAGATCAAGCGACCAGCATATGGCCTACATTCAAGTCCCTGGTTGAGAAGGGCCTTATCCGGCTCGAGGTCGATCCGGCCCAATTTGAAATCGGAAATCGTCCTGGTTGGCAGGGCCAGGGTCAGACAGGCCAAGGCACTGTGCAGAGAGATGACACTAGGATGCAGGAGCTTCGCAGGCAACGCGAGGCCCACGAGGAAGCGCTCCGTCAGGCGATCGAGAAGATAGAGAAGGCTCTTTCGGCAAAGCAGATCGCATATGTAGACAACTTTGATTTCGACCCTGCGAAGTACGGCCTCACTCCACAGGCAAGCGGGGGGCGTCTAGGGGCAGGGCAGGGCGCTAATCAAGGTACCCCGCCCAGTCAACAAGAGATAAAGCGGCTCATGGAAGGAGCAAAGGCGAACGCCCAGAAGCTGGCGGACTTCTACAAGAGCTTTCAAGCCTTCATTAAGAAGAAAGCGGGCATCAAGCCGTAGTCTCGCAACGGACTGTCTTGGCGGCCGGGCAACCCGGCAACGAGCTACGCCGTATACGTCAGGCGTGGGATGCCGTTCGTGGGTTTTCGCGTAGGCGACAGAGGCTCGGTAATCAGCAGAGCGAATCAGGTGACCTCGGCAAGGAAGAAGACTCTGGAGAATCAAGTAGCCGCGGAACTCAAGAGCGAGCTGGGGATGAGCGAGACCGAAGCCAGGCTTTTGGCTTCTCGGATGAATCGATGGCTGCTCTCCAAGCCGGAGGTGCGCGGACCAGAGCAGATTGTTATCGAGGCGGTTGACGGGCGTAATAGTTTCGTGCGCAATGGCCATGGTGCGGTCAAGAAGGTCAAACTGACGGTCTTTGTCTTTAGTCCTGAGGATCTGGACCTGCGACTAAGTGTGGGTTCAGAGATCCGTGCCAGTCTGGTAGGAGCTTCCCGGTTGCCAGTGCTTGCACGACGGGGCGCTCTCGATTTGGCAAGCCTGAGCGCCAAATCTAACGAGGCGCGCCGCAAGCGCGCCGTCCCCGGAGTGCAGCACCGGCAACCCCTGGAAAAGTGGCAGTAGACTCTGCACCCACACTTGCCGGAAGTCGTCTGGGAGAGGGGGGCAGCGGGCGGAGATATCTTCGACGCCTGGTTGGTGGCTCAGATGCGGGCGCTGGGCATGGACAGGGCCTGCACGTATAACGGCGAGGACGTTATCGCCCTCGAGAATGTACCTTTCTCGCTCTCGGGCAACATCCTCAGCGCATCCGGTATACGCTGTTCCACGCGTTCCATCGATGAGCACCTCCCTGCCGACCCCTCGTGCGCCAACTGGCAAGAGCCATACAACAAGCACAAGAACAAGGCGCGCCGCTGACGACGGACGAGCCGTCGGCGGCGAGGCTCGCTGTGGTCGTGGTTCCGACCCCGACCCTGGCCCCGGTCGCGGCCCCGGCTTCTGCCTCGGCTGCAGCCTCGGCCATTTCCAGGGCGCGGCCTATCGCCTCAAAGACATGCTCCTTGCGCACGTGCCGCCCCTGGATGTCGTTCAGGAAACCATCGTTTACCTCACCCACCACAGGGTTAACCGTGCTGGTGGCGATCCCGATGTCCGGGTTTCGCCCGAGCGACCATTCGATGATCGCGTCCGCCACGAGCGGAGCGTTCAGGGTGTTGGTGAGCGCTATTGGGGTCTCAAGGTTCCCAAGCTCGTTGAGCTGTTCGAGGCCGATGGCCTTTCCGAAAGCGTTCAGGGCAAACGCGGCGGCGGGCACCTTCTCCTCGAACAGGCTCCCCGCGTGCGGCACCACTACTGTGACGCCGGTCCTCACGGGCCCCTTGCCCGGCACCAGCTTCCCGTCGCCGCTCACCAGGGTGCAGTGGCCGACCCCGACCCCCGCCACGTCGATGATGGCATTCGATCTCCCTGGCCTGAACACCCCGATTTCTATCCCGATATCCCTCGCCCTGGGCCTGGTGGGGCTTGTGGCGCTGTTCTCGATCTCCCCCGCCCCCTTTTCGCACATGTGGGACTCGTCCATACGAGCGGGCACGATTCGCTGGTCCGCGCCCCCGCGCGGTGAGCCGACAGGCGCAGTCCGCTTTCTCTCGCTTTCTCCTATGATCTATGATCGCCCGGAGCGCTCGTCCTGATCTGCTCTTCCCTGTTCCATCAGTTCGACGCAATGTGCAAGGTTCCCCCTGGCGAGCTTGTTGGCCGGGTCCAGTTCAATGGCGCGCTCGAACAGGGACTTTGCCCCATGGAGGTCTCCCGTCTCTAGGAGCGTGTATCCAAGGTCGCTCACGAATACGGAGTTGTTGGGATCCATCTCGACAGCTCGCCTCGAATGGGACAGGGCCTTCCGGTAGTGCCCGAGCTTCGCGTAGCAGTACGCGATACCGTGATGAAACACTGCGCTATCGATGCGCTCGAGCCCGAGTTCGTAGATCCCGGCTGCAAGCTGGAATCTATGCGCCCCCTCGTAGATTTCCGCGAGGTTCTTCACAAGTTCGACTGCGACCTCCGGGTCCTTTTCGCTGCCAGCACTCTCCACAGCGCACGCAAGAAACTCGCGGGCCTCTTTGTGCCTCCGGGTCTGAGCGCAGATCTGGGCTAGCAGGTTGAGCGCCTCGATGTTTCCCGGGTCGATTTCAAGCACCGTGTGAAACGTGCTCTCCGCCGTTTCGACGCCCATCAATCCCGTATTCGCCACAAGTACCTCTGCCATTCCGCGTTCGAGAAGGTAGGTGATGTGGTCATTGTACTTCGGCTTACGTTTGATGGTGATCTCCTCCTTGCTGCGCAGGTGGCACGGCGCCTGGCGGCACCGGCCGGGTCCACCGCATTTCGACAATCCCTGGTGGATGGGGAAGCGCTGCGGCTGAGCGCCCCCAGCACCTTCTTGAGCATACCACAGCAGCGTCGCGTCCGGAAGGGTCAGTCAGGGCCGCGTGGCTGCCCCTTAAGTGTGAGTTCGGAAATCCATGCCGGTTTGGGAGAAGATTCCGGGTTGCCGGTGCTTGCACGACGGG
>JASEJE010000008.1 GCA_030024085.1 Bacillota bacterium | reverse complement strand
AAGCTTCTGCCAAACTGGCGCGGATTTGCAAACCCATACATAGCCAAATTCCAGGTGCCCCGCCCTAGCAACCACCGGCAACCCCAACACCGTCAGGAGAAGTGGCGCATACTCATGGCGCCATACTTAGTTCAACGAATCTGATGCTTATCCTCTTTCCGATTCCCGCTTCTCACGCCCGGGCGTCGTGCGACCCCGCCTGGGACCGTCCGGACACACGCTGCAAGAGGTAGCGCCGGATCATACCAACGTTTGTGAATATCCGGATGCTGAATGCGACCGTCGCACCGAGGAAAAGGTCCACCCCGAGTTTATCCCCGACAAGCGTGAGGCTGGCCGCGAGCGCCATGTTGCTCACAAAACCGGAGATGAACACGACTTTGTCGAACTTGTCCTCCAGGCCCGCGCGGATGCCCCCGCACACGCTGTCGAGCGCCGCCAGTATCCCGACAGCCATGTAATCAGAGTATACGGCCGGGAACCTCACAGGTGTCAGGAGGGCGATGACAACTCCCACGATGAGCCCAAGGACCGGCAGCATCACTTCCCCGCCCCTTCCACCACTGGCTTCGCATACTGGAAATAGAGGCTTCCCTTGTATGCCGGCACGCGAACGCTGGTCAATCTGGTCACCTTCGCCTCGATTCCCCAGGCCCTCAGCGTATCAAGGATCCCGTCGCGCATATGGAGCGCCGTATCGAGAGTGGCCGGTTCACCTATGACGGCTATCTCGTACGGAGGACCGATCCTGACGTTGTTTACGGATATCACGGGGCCGGCACAGCGTATCTCGGTTGTGGTGATCACCCGCTGACCGTTGATGGAGATGGCCTCGGCACCCGCCGCGAACAGCTCGTTTACGATCTTGAGGATGTCCTCGTCGTGTACAAGGAAAAGCTCAGGGCTCTCGCCAGGCGCAGCCTCACGCTTGCTGTCGTCTACCGCGACGACGATCCCGGGTCCCTCAACCTCCACCAGGCCGGCGGCCATCCGCGCCTTCCCGAGCTCAGCCCTGAGGGCTTCAGTGGCTCTCTCGCCCTCTCCAACCGAGGCAAGCTGCTTGCGAAGGGTGTTGACCTCCTTCTCCAGGAGGGTGCGCTCGGCATCAGACCTGCGCAGCATGTCGCTGAGGTCCTCGAGCCTCCTGGAGGGAATCTGCGCGCGCCCGATGTACTGTTGGGTACGAAACTGTGCCACGAGCAACACGCCGAGGACGACGCACACCCCGGCGACGTACACCTCGAAGTCCCGCACTCTCCTCAAGCTCTCTCCCCCTGGCACACGCCGATGGACCCTCTTTCAATTATACACTTCCCAGGCAGGTTGTCACTATCTCCAGGTCTTCACGACCGGTCGTTTTTCGAACCTGACATCGATGTACGTCGCATGCCTCCCCTCCTGCTCCAGCCTGGCCAGAAGCGCCTCGAGCACCTTTGCCCGGGATTCCAGCTCGACCGCTCCTCCGCTGCCCAGGATGGCCTGCGTCCCCGACTGCATGTGAAGGGAGAATCCATGGGCCGAGTCGAAGTTGATCTCGGAGACTTGCTGGAGGATGGACGCCGGGAGCGTCGTCGCGATGGCAAGCGCTGCCGCGATCTCGGGCGCGTCCACGGGGTAGCCGACCTTCACCGACCGTAACGTGATCCCGGTCAGGAGGGGAAGCTCCTTCGCCCGGTAGCTCTCATCCAGCCCTATCACCATGCCGCAGCCGTCCACCTCCACGAAATACCCGGCATAAGGCAGCACGGCCACGGGGGTACGCTCCTCGATCTTGATCACGATGGTGGATGGGAGATGCCGGGATATGAGCACCTTGTCCACCCTGGGAATGGCCTTCACGCGCGAGGCGATTCTCTGAAGATCGACGTCGAAGATGTTCTCGTTCTCCGCCAGGCCACAAGCCACCACGACCTCCTCCGTTGAAAGCCCCCGGAGACCTCTGACGTCGATGTGCTCCACGCGAAAGTAAGGAGACCTCAGGAACGTGAACCCCGCGCTTGCAAGAAGAAGCAGGATGAAAACATATTGCAGTCTCTTGGCCCTCGCATCCATAGTCTCGCTCCTGTCACCCCACCTGGCATTCAGAGGCTTCGACCCTCTCGATGGCGGCGCCCAGCTTTGCCAGCTTCCCGGGCAGGTCCTCGTAGCCCCTGTCGATGTGGTGGACGCCTGCAAGCTCGGTGGGGCCATCAGAGACCAGCGCTCCGAGGATCAGGGCCGCGCCCCCACGGAGATCAGGGGCCTCGACATGGGCACCCGACAGGGCCGGGACACCTTGCACAACCGCCACACGGCCCTCGACCCTGACGTTCGCCCCCATCCGTCTGAGCTCCTCGGTGTACCTGAACCTGTTGGGGAAGATGGTTTCCGTCACGATGCTCGTCCCGTTAGCCACGCTCATGGCCGCGACGAACTGCGGCTGCATGTCCGTGGGGAAGCCCGGGTATGGCAGGGTCCGGATGCTCACGGCACGCAGGCGCTCCGGTCCTCTCACCACCACGTAGGAGCCTCCTTCGGCGACCTCCGCCCCCGCTTCGCGCAGCTTGGCTATGAGAGCCTGCACGTGCTCGACGATGACGTTCTCGACCCGGGCCGTGCCCCCAGTCATGGCTGCAGCCACCATGAAAGTCCCGGCCTCGATCCTGTCCGGTATCACCGCATAGGCGGTCGATCCGAGCGATTCCACCCCTTCGATCCTGATAGTGTCGGTGCCCGCCCCGCGAACCTTCGCGCCAAGGCGGACAAGGAAGTTCTGCTGGTCCACGATCTCGGGCTCCCGTGCCGCATTCCTTATGACCGTCGTCCCCTCGGCGAGGCAAGCCGCCATCATGATGTTCTCGGTCGCCCCCACGCTCGGGATGTCGAGGAGGATCTCCGCTCCTTTGAGCCTTTGCGCACGCACCGAGACGTAGCCGCGCTCCTCGGTGATACTCGCCCCGAGCGCCGCAAAACCCTTGAGGTGCAGATCGATGGGTCGTGGGCCTATGTTACACCCGCCGGGCTGCCTCGCCCGCACGTGCCCAAGGCGTGCGAGGAGCGGGCCCATTACCTGAATCGAAGCCCGCATCTCCTTCACCAGTTCCTCTGGAGGCTCGCAGTGCTCAACGCCCGAAGGGTCGATGCTCATGCTTCCGTCGGGCCGCAGACCGACGCGGGCGCCGAGACCCCGAAGGACCCCCACCATCGTGTCGACGTCCGCGATCCGGGGCACGTTGGAGAGTCGACACACCCCCTCCGCAAGGAGAGAAGCAGCCATGATCTTCAATGCGGCGTTCTTCGCGCCTCCGACTCTCACCACCCCAGAAAGCGGCCTCGAGCCGGCGATTACCAGCTTCACGGCAAAACTCACCTCCGGGCTGTCATCAGCCTCCGAGGACCCTTACCTCAGGTTCCAGGACCACGCCGAACCTCTCGTACACGGCATCCCGGACCCTCTCCATGAGCGAGAGGACATCGCGTGCGGTGGCACCGCCCGTGTTGACTATGAAGTTCGCATGAAGCGCGGACACCTCCGCCCCGCCTACACGCGCGCCCTTCAGGCCGGCCGCGTCGATGAACCGCCCGGCCCCGCCCCCGGTCGGGTTCTTGAAGGCGCACCCCGCGCTCGGAAGTGAGAGCGGTTGCTTCCGCGACCGTTCCTCGAGACACTCCTGCATACGCTGGACAATGGCCTGTGGTTCGTCCTCCCTCAAGGCGAACTCCGCTTCGAGGAGGACGAGCGGTTCCTGGAGCACCCTGGTGGTCTTGACGCCGGCCGCGAGGCCCTCGCGATCCAGCACCACGCGCTCACCCTCATATGTGAGGGCGGAGACGCTTCGCACGATCTCACCCATGCTGGACCCGTATGCGGCGGCGTTCATCGCCACGGCTCCTCCCACGGTCCCCGGAATGCCGCTCGCAAACTCGAGTCCGGCGAGACCCCACGACGCCACCTTCCGGCAAAGGGCAGGGAGATGGACACCGGCGCCGCACCTCGCGACGCACTCATCCTCCAGCGCTATGTCTGAGAGCGTGCCGGCCAGCTTTATCACCACGCCCCTCACGCCCTCGTCCATGACAAGGAGGTTGGTTCCCGCCCCGATGACGTAAAACGGCGCCTGCACATCGGCAAGGGCGTGTAGAAGGCCGACGAGGTCTTCAGTGTCCCTCGGCACCACGAGCACATCGGCCGGGCCGCCGATGCGAAAAGAGGTATGACGCCACATGGGCTCATCGGCGTATACTTCCCCGCGGACGGTCTCTCTGAGCCGCAAGGCCAGGCTTGTGCCTACCAATCGTCCCTCATCCTTCTCACCAGTTCTCTCGCAACACAGTCCACGTCCCCCGCACCCATGGTCACCACGAGATCTCCGGGCCGCACCTCCGAAAGCAGCCATGGAACTATCTCGTGCAGGCTGCCTATGAACTCCACCCTGGCACCGCCCGGGCCCTCATGTGCCCTGACGGCTTCGGCAAGCCTTTCGCCGCTCACACCCGGTATGGGCTCCTCGCCGGTCCCGCGGTGGTAGATCTCGGTTATGACCACCACATCTGCGGAGGAGAACGATCTCGCGAATTCGTCGAATAGCAGTCTCGTCCTGGTGAACCTCTGCGGCTGGAAAACGGCCAGGAGGCGCCTGCCGTAGCTTTCTTTCAGTGCTGCAAGGGTGACCCTGATCTCGGTCGGGTGGTGACCATAGTCATCCACCACCGTGACGCCCCGGACCTCCCCCACGACCTCCTGGCGCCTCCTCGCACCCCTGAACGCTGCGAGCGCGCGTCGCATGACCTCGAACGGCACCCCCATCTCCAGGCCCACCGCGACGGAGGCGAGGGCATTAGCTATATTATGCCGCCCCGGCACTCCGAGTTCCAGCTGGCCGAGGTGCTGCCCCTTGTGGACGATGCCGAACCGATGGCCCCGCCCGTCGGGAACCGGATCCACGCAGCAGATGTCGCCGGACGATAGCCCGTAGAGCACCTTCCTGCACTTCACGTTCTTTTCGATGTCCATGAGCCGGCGATTGTCGGCACACAGCACGGCCAGCCCGTCGACGGGGACATGTGACAGAAAGGCACCGAACGCCTCGTCGATGGCCGCGGAACTGCCGTAATGGTCTAGGTGATCGTCGTCTATGTTGGTCACCACGGCGATCTTCGGCCACAGCTTGAGGAACGAGCCGTACGCCTCATCCGCCTCGGCGACCACGATATCGCTCCTCCCGAACCTGCCTCCTCCGGGCACCGCATCCACTTCATCCCCCAGCAGGCATGTGGGGTCGAGCCCGCTCTCCAGCAGGATCGTGGCGACCATGGACGACGTGGTCGTCTTGCCGTGCGTGCCCGAGATGGCTATACCGCGCTTCGGGTTCATGAGGTCCCCGAGCATCTCCGCGCGGCTCCGGATGGGTATGCCCAGGCGCTGTGCGGCGGCGACCTCCACGTTCTCGCGGGAAACGGCTGCGCTCACCACGACGCACGCGGCCCCTTCCACGAGATGCGCGAAATGCCCGATGTGCACGTCAGCTCCGGCAGCTCGCAGGGTCTCGGCCCTGGCCGAGTTCGCGACGTCGCTGCCGCTCACCGGGCAGCCCATCTCCAGAAGGACCCTGGCCATGGCACTCATCCCGTGGCCTCCGATCCCCACGAAATGGATACGACCTTGTATCTGCATACGGTTTGCTCCTTCCCACATACGAAGTCCCGTCGCCCTGGCATGTAACGCGTGGGCAGGCGGACGCCGGTACAGCCCTTCGGGGGAGGGACCACATAGCCACGTCACGTATAAATGGTATGCCAGACCCCGCACGCCTGCAACTTGGCCCGCACCGGGCGCTGGTCGGGGCCACGGCCAGCCTCCAGACCACTCCCTCGCCCTACCCCCGCAGAACGCCCCGGGTGTGAGCAGGTCCGAGAGCGCCCGCGCCGCATGATCCGGCTTGTCCACGGGCAACATCATCCTGCTCCTCCCTCGCCCGGCGCTCCGCCGCCGCCCCGCCGCCCACCCCGGGCCGGCGGCACCAGACCGGCGTGGATCCCTCCGCGCCTGCGCGTGGGACGGAAGCCCGTCGTTACCCTTGCGGCCGCCGCGGCCTCATCGCGCGACCGTGGCGTCGTGGCGCGGCGCGTCGTCGCGCGGCAAGCCCGACTACCATATCGGCGAGGGTGTTCGCGGCCCCGGGTCTACCGAGGCTGCGCGAACTGTGCGACATCCGCTCCAGCCTGGGCTTATCTTGCAGAAGCGTCTCGACAACTTCACGGAGGACTTCCCCTTGCAGATCTTTCTGCAGGATGACCACGGCTGCGCCGGCAGCCTCGAGGGCCCGTGCGTTTCTCTCCTGGTGGCCCTCGGCTGCGCCCGGGAGCGGGACGAGCACCGCAGGGAGGCCCCTCGCGGTGATCTCTGCGATCGATATCGCTCCGGCGCGGCTCACCACGAGGTCAGCGCACGCCATGGCCATGTCCATCTGATACAGGTATGGCTCGACAACGAGGCGCGGGAGGGTCTTGCGGCTTACGCCCCTTGCCTCGAGCTCAGCCACGACCCACGCATGATCGCGCCTTCCCGTCTGGTGGATCACCTGAAGGTCCCGGCGCCGCGTGAGGAGACCGGGCAACGCGGCGACCATGGCCTCGTTTATCGCCCTCGCCCCCTGGCTGCCACCAAACACGAGAAGCGTCGGCCGACCTTCATCGAGCCCCATGGCTCGTGCCCCGTCGTGCCTTGTGGCAGTGAGGATCGATCTTCTCACAGGATTGCCGGTCACCACCACCTGCGACCTTCGCGCAAGGTAGCGCCCGGACTCCCCGTAGGTCACAGCCACGGCGGTGGCGATGCGGGAAAGCACGCGTGTCGTGATGCCCGGAAGGGCGTTCTGCTCGTGAATGAGCGTGGGGATTCCGAGCACCCACGCTGCCAGGACCACGGGCCCTGATACGTAGCCCCCGGTGCCGACCACCACGTCGGGCTTCTCGCGCCTCAGGACCGAAACAGACTGGATGAAGCCCCTGCACGCCCGGAAGGCCGTGAGGAGCGTGTCCATGGACAACCTGCGGCGGAAGCCGGCCACCTCGATGGTGGCGAGGTCGAAGCCCTCCCTAGGGACGACGTCCGCCTCGAGCCCCTTGTGGGTGCCGACGAAGAGCACCTTCGTCGCCCGGTCCCTTTCCAGCAGTGTGCGGGCGAGAGTAACGCCCGGATAGACGTGCCCGCCGGTGCCTCCCCCGGCGATGACTACCTTCATGCGGCTCACCTGATTGATGAGTATTTCGAGATGTTGAGCAGCACCCCTATGGCTGCAAGCGTCGTCACCAGCGAGGACCCGCCGAAGCTGATGAGCGGCAGGGTTATGCCGGTGATCGGGAGGCTCCCCGACACGACCCCTATGTTTATGGCCGCCTGAAACACGATCATGGTCGTTATGCCGACGGCCAGAAGGCTGCCGAACGAGTCAGGAGCCCCGATGGCCACGCGCAGGCCACGCCAGGCGAAAAGGAAGTAAAGCACCACAACGGCCGTCGCGCCCACAAACCCGAGTTCCTCACCGATTATCGCGAATATGAAGTCGGTATGCTGCATGGGCAGGTACAGGAACTTCTGGCGACTCCTGCCGAGCCCCACGCCGAATATGCCCCCCGAACCAAGGGCGAGCAGCGACTGGATGATGTGAAACCCCGACCCAAGCGGGTCCTCCCACGGGTGCAAAAAAGCCAGGAACCTGCGGACCCTGTACGGCTCGGCCATCGCCACCACGACCAGGGCAGGAATCCCCATCGCCCCCAGCGCCGCAAGGTGCGAGATGCTCGCGCCCGCGGCGAAGAGCATGAGCACGGTGATCCCAACTATGGCACCGCCCGTGCCGAAGTCCGGCTCCAGCATGATGAGTCCGAACACAACGCCGAGGATGATGAGGGGTGGGATGAGGCCGTCGGTAAACCGGTGCATCCTGAGGGAGCGGTCGGAAAGGAACTTCGCCATGAAGAATACCATGACGATCTTGGCGACCTCGGAAGGCTGGAAGGTAAGGGAGCCTAATCCCAACCACCTTCTGGATCCGCGGATCATCACGCCCACCCCGGGAATGAGCACAGCCACGAGGAGCACCAGGCTCAATAGGAGGCCGGGCCATGCCAGCTTCTTCCACGCACGGTAGTCTATTTCCATCGCCACGCACATCGCCACAAGTCCGATGGCCGCCCACGCAAGCTGTCGCTTGATGAAGTAGTAGGCATCACGGAAGATCTCGTACGCGCTGACCGAGCTGGCGCTGAAGACCATCACCACGCCCATGCTCAGAAGGGCGAGGGTGATGAGGAATATGACGACATCGGGGGCGTGTTTCTCATGGGGTTTCCGCCGCACGGGCATGCGATTCACCACTCTTGGGGATCTAGGTATGGCGCCACGAGTTTGCGCTACTTCCCTGGCGGTGTTGGGGTTGCCGGTGCTTGCTAGGGCGGGGCGCCTGGAATTTGGCTGGCCTTAAGCGCCAAGTTCGAACGCATCTCACCGCACGCGCCGTCCCCGGAGTGCAACACCGGCAACCCTGGACAGCACTCACGCACTGAAAAGCAGCGCGAACTTGCGGCGATCCACTTAGTTCCGTCCGGGGATCCCTTGTGTCCTCCGGCGATGCCGCCCCTGACACGGCACCCCCGCAGGACATGGCCCACGGGAAAGCGGCCGGGCTCTGGAGCCCCGTCGCGCAGGGACCGGCACCCCCAATGGAACGGCTTCAGTAAAACTGCAGACCTGCACCTGCGCCGATGGTCACAACCCCGACAAACACAGCATCCCGAGAACCGAAAAGACCAGGCCCAGGATCCAGAACCTCGTCACCACTTTGGGTTCCGGCCAGCCGGAGAGCTCGAAGTGGTGGTGGAGGGGGCTCATCCGGAACACGCGTCTCCCGTGCGTCAACCGGAAGTATGTCACCTGGATGATGACGGACAAAGCCTCCAGCACGAAAACCCCACCGATCACCACCAGCAAGAGCTCTGTCTTCGTGAGTATCGCAAGGCACCCCAGCGCCGCCCCCAGCGCAAGAGACCCGGTGTCGCCCATGATGACCTGCGCAGGGTGGCCGTTGAACCACACGAACCCGACGCACGCCCCGGCGAGCGCGAACGAGAATGCTCCCAGGTCGCCCGCGCCCCGCTGCGATGCGACGATACCATACGCAAGAGCAGCGATGGCCACAGTCCCTGCGGCCAGCCCGTCCAGCCCGTCGGTGAGGTTCACTGCGTTGGACGCTCCGATCACTACGAGGATTGCGAGCACTACGTATGCTGGCCCGAGGTCCACCTGCTGGTCAAGGAACGGGATCCTCACGGCGGTGCCAAGCTCGGGCCGCGACGCGACAAACAGCCCCAGCAACCCTGCGAGGAGGATTTGGGCAACGAGCTTATATCTTGCCCGTAGCCCCAGAGACCGCCTGGCGACGACGATGATGAAATCGTCGGCAAGCCCTATGGCGCCGAACCCCAGTGTGATGAAGAGGGCCCATGCCGCCCCCAGCGCCCCTGAGGCAAAGATGAGCGTCGACGCGAACACCCCTATGAGAATCATGATCCCGCCCATGGTCGGCGTGCCGGCTTTCTTGAGGTGCGTCGCCGGCCCGTCGGACCGTATGGACTGGCCGAACTTCATCCTGCGCAGGACCTTTATGGACGCAGGGCCTATCGCGATCACGATTGCAAGGGCAACGAGAGCAGCGTATACCTCACGAGTCACGGGGCCCGCCTCCAGTACCGTCCACGAGTGCCGACACGATCTCCTCCATCCTCATGGCCCGCGACCCTTTCACGAGGATCACGTCTCCCGGCCCCGCAACGGAGGCCAGAGCATCGACAGCTTCCGCCCCGGTGTCGCACATGACCACGTCCCGAGGGATCTTGCCGAGGCGGAGCGCCTCCTCTCCGGCGAGGCGCGCGAGGTCTCCCACCGTCACCAGCACATCGCAGGGAAGCGCTGCTGCGGCCCGCCCCAGCTCCCTGTGGGCCTCGGGTGAGATCTCGCCGAGCTCGAGCATGTTGCCGAGGACGGCGATCTTCCTCCGGCCGCCGGCCACATCGCGAAGCGTGGCGAGGGCCGCCCTCATGGAGGCCGGGTTGGCGTTGTAGGTGTCATCTATCACCGTGTAGCCCCTCGCGGTCTCCACGATCCCCGACCGCCCGTGAGATGGCTCGAAGTGAGCAAGCCCGTCCGCCACAGCGAAGGAGTCCATGCCCAGAACGAGCGCTGCAGCACTTGCCGCAAGCGCGTTGTACACGTTGTGGATGCCGGGCACCGGCACATGCACCTTGAAAGACCTCTGGCCATACGATATGACGAACCTCGTGCCGCCCTCGCCCAGGCTCTCGATGCAGGCTGCCGTCACGTCGGCGCCGCGCTGGACGCCGAAGAACACCACCTTCGCACGGGTTCTGTCCTTCATCGCCACGGTGTGCTCGCAATCAGCGTTCAGAATGGCTATACCGTCGGACCCGAGGGCCTCGACCAGCTCCGCCTTGGCAAGGGCAATGTTCTCGATCGACCCGAGGAGTTCAACGTGGCTCGGCCCCACGTTCGTGACGATGCCCACGTCGGGGCGGGCTATCTCGGCGAGATCCCGGACCTGGCCCCTGCCCCTCATCCCGAGTTCCACCACGCATATCTCGTGGTAGGGCTCGAGCGAGAGGAGGGTCAGCGGGACTCCGACCTCGTTGTTGAAGTTCTCCTCCGTCCTCGCCGATCTCATCCGCTCCATGAAGATGCCATGAGCCATGTCCTTCGTGGTGGTTTTGCCCGTGCTCCCGGTGACGGCCACCACGGGGATCCCGAGGCGGCATCTATTATACCTCGCCAGCCCTTGCAGGGCCTTCAGAGTGTCGTCCACGAACACGACAGGAACCGACGTCGCAAGCCCGGCCACCTTGTCAGGGGATGAGGCCACCACGCACCTCGCGCCCTTGGCGACGGCGTCGGCTGCAAAGTCATGCCCGTCGAAGTTCGGCCCTGCGAGCGCGAAGAAGACCTCGCCTCCGGACACCACGCGGGAGTCAGTGCAAACCCCGGTGAACACGGGTACCCCCGCGGCCGCGAAAACCTCCCCCGCGGGCCCTGCAGGCGACCCCGCTGTATCGCAGCGCCCGTCTGTTGCGGCTATGATCTCCTCCAGGCTAAACCTCGGCACCTGTCATGCGCTCCCTGAGATACTCCCTGGCCACCTCGCGGTCGTCGAAGTGGATGGTCCGATCCCGGAATATCTGATAGGTCTCATGGCCCTTGCCAGCGATCACGACCACGTCGCCTTCCCTCGCACCGGCGATGGCATTCTTGATGGCTTCCGCCCTGTTCACGAGGACCTCATAACCCTCGCCCGGACGGCGCACCTTCTTCACACCATCCTCGATCTCGCGGCATATTGCTTCAGGGTCCTCGGACCGCGGGTTATCGGATGTGACCACCACGCGGTCCGCAAGCCTCGCCGCAATCTCGCCCATCATCGGGCGCTTGGTCCTATCGCGGTCCCCGCCGCACCCGAACACCACTGTCATCCTGCCATTCCCCAGACCCCTGGCGGCCCTGAGGACGTTTTCGAGGCTGTCGGGCGTGTGCGCGAAATCGACGACAACCGCGAACGGCTGGCCTTCGTCTATGGTTTCGAAGCGCCCGGGCACGCCTGCAACACTCTCGACTCCAGCTTTCACCTCTTCGAGCCGCGACCCGGCCGCGACGCCGCACGCGATTGCCGCAAGGGCGTTATACACGTTGAACACGCCGGTCAGCTTGAGCCGCACGTCGACCCGGCCCGCGGGCGTGCAGGCCGTAAACGAGGATCCATGCGGGCGAAGTTGCACGTCCTCGGCCCTGACGTCGGCGGCGCTCGTGATGCCATAAGTCAACACGTCCGCGCGGGTCCTCGAGATGATGCGCCCCGCGTGGGGCTGGTCCAGGTTGACCACGGCCGTCCTGGCAAGACCCTTCGGCGAACGCTCCGCGCCCAGCGACTCGAAGAAGGACGCCTTGGCGGCAAGATAGTTCTCGAAGGTCCCATGGAAGTCGAGGTGGTCGTGGCCGATGTTGGTGAACACCCCGATGTCGAAATCCACACCGAGAACGCGGGCCTGCACCACGGCGTGGGAAGAGACCTCCATCGCCGCGGCGCTCTGGCCCTTCTCCTTCATCTCACGGAGCATCCGCTGGATATCGAGGGATTCGGGCGTTGTGTGTTTCGCCTGGACCACCTCATCACCGATGACGTGCCCCACGGTGCCTATGATCCCGCACCAGTGGCCGGATGCGTCCAGCACGCTCTTGACCAGATGGGTCGTGGTGGTCTTGCCCTTGGTGCCGGTCACGCCCACGCACAGCATCGAGCGCGATGGATCGCCGTAGAAAGCCTGCGCCACCCTGGCAAGCGCTTCCCGGGAGTCTGGTACCGCGGCGGACGACACGCCCTCAGGAACCGGTACATCTCTCTCGATTATGAGCGCTGTCGCGCCGCGCGCAACAGCCTGCCCGATGAAATCATGGCCGTCGTGGCTTTCTCCCTTTATGCACACAAAGAGGTATCCGGGCTCCACCTGGCGCGAGTCATACGCAACACCCCGCACCGGCGTGTCCATGTTCCCCGTGAATCTCCTGGTATCGAGTCCGCCCAGCAAATCTCCCAGACGTGGCACTTTTCGTCCTGTGACCTCCCATGCCCGGATTCCATCAGTATCATTATGTCTCCTGTAATTGGCTGCTATGACACATCAAGGCTGCGCAGGACCTTGCCCGGGGCTGCCAGGCTCTCCGGCGGCGGGCGGCTCGAAGCGCACCACCACCACCGACCCCCCCGGGACCTTCGTCCCGGGGCCGGGGTCCTGCCACACGGCAATGCCGGCGCCTTCAGCCTGCAGCCTGAGCCCAACCTCGCTGAGAAGGATCGCGACATCCTTCATGGTTCTGCCCGTAAGATGCGGGACAGTCACGTTCCCGTCCACCCCATTATAGAGGTCGCCCATGTCCAAGTAAAGCACGACGGTGGTCCCCCTGGGCACACGCGCTCCGGGCCTTGGCGTCTGGTCGCGGACGGTTTCGCCCGACCCTTTCATCCGCGCTTGAAGGCCGAAGTCTTGTGCGAGTGCCTTCGCGGCATCAGCCGCCGGCCGGCCCACAAGGTCGGGCACGGCCACAAGCTGCGGCTCTCCGGCGACCTCTCCGGGCTTTTCGGCATCAGCTGACACTGCTCGCGGCGGCACCTCCATGTACCTGAGGGCATCGCGCACGATCGCCTGGAATGTGGGGGCTGCAAGCACACCGCCATAGCTTATGCCGACATTGGGCTCGTCCCATATGACCAGCACCGATATCCTCGGGTCTTCCACAGGGGCGAAGCCCAGGAACGAGGCGACGCGCTTCTCCCCGTACCTGCCGGCCTCCGGCTTTTCGGCGGTCCCCGTCTTGCCTGCAACACGGTAGCCGGGGATCCGCGCTCTGAAGCCAGAGCCGTTGACGACGACGGATTCGAGGATGAGCGAAAGCTCCCTTGCGGTTTCCTTGCTGATGACCTGCCGGATCGGCTCCGGCTTGAACTCCTCGACAAGACTCCCGTCGGGTGCCACGGCCTTCGACACGAGGCGCGGCCGCATGAGAGTGCCGCCATTGGCTATGGCGTTGAGGGCGGACAGAAGCTGCAGCGGCGTTACCGAGACACCCTGACCGAAGGATATGTTCGCTATCTCCACAAGGCCCACGTTCTTCTCCGGCTGCAGGAGGCCTGATGCTTCCCCGGGGTAGTCGATGCCGAGCGTGCTGCCGAACCCGAACGCCCTGATGTACCTGTAGAACCGCTCTGTGCCCAGGCGGATGCCGAGCGTGGCGAACACGACGTTACACGAGTTCTCCGTGGCCTCCGTGAATGTCTGGCTGCCATGGCCGCCGGCAAGCCAGCACCGCACGTACCTGTCCTCGACGCGGATGAATCCCGGGTCAAAGAACGTGTCGGACGGCTTCACCACTCCTTCTTCCATGGCGGCCGCTGCGGTCACTATCTTGAAAGTGGACCCTGGCTCATACGCGTCGGAAACCACGATATTCCGCCTTGCCGACTCCGGGTACTCATAGTAGCGGTTGGGGTTGTATGTTGGCCGGGCGGCCATGGCCAGAACGGCTCCGGTCTTGGGGTCCATCGCAAGGATCATGCCCCGTTTGGCCTTCGTCTCCGCCATGCCCCGGTCAAGCTCGCGCTCGACGATGTACTGAATCACCTCGTCAATGGAAAGGTAGAGATCGTTGCCGTCGACGGGCGGAATGAACTTGCTCACTCCCCCGGGGATCTCTTTGCCGGTGGCGTCCCGCTCAGAGACGATCTGGCCGCGGGTTCCCCGAAGGAATGAGTCATACTGCACCTCCACCCCCTCGAGCCCCTGGTTGTCGATACCTGCAATTCCCAGGACATGTGCGGCCAGTCTGTCCTTGGGATAGAACCTCTGGCCTCGCTCAGTGAAGCCTATGCCGGGCAGATTGAGCTTCCTGATTGCCGCTGCTTTCTCCGGGTCCACCCTTCGGTCGATCCAGACTGTCGCAGCCTTCTGAATGAGCTTGTTACGGATGGCGACCGGGTCCTGTTCCAGAATGCGTGCAAGGGTCTCGGCCGTCCCCGCCGGATCCTTTACCTCCACGGGCACAGCGTAGATGGAGTCGGCACTCACGCTCACTGCGAGTTCGCGCCCGTTCCGGTCGCGTATCGTCCCCCTTCTAGCATCCACGGGCACCGGGTACAGCCTCTGATCCAGCGCGAGCTTGCGAAAGCGGTCCCCCTGGGCGATCTGGAGCCAGAAGAGGCGCATCGCGAGCATCAGGCTGACAATCCCCCACATAATAAAAAGCCAGGCTACCCTCTTCTTGATGGTAACGCCCGAATACACCGACACAGGTCATACCTCACCATGCCATGGAGTCCCTGGCCTTTCGCTACCTCGCCCCGACACGAACCCTCGGATGATCGTGGTCGGGCACGTCATAGAACCACCTTGCGACAAAGGGGGAGACCAGACCTATCAGCACGTTCCCGGCCCTGGCGGCAAGACCCTTCTCGAGCTGCGATGGACCATACGAAGGCCAGCCGCTATCGCCGGTGCCGGCGACACGGTCGAGTTCGCCCGGCGCGAGCACGACGAACTCCGCAGACCGCGGGTCCACCATGCCCAGGCGCACCCGGGCGGCCTCATCGATCCTTTGCAGCGACTCCAGGTTCGCTATCGCAAGGCCCAGCCTGTCGAACTCCGTCTGGGTCGCCGCCAGTTGCGCCTCGAGCCGGGTCAGCGTGTACCCGCAACTCATGACCCTTGCCCTCAGGGCGAGGTTCCCCAGGAGAAGCCCTGTCGCAACGACGGCCACGAGGGCGAGCCTTCCGAGGTTGGCCTTCTTCCCGGACGACGCTCGCGCCCCAGGGCCCCTGTCCACCAGGCTGGCCCGCTCCCGGCGAGCAGGTCGCCGCCTCAGGCTGCTCGTTTCGCGCCGCACCATGGGCCTGGCTTCAGCCGGTACCATCTCTATTCTCCCCCCAATTCCCTTAGAACCGCTCTGCCGCGCGCAGCCTGGCCGAGCGCGACCTGGGGTTCGCGATGACCTCCTCGTCACACGGGACGAGGGGTTGCGTCGTGATCGCCCTGAGACGTTCCCTGTCTCCTGCAAACCTGCGCTTCACGATGCGGTCCTCAAGAGAGTGGAACGATATCACCACAACCCTTCCCCCCAGCCGGGTGACCTCCACCGCCTGGTCGAGGCCGCGCTCAAGGCCTCCAAGCTCGTCGTTCACCGCGATGCGCAGGGCCTGGAATGTCCGCTTCGCGGGGTGAGGCCCGGACCTCCTGGCGGCCGCCGGGATCGCCTGCTTCACCACGTCCACGAGCTCGCCCGTGGTCGTGATGGGCGCGCGATCTCTTCGCTCGACTATGAACCTGGCGATGCGCGACGCCCATCGCTCCTCACCATACAGGCGCAGGATCCTGGCAAGCTCGTCGCCTGGCAGGCTGTTGACGAGGTCCCGGGCCGACGGGCCCGACCCCATGTCCATCCGCATGTCGAGGGGGACATCGGTCATATAGGAAAAGCCCCGGCTCGGGTCGTCGAACTGGTGGCTGGACACCCCAAGGTCCATGAGAACCCCGTCGACCTGTTCTATGCCGGCCTCGCCAAGTATCGCGGCGAGGTCGGTGAAGTTGCCCTGCACGAGCCTGAACGCCTCTCCGAAAGGCGCAAGTCTGCGCCCGGCGAACTCCAGGGCCTCCGGGTCCCTGTCGATGCCCACAAGGAACGCCCCCGGCCCGGCATGCTCGAGCACGGCTGCAGCGTGCCCCCCGCCACCCACCGTGCAGTCGAGATACGTCCCTCCGGATCTCGGCCGGAGCATCCAGAGCACCTCGTCCCTCATGACCGGGACGTGGTACCCGCCCGCCGGCTCGCCGCTCTCTCGCATCATTCCACAGTGCCACCGCCCGAGACAAGCTTCTCGGCTATCTCCTCATAGGATTCCTCTGCTTTTCCGGAGTACTCGGACCATGCCTCCCGGCTCCAGACCTCGACCCGGCTCATCACGCCGATGACCACGACGTCTTTCGAGATCTCCGCGTACTCGCGCAGGTACGGCGGAATGTTGATGCGCCCCTGCTTATCCAGCTCGCATTCGCATGCCCCCGCGAAGAACAGCCTGCTATACGCCCTGGCATCCCGCATCGTGAGGGGAAGGGAGGCGAGCTGGGCCTGTTGCTTCTGCCACTCCGACTCGGGAAACAGGAACAGGCACCGGTCAAGCCCTTTCGTGGCATAGAAGCGCTGGCCGAGACCCTCCCGGAACTTCGCCGGAATCGCAAGGCGGCCCTTGTCATCCACAGCGTGCTCGTATGTCCCGATGAATGCTGGGGCCGTCGTGTCCACCACTTCTCCCCACTTCTCCCCACATTGGTAACATCTCTCTTCTATGTGGCTCGCCCAATTCCTTCTTTCCGGACGAACTTTTTTCGCGGTTTTACGGGGTTTGCCGGCAGCGGAGCCCTTTGCACGGCGCATTGCATGACGTTTTGCAGGGCGTTTTGCAGGGCGGCATCGGTAGAAGGTAGCAGGGAAGGTCTCCAACGAGAACGGCCCTGGCACGTGTGCCAGGGCCGCGTAGACCAGATCCGCAGCCAGCCAGAGTGGCCTTATGTCTGAAGGCTACTACTCATACTGCGCTGCCAAATAGGTCTGCCACATCGGCAGCCGCCTGGCAACGCGCAGTTTTGAAGAAATCCTCCTTCTCCAGCGCCATCAGGATGACCTTCCTCGCGTGGCCTCCTCCCTCGGGTTTACGCATCATCATCCATTCCTTGCGGAAGCCGCACTTCTCGAAGCACCTGACGGCAGGGATGTTCTCCTCGAACACGCGAAGGTAAACCCGGCCCAGCTTCGTATGGCCAAACACGTATTCAAGGAGGCATGCGATGGCATCTTGCCCATAACTCCTGCCCCTGTATCGGTCGTCACCGATCCGTACGACCAGTTCGGCCTCACCCTTGCGCCAGCTTATCTCCACGAGTCCGATGTCGCCGATGAGCGAGCCGTCGTCGGCTTCGATTGCGAACATCCGCGCAGTCCGGGAGTGAAGGATCTTCTCGTAGTCCTTTCGAGTATCGAGGTGCCGATCATCGCCTGGTTCGGGGACTGCTGCAATGTAGTACTCCAAGTCCCATCGGCAGATAGTCTCCAGATCTTTCTCGCCCAGAGGGCGAAGTGTCACTTTCGCTCCTTGGATCACTTGCGCGACACCTCTATTCCTGATTCTTCACCTCCCCACCTGTCGCAGAAGAAGTTCGACCACACACGGCGAATACCTTCATGTAATTATATCCGCTTCTAGCAGCGGCGGCCATGGGTAGCCCGGGGCCGGACGGTTCACGGCGACCGCGTGGCCCCTCACCT
The DNA here is from genome assembly GCA_030024085.1 of Bacillota bacterium. Lineage (GTDB taxonomy): Bacteria > Bacillota > SHA-98 > UBA4971 > UBA4971 > UBA6256. The sequence goes on along the minus strand of JASEJE010000008.1, from coordinate 90,945 downwards.
GGGCTGGACTATGAGCTTGATGGCTGTGCGCTCCTCGCCCTCGATCATGACGTCGGCGAAAGCAGGTATCATTACCAGGTCCATGCCGCTCGGCGCCACGAAACCGCGCGCTATCGCAACGGCTTTCACGGCCTGGTTCAGCGCAGCAGGACCTATGGCCTGCACCTCGGCGAAGCCTCGTTCTCTCAACACACCTGCCAGCGCGCCCGCCACCGAGTTCGGATTCGACTTCGAGGAGACCTTGAGGACTTCCATGTATAATTCCTCCTAACATGGTTGGGACTACCTGCTGCAATTTCGATAATTATATGCTAGCCGCCCGATTCCTGCCGAGAGCGCGTGCGCATTGCGAAAAAAAGGCGGCCGGGCGATTTGTCCGCCCGGCCACCCGCATCAGGCGCCTTCCGTCACGAACACCCTCTCGATGCCCCTGGCCTTCCCGGTTGCCTCATCCACGCTCACCACAGCCCCCGATAGCTGGGCCGGGCCCAGAGATGTCTCGAACTTCGCCGGCAGCCCCGTGAGAAACCGCTGCACTATGATGTCCTTTCGAACTCCGATGACCGAGTCCATCGGACCTGTCATACCAATGTCTGTGATGTAAGCCGTTCCGCCGGGGAGGATCCTTTCATCGGCCGTCTGGACATGCGTGTGCGTTCCGACCACGCATGCCACCCTGCCATCAAGGTACCAGCCCATGGCGACCTTCTCGGAGGTGGCCTCGGCGTGGAAGTCCACGACGAACAGATCGCATCTCGAGGAGAACTCCTCGAGAAGCCTGTCGGCCGTGCGAAACGGGCAATCGAGGGGGGCCATGAAGACGCGGCCTGCAATGTTCAGCACGCAGAGACGGGCACCGCTCCCAAGCCGGACAACCGCTGCGCCCCTCCCGGGCGCCCCGGGGGGATAGTTTGCGGGCCGAATGACCCGGTCGCTGGTAGCCAGGATCTGGTAGAACTCTTTCTTGTTCCACACATGGTTGCCAGTGGTGATCACGTTCACGCCGCAGCCGAGTATCTCGTCGGCCGTCTCAGCGGTGAGGCCGAACCCGCCAGCTGCGTTCTCACCGTTCGCGATAATCGCATCGGGGCGCAGTTCCCGTACAAGATCAGGGAGCAGAACCCGGCAGGCCCTGCGCCCTGGCTTCCCCACGATATCACCGATGAAGAGGATTTGAAGCGTCATGTTCTGGTTCGCTCGCTCTGCTTCTCGTTTTGCTTGTTGAAAACGAGTACCCGTCCGTCCTCGCGGAAACCGATGAGGTTCCTGTGCTGTATGGTTTCCTTGAGATCCTCCAGCATATTCTCGATCATCTCATCCTGGAACACGAGGTCCTCATCGAAGGCGTCCTCAGCCGCCAGGTCCTCGGTTATGAGGGAGGACCCCAGTTCCGCCCTGGCATACTCGATTATGAGCGATATCTCCTCCTGGGTCAGGGTGGAGGCGTCCCTGGAGATCTCGATCAGGGACACCTCGGCATAGTCCCGGCGCTCCACCTGTAGCGTCGGCGACATGCCGTGGACCAGAGCCGCGTACGCCTGGACGCGCTCGCGCAAGCCATCCTGAAAAGCCATCCATACGTCCTCGGAAACCGGCCTCGAACCCATGAACGTGAACTTGAGGACCTTTCCCTCGGGGACGAACTTCACGGTGGCGATTTCAGGGTATCGCACAAGTATGGAGATGAGAAGGCTTACGCTATTCGCCGTGCCATCATCCACGGTACGAGACTCGCCGGCACGCCCTGCCACTTTGACCACCCTCCCTCAACGCCTAGAACAGAATTCTCTATCCGTGCCCAAACTCCTGCTTGAGGCTCTTTCAGAAGGATATGGCAGGGCGGGGGTCGACCCACCCTGCCTTCGTCATCCGAACCGTCACATCACTTCGCGTAGTCGACCACGCGCGTTTCCCGGATGAGGGTCACCTTGATCTGGCCCGGGTACTCGAGTTCCTCCTCGATCTTCTTCACGATATCCCTTGCAAGACGGACGGCAGCCAGATCATCGATCTTCTCGGGCTTCACCATTATCCTGATCTCGCGCCCCGCCTGGATCGCATAGGCCTTCTCCACCCCGTCGAAGGAATCTGCAACCTCCTCCAGCTTCGTCAGGCGTTTGATGTAGGCCTCGAGGGTTTCGCGTCTCGCGCCCGGCCTGGCGGCCGAGATGGCGTCCGCCGCCTGCACCAGGACCGCTTCGATCGTCTTCGGCTCCTCATCCCCGTGGTGGGTGGCAATCGCATGGATTACCTCAGGAGATTCCCTGTACTTTCGCGCCAGGTCCACCCCTATTTGCACGTGCGGGCCCTCGACCTCGTGGTCGACTGCCTTGCCGATGTCGTGGAGTAATCCGGCCCGCTTCGCCACAGCGATGTTCGCTCCCAGCTCGGCAGCCATCCCGGCCGCGAGATGCGCAACCTCGAGGGAATGCTTCAGCACGTTCTGGCCGAAGCTTGACCTGAATTTCAGCCTTCCAAGGAGGCGTATGAGCTCGGGATGCAGGCCGTGCACGCCCGCCTCGATGGCAGCGCTCTCCCCCTCCTCCTTGATGATGGCGTCGACCTCCTTCTGGGCCTTCTCCACCATCTCCTCGATGCGCGCCGGATGGATCCGCCCGTCGGTGATGAGCTTCTCCAGAGCCACTTTGGCTATCTCGCGTCTCACCGGGTCGAAACCTGACAGGATGACAGCCTCGGGAGTATCGTCGATTATGAGGTCGATGCCGGTAAGCGTCTCGAGGGCTCTGATGTTCCTGCCTTCGCGCCCGATGATCCTTCCCTTCATCTCGTCGCTGGGAAGGGACACCACCGATACGCTGGTCTCGGCCACATGATCTGCGGCGCATCGCTGGATCGCGGCGGCCACGATCTCACGCGCCCGCCTCTCCGCCTCCTCCTTCGCCTGCGCCTCGATGTCCCTAATCAGGACCGCAGCCTCGTGGCGGATCTCGTCTTCCACATCTTTCAAGAGAAGCGCCTTCGCATCCTCCGATGACAAGCCGGATATCCGCTGTAGCTCGGCCCTCTGCTCCACATGGAGTTTTGCGACTTCCTCTTTCGCCGCTTCGAGATCCCGCTCCTTTCTGGTTATTGACTCCTCCTTGCGCTCGAGCGCCTCCAGTTTTCTATCGAGGCTCTCTTCCTTCTGAAGGAGTCGGCGTTCGGTCCTCTGCAGTTCGGCCCGTCGGGTCCGCTCCTCCTGCTCGATCTCATTGCGAAGCCGGTGAGCCTCCTCTTTGGCCTCCAGCAGGATCTCCCTCTTTGCGGCTTCGGCCTCCTTCTCGGCCTCTTCCACGATTCTCTTCGCCGCAAGCTCCGCCGACTGGATCTTGGCCTCTGCGAGCGTCTTCCTGGCAAGGTATCCGAGGGCGGCCCCAACCAGGACGGAAACAATAGCTGCTACCATGACTGGAATAATGTCGAATTCACCTCCCTCTCATGAACAAAGCCGAGCATGAACTCGGCCACTAGATAGAAGACACACTATGTCGTCGTAAAGTCTAGTGCCGGAGCGCTATCTCCGGCCGGAACCGGAATTCACGCTCATTGTACCTTTTCGCTATGTGGGTGTCAAGGCAAACGCCGATGATGCAATCGCCCATGACCCCGTGACCGTGCCCAAAGCGCCCGACGGAGCAACCGACCGCACGGCGCCGCCGACACCGGAGGGTCACGCGGCGGCGCCCATCTGAGTGCGCGTTCAGAAATCGCCGCCACTTTGCGAGGGGTTGCCAGTGTTGAACTCCGGCGACGGCGAGCTTGCGGGGCGCCTCGTTAGATTCGGCATTCAGGCCTGCCGAATCGAGAGCGCCCTGTCATGCAAGCACCGGCAACCCGGAAGCTTCGCCCAAATCGGCTTGGATTTCTAAACTCACACTTGGCCGAGCACCTTGTCGAGCACCCTTCCTATAACGTCGGACGAGAACCCGCGCCGCGCAAGAAAGCCATAAAGCCTCCGCCTCGTGTCAGCATCAGCGGCGCCGACATCTGCGTCGGCGTCCACATCGGCGTCGTGCGCCAGCCTCCGTCGCCCCACCCATGCCTGCGCAAGGCCGAGCGCCACTTCGTTCTCCTTGTCACCACCGAACGCCCGGCTTACCGCATCTTCGATAATCTCCCGGGCGACGCCGCGTCTTGCAAGCTCCACCCGTATGCGCAAGGGACCAAGCCCGCGGCTTTCCGCGCCGTCGTCCGCGACCCTCGCTGCCAGCTTCTCATCGTCAAGGTATCCGTAGGACCTCATCTCCGCCAGGACGCCGATGATGATGTCCTCCGGGAAGCCCTTCCCCCGGAGCTTGCCCTCGAGTTCCTTCGCGGTACGGTCCTGCATCTCGAGCAACCTCAGGGCGTAACTCCTCGCCCTCCGGCCGAGATCGGCCGCCAGACCCTCGTTCCTCATACGGCCGTTTCCTACTCGTATCACCCTCTCATCCCATATCTACTCGCCGTTTTCCCCGTACATTATTGGTCTCACCTGTGACCACCATGCCCTGCAGCGACCGTCCTCCAGGTAAACGTTCTCGTCTCCATCGAAAACTCCTTCAGCTCAAATCCCAAGACCGCCAGGCCGCCGCTTTACCCGCAGTTGCCGGTGCCATGCCCGGTTGACGGCGCCCTGGGCGGGACGCCCTCACAGAACCCGGCCCGCGGGTATGCGGCCGGATCCGGAAACCCCGCCGCAAGAGGTCGGTCCCAGGCCTGCCGGCAGACCGGCGCACTGCAAAGCGGCGCACCACAGCAAACAGGGGAAGGCGCTGGGCCTTCCCCCCTTCCGGGCGCCCCCCGGCGAGGACGCACCACCAAGTGTGGCGCCATGAGACTGTTGATTTCCTCTAAGTATGGCGCCATACGTTTGCGACACTTTTTCTGACGGCGTTGGGGTTGCCGGTGCTTGCACGACTGGGCGTCGAGAATCTCGTCTGGACAGAACTTGCGCGCTCAAAAGCAGCGCGGATCTGCAGCGATCTACTTAGCTCGTCTCACTCTCTCCCTCCGACGACCCAGCCGCACTGGGCTGCGGCAGCTTCAAGCCCGCGAGATGTCTGATCTTGCCCTCGATTTCCGCGGCGAGGTCGGGGTTGTCCCGCAGGAACTCGCGGGCGTTCTCCCTGCCCTGCCCCAGCCTTATGTCGCCGTACGAGTACCAGGTGCCGCTTCTCGTTATGATGTCATTGGCCTCACCGAGGTCGAGTATGCTGCCCTCGCGAGATATGCCCTGGCCGTATATGATATCGAACTCCGCCTCGCGGAATGGAGGCGCGATCTTGTTCTTGACCACCTTCGCCCTGGTGCGGCTGCCGATCATCTGCTGGCCTTGCTTCAACACCTCGACCCGCTTCACCTCGAGGCGTATGGTTGCGTAGAACTTGAGGGCCCGCCCGCCGGGGGTGACCTCCGGGTTTCCGAACATCACCCCGACCTTCTCCCGAATCTGGTTGATGAATATGGCGCACGTGCGCGACTTGCCGATGGCCGCAGTGAGCTTGCGAAGCGCCTGCGACATCAGCCGCGCCTGGAGCCCCACGTGCGCATCGCCCATCTCACCCTCGATCTCGGCCCGGGGAGTGAGGGCGGCCACGGAGTCGATGACCACCACGTCCACGGCGCCGCTCCGAACAAGCGCCTCGGCGATCTCCAGCGCCTGCTCGCCGGTATCCGGCTGTGAGATGAGGAGGTTGTCGGTGTCAACACCGAGCCTTCTTGCGTATATCGGATCAAGAGCGTGCTCCGCATCGATGAACGAAGCGATCCCCCCGGCTTTCTGTGCCTCGGCGATGACGTGCAGCGCCACCGTGGTCTTGCCGGACGACTCAGGGCCGAATATCTCTATCACCCTCCCCCGGGGCATCCCGCCGATCCCGAGCGCGATGTCGAGCGACAGGGCCCCCGTGGGAATTGCCTCCACGGCGAGCCGCGCATCGGCCTCGCCCAGCCTCATGATGGAGCCCTTCCCGAACTGCTTCTCTATCTGCGACAAGGCCATCTCGAGAGCCTTTTCCTTATCCATTGGGTTCCTCCTTCTCACGAACATGTATAATGCCAGAGGATTTGCCAGAGCCGAAAATCGCCGGCGCGGCGACCGCCGCCCGACTGAATGCCCCAGGGGGGCATGTCCCTCCTTGTTAATTGTACCTTACTTCAGCGGCTCTCACAATAGCCCCCGTGCCGCACGTGACGGAGTGTCAGGCCTTGCAGTGCCAGGATTCCGTATGGGGAACGCGTGTTCGCCACATACCTTCCGCGTGCGCCTCCCCACGACGCTTCTCTCACCCTAAATGAGCGGGATCGCTGCAATCTCGCTGTATACCGGTCCCCGGTTCGTGAGATCGCTCGCCATCAACCGAACCCTGTGGACCCTCATGGATCCTTCGAGCGGTGGACTGGACGAGAGCCGCTCCACCAGGATATCGAGGTTGCGGGCCGACCTCACGCGCCCCACTGTGAGGTGGGGCGAGACGTTCTTGCCTTCGCTCCTGAACCCCTCCGTCTTCATGGCTTCCTCAACTGTGCTCGCGAGCGCGACAAACGGCTCTTTCCCGCTGCTCACCCCGACCCATATGACACGTGGGTCGCGGACACGAGGGAACGCCCCGGGCGCCCCAAGCCCGATGTCGAACGCGCGCGCGCCCTGCACGCATGTTCTCAGCCTCTCGCCCACCGCGCTGACTCTCGATTCATCGACGTCGCCGAGAAACTTCAGGGTAAAGTGAAGGTTCTCCGGTTCCACCCACTTCACGTCGGCCCCGCTCTGGGCAAGGTGCCTCTGAAGCGTCGTCACCTGTGGGCGAAGGGCGGGGTCCAGAAAGACAGCTATGAAGCATCGGACAGGTCTCACTCTGCAAACCTCCTGCAGCTAGCTGCGTAATCCATTCTACACTGGACCGTCATTTCCTGCTTTTGCCATGCACTGCTGGTAGGATTTTCTCGCTCCACACGCGACCTGCGTCGGACGTGCGCACCAGCCTCCGCTCCAGGTCGAACCCCTGCCTTTCTCCAAGGATGCGGATGGTGTCTACTGCCACGAGCCTTGGAGCACCCCCGCCATCCGGCCGCCCTGACGGACCCTCCACGGCGAAGTGCAGGAGGCTCACGCTCATTGGGACTCCCCCCTCCACCTGCAGCCCGCGTATGCCCGCCCCACCGGTGGTCCCTGCATCGATAATCGCGGTCCCGTCGCGCAGGACCGCGGAGAGGTGATGGTCGTGTCCGCAGAGCACAACGGGGACCCTGCCCACGGCACGCTCGGCGACGCGCAGGTCATGAACGGCCAGCACGTCAGGTACACGACCCGGACGATCGCCCGTGGACCCGATGAGGGCTTCCACGTGCGCTCTCGCGCGGTCCAGCTCCTCCGGGCTCGCCGGAGCCATGTCCGGCCTGAGGGACCCGGGGTCGGCAAGGGCGACGATGCGGATGCCCCGCAAATCCGCCACACCGTCGTCCAGAAGGATCGCCCCGCCTTCGGCCGACATGACCTTTCCCACGGCCGGGGAATCGTGGTTCCCCGGCACGAAGACGTAGGGTATGCCAAGGGCCCGCACCCTTCCGGCGGCCATCCTCGCCTCGGGCACGGTCCCGAAGTCGGTGATGTCCCCCGTGTCGATGATGAGGTCGGGTTTGAAGCTCTTGACCACCTGGGCCAGAAAGTCGAATGCCTGGGGATTATCGTGGATGTCCGACACGTGGAGCACCCTCACGAAAGGCGTGTCGCTTTCGAGCTGATGGAACGCCTCGGCTCTATCGAACAGCGTGCGGATGTTCGCAGCGATGGTCTCCATGCTCCCCGCGACCTCGCCTGCCTTGAGGAGGCTTCCGTCAAGCAGGCCGAGCATCCACGGGGCCGCCTCGATGACTCCCTCGTAGCGGGGATTCGCAAGCCTGCGTTCATCGAACGAGACATACGTGATCCCGAGAAGGGCCGAGCTTACGGCGAGACCTACGAGAGCCCCCACGAGCGCTGGCCGGAACCTCCACCCTGACGCCGCCCCCGCCCCGAAGGCTCCCCCTGCTATAGCAAGTAGGGCCACGCGTAGCGCGAAGGCTGTCACGAGCCGTCCCGAGTCTCTCTTGAATTGCAGGCCTATACTGGAAGGAGCCTCGCCCCTGGAGATCGCGTCCTGGAGCATCCCGGGGTCGATGTTCTCAAGGGCAGCCTCGAGCTGAAGGGGCGTGAGGTGCGTCCTCGCCTCGACCCGACCGATCGGAGGGATGGCGAGTCTGCTGTAGCCCGGGAACCCTATGCGGGCTGATATGCGTATGTCGAGACCGGCCACGTGGTAGGATACGTGCCCGAAGAGATTGATGGCTGCATAGATGCAGGCGAACGTCACGAGGACCCACGTCGCAGCCGCGCGTGCCCCCCGAACCGCCCGGACCGCATGGGCCGCATGGGCGGCACACGCCACGTTGGCCACGCGCGGCCTTAGGGCCACGCCTGTGGCCGCACCGCCCGGGCGCTTCACGACGGTTGCGGTTGCGTGCCCCGCCCGTCCCCCGGCAGGAGGGCGGGTCACCATTGCTACCATAGGCGCAGAACGTGCCTCCGCAGGAGGTCCAGCGCCCTTCTCGCGGCCCTCTCCTTTATCTCGCTCCGTGTCCCGAAGAGGCCCAGCCTGGCGCACGCAACCCCGCCCCGCCAGGCAAGGCCCGAGAAGACGAGCCCTACCGGCTTTCCCGGGCTCCCTCCCGTCGGACCCGCGACACCCGTCGTCGACACAGCTATATCCGCACGCCCTCTCTCGAGAGCGCCCCTCGCCATGGCTATCGCGACTTCGCGGCTTACGGCTCCGCACCTTTCCAGGGCGCCCTCCGGAACCCCGAGCATATCGCGCTTGGCTTCATTACTGTAGCTTGTCACGGCAAGCCCCAGCACCGCGGAGCACCCTGGCACCTGGGTGAGCTTGTGGGCGATGAGGCCCCCGGTGACCGACTCCGCGACGGCGCATGTAAGGCCCTTCTCGGATAGAAGCCGCACCACCGCATCCTGAATCTCGTCGTCATCTTGGCCATACACATCCGCCCCGAGCCTTCTTCGGATCTCAGCCTCAACCGGAGCGACAAGTGCGTCCGCCTCCCCCGGGGATGCCGCCTTCGCCGTTATCCGGAGCATGACTTCCCCGAGCGACACCAGCGGCGCCACCGTTGGGTTGGCCCTGTCGTGGAGGAGATCGCGCACCGTCTCTTCGACCGACGACTCACCCGGGCCGCAGATCTTGAGCACCTTCCACCGGATGACGTTCCCGGCGTTCCCCGCCCTGCTGCGCAAATAGGGAAGCACGGTGGTCTCCATCATGCCCCGCATCTCTCCGGGAACGCCCGGCATGGAGATGACCGCCTTACCGTCCTTCCCGGCTATGAACCCGCATGCCGTGCCACGATCGTTGTCGATGACCGTGGCGCCCCTCGGAATCCTCGCCTGGCGCAGGGCGCTTTCGCCAGCGGCCTCGTGGCCCGCCCTTGCAAGCAACGACTCCGCGCGGCGCCGTGCCTCTTCGCACACCACGAGCGGCAGGCCCAGGGCCTCCGCCACAGCCTCTCTCGTGGGATCGTCCTCGGTGGGCCCCAGGCCTCCCGTAGTGATCACGATGTCCGCCCTTGCAAGGGCGTCCGCGATCACAGCGGCCACCCTTTCGAGGTTGTCCCCCACGGTAGCCCTGTGGAAGACGTCGACGCCGATCTCGGCCAGCCTGCGAGAGATGTAGGCCGCGTTCGTATCGACGATCTGCCCGAGTAGCAGCTCGGTGCCAATTGAGATCACTTCAGCCCTCACGACCGTCACCTCGCATCGCATCGCATCGCATCACCCTGGACGGGTCTACTGCAGCATCTCCCTGAGCTCCTCACCATCGATCTTCTCGTTTTCCAGCAGCACCGCGCTGGCCGCCGCGAGAACGTCATCCCTGGACTCGAGGATCTCCCTCGCCCTCCGCTCCTGGGCTTTCATGATGGCGCTCATGGTCTCGTGATAGAGCTGCCGTGGAAGCTCGTCCACGTTCACCACGCCGAGCGGCGACATCCCGGCGCTCACGAGGCGCCTCGCGATGTCCAGAGCCTGCTCGAAATCGTTGGCAGCGCCCGTGGACCGTGAGCCGAAGCGGATCTCCTCGGCCACCGCGCCGCCCAGCAACACGGCAAGCTGGTCCTCGAGCCAGTCGCGCGTGTAGAGGCACAGGTCCTCCTCCTGGGTCTGCCTGGTATACCCCAGCGCTCTTCCGCGCGACGTTACCGTAACCATGGAGACCGACCCGGGACGGAGCACCTCGCTTGCGAGCGCGTGACCCACCTCATGGAACGCAATCCTCTCAAGGTCCGCCTTGCTCGGGCGGCGGTCAAGCCTCTCGCCCATGATGACCTTGTCTATGGCGTCCCTGAACTCGTTCGGCCCTATGACGCCCTTGCCCTGGCGCATGGCCAGTATGGCGGCCTCATTGACGAGATTCTCAAGGTGCGCCCCGGAGAACCCAAAGGTGTCCCTGGCAATATCATCCAGATCCACATCGTCCGCCAGAGGTTTGCCCTTCGTGTGGATGCGAAGGATATGAAGACGACCTTCGCGGTCAGGGAGATTCACCTGAACGACCCTGTCGAACCTTCCCGGCCGGAGGAGAGCCGGGTCGAGCAGGTCCGCGCGGTTGGTCGCCCCTATCACCAGGAGCCTGACCTCATCGTACGGGTTGATGCCGTCCATCTCCACGAGCAACTGGTTGAGCGTCTGGTCGTACTCGAGATGGCTCGTGTGCTTTCCACGCTTGCCGCCGAGCACCTCGATCTCGTCTATGAACACCATGGCGCTGCCGCGTTTCTCACGAGTGGCCCGGGTCCTTGCAGTGCTGAAGAGCTGGCGCACCCGCTGAGCACCGACACCGGCATACATCTCCACGAACTCAGACCCGCTCGCGGCCAGGAACACGCTCCCCGTATAGCTTGCTGCGGCCTTCGCCAGCAGCGTCTTGCCGGTGCCGGGCGGACCTGTGAGCAGTATCCCGCGTAAGGGGCGAATTCCCAGCGCTCTCACCTCGTCAGCTCTCGTCACGAACTCCAGGGCCTCCAGAAGCTCCCGCTTCGCGACCTCCTGTCCTCCGATGTCGCCGAAGGAGACGCCCGGAACACCCGGGCCTCCTCGGCCCTGACCCAGCACGTGGAAGCGCCTCCCGACGCCCACTCCTGGGCCGGACTGGAGGTACCACAGGGCGAGCCCGATGCCGAAGAGCAGCAGCACAGGTGTTATGTTGTAGCCGGAGGCGAGGAGGAACGTCGCTACAGCGAGCGACGCCCCCACGCCGATTTCTTTCAGCATCGTGAGACTCCATCACCCTTTCGCAACCTCGAATGTCCCGAATGTAACGTCAGACAGTCCCGCCGCCCTTCCTTACCCCGCGTGCCACATGGTCGGCTACCACAAGGTGGCTCTCACGCGGGAGCCCGCGCTCACATCCCCCGGGGGCGCCGCAGGCTCCTGCCTCGGGATCACCTCGTAGAGGTAACGCCCGCCCTTGTGCAACTGCAGGTACACATGCGAAGAGTCCACATACACGCCCCACCTGTCGAGGTGTGCCTGTCTCGCCTCGGAGTCTATGGATCTCGCCATCTCCTGGAACGTCCCGCGGGCCACGGCCTCCTCGATGGCCAGGCGCATGCGGCGGTATGCCCCAACAAGCTCCCGGGTGCGGGCATCTTCGATGATGATGACCGGAGACCTTCCCGTGGCCCGGGTAAGCCCCTCTCGGAGGCCGAGGTAGGCAGCCTGGATATCTCCAACCTCCTGGAGACGGACATGAACCTCAGGTGTGGACGATGCGCCCCGCACCAGACTCCAGTTCACGACGTCCGGGCGCTGCCTGAGGAACGCCTCGAGAGGCCTTTCCACCTGCACATGGTACGCGGCGATCCGCCCTCCTGTGAGGATGCCGAATGTTACGAGGAACGCAAGTATGACCTTTGTGACATCGAACCCGAATACCTTCACCTCTGCTCTCCCTCCCACGGGTTCTTGCGGGCTAAGCGCGGGTTCAGAAATCACCGCCACTCCTCCAGGGGTTGCCGGTGGTGCGCTCCGAGGACGGCGCGCTAGCGGTGCGCCCCAGTAGATCGCCACAAATTCGCGCTACTTTTCAGCGCGCAAGTCCTCTCCAGCGTTGCCGGTGTTGCCCTCCGGGGACGGCGCGTGCGGTGAGATGCGTTCGAATTTGGCGCTCAAGGCTAGCCAAATTCCAGGCGCCCCGCCCTAGCAAGCACCGGCAACCCCAACGCCGTCAGAAAAAGTGTCGCAAACTTATGGCGCCATACTTCGTTGGATTTGGCGTTCAGGCTCGCCAGATAGACCGACAGCGCCTCGTCGTGCAACCACCGGCAACCCAACAGCCGCTGCAAAGCGGGGAGGAACCGACGAACCCTCACTTAGCAGCAATTATAACACAAGGCCCCCGCCTGCGGCGAGGGCAAACATCAGGCAAACATGGCAATTGGCCTGGTAAAGCCCCATTCCCGGCGATGGGGGCGTAAACGTCCTTTAGCAAGACGGCAACGCGGAGAGCGCGCTCTCCCTGAGTCGCTCGACGTTTGCGCGCGGGTCGCCGCCACCGAAGACGAAGTTCCCCGCGACGAGCACATTCGCGCCGGCCTTCACCACGAGAGGCGTGGTTGCGTCCGATATGCCGCCATCCACCTCGATATCGATGGCCCTGCCGGACTGGTCGACCATGGCCTTCACCTGGCTGATCTTGCGTAGCATCCCCCCGATGAACTCCTGCCCCCCGAACCCCGGGTTAACCGTCATGACGAGGATGAGGTCCACGAGGTCGAGGATGTGTTCCAGATGGGTCGCCGGCGTGGCGGGACAGATGGCGACGCCCGCCCGCGCCCCCGTGGCTCTCACGGCCTGGAGCGTCCGGTGAACGTGAGGCGTTGCCTCGGCATGGACCGTGATTATCGACGCCCCTGCCTCTGCAAAGTTTCCAACGTAAGCATCGGGATCTGCGATCATGAGGTGGACATCGAGGGGGAGTCGGGTCGATGCATGCAGCGATGCTACCACTGGAGGACCCACCGTGATGTTCGGGACGAAATGTCCGTCCATCACGTCCACGTGTAGGAGGTCCGCGCACTCCCCCACGCGGGCGGCCTCATCGGCAAGGTGCGCGAAGTCCGCAGAGAGTATGGATGGGGCTATCTTCACCAACGCTTTCCCTCCCTCTCCGCCTCAATGATCTCCTCGAGGAACTTCACATAATGCTCGTAGCGCGAGGAGGACACTTCCCCGGCCTCCACGGCGGCCTTCACGGCGCACCGTGGCTCTTTGTGGTGCAGGCACCCCGCGAACCTGCAGCCGTCGCGTCTCGCCGCGAGCTCCGGGAAGAAGTCGTCCAGGCCGTCGCGACGCAAGCCCGTGATGTCCAGGTCCAGCCTGGAGAACCCGGGCGTATCTGCGACGTATCCGCCGGGCCCCACCTCGAGAAGCACCGAGTAGCGCGTGGTGTGCCTGCCGCGCCCAGTCCTCGCGCTCACCTCGCCGCACCGCAGGCGCAGGCCCGGCTCGAGAGCGTTGAGAAGAGCCGACTTGCCGACGCCGGACGGTCCGGAGAAAACGGAGATCTTCCCGGCCAGCGCCCTCCTGAGCAGTCCTAGTCCCCAGCCTGCCCTCGCGCTCGCCCGGACCACGACATAGCCCGCGCGCCTGTATGGCCGCGTAAGCTTCCTCGAGGCGTAGTCGCTGACCAGGTCCATCTTGTTGAAACATATCACCGACTCGAGCCCAGCGGAGGCGACCACCACGAGCATGCGGTCGAGAAGCTCGAGGTCTGGTTCGGGGTCGGCGCACGCCATCACGATCACGGCCTGGTCCACATTGGCCACGGGCGGCCTCACAAGGCGCGACCTCCTCGGAAGCACGTCCTCGATGACGCCGCTTCCCGGCCCCGTCACGTTGATCGAGACGATGTCCCCCACCAGGACCTCCTTGCCTTCTTTTCGGAGCCTGCCCCGGGCCGCACAGTCGAGCGTGGTCCCCTGCAGATCCACGTAATAGTGTCCGGCGTAAGCCCTCGTAACCCGGCCTTCAGGCATTCACCGTCCTCCTGTTATCCCTTCGGCACCCACTCGTCCTTGTAGAGAATCCCGGCAATGTACACCCTGATCCTGACCTTCCTGCCCCACGCGCTCACCTGTTTCTCGATGCGCTCGCCTGGCGAGTGCATCCCCACGTAGTAGTCCCTCTCGCCATAGTAATCGTTGATCTTGATCCTGACCTCCTGCTGGTCGGCGCCGGCAGGCACCACTATGGTGACCAGCGTGGAAATGGGGGTTATGGCATCGAGTATCGATGACGCGTCGCCCGTTCCGGCGGACACCACCAGGTCTACAGGGGTACCACGCTGCACATCCTGGCCGGGCGGCGGGACCTGCCGCAGGACGACCCCAGCGCTTTCGCCCTCTCGCGACTCCTCGGTCACGTTGCCCTTGACGAGTCCGGCCAGGGCCAGCTTCGACTCGGCCTCGGAGATGGTGGCGCCCACAAGGTCGGGCACGGCCACCACGTTCGGCTCGGGGCCGCCGGAGAGCACGATATCCACCGGAACGCCTTTTTCCACGCGCCTCCCCGCCTCAGGCGACTGCGACAACACCCGGCCGCGCTCGATATCGGAGCTATACTCCTCGGACTGCACGCCAGCGGTGAGCTCCACCCGCTCCAGTTCAAGGAGGGCCTGTCGAAGGTCCATGCCCTTGAGGTCGGGAACCTCCACCATCTCCTTGCCTATGCTCACCACCAGGGTCACCCTGCTGTTCAGCTTGACCTTCTCGTATGGGGCGGGCCGCTGGGAGACGATGGCGTTGGGCGGAGCGGAGTCATCGTAACGCCTGTCGGGCTCGTCCAGGCGAAGCCCAGCCTGCTCAGCCATGAGCCTCGCTTCATCCAGCGTCTTTCCTGTGAAGTCGGGCACCCGCACTTCCTCGACGTACAGCCATTCCGGCAGCTTGACGACGGCCACCCCTGCAAGCGCCAGCACGATCAGGGCGACGGCCACCACCGTCGCTACTGCCCTTCCGAAACCACGCGAAGCCTTCTCGGGTCGTATCAGGGTGTCATCCACTCCTTTTGGACCGCGAGGCGGGGGCACCCTGAACACCTCCGTGGGCGCCTCCGCCGGCACCCCATCTTCGCCCAGGGAGCTTGCACCCTGGCCGGTTTCCGCACCTTTCAGTGACGATGCGTACGCGTCGAGAGCGCGCATCATGTCGCGCGCGTGCCGATAACGGCGGGACGGATCTTTCTCCAGGGCCTTCATGACTATCCTGTCGAGATCCGGAGGCACCTTGGGATTCAGCTCCGAAGGCGGAACCGCCGCGCTCTGGAGATGCTGAAGAGCTATGGCTATGGGCGTGTCCCCCCTGAAGGGCACCCTTCCGGTGATCATCTCGTAAAGCACGACGCCCAGGGAGTAGATGTCGGACCCGACGCCTGCCGCCTCGCCCTTGGCCTGCTCCGGCGAGAAGTAGTTGACGGTCCCGATGATGGTACCGGTCTCGGTGAGCGCGGAGGTGCTCGTGGCGCGGGCTATGCCGAAGTCCGTCACCTTGACCCTGCCCTCTGGGGTCACGAGGATGTTGTGGGGCTTGATGTCCCTGTGGACGATGTTGTTTTCGTGTGCGTGGTCCAGCGCCGCCAGGATCTGGGAGGCTATCCAGGCCGCCCTGTCCGGAGGAAGCGACCCCTGCTCGCGGATGAGATCTTTGAGGCTCCGGCCGCTCACGTACTCCATGACTATGTAGTAGCGGTCGCCGTCCCGACCCACGTCGTAGATGCTGACGATATTGGGATGGGAGAGGCTCGCCGCCGCCTGCGCCTCCCTGCGGAACCTCTCCACGAACTCCTCGTCGGAAGCGAACTGGGGCCTCAGGACCTTTATGGCAACGATGCGGTTGAGCACAGAGTCGCGGGCCCTGTATACCTCGGCCATGCCACCCTCGCCCACCCTGGACAGGATCCTGTACCTTCTCCCGAGGACCTCATCTATCATGGTCTCACCTCGCCTGCCTCACTGCAAGGTGTCTCGAAGCGCGGCGCGGAGGATCTCGCGCGCCATGGGCGCGGCAACCCGCCCACCCGATCCGCCGTTTTCCACGACAACCGCCACCACACAGCGCGGTTCCTCCGCCGGCGCGAAACCCAGGAACCACGCGTGGGGCGCGCCGTGGGGGTTCTGGGCCGTGCCCGTTTTACCGGCAACCCGCACCCCCGGCAAGGCGGCCGCCTGCGCGGTTCCACTCGCGACCGCCTCCACCATCATGTCCTTCACCCGACGAGCGACCGTCGCGGCGACCGGGACCTCCAGGATCGTGCCCGGCGTCCGGCGGAGCACGGTTCCGTCGGGGGAACGCACCTCCCGGACCACGTATGGGCGGCGCATGACCCCGCCGTTCGCAAGCGCCCCG
This sequence comes from Bacillota bacterium, assembly GCA_030024085.1. GTDB lineage: Bacteria > Bacillota > SHA-98 > UBA4971 > UBA4971 > UBA6256. The sequence continues at coordinate 74,517 of JASEJE010000008.1, read as the reverse complement.
ATAGCGCATGCCATCTGAAGAGGGCTCGCCACAAGTGTGCCCTGGCCGATGGATATCTGCGCCACGGCCGCCCTGTCGAGACCGCCACCTCCCACGGTGATGGCGCCCGCCGCGGTCGGCACGTCAAAGGGCAAGGCATCTCCAAAATGAAAGCTCCGAAGACCATTATACAGCTTTTCCCGACCGATGCGCCACCCGATCTGGGCGAATGCAACGTTACAGGAGCGGGCGATGGCCTCCGCGAGGGTCACCTCGCCGTGCGCCCGACCATTGGGGCACGACACCTCGCGGGTGTCGCCGGCGCGCGTGCCGACCCGTATGGCGCCCTCACACCTGAACGTGTCCTCTGGGCCGACCACGCCGGAAGAGAGCGCTATCGCGGCGACGATCGGCTTTATCGCCGAGCCGGGCGGGTAGAGACCAAGGGTTGCTCTGTTGAAAAGCGGGCTGTCCTCGTCCTTCACGAGGCCGTCCCATTCAGACGCGATCCGCCCGGGCGAGAAACCCGGGTTGCTCACCATAGCGAGCACCGCGCCGGTCCTCGGGTCGAGCGCGACGGCTGCGCCACGGCGTCCGCCCATGGCTCGCGCCGCCACCCGCTGAACGTCCGTGTCCACGGTGAGGATGATGTCGTTGCCCCGTCCAGGCCCCCCTCCGAGGAGTCCTCTCACGAACCGGGCTATCCCTCCGCCCGTGCCCCCGAGCCCGAGCAGCTCAGCGTTGTAACTCGCCTCGAGCCCCGCCGTGCCGTACCTCGTGTCCTCATAGCCTGTGAGGTGCGCAAGGCCGGGCGGGCCCATATACAGCCTCGGTCCGCCGGACGCGCTGTCCCTGGCAACCGGTTCGCCGCGAGACAGGTAAATCCCTCCCCGCACGATGTCACGCCTCACCGCGGCCACCCTGGGGTTTCGTGGGTGGGCCGAAAGGTAGGGCGCACGCACGACGCCCACAAGGAGGAGCCTGGCCGACAACACGGCGAAGGCAATCAGGAACGCGATGGAGATCCGACGGATGCTATCCTTCAATCTCCACCCTTCCCTTCTCCCGATCCGGCTCCCGCTCCTGCGCCCGCTCCAGTGCCCTGTCCTGCACCCTATCCTGCGCCTCTTGCTCCTCCCGCTCCTCGCGGGCTGCCCGAAGCGCAAGACCGATCGCGGCGAAGCTGGCAATCATCGAACTACCACCGTAGCTCACAAAGGGCAGCGTGACCCCGGTAAGGGGAACGATCCCCAGCACCCCCCCGACTATAGTGAACGCCTGCAGACCGATGAGGGACGTCATTCCGGCAGCGATGAGCGCGCGAAAGTCGTCGCTCGCCCGGGACGCCCACATGAGCCCCCTATGGACCAGCAGAGCGTAAGCCCCGATCACCGCAAGGCCTCCCACGAGCCCCATTTCCTCGCATACGGCGGCGAAAACGAAGTCGGTCGGCGCCGCCGGGATGACGTGCGCCATCCCCCGACCCGGCCCCAGGCCGATGAGTCCTCCCGCCGCCACTGCGAACATGGACTGCACGGTCTGATAGCCTGCAGCATCCATGAACCGCCACGGATCGAGCCACACAACGAACCTGGACCTCACGTGCGGAAAGAGCCAGGCAGACGCTGCGCCGCCCGCCGCGAGGAGCGCCGCTCCTCCAAGCACATACGACGCCCTGCCTGACGCCGCGTACAGCATGAACAGGAAAACGCCGAAAAAGAGCACCGCCGCGCCCAGGTCCCTTTGAAACACCAGGAGCACGAGGGCAAGGCCCCACATCAGGGCGAGCGGTCCTACGTAGGAAACGTCCGGCAGGAGGACGCCGAAAAGCCTCCTTGACGATTTCCTCAGGAGCACCCTCGTGTCCTTGAGGTAGCCTGCATAGAACACCACCATGAGGATTTTCGCGGCTTCTGAGGGTTGCACCGCGACAGGCCCCAGGTCGAGCCACGACCTTGCCCCTCCCGCTTCGACGCCGAAGAGTATGGTGCTTGCCAGGAGCGCGCAGGCCGCCGCGGCGGCAATGAACCTGTACCTCTCGAGCGCGAGAAGGTCCGGGGTGAGTGTCACAAGCGCCCAGGCGAGCGCGACCCCCCCGGCAAGGTGCCCGACCTGTCTTGCGGCAAGCCCGGGGTCCAGCCTGAGGACCTCGGCCAGGCCGAGCCCCGAGAGAAAGGCGACAGCCGAGAACATGACCGGGTCGCCGATGCGGCGCCCTCTGCCGGAGAGAATGTGGAACGCAAGAAAGATCCCAGAGAACCCTGCCAGCACAAGCCAGCCGGGCGAGCGCTCGAGCTTCCCGGCGGCAAGCGTTGCCATGAATATGCCGAGTATGCCCGGGAGAAGGGCTGTGGCGAGGAGAGTATCAGGAAGGGACGGCACACGCCTGCTCAATGCTGCATCGCGTGTCATGGCAGGTCCAGAAACACGGCCACAGCGGTGATGTTGTCGCGGCCGCCTCCGCGCATCGCAAGCTCCACGAGCTGGTCCACTGCGGACTTCGGGTCTTCGGCAGAGGCCATTACCTTGAGAATCTCGCTGTCATCCACCGCGCCCGATAGCCCGTCAGTGCAGAGAAGGAACCGGTCACGTGCCCCCAGCTTGCAGTAGCCGACCTCGATCTCCACGTCGGGCTGCGTGCCTATGGCACGGGTGAGCAGATTCCGCTGCGGATGAGCCCTCGCCTCGGGCTCAGAGAGCATGCCCATACGGATGAGTTCCCCGACGATGGAGTGGTCCTCGGTCAGCCTGTGGATCTTCTCATCTCTTACGAGGTATGCCCTGCTATCACCGACATGGCCGATGTACGCCCTGTCGCCGGAGATGAGCAGCACGGTGAGCGTGGTACCCATCCCCTCGCAGGCAGGGTCATCCACCGACCGCCTGTAGACGGCCCGGTTGACCCTTTCAAGGGCTTCCGTCAGGGCGACCCCCGGATCATCATCTTCGGGAGGCATCTTGAACTCCTTCAATATGCGGATGGCCATCTGGCTTGCGATCTCGCCTGCTTCGTGCCCGCCGAGACCGTCGGCCACAGCGAAGATGCCGTCGCCGACCAGGTAGTCATCCTCGTTCAGCGACCTCACGAGACCAACATCAGTCCGGGCAGAGGCCTGCATAACGCTCACCCCCGAAACCGAAATACGGTATCGCCAAGCTCCAGCCGGTCTCCATTGCGGAGGACCCTCTCCCGGCGAAGCCTTCTGCCGTTCACGTACGTGCCGTTGGCACTCTCCAGATCGCGGACGACAAACCCCGCACCTGCAAGAGCGATTTCAACGTGCCTCGAGGACACATACGGGTCGAGGATAATCACGTCGCTCTCTCGCGACCGCCCGAGGACCGTGACCCGCCCCAGGGGAAACCGCTCCCCGGGCGACGGGACTCCGGGTCCGGCCTCCACCTCCAGTTCGCCCGGAGCCACAGCCCCCGGGACCCGACCTGGTCCTGGGACGATCCCCGCAGCCAGCGTCGCCCTGTAAAGATAGAGAGATATCAGGCCGGCCAGGGCGAGACGTGCAAGGAGCCACATGAGTGCCACCTGTCACGCCTCCTTGAAGCGGGCCGCGACCCTGCCGAAATTCACGAGATCGCCATCGGCAAGGAGTTGCTTCGATACCTTCCTCCCGTTCACGTACGTTCCGTTGGTGCTTCCCAGGTCGACCACGTAGAACCGTCCGCCCTCCCGCACGATCTCGGCGTGGCGCCGGGAGACCCCCGCGTTCTCGATGACGATGTCGCACGAACCGGACCTGCCGATGGTCACTTTTCCATCCCCGAGCGGGAAAACCCGCTCTTCGCCTGTACCGCACCGGAGCACGAGGTACGGACGTCCAGGCCCGTCGCGGTCAGCCGCATCGACGCCGGTGCGGCCGGAGACGCGCGTTCGCGAGGACTCCTCCGGGACGCCCTCCGCAAGCGCCCGGGCCCCCAGGGTCTGGTCCTGCCCCTCTCCGCCCGCGCAGGAACGCCGGGTCGCGTCCTGGTTATCACCGCCATGGACAGTCGTCCTGGACGCTGATTCCTCCGACTCCTCGACGAAAAACCCGTCGACTTTGATGTCGCCGGGCCTCGCCCCTTCGTCGACGACGAACTCAACCTCGACCTGCCCCACGAAGGAATAGCCCTGCCTCCGGGCGCGCGAAACCACGTGCCCTGCAAGCTCACGGGACACGGTGCGGGCCAGCGGCCCGAGGTACTCCACATCCCGCGCGTGCATCCTCACCCTGTAGCGGTTGGGGACGTACGTACGGGATACAGAGATCCTCTTCTCGTCTTCCATCTCCCGCAGGAGGTAACGCCCGATCTCAATAGGGTGGGTCGCCTCGCGAGCCTTGCGGAAGATGCCCTCGACGATCTCCTCGATTGCTCGTTCGATCTTCGCAAGAAAGCTCATTGGAAGGTCCCCCGAAACCCCGCGTCGCGCGCGGCCAGGCGACCCCGCACCTCCGCTCCGTCCGCCCGACTGCCCTCAAGTCGCAGTATATCGCTTACAACGCTCACCTGCAATATCTGCGACGAAGCTGGCCGCACGCCGCGTCGATGTCCAAACCAAGTTCTCTTCTTATAGTTACTGGAATCCGGGCCTCCTTCAGAACGGCAAGGAAGCGCATCACCCTCTCCCGGGGCGGACGTGCATACCCACGTTCCTTCACAGGGTTCAGCGGGATGAGGTTCACGTGGGCAAGCATCCCCGAGAGCAGGCCTGCAAGCCTGCGCGCGTGGGACACATCGTCGTTGACGTCGCGCATGAGCGCGTACTCAAATGTGACCCGGCGCCCGGTACGGGTGGCATAGAATGACGCTGCGTCCGTCACCTCGGGGATTGGGTAGCGCCTGTTTATCGGCATGATCTCGTCGCGAAGGTCGTCCGTGGGCGCGTGAAGGGAGATCGAGAGCGTGACGGGAATCCCTTCTTCGGCGAGCCGCCGAATTCCCGGCACAAGGCCGCATGTGGACACCGTCATGCGCCGATAACTTACGTTGAGGCCCTCCTCGGCGTTCAATACGCGCAGCGCCTTCACCGATGCGTCGTAATTGTCGAGTGGCTCGCCCGTCCCCATGAGCACGACCCACCCGATGCGGGGCCGCGTCTGGGGCTCGCGGGACGCGCTTGACTCACGGGACAGGTCCAGGTTCATCTTGAGCACCTCGTCCACGATCTCGCCCGGGGTGAGGTTTCGAACGAATCCCGCCGCTCCGGACGCGCAAAACCTGCACGCCATCTTGCAGCCCACCTGCGTTGAAACGCACGCCGACGTGCCATATGTGTACTTCATCCTGACGGCCTCCACCGAGTTGCCGTCGCCAAGGCCGAGGAGATACTTGACCGTGCCTTGAGTTCCCGACTTGCGGGCGAGGACCTCGAGGTTCGCCAGACGCGCGACCTCGTCGAGCTTCCTGCGCAGGGCGAGGGGAAGGTTCGTCATTTCGTCGAAGGACGCGACGCCCTTCTGGTGTATCCACGAGAACACCTGCGTTCCTCTGTATGAAGGCTCACCCAGGCTTGCGAGAAACTCCGATATCTCCTGCGGCAGGAAACCCTTGAGGTCGGGCCTGACCCCGGGCGCGACCCCAGGCCTGACGTCGGGCCTGGGGTCGCGCCCGCGTGTGGCTTCATTCCCAGACTCGCCCTCCAGGGACTCGCCGGGCTTGCCCGGTTCCCCGAAGAGAAACGCTCGCACCATGCCGTCTCACCTCACTTCATCAAGATTCGTGATGGCGGCCCGGCCTCCTGCCAAAAGTATCTCCCTCTGGCAACCTGCTGTATGCTGCCTGCCCCCGCGCATGTCCTGGGCGGAATTGACACAAACCAGAAGACGGGCAGGAGATCGGGCGGCAGGTGTCGAACCGCACGTAAGGCTGCGAGGTCCGGAAGAAGGGAGGAGGAGGAGGCACGTGACGACGCGCGTGTTTCTGGTGCGGCACGGCGAGACCGAGTGGAACGCGACCCGGAGATACCAGGGCCATCACGACGTCCCGCTCTCCCCCGCCGGAGTGCGCCAGGCCGAGATGCTCGCGCTGCGGCTCGCAGGGGAGGGCCTTGTGGCCGTCTATTCAAGCGACCTCTCCCGGGCCCTCGAGACAGCCCGGGCCATCGCAAGGTCCCACGGCATCCGCGTGGTCCAGCTCAAGGAGCTACGTGAGATCGACGTCGGCGAGTGGGAGGGGATGAGCTTCGACGAGGTACGCAGGGCCAGGCCGGCCGATGCCGCAATGTGGCTGGAGGACACGGTAAACAACCCTATCCCCGGAGGCGAGTCGTACGCCCGCCTCAGGGACAGGGTTGTTCCCAGGGTGATGGGGCTTGTGCGGGATCATCCAGACGCATCGTTCTGCGTCGTGAGCCACGCGGGCCCCGTGAAGATGATCCTCTGCGACGCACTCGGGACAGGGCCTGAGTTCCGTCACCGGATAGACCTCATGAACGCAGCCCTCTCTGCTATCGAGTACTCCTCAGAAAGGCCCCCGAGGGTGCTCTTCATGAATGACACATGCCATCTTCGCCATCTTACTTGACCACGAGGCCGAGTATGGCCACGGCCGCCAGGAGCACCTTGAGAAGGCCGTTCTCCTTCCGCAGGGAGTCGACGTCCTTTGCGGTCTGTGCCTTGTGGGCCGCGAGGTCTTGCGCAAGGTCCGTGAGCGCCGTCTGGAGCGAGGTGTCCGTGGATATCCTCGCCGCGCGCTCCGTCGTGAGGCTCTCCTCAAGGGTCAGCGTTCTCCCGGCAAGTACCCCAAGATCCTTCTCCAGCTTCGCGTCACGCGCGCCGAGCTCGGCCACGCGTGCGTCAACCGCGCTCGACAGCGCTCCGATGTCCTTGCGCAGGGCGAGGATGTCTCCCTGCGCCACACCGAGGTCCTTGCGCAGGGCGAGGATGTCGCCCCTGGCCCCTTCGAGGTCCAGCCTGAGCGTGTCGATGCTCTTCCCGAGATCCTTCTTCGCAGCCACGAGGCTCTCGGTAACCAGCGCAACCTGCGGTTCGAGAGCGGTGAGGCGCAGGATGGCCGCGGAGAGGTCCTCGTCGAGCTGCACGAGCTTCGCATCATGTGCATCGAGCCGACCGCCGAGGCTCGCATCACCTGCGTCCATGCGGGCGCCGAGATCCTTGAGTGACGACTGGGTGTTATCGAACCCCCTGGCGACGTCGTCCGCCAGGCGGCCTATGCGCTGCTCGCTCCCGTCGATTCTTGCGGCGAGCCTATCCTCGGCCTGCCGGGCCCTCTGATCGGCCGCAGCGATGGTCTTTTCGGTGGAGGCGGCGATGTCCGCGATCATCTTCTCCACCTCGGACCTCATCTGCCGCTGCGTGAAGGTGAGCTTCGCGAGATCCTCCCTCAAGACCGCCTGAGCTTTCCCCTGCTCGTCGAGGGATTTCTTGAAGATGTTCATATCGTTCGCAACCTGCACGAGCTCCTGTCGGAACTCCCCGGAGAGCTTGCGCAGGAGGTCGACGTCCTCGGGGGTCGCGCCCACCTTTCCGGTCTCGATCTCTCGCAGGATCTTCGCTATCACCACGGCCAGGGTGTATCTGTCAACCGGCTTCGCTCCCTGAAACGTGCCATCGCCGTATACCGCGAGGTATCCCTTCTCCACGAGGGTCTTCACAGCCTGGTACGCCCAGTGGTCCTTCGGAACGTCCTTGATCTCCGCCGCCATCCCTGCCGACGGCACAGCCACGAGGGCCAGGGACAACACAACAACCCATAGAACCCTCGCACGCAGTCGAAGAAGTCTTGCTCTCGTCATTTGTCTCCCCCCAGCACGGGCGCAAGCCCGCTTCCGTTATGCTATCTCGCTATCGTTTCTACTCTTTCACCGTCACGGAGGCGCCCTCCACCGAGCCGGGAACCGCCGCCCCGCTATCGCCTGCGAGCGATACGTCCTCCAGCACGACGCGTGAGACCCCCGGGGCTTTCGCACGAAAACTGATGGTCGCAAGGACGCCTGTCACGTCCCGCGCCTTCCCGAGCCGACCCATTACGCCCTTCACAAGACCCTGCGAGTTGTCGATCACCCCCTCCCGCCAGTAGGACATCCCGGCCTCCTCAACGAACGCCGTCCCCCTGGAAACGAAGACAGCCTCGAGCACCGACGGATCGAAACGCACGTCAAAGCGCGCCTCCCTCAGGTTCATGAGATTCCTCGCAATGATATCGACCGCGAAAAACTCGCCGACGCGGCAGGGCGCGCCCGGCGCGGTCACCAGGACCCTCGATGAGAGCTCCGGAACGCGGAGGCGGCCCGTGGCGAACGTGTCGTCGGTGCTGCGGGACGAAAGCCTCACGACGTAATCGAAGTCACCAGCCTCCCCTGATGGCACCACCTGCCATAGCACCTCGCACGTCTCGCCGGGTCCAACCGTGCCGGGGAACTTCGAAGCTTTCTCGCGCTCGGCAAGCTGGATCCCCTGGCCCAGAGCGAGGCCTGCCCTGACGCCATACGCCGGTGCGCCGCCCGCGTTCTCGATGAGGGCCTTCACCCCAAGGGGGTAGGGATCGAACCTGTCGTCGCGGACCCCGAAGCCAGATGGAGCCTGTATCTGCACCCGCAGGCTCGGAGGCGCCAGCACCCTTACAGCCCGCCGCACGCGGTTGCGCTCGGCATTCTCAGCCTCGACCACCACCGCGTACTCGAGTTCAGCCTGGTCGCGCACTTCGGGCGCGACTTCCCACGCAACCTGCCCGGTCTCGCCAGGCTGCAGGTCGCCCAGCGCGCGCGAGGCCTTCTCCCCCGGAACGAGCGCAAGCCCGGCCGGCAGCTCGATGGTGGCGTGGACACCGAGCGCCACCGTTGGGCCTGAGTTCTCCACGTACGCGACCACGGGGAACGTCGCCGGCCTGTCCTTACCGGTTGTAACCTCAGCCGGAGACGTCACGCCTATCGACAACACGCCGGGCGCGATGCTGATCCCACCCATTCCATAGAGCGTGGTGTACTCCCTGGAGTCCCCTGGAGCGACGGGCACCGGGTCCCAGTAGAGGGCAATCGCGCTGTCGAGCTCGTACTCGCCTGCACGGGTGAAATCGCGGCCGGGCGAGAAGTCTGCGCCCCAGACCCCATCCGCGAGGCTCCCCCAGTTCGTGAAGAGTACACGGTCCGGCGCGGTGACCTCCGGCCCCGCCAGGGTGCCCTGGCTCGTCACCGATGGACTGGAGAGCGAATCGAAGGCCTGCCAGAACCGGGGCATCTCGCGGGATCCAAAGACCGTGTCGGACACAACGGCCCTTTCTTTCACCCGGAACGGCGCCCCGTCGTTTGCCCCCAGCATGGTATCGAGCATTATGCGAAGACCGACGTCGTGCGGACTGGACCCGTGGTTTGTGACGACGTAAGTGATCTTCGCGGTGTCGAAAAGCCCGGTGGTCGTGCTCCTGACGATGGACAGGACCTGCGAGACCTCGATCTCGCCGAACCTCCACGCCGCCACGATGCTCCCACCGGCAAGGTGCGGCCCGAGCACCTCCATACCATAGCTTCCGTCTTTTCCGGCACGGCGCTCCGTTCTGCCACCGAAAACGTAGTCCGTCCCGTCCACCCTCACCGTGGTGTACGAGGTCCAGGGCGTGGGACGACCGTATACGAGGGGCTTGTCATCATCGGCCAGGTTCAGCGGATCGCCGCCCGTGGAATCCACGGCGAACCTCGCGGTGGCATCCCCGGTCGCGTTCACGAACACTCTGATGTACTGGTTGCGTATCTCGAGGTTGGAGCCTGTCGGCGCGGCCTGTGCAGCAGCCGGACCCTGCGCGGGGAAGCCCCACGCGCAGGCTGCGACCACTCCTAGAAGCACGAGGGCAACCGCGCGCCGCCCTGGCCTGACATGAATCACTGCTTAACCCTCCCATGCGAGTAGCAGGACGCGTTCCCGCCTCCATCCGGCCGCCGTTCTCTGTACTGTATCAGCCTGTGCCTATTACTACTTTGTCAGACACGTAGCGACATCCGGTTCAGCGGCGCTGGTTGCACCACTAAGTGCACGTTCAAGAATCACTGCCACTTTTCCAGGCGTTGCCGGTGTTGTACTCTGGGGACGGCGCGCTTGCGGCGCGCCTCATTGGATTTGGCATTCAAGCTTGCCAAATCGAGAGCGCCCCGCCGGCAAGCTCCGGCAACCCGCAAGCTTCTCCTAAACGGGGGTGAATCTGTGAACTCACACTTAGTCCCCGAGGACCGTGACGCCTCCGAAGGCAAGCTCCACGGACCCCTTTCGGAACGTCACCCGGACGGAAAGCTCATATGGCCAGCCGATGGCTTGAAAGCGCCAGATGCGCGAAACCGTCCGCATCGCCGCCTCGTCGAGTCGGGGGTCTCCAGAACCCGTAACCACCACGACCTTCGTCGCTGCACCCAGCGGGTCCACGGTCACTGATAACGCGACAACGCCCTCGGCTCCTTCGTTCTGGGCGTTCTTCGGGTACACGGGCGGAGCGCCCGAGAGCACCAGAGCGCGGCCGGTGCCAAACTCCTCCCCTTTAGGCTTCGGCGGTCCTGCGGGCGCACCTGTCGCTTGAGCCGCAGCGGCCTCTGTTGGCCCGGCAGGCTCCGAAGGCTGTGAGGGCCGAACAGGCCCTGGTTCCGTGTGCCCTGCATCTCCTGCCGCACCCTCGGCGGCGTCAGTCGCTGCCGAGGCGCCTCCGGACGCGGCGGTGCCCCCTCCCCCAGCCGCACCGGTCGGCGGGGCGGGAACGGTCTCGTCTGACTTGCCGGTCAGCACGTTCTCAGGTGCTGTGCCAGGTGTTGCTGAAGCCGCCCCTGCTCCCGTCTCCGCGCCCGCTCCCTGGGCAGGGGCCCCGGCTGCCGGGGACGCAGGACCTGACGGCGGAGCAGGCGCCGGCTTCTGTGGCTTTGGCGGAGCAGCTTGCGGCGTCTGCGGTTTCGCCTTCGGCTTCGGGGCAGGTTCCGGCTCTGGGTTTGGTTCCGGCTTCGGAACAGGCTTCGGCGTGGGCGCCGGCTTCGGTTCCGGCTTCGGCTCCGCCTCCGGTGCCGGCTTCGGTGCGGGTCTGGGCGCAGGCTTCACGGTCACCTGCGTCTCCGGCCCCTCGAGAGGTCCACCCTGCTGTGCGGTGCTCGCCGCGGGCTGGGGAGCGGTGACGGCATCGCCGTTAGGGATCCCCGCCCTTGGCGACTCGAACGTCTGCTCAATCTCCCCGAACTCCACGGGGTAGATCACGATTGTGCCTGGATTCGCGATCGGTATGAGCAGTATTACGGCAGCGTGAATCATGAGCGAAGCCACGACCGATAGCCCCATCCTCGACCTTCCGCTGTGATGCTCCATCTACGCCACCGTCCTTTCCATCCAGGCTGCAAGGGTACATACGTCTATCTCTGCTTCTCCGCTGCAAGGGCCAGTCGGCTTGCACCTGCCAGCCTTGCGGCATCCATGACCTCGACAAGCCTGGAGTATCGCGTGCCGCTGTCTGCCCTTATGATGACAACCTCGTTGGGGTCCTCTCTGAGGCTCCGCCCGATGTCCTGGCGCAGCCCGTCCATACTGGTCCTGCGGTCATTGAAGTACACCTCGCCCTGGCTGTCGATAACCACAACGATCCTCGCCTGCTGCTGCGGCGTGGCAGTGACGGCTCTGGGCAGTTTGATGTTGAGCCCCGCGGGGTTTGTCCGGAAGGTTGTGAAGAGCATGAAAAACACGATGAGGAAGAACATCACGTCGACCATGGGTGTCATCTCAACCCGCGGCCGTTTGCGACTGTTTCTGCGGAAAGTCACTCTCCCTCACCCCTTCAGAAAGCAGGTTCACGATGCTCGAGCCGAACTCGCTCATCTCCACGAGCCGCCTGTCTATGAGCCCCGAGATGTACACGTGCAGGATGTACGCAGGGGCGGCGATGACAAGGCCCGCAGCCGTCGTGATAAGGGCCTCTGCTATGCCCGCTGAAAGCGCCCCGGCCTCGAGCAACTGCGGAGTCTGGGCAAGGACCTGGAAGTTCTTGATGAGGCCGAGCACTGTGCCGAGGAGCCCAAGGAGCGGCGCGACAGTCACCACCATGTCGAGGATGGGAAGGTGGCTCTCGAGGAGGAACGCCTCCCGCTCGCCCGCGGCGCGCACTTCGGACTCCAGCTCGGTCCTGGGCCGCTTCGAGTTGGTGAGCGCCGCCGTTGCAAGCGCCCCGATCTGCCCCCTGAGCTGCTGCACCGCAGCAATTGCCTCGGCCATACGATCTCGCTCGATCGCAACGGAGATGAGGCGCAGGGCCCTCTGCGGGTCTTGCGAGGTCCTGAGCATGTACAGGATGCGCTCGAACGCCACGGCAAGCGCGAGAACCGAGCAGAGAAGAAGGGGGATCATCACAGGTCCGCCTTTGATGAGAACATCAACCATATCGTGCTCCTCCAATCAGCATGGGTCCCATGCTCATTGGAGGCTTTTTCGACATAGGGTTCCATACTTCCTGCCCATGTTCCACAAACGTTGAGATTTTCCCACATAGAGGACTCCTGCCATTTCATGGCAGAAAGAGGCGTGGCCGGGGGCGCCGCCCTGTCGCGGCACATCCTCTCCGGCCACAACGACGATGTCTTGTCACATGCGTGGCCACCTGGCAGCGGGGTGCGGCTATCCCTGCCTTTCGTAGGGCACGCCGTCCGCTGCCGGCGGCACAGCCCTGCCGATCACCCCTGCAAGCGCCGCCATGGTGAGGATGTACGGAGCCATGAGCAGGAATTCTCTAGGGATCACCATGATCCCGAGAGTCTGCGAGAGGATCTGTAGGGCGTCGGCGAACCCGAACAGCAGGCATGCCGCCAGCGACCCGACCGGGGTCCACTTGCCGAAGATCATGGCAGCGAGGGCGATGAACCCCCTGCCGCCCGTCATGTTCTCCTGGAACTGGCTGAGGAAGCCAAGCGATAGAGACGCGCCCCCGAGGCCCGCGAGGACCCCGCTTGCAAGAACGCACATGTATCTTATCTTGAACACGTTTATGCCCACTGTCTCCGCCGCGCGCGGGTGCTCTCCCGCCGCCCTTATCCGGAGGCCAAGAGCCGTGCGAAAGAGCACGAAGTGAGAGGCCGCCACGGCAGCTAGCGCGATGTAGACGAATGGCGTATGCCTCCCTATCATCAGCCCCAGCACGGGGACCCTCTCAAGGAGCGGGATCGTCCAGTCGGCCACCTTGGGCACTGGCGGGGACTGGCCCGCGTGCTGGAAAACGCTCCGCAGCATGAACCCGGTGAACCCCAGCGCGAAGATGTTTATTGCGACCCCGCTCACCACCTGGTCCGCCTTGTATTTTATGGATACGACAGCGTGGATCGCCGCGACTGCCACGCCGGCCGCCATGGCGCCGAGGACTCCGAGCCAGGGCACGTGGGTGAAGTAGGAGATAAGCATCCCTATGAAGGCGGCCACGAGCATGATGCCCTCGAGGGCGATGTTGACGACGCCCGACCGCTCGGAGAACACTCCGCCCAGCGAGGCCAGGATGAGGGGCGTTGCCATCCGGAGCGTGGACACTACGAGCGCAATGTAGACCGTGGCATCCGCAAGCCTATGCGCCATGGTCAGCCCCTCCTTCCGCGCCGCCCGCGGGCACCTCTGACGCCGCTGCTGCCGTTGTCGCTGTCGCTGCCGCCGCCTTCCGCCGGGGCGCGATGAACCGCCTTATGATCTCATCCGCCGCTACAACGAGGACAATGGTCGCCTGCACGATGCCGATGATCTCCTTCGGGATCCTTGCTATGGACTGCATGAGGATGGCTCCCCGGGCGAGCGTCCCGAACAGGCATGCCCCGGCAAGCACTCCAAGCGGGTGGTTCCTGCCGAGCAGCGCGACGGCTATACCGTCGAACCCGTACCCGGTGAAGCTGAATATGTCGAGGAACTTGTGCTGAAGACCCAGCACCTGCACGGCGCCGGCAGCGCCGGCGAGACCTCCGCTTATCACCATTGCCAGCACTATGTTCTTGCGCACGCTGATGCCGCCGTAGCGCGCCGCCTCCTGGTTCTGGCCGACGGCCCGAATCTCATACCCGAGCGTGGTCCGGAACAGGATGTAATACACCAGCCACACCGCGGCCACCGCCAGGAGGACGCCCAGATGCAGCCTGGTGGGCGGGAGGAACCTCCACAGCCTGGCCGCCGGAGCGATGGTGGGCGTTACAGGAAGCGGACCGGGAGCCTTGAGAGGCCCGATCACCAGGTAGTGGCTGAGGTACAGCGCGATATAGTTCATCATTATCGTGTTGATGACCTCGTGCACCCCGAGCCTTGCCTTCAGGTAGCCTGGCACCGCGCCCCAGATGGCGCCTGCCGCCACGCCGGCCAGAAGGGCGAGGGGCATGTGCACGACCGCCGGGAGCCCTGTGAGGGCAAACCCGGCCCAGGCCGCAATGATCTGCCCCATAATGAGCTGGCCCTCGGCACCGATATTGAACAGCCCACACCTGAACGAAAACGCCACGGAAAGCCCGGTGAAGATGAGCGGAGTGATGTTGATGAGGGTTTCCGCGACGTTACCGATGCCGCCGAATGCCCCGCGCACCAGAGCGCTGTATGCGGCCGCCGGGCTCTTACCCCCTACCATCACCAGCACGGCCCCGAGCACCAGGGCGAGCGCCACAGCCACCACGGGGATGAGGAGCTCCCTGACATCCTCACGTTGTAACAGGGTGCGCCACGCCTGGGACGCCTTCGCGCCTCGACCCGACTCTGGCATCGCGCTCACCTCCCGTTCGCGTTCCCGCTCCAGCGTCGTCGGCCGCCGTCCGACGCCCGCCCGCCATGAGGAACCCTATCTCCTGCTCGGTGGCCTCCTCAGCTCTCACGCTGCCGACTATCCGCCCCTCGTAGAGGACGAGGATCCTGTCGGCGAGCGACATGATCTCGTCGAGCTCCAGCGATACAAGGAGTATTGCCTTCCCCGCGTCCCGCTGGGCCACCAGCCTCCGGTGCACGAATTCTATCGCTCCCACGTCGAGGCCCCGTGTGGGTTGGGATGCGATGAGGAGCCTCGGCTCCAGCGAGAGTTCCCTCGCCACCACGACCTTTTGCTGGTTCCCGCCGGAGAGGGATCCGACTCGCACGTTTTCGCCCGGGGTCCGGACGTCGAATTCAGAGATGACCTTGCGCGCGTACGCGCGCACCTGCCGGAAATCCAGGTTGATCCCGCGCGCAAACGGGGGTCTATGGTATCGCTCGAGGATCAGGTTCTCGGCGATGGAGAAGCTCAGAATGAGCCCACGCCTCTGCCGGTCCTCGGGGATGTGCGCCACGCCCTTGCCGATGACATCACGCGGAGGCCTGTTGGTGATGTCTCTGCCCTCCACGCTGATCCGGCCCGAGGCGACCTTGCGCAGGCCCGTGAGCGCCTCCACCAGCTCGCTCTGGCCGTTGCCCTCTATGCCTGCTATACCCACGATCTCCCCCGCCCGCACGTCGAAAGAGACGCCCTTTAAGGCGGGCAGACCGCGCGCGCCCTTCACGTGGATGTCCTCGACCCGAAGCACCACATCTCCGGCCCTCGCAGGACCCTTATCGACTGAGAGAACCACGTCGCGGCCCACCATCATCCGCGCAAGATCCTCTGGAGTCGTCTCACGCGTCGGCACCGTGCCCACGACCCTGCCCCTGCGCAGGACCGTCACCCGGTCGCTTATGGCCATGACCTCTTTGAGCTTGTGGGTGATGAATATTATGGACTTGCCCTGGCTTGTGAGGTTGCGCATGATCGCCGCGAGCTCGTCCACTTCTTGAGGGGTGAGGACCGCGGTGGGCTCATCGAGTATGAGGACCTGGGCACCGCGATAGAGAGACTTCAGAATCTCCACCCGTTGCTGCATGCCGACGGATATGGTCTCGACCCTGGCGCCCGGGTCCACGGCAAGCCCGTATTTCGCCGAGAGATCCTTCACGTCGCGCACCGCGCGCGCCATGTCGAGCACCCCGCCGGCACCCACCGGTTCGGTGCCGAGCACTATGTTTTCAGCCACGGTGAAGGGCGGTATCAGCATGAAATGCTGGTGCACCATGCCGATTCCGAGCTTGATGGCGTCACTCGGATCCCCGATGCCCACAGGCTTTCCACCGATCCGGATCTCGCCACTGTCAGGCCTGTAAAGCCCGTAGAGGACGTTCATCAGGGTCGTCTTCCCCGCGCCGTTCTCGCCCAGGAGCGCAAGTATCTCCCCTGGATACACATCGATGCTGACATCGTCGTTTGCTACAACCCCAGGGAACGTCACGGCTATGTTGCGCATCTCAACTATGGGAGCCCTGTCACGCACCGACAGCGCACATACCCCCTTTTCCAAAGGTGCCAGGGGCCGCTGCTTGCGCGAGCCGGCACCTGGCACCTTCCTGCCGGGTCCCGCTCATTGGGGACCGCGTCATACTCTCAAGTCTTCGCCTCGTGGCGGTTTACAGGGCAGGCGCCGTGAACGTCTCGAGCTCGGCCCTGGTGGACGGGATGACGAGTTCCCCTGCGACGATCTTCTCTTTATAGGCGTTGACCTTGTCCAGAACCTCCTGCGGCACGTGCTTGGACGTCTCGTCGCACGGGCCGACGCCGTCTTCCTTGAGGCCGTATACGTAGTGGGTTGCCTCGAAGGTACCGTCCTTCACCTTCGATGTGGCGTCGTACACTGCCACGTCGACGCGCTTCATCATGCACGACAGGACGTTGTCGGGTGCGAGATGATGCTGGCAGGAGTCGACGCCCATAGCCCAGAACCCCTCGCCCTTCTCCTTGGCGGCCTCGATGACGCCAATGCCGCAGGCGCCCGACGCGTGGAACACGATATCAGCGCCCTGTCCGAACTGGGCGAGGGCGACTTCCTTGCCCTTGGCAGGGTCATCGAACTTGCCGGTGTAACCGATGAGCACCTTCACGTCCGGGTTGACCGTGCGCACGCCTGCCACGTAGCCTGCCTCAAACTTCTCGATGACGGGCACGTCCATGCCGCCCACGAAGCCGACCGTCCCCGTCTTCGTCATGGTCGCTGCGATGATCCCGAGGAGATACGAGCCCTCCTCCTCCTTGAATGTGACGGAAGCAACGTTCGGCTGCTCCACCACGCTGTCGATTATGCCGAACTTGAGGTCAGGGTACTGCGGCGCCACGTTATTGAGGGCGTCTGTCATCAGGAAGCCGATGGCCCACGTTATGTCGTACTTCTGGTCTGCCAGACTGCGAAGGTTGGGCTCGTAGTCGTCCATTTTCTTGGATTCCACCACGTTGATCTCCGCCCCGAGCTCGTCCTTGGCCTTCTGCAGGCCCCGGTACGCTGCATCGTTGAAGGACTGGTCGCCGAGGCCGCCGATGTCGGTCACCATGCCGGCCTTCATCGCCTGCGGAGCCTCTTCGGCCTTCTTAGCCGTGGGAAGCCCGCGAACCGCCACGTAAACCGCGGCAAGCACCACAACCACCGCAACCACCACGATCCAGGTGGTCTTCCTTGACATAATGAAAGCGCCTCCTTTCGAATTCAAGAAGCTACGCGAACGCAAGTCACAGAGGGAACCGCCTGCCGCATCCCTCCCTTCGAGCCGGGATAACGGAACGACGGGAAAACGTCATCGGCATGTGCAGGTTGTGCCGGCTGTCTTCCCGAGAACCAAGTAGATCGCCACAAATTCGCGCTACTTTTCAGCGCGCAGGTCCTCGCCAGGGTTGCCGGTGCCGGTACTGCCCTCCGGGGACGGCGCGTGCGGTGAGATGCGTTCGAATTTGGCGCTTAAGGCTAGCCAAATCCCAGGCGCCCCGCCCTAGCAAGCACCGGCAACCCCAACACCGTCAGGAAAAGTGGCGCAAACTCATGGCGCTATACCTAGAGATTCTACGCTGGACCCCTTTCTTCCTCCCCTGCGGCGAAAATCGTCACGGCCCGGCACGGACGCACGCAAAGACCCGCCTCGCCTGTTGGCAGGCAGGCAGAGGCGGGCCACGCCCTCAGTATGGTCTCACCGGTCCCGGCCAGTCATCCGGAGCTGCGGATTCCCGTCGCTTTCGCGGCCGGGCTGTCGCTTCCGCACAAGACCAGCGGCTGCCTTCGCGTATGTTACCGCCTTATGGATAGATCCCCCTCAGCTTCGCAGCCTCCGCCACCCTTGAGATCGCAAGCATGTACGCGGCGTTTCTCATGTGGACCTTCTTCTTCTCGGCCATGTCGAGCACAGCCGCAAAGCTGTGATTCATGATGTGTTCGAGTTTGCCGTTGACTTCCTCTTCCGTCCAGTAGTAGACCATGAGGTTCTGCACCCATTCGAAGTAAGAAACCGTCACGCCTCCTGCGTTGGCGAGGATGTCAGGAATGACCATGACGCCCTTATCGAAGAGGATGTCATCGGCCTCGGGGGTCGTCGGCCCGTTGGCAGCCTCGGCCACAACCTTCGCTCGCATGCGCGGCGCGTTGTCGGCCGTGATCTGGTTCTCGAGGGCGGCCGGCACGAGCACATCGCACTCGAGCTCGAGCAGGTCCGCATTGGAGATGAACTCCGTGCCCTCGGCTTCCACCACCGAACCTGTAAGCTTCTTGTGGGCGAGGACCTTCGCCGGGTCGAGACCCTTGCCACAGTACGCTCCGCCCTTGGAGTCGGACACGGCGATGATCTTGCACCCGTCCGCGTGGAGGAGAGACGCGGCAATGGAACCGGCGTTGCCATAGCCCTGGACCGCTACGCGGAGCCGATCCATCGGGATCCCGAGGTGCTTCGCAGCCTGCCTGATGGTGAACACGCACCCCCGTGCGGTTGCCTCGTTACGGCCGAGTGACCCGCCCAGCGGGATTGGCTTGCCAGTCGCCACACCCGGCGTGAACTCACCCCGGTTGGTGCTGTATGTGTCCATGATCCAGGCCATGATCTGGGCATTGGTGTAAACATCGGGAGCCGGGATATCCCGGTGAGGCCCTATGGCGCCGCTGATCTCAATCGTGAAGCGCCTGGTGAGTCTCTCGATCTCGCCCTGGGACATCTCCTTGGGGTTGCAGACCACGCCGCCCTTGGCACCGCCAAACGGAATCCCCACCACTGCGCACTTCCACGTCATCCACATGGCGAGCGCCTTGACCTCGTCAAAAGTCACGGCGGGATGATACCTGATTCCGCCCTTGCCAGGACCCCTCGCGGTGTTGTGGATCACCCGGTAACCGGTGACAACCTTGACCGTGCCGTCGTCCATCCTGACAGGAAACGCCACCTCAAGAGCTGTCTTGGGATGGCGTAGTAGTTCACGTGTTCCAGAGTCGATATCGAGTTTCTCGGCGACGGCATCATACTGCTGTAGGGCGATCTCGTAGGCGCTCTTCGGCCTGGTCTCCCCGCTCATTTTGCCTTCCTCTCCTCTCTTGTGTGCTGGATGACGTAAGGTATCCTGCCAACATCCCTCTGATTACTTGCAAACTCCGCGCCAACATCACCTCGCCAGCCGGTAGTGCAGCGTCAGCCGGGCGCCCGAAGGGTGCCGCAGTTCCCGGCATGTATCCGCCACGGGACTCGATGCCGGACCAAACTCAGCCGTGCAAGTCGATGCACGGTTGACTCCCGAGATTGCACCTTCTTGCACAAACCCGCCCGACCCAGTCGCCCCTACCTGGCCGCCGGGGCAAGCCCCTCACCCATGCCGCACCTGATCCACCCGGCAAGCAGAATGGGTTCCGCGGACAGCCATGTCAGGATATCTGACGCGTCCATTGGGAACCCTGGGATGAACGTCTCGGGGTTTAATTCTGCAGGGACCCCGCATCTCCTTCCTCACCAGCGCGGTCAGGCAAGACCTCGCCCACGAGATCGTGGTCGCCGGCGTCAATTATCCTTACACGCCGAAACTCACCCGGATCTGGATGTTCGTTGCCGATGTAGATGAGGCCATCTATCTCGGGCGCCTCGGCCTGAGAGCGCCCAACCGTGACAAGGTCGCTCTCTTCCGATCGTCCCTCGATGAGCACGTCATACACGTTGCCCACCCTTGTCCCGTTCTTTTCGCGAGAGATGGCCCTCTGCACCTCCATTGCCTCGCGCCGCCGTCTCTCCTTTACCCGCGCACGAACCCGGCCTTTCAGCCTCGCAGCCGGCGTGCCTGACTCTGGAGAGTAGGCGAACACCCCAACCCTGTCGAGGCGCACTTCCTCGAGGAAGCCGATGAGGCGTTCGAACTTCTCCTCCGTCTCCCCCGGGAACCCCACGATGAACGTGCTTCTTATGGTGACATCAGGGATGGCTCGCCTCAACCTTGCGATGACTTCGCGGGCGTCGTCGGAGGTGCCGCGACGGTTCATGGCCCGCAGGATGTCATCATCGGCGTGCTGAAGCGGCAGGTCGACGTACTTGCAGACCTTCGCCTCCGAGGCCATCACCTCGATAAGCTCGTCGGTCACCCTGGTCGGGTACATGTAGAGGACGCGGACCCATCTCAGGCCGTCGATCTTGCAGATCTCCCGCAGCAGACGGGCGAGACACGGGCGTCCGTAGACGTCCTCTCCGTACCTGGTAGTGTCCTGGGCGATCAGGATGAGTTCCTTCGCCCCGCCGCGCGCAAGCTTCCGGGCCTCGGCAACGATGGACTCCACGGGCCTCGACCGAAAAGGCCCGCGAAGGTCCGGGATCACACAATAGGAACACCGGTTGCTGCACCCTTCAGCGATCTTGATGTAGGCCGTATAAGGAGGGGTTGAGACGGCCCGCGAGGTGTTCTCGTCGTACAGGTAGCACGGGCTTCCAACGAGCCTGACCCGCTCTCCGGAGAGCGCTCTCCTCACCACGTCGGCGATCTGCGGGAAATCGCCCGTCCCGACGACCGCGTCGATCTCAGGTATCTCCGCGAGAAGCTCGGATGCAAACCTCTGGGCAAGGCATCCGGCGACCACGAGGGCGCGGCACCGGGCCGCCTCTTTGTGTTTCGCCAGGGCAAGTATCGTGTCAACAGCTTCTTCCTGAGCTTCCCCGATGAAGGCGCACGTGTTCACGACGATAGCGTCGGCTTCCTCCGGGGAGGGCGTCATCCGGTAGCCTGCCCCGGTGAGGAGGCCCGCCATGACCTCGGAGTCAACGAGGTTCTTCGCACATCCCAGGGATATCAGGGCAACGGCTTCGTTCATAACCCTCACGGATATATTGCCCGAAGCCCGCCGGGAACAAGAGTGAACTCCATCTCGTCCTGCACGAACACCTCGCCGTCCATATGCAGCGGCACGGGATTGGACGAGCGAATGGACACGTATCGCCCGCGCAGCATGGTTGCCTTCTCAACCTTCGTGTGGGAGCCGACGAACACCTTCGGAAGGTTGTACAGTGTCTCGAGGCTCCCCATGGACTCTATCACGCATACGTCGTACAGCCCATCGTCAGGCTCTGCATCAGGGACTATTCTCATACCCCCGGCGTAGGTCTTACCTATGCCGACCGCCACGAGAAGCGGACGCACGGTCATCACCTTCTCATCGACCGTAAGACGCATCTCGCACGCGCTATACTCCGCCAGGGTCTTCAGGACGGCGATGACGTAGAGGGCTGCCCCGCGCACCGGCAACCACCTCAGATCGTTGCTCGCAGTCCTCGCGACCGTCGCGTCGAACCCGACGCCCACCGCGTTGACGAAGAACCTGTCGATGACGCGGCCAAGGTCGCGCTTTCGCGGCCTTCCCTCGAGAATGACGCGGCATGCCCGCTCGACATCCCTCGGGATCCCCAGGCTGATGGCCATGTCGTTTCCGCTCCCGCACGGGATGACTCCGAGGATCGCCTCGCGCCCGGCTATGCCGTTGGCCACCTCGTTGGTGGTCCCGTCGCCCCCCGCCGCCGCGATGACATCGTACCCCTCGTCTAGCGCCCTGCCGGCCGCGGCTATGGCATCGCCGGGACCCTTCGTTATGTACATGTCGAAGTCTATCTTTCCCTTCTCCAGCGTGCGGCAGATGACCGGGATGGCCCTCACCGCGCGCCCGCGCCCCGCCATCGGATTCACGATGACCTTTACCCGCAACTCCCCAACCCCCTGCTACGAAAGTTGCGGGTCTAGTAATTCTACATCAGGCAACATATTCCTACCGGACGCACAAAAAAGCGGCGCAGATGCTTTCCTGGCCGCCTCACCGGAAGGTCGCCTGCGCCCACTCCTCCGCCGCCTCCGCTCCAACACTCCAACGAGGGAAAGCGCCCGGGCGTGAGGCCTTCCCCAAGCAGGGGCGCAGGGGTTCTTCTTTTGAGCAATACCGCCGAATCACGCAAAGAAGCCGCGTTGCCGACAACGGTATGGCGAAGGGCTCGCGGCCTGCCAACGAGAGACAGCGTCTCCTGAACCTGCCTCTAGACTCCGACGTCAGGATCAAGGGATTCCACGATTTCCTTGACTCGTCCGAGGAATCGCGCGGCACTC
This sequence comes from Bacillota bacterium, assembly GCA_030024085.1. Classification (GTDB taxonomy): domain Bacteria; phylum Bacillota; class SHA-98; order UBA4971; family UBA4971; genus UBA6256. Next base: position 52,206 of record JASEJE010000008.1, on the reverse strand, counting down.
GCTCCATCCAGGACACGGTGGTCGGCGGAAAGGGTCAGCCTCATCTCGAGGCCCGCCACCACGGCGCCTCCCTTCACGACAGGGCGCTCCCGGACGGCGCCCACCCCGAGGATCGCAGCCTGCGGCGGGTTGATTATTGCGCATAGCTCGTCCACGCCGAACATGCCCAGGTTGGATATGGTAAAGGTACCCCCCGCGACATCCTCCGGCTCGAGGCGACCCTCCCTGGCGCGGCCCGAAAGCTCCTTTGTCTCCCGAGCAATCTCAAGAAGGGTCTTCCTGTCTGCGTTATGGACGACGGGCACCACGAGGCCCTGTTCTGTCGCGACAGCCACGCCGATATTGATTTCCTGGTAGACGACAACCCCTTCGTCAGCCGCCGATGCGTTGGCGTACCGATTCTCAGCGAGGGACCTCGCCACCACCTTGACGAGGATGTCGTTGATGGAGGGCCGGACGGTCTCACCTGTTTCGCCACGGGAAGCGTCCTCGAGGATCCTCTCCCTGAGAGCGAGGAGCGCCGCCGCGTCCACATCCATGGATATGTAGAAGTGCGGTGCCGTCCGAAAGCTCAGGGTGGTCCTCTCGGCAGACGTCCTTCCGATAGCCGTATATGGCACGCTCGTCCCCGAAGGAGCGGTCCCCAGGGGCCTGGCAAGCGGCTCTGCCACGCCACGCTCTCCTGTGGCCCTCGCTATGATATCCGCCGCCGCCCCGAGCATCGCATCGAGGAAGGCACGCACGTCTCCTTCGACCACGCGCCCGCCGGGACCCGTCCCCGGCACTTTCGCGAGATCCACGTTGTGCTCCCGGGCAAGCCGCTTCGCTGCAGGCGAAGCGCGCACAACCTCACCTGCTGACTCCGGCGCCTCCAGTCGCGAACCAGACGGTGCCGCTCCCTCGCTCCCGGCGCCTGGGCTTGCCGACGCACCGTGAAGCTTCGCGGTTCCCCGCGCCTGCGCCTGCTGGTCCTGCGCCTCATGACCCTGCGCCCGCTGCCGTTCATACTCTCCTCCGGGACCGTCAGCGCCACCTGCCTGCTCCGATGCGGTCGCTTCGCCCCCCACCTCGGCACGGGCCACCACCGTCCCTACCGGGACGGTCTCCCCCTCGCTCACCGCTACCTCGACGATCTTCCCATCGCCCTGGGCCTCAACAGTGAAGGTGATCTTGTCCGTTACGGCCTCGAAAAGCGGATCTCCTTTCCTGTATGGCTCACCCTTCGACACGATCCACCTCGCGACAGTCCCCTCGCTCATCGTGAGGCCTAGCTTGGGCATGACGATATCCTGCAGCATGAACCACACCCTCCTGCACCTACCGCATGAGAAGGTCCGGAAGCCACGTCGAGAGCACCGGAACATACGTGATGATGAGAAGCGCGCCCACCGCGGCGATGACGAACGGCACCACGGCTCTCGATATCTCGTCCATCGAAATCCCTGCGATGTTGGCGCCTACGTATAGATTCACGGCGACCGGCGGCGTGATCTGTCCGACCGCGAGGTTTACGCACATGACCACGCCGAACCACACCGGGTCCCACCCGAAATGAGCCATGATGGGCATGAGGAGCGGCGTGAGTATGTAGTAGATGGATATAGCATCCAGTAGCATCCCCGCGATGAGGAGAATCACGTTGATGATGAGAAGCACAAGATACGGACTGGAACTCGCAGCAATGGCCGCCTGCGACACCCTCTCCACCACGCCGAGGGTCGTCATGGCCCACCCGAAGATTCCGGCGAGCGATACGACGAGCATGACCACGGCCGACGACACGCAGGACTCGACGAGCAGCCCGTACAGGTCCTTCAGGGCGAGCGTGCGGTATATGACGAACCCCACGAAGAGCCCATACACCACTGCAACGGCCGCGGCCTCCGTCGGCGTGAAGATGCCGCCGTATATCCCGCCAAGGATTATGAGCGGCGCGATGAGCCCCCAGAACGCGTCCTTGAAAGCTCGCCACACCTCGGCGAGCTTGCCGAAGGCGCCGCCCCGGTAGTCACGCGCGATCGAGATCAGAAACGCCGCGATTATCAGGAACACGCCCACCACGACCCCCGGCACTATACCTGCTATGAAGAGCTTGCCTATGGACGCCCCCGTGATGACACCGTACACGATGAAGGCGATGCTCGGAGGGATGATTATCGCAAGCCCCGCCGAAGCCGACATGAGTGCCGCAGCGAAGCCCTTATCGTAGCCCTCCTTCACCATCCCGGGGATGAGGATCGTCCCGAGGGCCGCAACAGTCGCTGGGCCGGACCCGGACACCGCACCCCAGAACAGCGCAGTCATGACCGTGACCACGGCGAGCCCGCCCCTGATGGGGCCTACGAGCAGCGAGATGAGGCGGATTATCTTGTCGGATATCTTCGCTCTTCCCATTATCACCCCGGCCAGAATGAAGAACGGGATAGCGAGGAGAGAGAACTTCGAGATGTTCGCGAAGAACACGGGCGCGAACATTGCGGAGCCGAGCCCACTGAAGTAGACCACGGCCATGCCCGCGATCCCGAGTGCCACCGCTATGGGCACCCTGGCCACCAGAAGGATGAGAAAGAGGCCCAGAAGGACGATTCCTGGATCTATCGCTGACACTACACCACCCCCGCTATTCCTCCAACTCGTTCGGCGCAACCGCACACCGCGTCCGCCGCCCCGCGCGCCGCAGCCCCACCCCGGGCGAACAACTCCCTCACGCTTTCCCGGCGGCCTTCCCCCGCCCGTCGCCTCCCTTGCGGCCGAGTTCTCGTATCTCGCTGAGGCCGGCCTGGACCACCCTGATGATCAGCAGGGTACTGCCGACCGGCACCGCGAGCCCGAACCACCACATGGGAAGGCCCATCGAGTAGGTCGTCATCTGGGATCGGTACTCCGAAACCACGAGGTTCACCCCGTGCGCGAAGAGCAGCGCGAAAAGCCCGCCGCCACATACCATGGAGATGACGGCGATGACTTTCTGGTATCTCCTCGGCAGGGCGTTTGCAACCATCGTCATGCTGAGGTGCACGCCCTTGCGCATGCCTATGGCCGCGCCAAGCATGGTAATCCACACGAAGAGGTTGACCAATAGCTCCTCGGAGAACGCGAACGACATCGTCGTGAGGTATCTCACGATGACGTTTGCAAAGGCAAGGAGCGCCATGAAAAGGAGCATAGCTGCGCACGTGTACTCCTCGAACCTGTCAAGAAACTTGAGCAACGTCCTACCTCCCCTCTCCATGTCGCGCGGGCGCCCTTCGTCCGGGCGCCCGCGCACGGCGCATGGGGTGCTCATCACTTCACGCCCGCGACCGCTTCCTCGAACGCCTTCACGATGTCGAGGCCGACCTTCTCGGCCCACTTGTCATAAACGGGCTTCGTCTTCTCGCGGAAGGCGGCAAGCTGCTCGGGGGTGAGGTCGGTCACGACCATGCCCTTCGACCTCAGGAAGTCGTTGCCTTCCTTGAGACCCTGCCTGCTTATGCCGACCTGCCATTTCATGGCGTCGGCCGCCGCCCGCCGAAGCTGCTGCTGGATGTCTGCAGGGAAGCTCTGCCACACATCCTTGTTCACAGCGAGCACGAGCGCATCATATGAGTAGTGCCAGTTCGTGAGGTATTTCTGTACCTCATAGATCTTTGTGGGGATAATGATCCCGACCACGGGGTTCTCCTGGCCGTCGATGACCCGCTGCTGCAGCGAGGTGAAGACCTCGCCCCAGTTCATGGCGACGGGATTCGCGCCGAGCGCCCGCATGATGTCGACGTATATGGGAACCGTCACCCTGATCTTGAGGCCCTTCATGTCATCCGGCGAGGTGATGGGCCGAACGTTGTTGGTGAGCTCGCGGAAGCCGTTCTCGCCCCACCCCAGGCCCACCATGTTGTACTTCTCGAGGACCTTGAAGAGCTTCTCACCGGCGGGCGAGTTTACGGCCGCATCGACCGCCTCGTATGTCGGGAACAGGAACGGAAGCGCGAACAGGTTGAACTCGCCGATCATCGGCGATATGTTGATGGTCGAGTTGAGCATGAAGTCGATGGCCCCACTTTGCACCATCTCTCCCTGCCTCATCTGATCCCCGCCCACCAGGACCGCGTTGGGGTATACCTTGACGTTGACTCGTCCGCCGGTATACTCCTTTGCAAGCTCCGCAAACTTGACCGCTCCCCTGCCCCACGCCGTCTCACTTTGCACGTTGGTCGTAAGCTTGTACTCAGCCTTCAACTTCGCCGCACCGCTTGCCCCTGACGTGATGAGCGCAAACAGGGTCAGCATCACCGCTGCAAGAACCAGAGATCTTCTCATTCATGCGCACCCGGTGTGCCCGGGCGCTTCACCTCCTCGTTTCCCGGTGGTTTTCGAAACGACTCTTCGTGGCTGGATGGCGCTAGACGATCCTCCGCACCGCTTCCACTATCTCCTTCTTCCGAGGCACGACGCGCGCCTCCAGGGGCGGGCTGAACGGGACCGGAACGTCCATGGTCCCGACTCGGACAACCGGTGCATCAAGGTAGTCGAACGCTTCTTCTGCGATCGTTGCAGCGATCTCCGCTCCGGCCCCGCCGCGACGGCAGGCCTCGTGGGCCACCACCACCTTCTTCGTTTTCCTCACCGACTGAAGGACCGTATCGATGTCCATCGGAACGAGCGTACGCAGGTCGACCACCTCGACCTCGATCCCGTCCCTGGCGAGATCCTCCGCGGCCTCCAGCGCCCTGTGGACCATGACCGAGTATGTGACGCATGTCACGTCCCTGCCGGGCCTCTTGACATCGGCTTTGCCTATGGGAACGATGTACTCCTCCTCCGGCACGGGGCCTTTCATTGCGAACAGGGCCTTGTGCTCGAAGTAAAGCACCGGATCATCGTCCCTGATGGCGGCCTTCAGAAGCCCCTTCGCATCGTACGGCGTGGACGGGATCACGATCTTCAGGCCGGGGACGTGGACGAACCATGCCTCAAGGCTCTGTGAATGCTGTGCTGCGGCGGACTTGATGACGCCGTCAGGCGCCCTCACCACGAGAGGCAGTCGGGCCTGTCCACCGAACATATAGCGGATCTTCGCCGCCTGGTTCGCGATCTCATCCATCGCACAGGTGACAAAATCTGCAAAATGCATGTCCGCGACGGGTCTCATGCCGGTGAGCGCCGCCCCAACAGCCGACCCCACTATCGCTGTTTCGGATATGGGCGTGTCCAGCACCCTCTCATACCCGAACTCCTGGGGAAGCCCTTTGAACTGGCCGAATATGCCGCCCTGCCGGGCTATGTCCTCGCCGAGGATGAAAACGGTCGAATCGCGCCTCATCTCCTCGGCCATGGCCTCGAGCGTCGCCTGGGAGAACGTTATCTCTCTCATATCCCGCATCCCTCCCCCTGGGCACATGACGCGTACAGGTCCGAGAAGGCATCATCGGGGTCTGGGTAAGCGCTTTCCTCTGCAAAGCTGACCGCCTCGAGGATCTCCTGGTGCGCCGCGGACCTGATCCCCTCCATCTCGGCATCGCCCAGAACTCCGTCGGCGCGAAGTCGGTCCTCGAAGCGCAAGATCGGGCATTTCTCCCTCCATCGCTCGACCTCGGAACGATCACGATACCTCTCGGGGTCGCCGACGAAGTGGCCTTTGATGCGGTAGGTTTTCGCCTCAAGGAGAGTCGGCCCGCCGCCCTGACGCGCCCGTGCTATCGCCTCGCGGGCTGCTTCGTACACTGCAAGCACGTCGTTTCCGTCAACGGTCACCCCGGGGATGCCGTATCCCACGGCGCGGTCAGCGACATCTTTCACCGACACCGAGTAAGTCGAAGGAGTCGTGGACGCGTACTGGTTGTGCTCGCAGACGAACACGCACGGGAGATCGAACACGCTGGCCATGTTCATGGCCTCGTGGAAAGTGCCGCGGTTCGAGGCCCCGTCGCCGAAGAAGCACACGGCCACCTGGCCAGAGCGTCTCATCTTCGCGGAAAGCGCCGCGCCGACAGCGATGTTGAATCCTCCCCCCACCACCCCGTTTGCACCCAGCATGCCCACGGAGAAATCGGCGATGTGCATGCTCCCGCCTTTGCCCTTGCAGTACCCGGTGCTTTTTCCGAGGATCTCCGCCATCATGCGGCGCGGGCTCGCCCCCTTTGCAATGCAGTGCCCGTGACCCCTGTGGGTGCTCACGATGTAGTCGGATCTGTCGAGCGACGCGCATACGCCCGAGGCAACACCCTCTTCGCCGATGTACAGATGGACGAAACCGGGGATCTTCCCGGCGAGGAAGAGTTCCTCCACCTTTTCCTCGAACGCTCTGATTCTGACCATCGTGGTGTAGATATGGATGAGTGTGTCGCGGTCTGGCAACTCGCTCCCCCCTGTCGTGTCTTTTCCGCTGCCCTCCGGCCGGACTCGCGGAGCCATGCCGCCTCACGCAGAAGGGAAAGCAAGATCTTTGCCAGCCCCTCTCGGGGCCGGCCCCTCCCAGGCAGAAAACGCCCGAAAGGCCGCGTTACGCTTTCACCAGTCGCATAACAGAAGGAGCGAGGCAGTCCCTCGCTCCTCAATGGTATGTTCATATTCAGGACAGTGCAAGCCGTCCCCCATGCGTGATCGCCCGGTTCTCGCCTGTCCTGTTCTTGCGCACTGTCCGCAATCAGGACACTACCATCCTCTCGCACCCGTTCACTCCAGTCCGATCGCCCGCAATGCCGAACCTCTTCATCTTGCAGTAAAGGGTGTTCCTGCTGATGCCGAGGGACTTCGCCGCGCGGGATACGTTCCCGTCGCTGGCCCGGAGGGCGGCCGCGATGGCGCTTCGCTCGGCCTCAGCCAGTGAGCGCACCTCCTCGGCCGCACTCGGGACCGCATGTGGCTGCGCCGCCGGACATGCGCCATGCGGCTGTCTCAGGTAAGCAGGCAGATGATCGATCTCCACCGTGTCCCCGGGAACGAGCGCAAGCGCCCTCTCCACGACGTTCTCGAGCTCGCGTACGTTGCCCGGCCAATCGTGCCCAATGAGCACATCCATGACCTGCGGGGTCACGTTCACGCTCTCCTTGCCCAGTTTCTGCCCGACCTTCTTGAGGAAGTGGCGGACGAGGACGGGTATGTCGCTCCTTCTCTCCCTGAGCGGAGGGATGGTGATGGTGAACACATTGAGACGGTAATACAGATCCTGCCTGAAATCGCGGTCGGCGACGTCGCGGGCGAGGTCTCTGTTGCTCGCCGCCATCACCCGGGCGTCAACCGGCAGGACGACATCTCCGCCAACCCGGGTGATGCGCCGCTCCTGAAGCACGCGCAGGAGCTTGGCCTGCACGTCGAGGGACATCTCCCCTATCTCGTCCAGGAGGAGCGTGCCGCCCGAGGCAAGCTCGAACTTCCCAGGATGCCCGGACGCCTTCGCCCCTGTGAAAGCCCCTTTCTCGTATCCGAAAAGCTCGCTCTCGACGAGCTCGCGGGGTATGGCAGCGCAGTTGATGGCCACGAACGGGCCGTCCTTCACCGCGCTCGCATTGTGGATGGCCTGGGCGAACATCTCCTTGCCGGTGCCGCTCTCCCCCTGGATGAGCACGTTCGAGGAGGTCTTCGCGGCCATCTCCGCAAGCCGCCTGGCCTCGCACATGGCGGGGGCGTCTCCGATGATGTCGTCGAACGTGAAGTTTGCGAAGGCCCCGACCATGTAATGGACAAGCCGGCGCACCCTGCGGATCTCTCTGAACACGTCTACGACCCCGGTCAGCTCCCCGCGCTCATCGCGGATGGGGACCGCTGACTTTATGAAGTGGAGGGCTCCACGCTTGCTGTTCACGACGAACTCCCGGTCGATATACCCTTCGCCGGTCTTGATCACGTTGAGCACGATAGGGCGAAAGTCCACAATGTCGCTCACGTGCTGGCCCACGACAGCCTTGTGGTCGACGCCGAGTATCCGGCCGCCGGCTGAGTTCATGTAGGTTACGTAGCCTTCCGCATCGACGGTGAGAAGACCGTCGGAGACGTGCTCCACTATCGCGGCCTGGTACTTGGAGGCAAGCGCGAGGTCGGCGAGGGCTTTCTCCACCCCGAGCTGGTTTTCGATGGCTCGTGCTGTGGAGACGACCATTCCGAGGGTGTGCCGGTGCGGCTTCGCACCGAGACCGGAAACGTTGAGCGCCCCCATTGCACCTCCCGACGGGTCCCGAATGGGCGCTGCGGAGCACGTCCACGCCTTGTGGGCGCGACAGAAATGCTCCTCCCCGGCCACCTGCGCAGGGCGTCCGCTCGCAAGGGCGATCCCGATGGCCGTGGTGCCCACGAGCCTCTCCGTCCACTTCACGCCGGGCACGAAGTTCACGCTCCGGGCCGACTCCAGCACCCCAGCGTCACCGGTGACGGAGAGCACATACCCGTCGGCATCCACGAGCACGATCACATAGCCCGAGCCCGACACGATTTCATACAGGCTCGCCATGAGCGGCTCGGCCACCTTCAGCAACCGCGAGCTTGCAGTTCTTCGTTCCGTAAGCTCCTCTGGCGAGAGCACCACCGTGCTTATCCCGCCTTCAGGGTCTACCCCGAGGGCGCGGCAGCGCTCCCAGGAGGCCGAGATCAGGTCGCGACGACCCGAAGGCTCCGGTCGCCGGGGCCCGAACCAGTGCGCATCGAGATCCTGCTCCGGGACGGGGGCGTTGGGCCCGGCCTTGAGTGCCGACATATAGAAACCGCCTCCGTGACTAAGTATGGCGGCACAGTCTGCGCCACGTTTCCTGACGGTGCTGGGGTTGACGGCGCTTGCTAGGGTGGGGCGCCCGTAATTTGGCTAGCCTTGAGCGCCAAATCCGAACGAGGCGCGCCGCAAGCGCGCCGCCCCCGGCGTGCAACGCCGGCAACCCTGCACAGTGCTTGCGCGCTGAAAAGCAGCGCGAACTTGTGGAGATCCACCTAGAGTCACTGCTGCGACGACATGTCCATCGCCCGGCCGGCAGAGAGCGCGCGGTGTCGGTGGACGCAGGCTCATGTCCGCCCGCCGACGCCGCCTATGAGCAAGAGGATGCCCGCGATGACGAGGGCGATAGGCCACAGCGCGCCCAGATTGAACCAGGGCCAGAAGTTCCGGGCGAGGAAGAGAGCCCCGATGCACACGAGGATGACACCGACGAGCTTCGCCCCGCTGTCGGCGCGACGCGTCACGTCATCCGAAGGCGTTCCCTCACGGCCGGCCGCCCGTGAGCCGACCTGCGGGGTCTCCCCCTTCAGCCTGGCCTCGACCTCTTTCGCCCTGTCTATGACTTCCTCTCGGATTCCTTCGGTCTTCTCGAACCTCTCGCTCGGCTCCGCGTGCGGGTCTGCCGGGATGATTATCCACGCGATTATGTACGCGATCACGCCGATGCCGTCGGCGAGCGCGAGAAGCACCCACAGGATCCGTATTATCGTGGGGTCGATGTCGAAGTACTCGGCGAGCCCTCCGGCAACGCCCCCGATTATGCACTCACGTTTCGAACGATAGAGACGCCTCGCCACCAGATTCACTCCTTACAGGGGCATCCCGAGAGAGGGACCTCCCCATGCGCGCCTACTTCTTCTTCGTGCCGCAAGATCGGGTGCTCTTCTTCTTGGTCTCTTTCTCGCCCTCTTGCTTCGGCGCCGCCGGCTTCTTGGGGGCGCCGCACCCGCAGGACTCGCACATTCCTCCTCACCCCCTTTCTGCTGCTTACCTTCTCACGACTCAGGTTCCGACGCACTCACAGTCCACCGTTTTCTTATACATTCGCAACGTGGCCCCGCGATTCCTTCTGGCAGCCGGGAGAGTTCGACAGGATCTTGCATGCAGCCGGAATCTTCTCCCAAACCGGCATGGACTTGTGAACTCATGCCTAATACTGCTCTGTTACATATGGAGCGCATGGTAGTGCCTTCACTTGAGCCGACGGCTGACGCACGTCACGGGTCCCTCCGGAGCCGTTCCCCACGTCACGCCGGAGAACCATCGAGTGATGTACATCACCGGTCCGGTGCTTACCCGTTCCGTGCGTCACATATGTTAGGAGAAGGCTGACGCACGTCACTCGTCACGCTCTTCCCGTTCCATACGTCACGCATCGGGGGCCAAGCGGTGATGTACATCACGGGTTCCTCCTCAGCCGTTCCCTACATCACGGGTTCTCCACGAAGCGTTCCGTACGTCACTCGTCGGGCCGGCACCAGTGATGTGCATCACGGGTCCCCCCTCGACCGTTCCGTACGTCACGCCTCACAGCCGTCCGGTGATGTACGTCACCGGTCCAGGCCTTACCCGTTCTACGTCACACGTCGAACCCAATCGCTGACGCACATCACTCGTTCCGTGTTACCCGTTCGGTACATCGCGCGTTTCCCGCGGACTGCGCGGAACGCGGAAAGGGCCGCCAGGGCCAGGAGTCGGCCCCCAGACTGGCGCGCCAGACCCGCCGAACCGGATGGCATTCCGCATCTGACAAAGCAGCACTAAACGCCCATAACAGAAAGTCGCGTCTGCAACGAGGATAATGCAGATGACTCGCGAAGTGTAGACGCTGACCAGCCACGAAGTCCGCCGATTCACGGAAGAAGGTGGTGTTCCCGATGATGGCAATGATGACAGGTCGCCCCCACACGCGCAAGCCCGGCGTCATGGCCGTCGTTCTGGCGACGCTGGTCGCATCCGCTGTTCTTTGGGTGGGCCAGGTAGTGCAGGCCAGGGAGCTCTCCTTATCCAACGTCAACATCGAGGCGCGCGTTGAAAGGGACGGCTCCCTCATCGTCCGCGAGGAGCGCACGTTCCGCTTCGACGGGGAGTTTTCCAGGGTAAGGCAGTGGATCCCCATTGCAGAAGGCGTGCGTGTCACGGATATCGCTGTGAGCGAGGGAGGCAAGGAATACACTCTGACGAGGGGTTCTGGGGACGAACGCGTCCCCGGCACGTACCGGGTCGAGGAGGCGCCCGACGGGATCGAGATAGCCTGGCACTTCAAGGCACGCGATGAGTCGCGCACATTTACCCTCGGATACCGAATCCGTGGGGCGGTTGTGTCCCACAACGATGTGGCCGAGCTTTACTGGAAGTGTGTCGGAGACCAGTGGGACGTGGGTGCCCCAGAGGCCCACGTGGCCATCGCATTGCCCGCGGGGGCGCGGAAAGACGACATCAAGGCGTGGGCTCATGGCCCGCTGTGGGGCGCCATATCCATCGAAAGCCCGACGCTCGTGACTCTGTCGGTTGCTCCTCTTCCTGCAAAGACATTCGTCGAGGCGAGGGTGGTATTCCCGAAGGCCATCGTCCCCGCGGCCACGAGGACGTCCGGCAGAAACGCGCTCGCCCCGATCATGGAGGAGGAGAGGGCGCTTGCGCGGGAGGCCAACATCGCGAGGGAAAGGGCGGCCGAGCGCCAGGCCGCATTGCGCCGGCTTGGAAGGCTCAACGTGTACCTTGCGCCGGGCGTGGTCCTGCTGGTTCTCGCTTTGTGGTTCGGATTCGTCTACCGGCGATACGACCGGGAGTATGTCCCGGAGTTCTCGGGCGACTACTACAGGGAGCTCCCCGCCATGTATACCCCCGCCGAACTCGGGGTGCTGTGGCGTTTCGGATCACCGGGCCCAGCCGACTTTACGGCGACCGTGATGGATCTCGCAAGGCGCGGCTACCTGAGCATCGAGGAGCGGAGGACGGAGCGCAAGCGCCTTCTCGGGCTTCTGGGAACGGCCGTCGAAGTGGAGTACGTTATCAAGAGGACTGACAAGGGCAAAGACGACGATCTGCTCGAGCACGAGAAGGCCCTCTATAATCTCCTGTTCTACACGGTCGGGGACAACCAGGTCGTGACGTTCGACGAGATAGAGGCCTACGCAAAGAAGCACCCGGGCCCATTTCTCCAGCAATACAACGACTGGCAGGCGAAGGTACGGGCGGACGCCGGGCGCAACGACTTCTTCGACCGGACGGCAGCCACCGGAAGGCTCATCGGGATCCTCACGGGCATCGGCCTTATCCTCGCGGGCGTCGGCGCCATCGTCGTCTCGGTCGCGCTTGCGCCTAGTGGCATCGCATGGATAGTCACCGGCATCATGGTGGTCGTGATCTCTGCGGCCATCAAGAGGCGCTCACAAAAGGGCCAGACCGAGTTTGCCATGTGGCGGGCGTTCCGCAGGTTCCTTCTGGACTTCTCGTCCCTGCACGACGCCCCCGTGCCGGCGCTGGTGTTGTGGGAGCACTACCTCGTGTACGCCGTCACGCTGGGCGTGGCAAAGCAGGTCATAGACCAGCTCAGGCTGGTGTTCCCGGAGCTTTCCGAGCCAGGCTCGGGCCTTGCGATCGGGCACGGGTGGCTTATGGCCTCCTCTGCCACCGATCTCGCATCCACCCTCACTAACCTGACTACATCGCTCGAACGCTCGCTTCTGACAGCCACGAGCGTGAAGTCGTCCGAGTCGGGCGGAGGCGGCGGGTTCTCCGGTGGCGGAGGCGGCGGTATCGGGGGCGGAGGCGGAAGCGCGGACTGAGTATGGCGCCATAAGTTTGCGCCACTTCTCCTGACGGTGTTGGGGTTGCCGGTGCTTGCTAGGGCGGGGCGCCTGGAATTTGGCTAGCCCGCGCGCCAAATTCGAACGCATCTCACCGCACGCGCCGTCCCCGGAGGGCAACACCGGCAACCCTGGCGAGGACCTGCGCGCTGAAAAGTAGCGCGAATCTGTGGCGATCTACTTAGAATCGCCCGCGCTCCATGAAGTGCACAAGGTCCTCGAAGGTGCCCCGGAAGTCGGGGTGGTTCTGCGCCCGGCCGCGATCGAGGAGGAAGTCCTCCACGAGGTACGTTTTCATCCCGAGCGTGCCCGCGATGATATCCTCCTCGACATCGTTGCCCACCATGAAGCACTCCTCGGGCGTGCGACTGATGAGCGCGAGGACTTCCTCATAGTACTCGCGGTTGGGCTTGCAGAAGTGCATGGTTTCGTAAGATGTCACAAGCCTGTACGAAAGCCCGTCGAGGCCTCCCCATCTCATGCGCTCCTCGATGGCGATGAGAGGGAACACGGGGTTCGTGGCTATGACCACGTCAATCCCCCTGGAGATAAGGCCTTCGAGCATGCGCCGGGCGTCAGGGTGCGGACGTATCCCCAGTCGGTCCTTGATGAACCGGAAGTCACGGCGATAGAAATCGTCGAACACCGGCATGAGCACGTCACCGGGTATCCCTACGGCTGGGAAGAAGTCCTCGGCGAACACCTCGCGGTTGGTCTTGTGGGGGTCCAGGTTCCTCACCATCACGTCGGTGGACTTCATAACCTGCCTCACAAGGCGGCCGGGCTCGACTATGCTCGCCAGCCTCGCGCCGAGGGCGGCCAGGTACTCCCTGATGAACGCGTCGAAATCGTAGTGAACCAGAGTGCCGTCCAGATCGAACAGTATCGCCCTTACCACGTTATCACTCCTCATGACCTCGCAGCAGCCCCGACCGGGCCCGTCGCGACATAGCAAGGAGGGTTAGAGGCATGCCAAGGTTCTATTCCGAGCCGATAGAGGTCGTATTCAGGACACATCCAGGTCCGCCGACGGCCTTCATCTGGCGCGGCGAGGAGCACCGGATCGCTGCGGTCGAAGCCATGTGGCAAGATCACGGCGTCGGCACGGTGAACCCGAAATACGCCAGCTGGCGCCTGCGCCGCCATCGCAACTACTACAGGGTCCGGACGGATGATAGAAGAACTTTCGAGTTCTACCTGGACCGGAGCGGCGGCAGGCGCAGGTGGGTCCTCTATCGCGAACTCTGAGTACGATTTCGGGAGCCTGCTGATCCCCTGCCACAGATACCAACTCTGCCGCGGGCGAGCATAGTCTTCCGGGATCCCACCGAGATCCGTTGCCACAACGTTGGAGACATCAACAGTCTCGATCTACTCAGAGAAGCGGCAGCGATTCCTGCGACTCGCCTTCGACAAGGCGTGCATGCGGCCCAGCGGGACCGACGGCTCGTGCATCCCACCTCGCCGACTCGCCGGGTCCCGTCGATCCTGCCTCTCCCGGCAACGCCACACCGTGCTACGCTGCGTCGTCAGGCTGTTCGCTTTGTTACCTCGGCTGAGTAGGCCGACGCGAGGACATGCGTCAGCGGGCCGGGCCTTCCGTCTCCCATCGGCCGACCGTCCACTCTCACGCACGGAACGACCTCCAGCGTGGTGCTGGTTATGAATGCTTCGTCCGCCCGCGCCAGGAACTCCGGCGTAAAGAACTCCTCGACCACGGGCATGCCGTGCTCGCGCGCAAGTCCCAGCACGATGGCTCTGGTTATGCCCGACAGGATCCGGGGCCCCTCCGGAGCCGTGTATACCGCGTCGTCCTTCACGGCAAACACGTTGGTGCTCGCCCCTTCCGTAACATACGCCCCGTCCCTTATCATCACAGCCTCGAACGCGCCTGCCCGTACGGCCTTCTGCTTGGCCATGACGTTTGGAAGAAGGTCTGTGGACTTTATGTCGCACCGAAGCCAACGCTCGTCAGGCACTGTGATGACAGAGACGCCGAGCGCGGCACGGTCGGGTGGGGCGGGCTTCGCCGGCCTAACCGTAATAACGACGGTCGGCTTCGCCGCTTCGGGGAACGCATGGTTCCGGGGAGCCCACCCGCGAGTCACCTGCATGTAGAGAACGGCCTCAGCGATCTGGCTTCTTCGAAGGGCTTCGACCGCAAGCTCGCCGAGCCGCCGCGTCTCCTCCGGGATCCCCAGCTCTATGCCGGAGGCGCTCCTTTCGAGCCTCCGAAGATGCTCTTCGAGCGCAAACGGAACGCCGTGGTAACACCTCACGACCTCGTATACGCCATCTCCGAATTGAAACCCGCGATCTTCCACTGACACCCGGGCGTCCGAAAGATCCATGAACTCCCCATTCACAAATGCGATTTCCGGCATGTGCCCGTTCCGCCCCTTCCATGGCTTAGTCACGACCCTACGTTCTTTTCTCCACAGCGTCGCGGATCCCTTCATACCATCGCAGCGTCCTGTGGCCTGGCGGCCGCAGTCATAAAACGAGACGAAGAGAGGAAACTACATCTGTATCTGTGAGCGAAAGCTCAGGTGGCCGCGATGAGGGACACGAAGAACCTGGAACGCACGATCATGAAGAGGGCGGCGGTCCTCGCCGTCCTGGCCGCAGCGCTCCTGGCCGCGGCCGGGCTTCCCCGCATGGCTCTCGGCGGCCTCGCTGGCACAGCCTTCGGCCTCGCCAGCTTCCACCTGCTGGGCGCTGCCGTCGCCGCGGCCGTCGCGGCCGGGCCCGTGCGAGCGTCGTCCCAGGTGATGCTCAAGTACCTCGCGAGATATGCCTTGACCGCGCTCGTTCTCTACGGCACGCTGCGGCTGGACATCGGTCTCTTCCTCGGGACCGCGGCAGGCATGGTCGTGGTGAGGTTCATCGTTCTGTTGACCGGCATCTTCGGCTCGCTCTGAGCGCATCGGACCGGCACGGAGGCCGTTCCCAGTGGCGCCACGCCCGTCCGCACATCACCTGGACATGACGCCGTGAGCCTGCGACGGCATTCCCGACGCTGTTGGGGATCGAAGTGCTTGCCATGGCGCGGAGCGCCTGGGATTTGGCGGGCTTTGAGCGCCAGGTCCGAACGAGGCGCGCCGTCCTCTGCAGGTAGGCAAGCAGGCGGGCAGGGAAGCAGGTGCCAGCAACCTCGGAGAGGACCCGGGCTCGACAAGAGGAGATGCAAGGCAGTGCCGTTCCTGGCAAGAACCTATGAACTGCTTGGCTACGGGATCCCGGAGACTCTGCTGACGACGTGGGCGATCATGGCCGCGATCATCATCGCCTCCCGCGTCGCGGTGTGGATCATGCTATCACGTCCGGTCCAGGATCCGCCGTCCGGAGGGCGGGCCATCCCCGAGCTAGTGTATGACGCCGTTCAATGGCTCGTCGACGGAACCATGGGCAGGGAGCGCAGGGGCTTCATACCGTACGTCGGCACGCTCGCTCTCTTCCTCTTCGTTGCGAACCTCGTGGGGCTCATCGGAGTCACACCACCCACGGCCGACCTCAACACCACCCTTGCCCTCGCCACCATCACGTTTGTGAATATCCAGTACTACTCGATACGGCGAAAGGGGATCGCGGCGTACCTCAAGGGCTTCTTCGAGCCTGTGGCTTTCCTGGCTCCTCTCAATGTGATAAGCGAGGTCGCGCTTCCATTCTCTATGGCGTTTCGCCTGTTTGGCAACATGCTCGGCGGGACCATCATCATGGGTCTTCTATACTCGGTGCTGCCGGTCATCGTGCCGGTCGTGCCCCACATGTACTTCGATATCTTCGCGGGGATCATACAGACGTTTATCTTCGTGATGTTGACGATGACATTCATTGCAAGGGCGATGGATTGACCCAATATGGACGGCATCTTCGGCTCATTCGAAGCATTCAATGTCCTGACCCACCTTGGCCTTCAGGAAATGCAGGAAGTCGTCAAGGTTGCAGTGGCCCATCCACGCGCGGCGGTGCTGGCAGCGTCGGCGATCAGCGCCGGCATAGCAATGGCTTCCGGGCTGGGCGCGGGCATCGGCCAGGGATACGCAGCGGGCGAGGCGGCCGACGCCGTCGGACGCAACCCGGCAAGGCGTTCGGAGATCACCGTGATCATGCTCCTCGGGCAGGCGGTCGCGGAGACATCCGGCATCTTCTCGCTGGTGGTCGCGTTGCTCCTCCTCTTTGCCAACCCGCTCGCGCTGGGGGCCGGCCCGGTGCTTGTGAGAGCCGCCGCCACCCTGGGCGCCGGGCTCGCGATGCTGGCGGGGATCGGCCCTGGTATAGGCCAGGGTTACGCCGCGGGCAAGGGCGCGGAAACCGTGGCGCGCCGGCCGGACCTGCGCATGGAGATAACCAGAACCATGCTGCTCGGTCAGGCGATCTCCCAGACCACAGGGCTATATGGTCTTGTCATCGCACTCGTGCTCATGTTCGCATCGCCTATCGCGGGCTGATGGCGGCCAGGTGAGGCTCTCCCAGCCACCCTGTCTGCCGGCATCCGGTGAGCGGCCGATGCCCGGCGAGGGCACGGCCTCTGAAGCGCCCCTTCGGGCCGGGACCGCGTGTTGTGCCAGGCCCTGCACCAGGACCAATGTGCGTTGTGCGCAGAGACAGGGGGAGCCTCGCGGCTCCCCCAAACTGCACGAGTCCACCCAGATGGCGCCGGTCCGCCGCAGGTGCGGCGCTCGACCGGCACCCGGCCGCCGTCAACCCGCGCCCGGTCGGATGAGGGCGCCGGTCGCAAGCCTGGGTCTTTAGCCTTCCTGGCCCTTTCCGGCCTCTCTCGGCAGGAGCTGGTTCAGGATGATGCCAATGATGGCAGCAAGGCCGATCCCACCGAACTGCAGGTTCCCCCAGATCCTTATCATCGCGCCGCCGATGCCGATCACCAGCATGACGCTGGCGATGAGCAGGTTCCTCGACTGCTTCATGTCGACCTGGTTCTCCACGACGGTCCTCACGCCGATCGCGGCGATCATTCCGAAGAGCACGATTGAGATGCCGCCGATCACCGGCTCTGGTATGGTCCTTATCGCTGCGCCAAGCTTGCCGATGAATGCAAGCAGGATGGCGAGCACTGCTGCCACCCTCATCACCTCGGGCTTCCATACCCTCGTCAGAGCGAGCACCCCGGTGTTCTCAGAGTAGGTGGTATTCGCAGGGCCGCCGAACAGGCCGGCGAGGGACGTCCCTATGCCGTCTCCGATAAGCGTCCGGTGCAGTCCCGGATCCTTGACGAAGTCATCCTCGACCGTGGCCCCGACGGCCAGCACATCCCCAACGTGCTCCACCATGGTGGCTACTGCCACCGGGGCTATGAGCCCAATGGCCGCCGCGTCAAATACCGGCCATGTGAAGTGAGGCATCCCGACCCACGCCGCCTGGACCACGGGCGCCGTGTCCACAATGCCCCATATCAGGCTGACGATGTACCCCACGACTATCCCGGATATGACCGGCAGTAGCCGCAGGAACCCCTTCACGTAAAGGTTCACGATAGCGACGGTTGCCAGCACTATGAGCGCGATTATCCAGTTCTTGCTCGCGCTTCCGATGGCGACCGGCGCGAGGTTGAGCCCTATGACCATGATGATCGGCCCTGTGACAACCGGTGGGAGCAGGGATTCCATGAATCTCGGACCTGCAAAGTATATGATCACTGCGAGGACACAGTAGAGCAGACCTGCCACAATGATCCCGCCCTGAGCCGCAGGGATCCCCATCTCCTTGATCACAAGCGCGACAGGAGCGATGAAAGCAAACGACGACCCGAGGAATATCGGAACCCTCCGTTTTGTCACCAGATGGAACCACAGGGTCCCTATGCCCGCCGTGAAGAGGGCGACGCTCACGTCAAGCCCTGTGAGCAGCGGCACCAGGACCGTCGCGCCGAACATGGTGAACGTGTGCTGAATGCCTAGAACTAGAAGCTGAGGAAAAGGCAGGGGGTCTCCGGGCCTTATGGGCCCTCTGACTTTCGCCTTCACAATCGGCTGGGTGCTTGCCACGGATCTCTCCTCCCTTCAGACCTGCTGTCCGCTACGGTTGAGCCTTCCCGCAACCAAAGCCGGGAGGCGAGGCCTTCGACCTCTTCGATTCCGGCGTCCTGCCGCCCCTCCCGCGCACTCGCCGTCCCTTGTGGTAGGCTATACGGACCAAGGCCTTGGCGACATTCGTTTCCGGTTGCAGGTAAGTCGCTCTAGCCCCAGTGGGGCGGCTCTATAGTCTTTGCGACTTATTGACGCCCGATGCCGCCTGCAGGAGCGGCTACGTCGTCCCCCGACCTCGCGGCCGGCGCATCGGGCCAGTGCCTTCGGACCCGCCTCATCCCCGGCCCTGAACGGCGGGGCTTACGGCGGCTGTACTCCGGTCAACGTTTACTCTTGCTTCAGGGCCCAACGAACACTCTCCGACGTCATGGGAAGACGCTTGACCCGGACGCCCGCAGCATGGAATAGCGCATTGGCGATGGCAGGCGGCGTCGGCACCATGACATGCTCCCCAATACCCCTCGCTCCGTACGGCCCATCCTCCTGGGGAACCTCGACAAAGCTCACCAGCATCTCGGGGATCTCTGCTGCTGTTGCTATCTTGTAGTCAACGTACGATGGATTCAGCAGCCTGCCCCTTTCGTCGAACTTCATCTCCTCAAAGAGCCCAATGCTTAACCCTTGCACAACACCTCCTTCGACCTGAGCGGCGGCCGTCACAGGGTTGATGACGCGCCCTGCATCATACACAGCGGCCACCTTCTTGACTTCGATCTTGCCTAGCTCGAGGTCCAGCTCGATCTCGACGGCCTGGGCCCCGTAGGTCCAGTTCGCGACGGGTTTGGGACTCTGCCCTGTTTCGGCATCCATGGCGACAATTCCTTCTGGTATGAACTTGCCTCGTCCAACAATTGGGCCGCCGTAGCCGCTGAAATCCGGAAGCGTTGCACCGAGGGCAAGCGTAGCAACGGGGACGCGCCTCGAGGGGTCGCCCTTCACGAACACTCGGCCATCCGCGACATCCACGTCGCCGGCGGGCACGCCGAAATACCTGGACGCGTGGTCGCAGAGCTGCCTCTTTGCATCCCTGGCGGCCTCCATCACAGCGCGGCCGCACGAGTATGTGATGCGGCTTGCCACGGTCTGCCACTCGTACGCGCCGTGGTCCGTGTCCACGGGGTATATCCTGATGTCTTCGTACCGGACACCGAGCTCCTCTGCGCAGATCTGCGATAGCACCGTGAAGGCGCCCTGACCCAGCTCCTGCGCGGATATGTTCAGCACGACGGTGCCGTCGTCGTTGAGCTTCACGATGGCGGTGGACGCTGCGTCGTTCGGCATGGCCGGGGCCTTGGTCATGCACGCGATCCCCTTTGCCCGCACCTTCTTCACGCCGGGCTCTATCTTCCCTGGCCCCGTCACCTTCGTCCAGCCTATGAGCCTCGCGGCCTCCTCGAGGCATTTACCGATGCCCACGTTGTGGAGGACCTGGCCGGTGGCGTTGGTGGATCCCTCGCGCTGCAGGTTGATCATTCGGAACTCCACGGGGTCCATGCCCAGCCTGTGCGCGATCTGGTCCATGTGCTGCTCTATGGCCCAGTGGTTCTCGCCGTGGCCGAAGCCACGCAAAGGACCGCCGACAGGCTTGTTCGTATACACGCAGTAAGAGTCCGTCTTCATGTTGGGGATGTCGTACACCCCGGCGGAGCTGTAGCCTGCGGCCCTCGTCACGTTGACCCCGTACTCAGTGTAGGCGCCGCCGTCCCAGTACATCTCGAACTCCTGTGCGGTTATCCTGCCGTTTCGTTTCACGCCGGTTTTCAGGCGACACCACATCCCCTGGCGAACGAAGGTGTCTCTGAACTCCTCTTCCCGTGTGCAAACCAGCTTCACCGGGTGGCCGACAGCTTTCATGGCCAGAGGAACCAGGGTCGCCTCAACGTTGAGCCCAGCCTTGCCGCCGAACCCGCCGCCCACATAAGGGCCGATGACGCGTATCCGGTTCATTGGCCACCTGAGGCTCTGGCTCAGGATCTTTCTCATCGCAAAGGGTGACTGGGAGCTTGCCCAGATGGTGAGCTTGCCCTCGCGGTCATAGAGAGCGACCGCGGCGTGGGGCTCGAGCGGCGAGTGCTGGATGTGCGGCACGTAGTAGGTGTCCTCCACGATGAGGTCCGCCTCAGCGAACCCCTTCTCCACGTCGCCCTTTCGGATCTTGAAGTGATTGCTGATGTTAGTGTGAGGCACAGGGAATATGGCCGGGACGTGTTCATATTCATGAAGCTCTGGATGGACCAGAGGCGACCCGGGCTTTATGGCCTCCAGCAGGTCGAGGACTGGCGGCAGCTCCTCGTATTCGACCTCGATGAGACCGAGGGCTTCCTCCGCCACCTCGGGCGAGACGGCTGCCACGCCTGCGACGGGTTCGCCGTAGTAGCGCACCTTCTCGACGGCGTACGGAGTGCGGTCCACGAGGTACAGGCCCATGCGGTACGGAAAGTCTGTGCCCGTCACGACGGCCTTCACTCCCGGCAGCTTCCGGGCTTTCGATGCGTCCACGCGCACCAGGCGGGCGTGGGCGTACTTGCCCCGGAGAAGCTTCACGTACAGCATCCGGTCGAACTTGAGGTCGCCCGCGTATCTTGCAGCCCCGGTGACCTTCTCGAGAGCGTCGCTGCGTACCACCGCGGTTCCTATGTAGGTCGTCTTCTCTGCCACCCTCATTCACCTCCCGCCCTTGACACTTCGGCAGCCGGCGCGTGCCCCGCCGCACGACCAGCCGGGGCCGGTCCGGCCGCGTCGGCCGCCTGGGCCGCCTGCATGATGGCGTCCACGATGCGGGCATAACCCGTGCACCGGCACAGATTGCCGCTTATGGCCTCGACGACCTCGTCGCGCGTCGGATTGGGGTTACGTATCAGCAGCGCCTTGGCGGACATGACCATCCCGGGTATGCAATACCCGCACTGCAGGGCGGAATTCTGGACGAAAGCCTCCTGCACCGGGTCGAGGTCTTTCGCGTCGCCAAGGCCCTCAACCGTGAGCACCTCCGCACCATCAGCCTCCACCGCAAGCACCAGGCACGAATTGATGGGCTCGCCGTTCACCAGCACGGTGCAAGCACCGCACTCACCGCCGCCGCACCCCTCCTTGGCCCCGATGAGGTCGAGGTCCTCGCGAAGGAAGTCCAGCAACCTCCTGTGAGAGGGCACGCAGGCTTCGACCCATTCGCCGTTGACCCTGACGCGTATGTTGTGAAGCATGGCCTATCCTCCCCCTCTCTTCTACCTGCCGCCCGCGGCGAGGCCCGCAAGCGCCTGCTCGATGGCCCGCGCTGCCAGCACCTCCGTCATCTCGAGCCGGTACTCCTTGCTTGCACGGATGTCGCTGATGGGCGCCGCGCGGCGCCTTGCCGCTGCGGCCGCTTCCCTGATGGCACCCTCGTCCTTGCGGCTTCGCAGGATGGCCTCCGCCTCCTTCACCCTTATCGGCGTCGGAGCGACCGCGCCAAGGGCGATGCGCACCTCGCCGCCTTCCAGCGCCAGGGCTGCCACGCTCGCAATCGCAAGGTCGACCGCGCTCGTCCTTCCGAGCTTCAGGTACACCCCGTAGGACCGCTCCTTGAGGACAGGGAGCCTTATCTGGGACACGAACTCACCCTCAGCGAGCGCGGTGGCCCCAGGGCCCTTGAAGAACTCGCCAACCGGGATCTCCCTTCGCCCGGACGCGCCCCACGTCACGATCTCCGCTTCATAAAGCAACAGGGCGGGAGCAGTGTCAGCAGCCGGTGATGCGTTGCTGATGTTCCCGCCCAGAGAGGCACGGTTACGGATCTGGAGGGATCCCACGGTGTGCGCCGCCTCCGCAAGAAGGCCGTACTTCGAGCGCACCGCTTCATCCCTTATCAGACGGTTCAAGGGGGTAGCAGCTCCGATCACAAGGCCCTCACCGTCGCAGCAGCTTACTCCCTGCAACCCGCTGACTCCCTTGAGGTCGATGACCATCTGGGGGCGCAGTTGTCTGTCATGCATGCGTACCAGCAG
Organism: Bacillota bacterium; assembly: GCA_030024085.1. Classification (GTDB taxonomy): domain Bacteria; phylum Bacillota; class SHA-98; order UBA4971; family UBA4971; genus UBA6256. The sequence goes on along the minus strand of JASEJE010000008.1, from coordinate 29,684 downwards.
GTCAGTGCCTCCGGCGAGGAACTTGCCGTCGGCCCCGGCCCGAAGCGCCAGGTCCACCGCCTCTTCCCTGCTTCGCGCCCGGACGTAGTCGAAAGGTAGCAGCATCTTCCGCCCTCCTTCCTCCGTACTGGTTGCGCGACTTTATGCTCGTTGTGTGTCTACTTATGCATCACGCTCACGACTTCGCTATTCTCTGGCGGAAACCCTTCGTGACGGTCAACAAAACGCCAGCAACCGAAGTAGATACCTGTCACATCACGATCACAGCCCGGCCACAGGCTGGTCAGGAACCTCCGTCCCTCATGCCTCCTTCGTGTCGAAGGCCACGATGCGGCAGATGGACGACTCCCCGCCCACGAACCTCCACGGGAAGCAACCGATCACGAGACGCCTGTTGAGGATCTTGTCGATGTCGCCGCCCACGTTCTCAGCGTGGATTATGTCGTGGGGGAAGAGGGCGGTGTGCATGACCTGATAATCCTCGGGGCGGAAGAAGTCATCGAGACCCTTCCCGTATCTCTTCTTGAGATGCTCGTCGGCCTCCCTTGCCTGCACCGGCATCCACTCGCGGATCTTCGTGTTCATCGGGTGATCGGCTGACCCGCAGTCCACGGCGAGCCACTTCAGCCTCATCTTCCTGCACCAGTCCGCGAACTCCCGCGCAGGGCCTGGGTGCTTGATCATGTACCGCACTTCGTCTGCCTCAGGTTGATCCCATGCGTAGTGATGGTAGCCGGTGTGGATGACCAGGATATCCCCCTCGCGCACCTCGACGCGCTCGGTGATGTCCAGCGACGCGTAGATCCCGTAGTCCTCGGCGATGTCACTGATATCCACCACGACCCCCGGGCCCACGAGGTAGTCAAGGGGCAGGCTCGCTATGTCCTTGCCGTGGGTGCAGAAATGCAGCGGGCCGTCGAGATGCGTTCCCACGTGATTCGACGTCGTGATGAGCTGCCCGTTGGCACCGTTGGGGCTCAGCCGCTTGAAGAACTTGATCTGAAGCGGCTCGTAGGTCGGCCAGGGCGGTGTGAGATGACTCAGCGGCTGTGTCAGGTCGTACATCTGCACCTTATCCCAGAACGACAACACCACAAAACCCCTCCTCACATGCTGAAGTCTGGAGCTGCGGCTCACGCATATCTCCCGGCAAAGGCCAAAAGCGCTTTCTCGAAACATTCCCATGGCGGGGTCACGAGCCCCGCGCCGACCTGTCCTATCCCGGGATCCTTGTGGGCGACGCCCGTGTTTATCTGCGGCAGAATTCCCGTCTCCACCACCTTTCGAAGATCGATTCCGGTGGGCGTCCCGCGAAAGCCCAGGACCGGTATGCTGAAGAACCTGTTCTCTGTCATGGTGATGCGGTACATCTTCCTGGAGAAACCGAGGGCATCGTCAGGCGTGCCGCCGACGAACTGCACGATTGGAATGGCCGCCGCCATGGCGAACCCGCCCAGCCCCGCCGTCTCGGTTATCGAGGAGTCGCCGATGTCCGGGTTCGCGTCCTCGTCACGGAAGCCTGGGAAATAGAGGCCCTTCACCTTCTCGGCCGGGCCAACGAACCACTCGGCTCCAAGCCCGCTCACCTTGATACCGAAATCCGTGCCGTTCCTGCTCATGACGGTGACCATGGTGCTCTTCGGCACCCCGTGGGCGGCCTCCAGCATGGCTTTGGCGGCCGGCATGGAAAGGTTGAGGAAGAAGTGGTCGTTGCCGTTCATAAACTCGAGGACGCGACGGATGTTGGCAAGGGGGAAGCCCGTGTCGAGCAGGTATGGCGCTACGGTGCGGATGAAGAGCGAGGTCGCGGCCCTGTTGCGGTTGTGCACCTCGTCCCCCATGTGTAGGGCCTGGGCGATTATGGACTTGAGGTCGATGCCTCCGGAAAGCTCGATGCCTTTCGCGAGGACAGGCGCGAGGACGTCAGCCATCCACCTCAGCCTGTCGAGAACCTCGCTGCTATACGCCCCATACCGCAGGACCTTTCCCAGACCCTCGTTGAGAGTGCAGTACGACCTGTTTCCGGCGGTCCTGTTCTCGATGATGAACACAGGCATGGACGGGGAGACAACGCCCGCCATCGGGCCGACGGCGGAGTGCTCATGGCACGGGGAGAACTCCACGTCTCCCTCGACCGCGATTCCCTCCGCGTCCTCCGGCGATGCGGCCCAGCCTTCGTAGACGATTGCCCCGACGATCGCCCCCTTCAGGGGACCTGACATTCTGTCCCACGTAATGGGTGGGCCCGCATGAAGGAGCATCTTTCCGCCAAAGCCCGGGATGACATCGCGTGCCCTTCCGATGCCGACGAGGACCGGCTGCGCGGAGCTGTATCTCTCCAGCGCAAGGCGGTTGGCCTCCTCGATGTCTTCTCTGCCAGCCAGGACATCCAGGATCTCGATGAGCTCGAGCTTGCCGCGGGCGGGCGGTTCCCACAGGACTTCGTACACACTTGCGCCCTGATCGCGCATGGACCTGGCAAACACGCTGCTGCCGAGATTGACGACCGCCCCGGTGGGAGGCCAGTTCTTCACCGTCGCCATGCTCTCATCCCTCCTCGCCCACGAGCCAGCATGAACGCTTTAGCTCGCCACCGCGTTTCCAGAAGATAGGCACATCACCGTGAGAAGCGTCCTGACCCGAGTAGTAAAGCCACAAGCCTCGCAGCGGCGTAATTGGATGATAGGACGACTGCGCCCGCGTCGCGAAGGGCTTTCTCCTGCCCTGCGAGACCCTGCGGATCCCCGGAGGTGCCGACGACCACAGCGATCTGGACGAGGGCCCGGCCTCCGCGTCGGGCGATCTCCGCTGCCTCCCGGACCGCCTCCGCCATCACGCCCGCCGGGTCTGGATGGCACCCGTACCCGAGGACCACGTCGAAGAGAAGAATGCCGACATCGGGATCGCGCGCTTCACGGAGGTATCTCGGCGCGCGAAGGCCGGGCTCGAGCATCGGGTGCGGCCGACCCCTCGTGAAGTAGTCGTCGCCCATGTCGATACATGTGTGAGCGTGACTCATCTCCGGGTCCTCGAGCAAGAGCTCCGGCCGCCAGGCGACGTTCGAGTATACCTCTATCCCTGACCGTGCAAGGACCGTCATAGTCTCCTCGCACAGAGTACCACCGCCGTACAGCCCCCGGAGATGGCCCCCCACCCGGCCTGTGCCGCCGCCCGCACCAGGCATGCGCGCCGCAACACCTCGCACGATCGCCTCTATCTCTTCCTGTGGATAGAGTTCCCGGCCCGCCCCCGCGCCTGCGAGCGAGCAGGCAACGACGGCGGCCTCCTCAAGGTCTCCTGCGAACCTCACCTTCCCCGCCCCCGCCCCCGCCCCGGGCATGCCCCCTTCTTCGCCCATGAAACACACGACCGAGGGCTTGCTGCCGCCCTCGAGAGCGGCTATGACCCGCCGGCGCACCTCCTCGTGGGGCGGCTTGGATATGACCATCTTCACGGCGGTGGCCTCGTCCTGTTCCAGGATGTCAAGCCCCATCAGCGTGGTTATGGCCCCGATCTCCCTGCGCAGGTCGCGGCCTCCGGTGCCTATGGCATGGGTGATCCCCTCTCCCAGCCTGTCGATGACGGCGAGCGCCTGCTGCAACCCCGTTCCCGAGGCCGCCACGATGCCGATGCGCCCGGGCCGCACCTTGTTTGCAAATCCCAGGCCGATGCCCCCTATGACAGCGGTGCCGCAGTCAGGCCCCATGACGAGGAGGCCCTCCCTGCGGCCCGTCTCCTTCAAAACCCGCTCGTCCTCGAGTGAGACGTTGTCGCTGAAGAGGAACACGTGCAGCCCCCGCCTGAGGGCTGCGCGTGCCTCGCGCGCTGCATAGGTCCCCGGCACCGAGATCGCGGCGACGCCGCCTCCGCCGATGGGAACCTCCGAAAGCGACGAATAGACCGCCTCCGGTCGGGTAGACTCCGCCCCCGTCCTGGGCCTGGGCCTGCTCTCCAGCCTGGCTGCAACCACCTTCCCAGCCTCGTCGAGGATCTTCTCTTCTTCGCCCACGAGAGCAACGATGAGGTCGTTCGGCCCGGCCTCCTCCAGCTCCGGGTCGGCGAAGCCCATCGCTCGCGCGCTGTCCTTGTTCAGGTCGGTCGCCATGCCCACGAGGGCGTCAGTGATCCCGGCAAGCCTCTGCACCTCCTGGGTCAATCTCATCAGGACAACCGAGTCATAGTAGGCGTCCTTCTTGACCGTCAGCCGCTCGAACACCAGGCATACCTCCTCTGCCACTCGGCGGCAAGATAGATACCGACCCCCATGTCGAACCCGGAGGTTGCACCGATGCTGACAAGCCTTGTTGCCCCATGAGCCGTTTCGCGTGGCCCACCTGCGAGGAGATGGTAGAGGGCGTCCTCCGCGAACTCGTGGCTCCTCCCCCCGAGCGCCTCCCGGACAAGAAACCCGCTTAGAGCATGGGTGCGACCGAGCGCCTCCCGGACGGCGTCCTCCCAGAACCCGTCCGGCTTCCCGCACGCCTTCCTCATTACGGCTCTCGCAAGGCAAAGACCCGCGACCACATCGTCCCCGCTCGGTGTAAGGCCCGGCCCGAAGCCCACAAGGCCACCCAGGGCCGCTCCCAGCCGCGCGCCATCTGCGGCCTGCACCGACGCCCTGAGGCCGTCGAGAAGAGCCACGATGCCCCGGCCGGGCCCGCCGTTGCCGTCGATGGCCCCGCGAATCGGCGAGGGCGCCGGGGCCCTGAGCAGGGTGTCGAGAAGCGCCCGAAGGTGCGTCTCGCGCACGTCACCCACCGCCACCGCGGCAAGCTTGCTTTCCCACGCCAGGGCGGAGCCGAAATCCACGACGACCTCTGGCCCGAGCCTCACCCACCTCCCGCTGCGGGCCTCGACCTCCAGCCCGGGCGCAAGCCCAAAGTCGAGGAACGACTCCCCCGGCGCAACCGCGACTGTGGCCCAGGTCGCTCCGCATCCGCGCGAAAGAGGCAGCAGGGTGAGGAACTCCTGCCCGTCCCACAGGTTGATGGCCCTTGCAAAGACGCTGTGGACCAGGTAGCGCCGTACGCCGGAGAGAAGATCGCAAAAGCGCGGCCCTGCCTGAACCGCGCCCAGGTATCTTTGCGCTCCTCCGGCCGGGCTCCTGTCCATCGCCCTTTCCATGACATAGCTCACCTGGTTTCCTCATTTCAGTAATTCCAAGCCGGGCGGGCGCATACCTTTGTGAAACCATCATAAAGTTCCGGCGCCTGTTCTGTCACAGTTCCCCCCTTTGCCCCTCCCCTACCCCATACGCAGCCGCCGCTACGCCCCGGCCTCGTCGGAGCCGTATATCCTGAACAGCCGCAGGGCCGTCTGGAGGGTCAGACGCTGGTCGGGGTGATACGGGTCGAGGCCTGTGAGTTGCTTGATCTTGTTGAGCCGGTACAGCACGGTGTTATAGTGAGTGAAGAGAAGCGCCGCGGTCCTCTTGGCATTTCCGTTGGTCTGGAGGTACGTCTCGAGGGTCTTCAGGAGTTCGCCGCCCCTGGATGTGTCATATATCCGCAGCGGGTCCACCACCTCTGCGGCAAACCTCTTTTGCTCCGCGACATCAGACTGCCCCAGGAGGAGCCGGTACACCCCAAGCGCCTCGTAGTGAACGTCGCGCCCCCCGCCGAAGATGGTGCGCCCCAGCTCAAGTGAGGCGCGCGCTTCACGGTAGCTCTTCCTGAGACCGTCTGCCCCCTTCCCGGGGCGACCGACCCCGCACGTAACGGTCCAGCGCTGGATGTTCTTGCGGGCTTTCCTGATGGTATCGTCGACCCACGCAACGGCGTCCCGGCCTGTAATGCCCTCTGGATGCAGGAAGAGTAGTATCCCGCTGGCATGGCTGGTGAGTATGTGCTTCAGCCTGTTCCTGCGGCAGAAGTCGCCGAGAATGGTCGTGGCCTGGGCCTTGGCAAGCTGGCAGGCTCGCTCGTTCTCGGCTATGTTCTCGATCTTGTTGCTGGGTCGCACATCGAAAAGCACGGCCACATACTCAAGGCCAAGGTCCCAGCCGAACGTCTTCCCCCTCGCCATGAACCTCTCCTCGTCCGGATGCTCGGTGGAGAAGAGCTGGTCCAGGAACTCGGTGCGATACTTCTGTTCCACCTGGACGAGGCCATGGTGCCGGATGATGTCGAACGATATGAGCGGGCACAGGCGCTCGAGGTTGAGAAGGTCTAGCACGGTGAAGCTACTCTCGAACTTCACCGCCTTGATGGAGCCGAACTGCTCGTTGGCGCTCGTCACCGGCACCCGCACCACCTCGGCCCTGTAACCATCGCCCTCGACCTGCTCGCGCTGGAACGATAGCACTGTGCCCTCTACGCTGTCGGTGAGCGTCTCGGTGGCAAGGAGCTCTGCGGGCCGGTCCAGAATAGTGCGGACAAGGTCTGCCGTCCCCCTGCCCCAGTTCTCACCGGCGAACGCTCGACGAAGGTTGAGCGAGTCCTCCACAAGCACGGTGGCCTTGAGCAGGTCCGCGAGGGCGCTTGCGATCTCCTCGAGGCCTCCGCCTTCCACGATAAGATTCATGAACTTGCGGTGCACAGCCATGCCCAGCTTCACGAACCTCGCCTGGCGATTCACAATCTGAGCCAGCACCGCCGAAATGAGTTCGGAAAAGCTCACCTCCGGCGGCAACTCGAGAAGCGGCAACCCATACTCGTCCGCAGCCTCTACCATGTGAGAAGGCACCGTATCGATGTACCGCTTGGGCTTGAACGCCACCGCCGCGAGCCCCTTCGCCGCAAGCCTCGGGAGGAGGGTCTTCTGGGCCTCCACATCGTCCTTGATGGGGTAGCCTGTGGTGAGAAGAAGGTCTCCCTCCCTGATCCACTCCAGGATGTCTGGCACCTCCATGACATTGACGTTTGTCACGACCCGGCCGAGTCCCTGGCGCCCTCCCGTCACCTTTGCGCCGACGAACGCCGGGAGCGTGAGGATCTCCTCCACCGTTATGCCGACCTCGTGCAGCATGGCCTTGACACCTCCGGGACCTCCTTCGGCTGAATAGGCCCTGTGGCATCACTCCGAACCCTGACAGAAAGATTCGACAGAAGCCGTCACAGTTCCTCCGAAGGCCGTAAAGCGAAAGCGAGAGGAGGCCGGGCCAGGCTCTCATCGTCGCAAGTCGCCATAAAGCGCCGGTCGAAACTTTATGAACCTTATCCAAAGGACACGCACGAGAAGCGAGTAATTAGTGTACTGACAGATGTCGAATTCCGGGGCGTTCCCGGCTTGCGTCGTCGTGGCCTTGCGTCGTCGTCGCACGGTCGCGTGTCGCGTAAGTCAGCGTCCGGGAAGTCAATGCCGCGAGAAGGAGGATTCCAGAGATGATCGTTGACAAGCTGGAGCAGTCTCTTCGTCCGCCCGAGTTAGACATGCCTCCGTATCCCGCCAAGTACATCACGCTTGCTTCCGGCGAGAAGATGGTCGTGCACCAGGTAGGTCGCGAGGACGTTCCGCGGCTCCTCGAGGCCGTGAGGCCCCTTGTGACGGTGGAAAGGGACTTCTATGACATCGTGGCTGCCAGGCTCTACGCCGAACTCCTGGCATACCAGCGGTATCGCGTCAAGAACGAGTACGTGCTCGCGGGCACCATCGACGGCGTCATCGTCGGAATCGTCAATGGGAGGATGGTCGACGCAGACCTCGGGATGTCATACCACACCGTGGCCATCAAGCGAGGGCTCAGGATCGGTGCCCAGCTCTTCGCGGCCAAGATGGAATACCACATGGACTACCTGGGTCAGCAGGAAGTGCTCATCGTGGCCGAGAGCCCAATAGGGTATCGGCGATGGATGATCGAGTACGAGCTCGAGAGCAGGCCCGACACCTGGCATGAACTCGGTGGCGTCCCGACACACGTCCTTACGAAAGCCCTGTGGGAAAAGCACAAGCGCATGAAGTGCACGGGTCGCAGACCAGTATCCCCGGAGATGCTCGAAGTCGCCAGAAAGCTGATTCTACCCTCTGAGTACCCCCAGATTCCAGGCTTCAAGCGGTAAGAAAGGTGGGATCGCAGTGAGGAAGGTTGGAATCGCGGGCGTCGGGCACACGAAATTCGGACGCGCGGAAATACCCCTCGTCGATGTGCTGGCGCTCGCAGCGCTGGAAGCCCTTGACGACGCCGGGGTCAAGACGGGAAAGGGTAACGTAGATCAGGTGTTCGTCGCGTCAATGGGGGCGGGGATCCTCAACCGCCAGAGCAGCGTCGCGTCAGCGCTCGTAGACACCCTCGACCTGCAGCCCGCGATGGCCGAGACCATCGAGAACGGACCCGCATCGGGCGCGTCCGCCGTGAAACTCGGCTACATGGCCATCGCAAGCGGCATGTGTGACGTGGCTCTCGTAGTCGGCGGCGAACTCATGCGCGTCGTGACAGGCTGGGAAGCCACCGACTTCGTCGCCACGATGCTTCATCCCGACGCCGAGTATGCATACGGTCTCACGCTCCCCGCTTTTGCGGGCATGTTCACCAGACTCTACATGGACAAGTACGGCGTGACAGAAAAGGACCTCGCCATGGTCGCGGTGAAGAACCACGAGCACGCCATGCACAATCCGGTGGCCCACATACAGCTTGTTCCGAACTTTCACGCGATCATCGAGGACGAGGACGCCCACGTCATCAACCCTTACGTCGCGGAGCCCCTTCGCGTATACGACGTATGCCCCGTCTCCGACGGCGCCGCCGCGCTGGTGCTGTGCGCCATGGACCTTGTAGACCGTTTCCCGAAGAAGCCCGTGAGGATCGCCGGGATCGGCCAGGCCACTGACACTCACGTCGTGGCAGAGCGCGAAATCCCCACGGACCTGCTTGCCGTGCGCCTCGCGGCCGAACGCGCATACGCTATGGCTGGCCTCAAACCCGAAGATATCGACGTAGCAGAGCTGCATGACGCCTTCACGATACTTGAGATAGCCATATCAGAAGAGGCCGGCCTCTTCCCGAGAGGCGAGGGCCATCTCGCTGCCCGGCGCGGCGATACCCGCGTGGGAGGCAAGCTTCCCATCAATACATCAGGCGGGCTGAAGGCCAAGGGACACCCTCTCGGAGCGACGGGCGTCTCTCAGATCGTCGAGATCGTTCGCCAGCTCCGCGGAGAGGCGAACGGTCGTCAGGTGGAGGGCGCAAAGCACGGCCTTGCCGTCAACTTCGGCGGCTTCGGAAACAACGTGGTCGCCACGATTCTGTCAAAGGAGGGCTGAAGAGGCCATGGAGCCCAGGATGTACGCATACAGGTGCACGGCGTGCGGAAAGCTGTTCCACCCGGCGCGGGCGGTCTGCCGCAGGTGCGGCGGCCGCGAGTTCGAAGCGGTTCCCCTCGAAGGCGAGGGCACGCTCCTCACCTATACCAGGGTGTACGCCCTTCCCGAGGGTTACATGAAGCCCTGGCTCGGTTTCGGCATCGTTGAGTTCCCGAATGGCCTTCGCGTCTCCGGCCACATGAACACGGAGGACCTCACCGTGGGCATGAAAGTCAGGGCAACGGTGGGCGTAGTCAAGGAAGGCGTGGGCAGAGACTACTACGGGTTCATCTTCGAGAAGGCGGGCTGACAGGCTGGGGAGTCGGATCCGGAAAACGTACGCGCCACGGTCCGGGCCGGCTCGGTCCGTTCCATGGTGTAGTCTCAGGCGTTGCCGAGACGGGGTCCATCAAGTGGAGGCGTCCTCAAGCGGCGCCTCCACTCCTTTTGGGGACAACCCCGCAGGACGACGACCCGGGCGCAGGCGGATGCAGCATTTCGCACGCGGTTGGTTCCCTTGCGACCACATGAACGCACATTCTGGTCGCCCACGAACCACCCCCTACGCGGCGATGCACGAAGGTGCTTCCCACGCGTTCAAGGCTGAACGCGAAGTGGTCGTCACTCGGAGAGCGATTACAAAGCCGCGCGACTGGACAGAGTATACGAAGGGAAGGAGGGCTTCACATGGACCCAGCACTTGCCGCAAGGGCACTCGTGCTTGCCGCGTCGGCCATCGGGGCGGGAATCGCAATGGTGGCAGGCATCGGGCCCGGCGTCGGACAGGGGTTTGCAGCGGGCAAGGGAGCCGAGGCGGTGGGCCGACAGCCTGAGGCCCAGGGAGAGATCATCAGGACAATGCTCCTCGGCGCCGCCATCGCCGAGACGACAGGAATATACGCACTGGTCGTAGCCCTGATCCTGCTGTTTGCAAACCCATTCCTCAGGCTGCTTCGCTGACCTACAATCCGTCCTGCATACACGGGCCCATCGCCCAGAAGCAGCCGCCAACCTGGAGGGTTGTCATGCGTCTCGATTATACGTACATCTTCCAAATACTGAATTTCATCGTTCTGTTCCTCGTCCTTCGTCGCTACCTCTTCGGTCCGGTGAAGGCGTACCTGGAGCGGCGGGAGCGATTCATCCGCGAGCGAGTCTTGGCCGCTGAGGCCGACAGGGAGCACGCCGCGAGGCTGAGGGGGGAGATAGAGTCGGAGATATCAAGGGCGCGCGAGAAGGCCAGGGGGATCACCGATGAGGCCAGGCGCGCGTCGGACCAGATCCGCGCCGAGGCCCGCAAGCTCGCCACGGAGGAAGCCTCGCTCATCATGGCCCGGGCCCGCGAGGAGATTGGCCGCGAGAGAGAGCGGGCTCTTCAGGACATCCGCAGGGAGGCGGTGGATCTCTCGGTTGCCATTGCCTCACAGGCCATCCACGACGCACTGGATGCTGAGGGCCTTCGCCGCCTCGCGTCCCGCGCCGCCCGCGAGATTGCTGGGGCAAGTCCTGGAGGGAAGGTCTCATGACGGCAGCGCTGGACCCCGGCACACTTGCAAGGGCCCTGCTCTCCATCGCAAGGGAACGCCTTGACCCCCAGACCGTCGCCGGAGAGCTGGAAGAGGTCACGAAGGCGCTGTCGTCGGTATCCCTTCTCAAGCGAACCTTGTCCGACCCAGGCCTTCCCGCCGAAGAGAGGCGGTCCATCGTCTCTGACGTTCTGGGCGGTCTCTTCTCACCCGTCACCCTCGGCCTTGTCGATCTGCTCATAGACGAGAACCTGGTTGACTCTGTCGGTGCGGTGGCCAGCGCGTACCGCCGGCTCCTCGACGAGGACAGGGGCATGGTGCGCGCACGCGTGACGAGCGCGGTCGAGCTTTCGGCAGGCGACATGGAAGCGCTTCGCGCAGGCCTCACCGAGAAACTCGGCGGCCACGTGGTCATCGAGCAGGATGTAGACCCTGGAATCCTCGGAGGTCTCATAGTCCAGGTGGGCGACACCGTGCTCGACGGGAGCGTGGCCGGTCGGCTCCGCAGGCTGCGCGAGGAACTCGATGCCCCCGCACCGGCAGGCGCCGAAGCATCCCCTGCCGTCGCACCCGAAACGCCGCAAGCGCCTGCAGGGCCGTCTGCAACGCCGCCGGGAGAGTGACCTTGTTGGAGCTTTCGCCTGAGGCTGTAGCGTCAGCCATACGAGCACGCCTCGCCGAGATACGCCCGGGCCTCGATATATACACCCGGGGCACGGTCCTCGAGGTGGGCGACGGAATCGCCCGCCTTTCCGGACTCCGGGGCGCCATGATGAGCGAGCTCGTGGAGTTCCCCAGCGGGGCGTTCGGGATAATCCTCAACCTCGAAGAGAACACCGTCGGAGTTGCGCTCCTGGGTTCAGACGTGGACGTGAAAGAGGGCGACACCGCGCGCGGCACTGGCCGGGTCATCGAGGTGCCGGTCGGTGGCGCCCTGGTGGGCAGGGTGGTGAACGCCCTGGGAATGCCCATCGACGAAAAAGGCCCGATAAACTCGCCGACCCGCCGCCCGATAGAACACCCGGCCCCTGGCATCGCCATGAGGACTCCCGTGTCGGAACCTCTCCAGACTGGACTTCTCGCCATCGACTCCATGATCCCCATCGGGCGAGGACAGAGGGAGCTAATCATAGGGGACAGGCAGACCGGAAAGACCGCCATCGCCGTCGACACCATCCTGAACCAGCGAGGCAAGGATGTCATCTGCGTATACGTGGCGATCGGCCAGAAGCGCTCTACCATCGCAAAGCTGGTCAAGCTGTTCGAGGATGAGGGAGCCATGGACTACACTATCGTGGTGGCGGCATCCGCGAGTGAGCTTGCGCCGCTTCAGTACATCGCTCCCTACGCCGGCTGCGCCGTGGCGGAGGAGTTCATGTACACCGGCCGTCACGCGCTCATCGTCTACGATGATCTATCGAAACACGCCATAGCATACAGAGCCACATCCCTCCTCCTCAGGCGCCCGCCGGGACGCGAGGCGTTCCCCGGGGATATATTCTACCTTCACTCGCGACTCCTGGAGCGCTCCGCGAAACTCTCGCCCGACCTCGGCGGCGGCTCGATGACGGCCCTCCCCGTCGTCGAGACGCTTGCCGGCGACGTGTCGGCATACATACCGACCAACGTGATCTCCATAACCGACGGGCAGATATACCTCGAAAGCGAGCTCTTCTTCTCAGGGGTGAGACCCGCCGTCAACGTGGGGCTCTCCGTGTCGCGGGTCGGAGGCGAGGCGCAGGTGCCTGCCATGAAGAAGGTGGCAGGAAGGCTGCGCCTCGACCTCGCCCAGTACCGGGAGCTTGCGGAGTTTGCGCAGTTCGGCACGGAACTCGACCCTGAGACGAAGGCCCGCCTGGAGAAGGGAAAGCGCATCGTGGAGGTGCTCAAACAGCCGCAGTACCAGCCCCTGCCCGTGGAGGACCAGGTCATTATCATATTCGCCGTGGTCCGCCGCCACCTCGACGACATCCCCGTGGAAGCCATCGCATCCTTCAGGGACGAGTTCATCGAGCACATGCACAGGGCGCACCCTGACATCGTCCAGGCCATCGCCTCAGGGAAGGACCTCGATGACGACCTGGAGGCGCGTCTCGTGTCGGCCATAAGGGAGTTCAAAGAGGTCTTCACGCCGAAAGGCGTGGAGGGCCCCGTCGAGACCTCGCCCAGGAAGGCCCAGGGCGGCATAGAAGGCCAGGTTATCGAGGGAGCGTGAGCCAGGCCGCATGGAGGAACTTCGGGACCTTCGACGCAGGATACGTAGCGTCCGTGGAACACAGCAGATCACCCGCGCCATGTCTCTCGTAGCATCCACGCGACTGCGACGGATCGAAAGGCTCGTGGATCCCGCTCGCACATATGCCGGGGCTCTCCGGCGCATCGTCGTCGACATCGCAGCACGGACCCCGCCGTGGGCACACCCGCTTCTCAAACCAGCGGAAGTCGCGGCCCCGGCGTACCTCGTCATAACCTCCGACAGAGGCCTTGCAGGCGGCTACAACGCGGAGATCCTCCGGCTTGCGATGGCCCACATCTCCAGAGTGCCGGCCGGCGGTCGTGGCCGCATCACGGTGATGGCGGCGGGCAGGAAGGGGCGGGACTTCTTTCGCAGGCGAGGTCTTCAGCCGGCCAAGGAGTACGTCCATCTCCCTGATACGCCCGATGAGAGGCTGGCCAGGCGAATGGCCGAGGACCTGCTCGCCCTGTACGTCGACGGCCGGATAGACTCCCTCCACCTCGTGTTCGGAAGGTTCATGTCCCGGGGCTCGTACAGGCCGGATGTCATACAGCTGCTGCCCGTCGAAAAGGCTCAGCAGGCCGGCTACCAGGATCGAGGCCAGGGCAAGGGCGAGGGCGAGGACGAGGACGAGGACTGGGACGGGGGCGAGAACGGGGACGACGGCCAGGACCGAAACCGCGTCCGGGACGTGCACCAGGACCCGAACCCCGGCGGCGAAAGGGGCAGCGGCCGGGAGGAGGGCGATGGCCGCGAAAGCCACGCCCGCACCGACGAAGACCGGGGCGACTTCGATCTGCCGCTTACGTATGAGCCCTCCCCGGAGTCCGTCCTCGACAGGCTTTTTCCCCACTACCTCGTGTCAGTGGTGTACGCAGCCCTCGTGGAGGCGAAGGCGAGCGAACTTGCTGCGCGGACCATCGCCATGGATTCGGCGACGGACAACGCCGGTGAACTTATGGAGAGGTTGACGCTCACATACAACCGGGCCAGGCAGGCCGAGATCACGCAGGAGATCTCGGAGATCGCCACCGGCGCCGAAAGCCTCCGCTGAGCGAGGACGCAGAAATGCTCCCGACTTTGGGAGGGTTTGCCGGTGATTGCACGAGGGGTGGAAGCAATGGGAGCGATGCCAGAAAAGCGAATCGGCGGCGAGCCGGAGGGTGCCCGCGAGCACGCCCGGGGCCGGGTCGTCCAGATAATCGGTCCGGTGGTGGACGTCGAGTTCCCGGAGGACGACATCCCTGACATATACACGGCCCTCACTATCGTGGGACCGCCGCGTCCGGCACCCGAGAGCGGGCCTTATGACGAGGCACCAGGCGAGCCCGCCCGCGTGACCCTCGAAGTCATGCACCACACAGGCAGGGGGCGAGTCCGCACGATCGCCATGTCGTCCACCGAGGGCCTCACCCGGGACATGGAGGTCGTCAACACGGGCACGCCGATGAAGGTGCCAGTGGGCCGCGGCACCCTGGGCAGGGCGTTCAACGTCCTCGGTCAGCCGATAGACGGTCTCGGACCGCCCGAAAACGTCGAGCCCTGGCCCATTCACCGCCCGTCCCCGGAGCTTACCGAGCAGTGGACGGGAAACGAGATCCTCGAGACGGGCATCAAGGTCATCGACCTCCTCGCGCCGTACCCCCGCGGCGGGAAGGTCGGTCTTTTCGGCGGCGCCGGCGTGGGCAAGACTGTGCTCATCATGGAGCTCATCCGGAACGTCGCCGTTGAGCACGGAGGCTTCTCGGTGTTCGCAGGCATCGGCGAGCGCACCCGCGAAGGAAACGATCTCTGGCTCGAGATGAAGGCATCCGGGGTCCTGGAGAAGACCGCCCTCGTGTTCGGGCAGATGAACGAGCCGCCCGGCGCCCGCTTCCGCGTGGGGCTGGCAGGTCTCACGATGGCCGAGTATTTCCGCGACGTTGAAGGACAGGACGTGCTTCTTTTCGTCGACAACATATTCCGCTACATCCAGGCGGGCGGGGAGATATCGGCGCTGCTCGGGAGGATGCCGGCGGCCGTCGGCTACCAGCCCACCCTCGCAGTCGAGGTCGGGATGCTGGAGGAGAGGATTACCTCCACGGCGAAGGGATCGATTACCTCGGTGCAGGCGGTGTTCGTGCCGGCCGACGATATCACCGACCCCGCTCCGGCCACCGCGTTCGCGCACCTGGACGCGACGACCGTGCTCTCCCGAGACATCGCCGAGCTTGGCCTTTACCCCGCGGTGGACCCCCTCGATTCGACGTCCCGCGTTTTGGACCCGCGCGTCGTGGGGGATGAGCATTACGAGGTGGCCCGTGGCGTGCAGGCCGTGCTTCAGCGTTACAGGGAGCTCAAGGACATCATCGCGATCCTGGGGATAGACGAGCTTTCAGACGAGGACAGGCTCATCGTGAGTCGTGCGCGGAAGGTGCAGCGGTTCCTCACGCAGCCGCTCTTCGTGGCCGAGGCGTTCACGGGCGAGCCTGGGCGATACGTGCCACTTCGTGAAACCGTCGAGGGCTTCGGCAGGATCATCAGGGGGGAGCTGGATGATCTTCCCGAGCAGGCTTTCTACATGGTGGGCACCATCGACGAGGCGGTGAGGCGCGCACGGTCGTGAGGCGCATACAACATGAGTCACATCGCTCTTCGGATTCTCACGATGACGAAGGTAGTCCTGGAAGCTCGCGCCTCCTCGGTGATGATCCCGGGGTCGGAGGGAGATTTCGAGGTGTTGGGCAACCATGCCCCACTGGTGACGGCCCTTCGCCCGGGTCGCATCGCTGCCACCTGCAATGGGGAGCACAAGTATGTCCAGGTAGACGGGGGTTTCGTCGTCGTCATGCCCGACCGCGTCGACGTCCTGGCGGACCCTGCGGACGTCACGCCTCGATGACGCGGTTGCGCCCCTCCCTCTTCCCGCGATAGCACGCCATGTCCGCGAGGTAGATGAGGTCTTTCTTGGTCCTGGCGTCAGCGGGGTACGTGGCGACCCCCACCGTGACGGTAACACGCCCGCTCGGTATCTGCTCCTCGTGGGGGAACGGATATGCCTCTATCCTTGCCCTGATCTTCTCGGCCACCCTGAGCGCATGCGCCTTCTGCGCCTCCAGGAGTGTGACCACGAACTCCTCTCCCCCGTACCTCGCCACTATATCGGTGGACCGAACGGACCTCGTGAGGAGCCTTGCCACCGCCTTCAGCGCCGCATCGCCAGCCGGGTGCCCCAGCAGGTCGTTGTACTGCTTGAAGTCATCGATGTCCACCATCAGCAGAGACAGATAGCGACCGTAGCGCTCACACCTGGCAAGCTCCTCTGCAAGCCTCTCCTGGAAGTGCCTGTGATTGAACAGCCCCGTCACCGAGTCAGTTATGGCCAGCCTCTCGGCTACCCGGTGCAGCCGCGTGACTTCGGCAAGCTGTCTATCGAGCCTGGCGTTGACCCGCTTGAGCTCCGCCTCGCTCTTTTGGAGCAGTTCGTTCTTGGCCTTGAGTCCCCGGTACAGCCTGGCGTTCTCGATTGCGATGGCGGCCTGGGTGCCGATGGTGGACATGATCCGTACATGGTCCTCTTCGAACCGCTGGGTGTAGCTCTGCACCGACATGACCCCGATGACGCTCTTCTGAACCGAAAGCGGCACCGCAATCACGGACAGGGGCTTATCCCCGAGCATGATGGCTTCTGTCGGCACGCGCTCCATGTCGATGGACGAGTCGCGTATGAAGAGAGGCCTGCCGGACCTTATCACCCACTCGGTGAGCCCTTTCCCGGTGGGATACGGCCTCGCAAAGCTGGCCACGCGCACCCCATGGTCCACGAGTATCTCGAACCTGATCTCCGAAGCCTGCTCGTCGAAGAGGGCTACGAAAAAGGACTCGTTGCCTATGATGGCCGCCACCTGCTCGTACATGACCTCGAGGAGCGCCGAAAGATCGAGCACCGATGTGGTTGCGACCCCCACCTTGTGTACGCTCATCATCTCCGCGGCAAAGCGGCGTGCTTCCTCGGTCTGGCGGCGCAGTTCCTCCTCGAGCCGCCTCCTCTGGGTCATGTCTCGCACCACGCCCTGGACGGCGCTGGGGGCGCCTTCCGTGTGAATGACGCTCATATTGATCTGGCAGTACACTGACCTGCCGCCATCTCCCGTCAGCTCTACGTCTAGCATCTGGCAGTCACGGGAGGCACCGCCTGGCGAGAGCGCAGCGGCGACCTCATCATGGCACGTGCTGGCCACGACATCGAAGAGCTTACGCCCCACAAGCTCGTGAGCCCCGCACCCGAGCATGGCCGCGAGGGGCTCGTTCACAAAGGTGATTGTGCCGTCGAGGCCGGCCACGAATATGCCGTCGCTCGCGTTTTCGATGAGCTGTCGGTACTTTGCCTCGGACTCGGACAGGTCTCTGATGGTGGCCCTTACCTTCCTGCTCAGGGCCCTGTTGGCCATTACCGTGGCGAGCACGACGAAGAGGAGCGCCCCGAGGATGGTGAGCGTCATGAAGATGGCCATGGACATATGCCGCTGGGTGGCGAGGAAAGGTCCCTCGACGGGCATAGCGAACACGCTGCCGGGGGTGGTGAAGCCTGCGACCGCCACCAGGCAGGGCAACGGACATGCGCTGTCCACATTCGCCTCGAGCATCACCGCCACCTCCCTCGCGGCCCCTGGGGGCTTTCGGGCCTCACGAGGCAACGCTGCCGCCTACTTCTCAGGCATCTTGCCCGTCTGCCTCAAGTACTCGAAGAAGGACTCCTGGTCGGCGAACACCTTTGTGCAATGGAACTTCAGAAACGGGCTCACGCGTTCCTTGAAGATCGCGTACACTTCCTTGTTGTTCGTGGAGCCGTAGATGATCTCGCAGAGCACCCCAGGGGATGTCTTGTCGGTCGGATAGTACACGACCACCATGTCGCTCTGGTCGATCAACATGTAGTCGCGGATGACCGTCTGGTCCGCTACCTCGCTCCTCTCCGACGCGGCGATGCCGAACTCTGGGTCTATATCGGCGAGATTGTACGTCCTCGACTCCTCCTTACTGACACCGTAGGTAAGCTCGGTGTCCTCCACGGCAAGCGGGTCGAAGACCTCGAAGTGCTCTCTCAGCCTGTCCCGGAACTCCCTTACCTCCCGCATCTTCGCGGAGTCGTTGTGCATGAGTGTTATTGGAAAGCTCAAGTATACCTTGGGGACCTCAGGCCTGAACATGAGGTTGTAAACGGTGCTTGCAGGCTGACCCGCCGCCACCACGTAATGAGGCTTGCGCTGGTAAGACGCCATCATCTTCGTCACGAAGATCTCCTCGTCGCGCCAGATGAGGACGTCTTTCAGTGACAGCCTTCCCCGCCACACCGGCGATTCCTCGAGCCTCTTCGAGACGTTGAGGATGCTATCTATCAGGGTGATGTAGAGATCGGGCTTGAGCTCGTTGAGATAATGCACGTCAAATGCAGGCATGAGGTAGTTCTTCCAGCGGAAGCAACCATGCGTGGAGATGATGCAGTTCTCGACCTTCTCGGCTTTCTTCAGGATCTCCTCGAAGACCGCGGCCCGAAGCGACCGCAGGGTCGAGGGAGACAGGTCGAGTATCTTCTCGGGGCTCGTAGGACTCTCGAGTTCGTCCGCTTTCTTGAACATGAGGTCCCCGACGTTGAAAAGATGAACCTTCTTGCCGAGCGCCTCTCCGGCGGCAACCGCCCCTTTGAGGTAGTCGAGCTTGCCCGAACCGCTGGTGCCCGTGCATATGACCTTCACGTACAAAACCCCTCCCGGCGAAAACGTTCGACGCCTGTTGGTAGACTCCTCCTCCGCGCGCCCGTCGGACTTACCCCGCGAACCTTTCCAGCACGAGGGCCATGCACTTTATGCCCTCGAGAAAGTCGGACACGCTCACGTTCTCGTCCGGCCCGTGCACCCGCGACCCGACGTTGCCGATGCCGATGCCCGCGGTCGGCGTGCCGAACTGGGCCGCTACCTGGTACATGGGGCCTGTGCCGGCCGACGTCGGGAATACCAGAGGCTCTTTCCCGTAGAGCTCAACCACCGTCTCCCGGAGCACCTTCACGATGCGCGAGTCCGGATCGGTCCTGGCAGGGTGCTCGGCCCCGAGCCACGTCACGCGGAAGTCGCCGCAGCCCTTCGCCCTGAGGTAGTCCTCGAACTTCCTCGTTATGTCAGTGGGCCGCTGGTCCGGCACCAGCCGCATGTCCAGCTTGGCCATGGCCCGGCTGGGAAGGACCGTCTTCGAGCCAGGCCCCTCATATCCCGCGGAAAGACCGCACACATTGCAGGTAGGCCCGAAGTAGAGCCGCTTCAGGGCCTCCGTGCCGACGAGACCCAGCACGAGCCGGTCGACGCCGAACTGCTTCGCCAGGCGTTCGGGGTCTGCGGGGAGCTTCTCGATGAGCGCGACCTCCCTGGGGCTCGGCTCGCGGACGTCGTCGTAGAACCCGGGAATCAGGACCTCCTCCCTGTCGTTCTTTAGCAAGCTGAGCGCCCAGACCAGTCTCCACGCGGGATTGGGCACGACCGCAGCGAGCGAGGAGTGCAGGTCGAAGCTGCCCCCTTCCACCTCTATGTGGGCATAGCACAGGCCCTTGCAGCCCAGCGTGATCTCGAGCCTGCCTTCCTCATCGCGGCCTCCCGTCTCCCATATGCACGCGTCGGCCCGGAAAACCTCCGGGTGTTCCTTCGCGTAGCGCTCAAGGTTAGGGCTGCCGATCTCCTCCTCGCCTTCTGCCACGAACTTCACTGTCACGGGAAGGTTTCCCCTCGTGTTGAGAAGCGCCTGCACGGCCTTGACGCGTGCCACGAGGTCTCCCTTGTTGTCGGCTACCCCCCGCGCGTACATCTTCCCTCCGTCGATCTCGGCGCCGAAGGGATCGTGCTGCCATCTGTCGAGAGGCTCCGGCGGTTGCACGTCGTAGTGGTTGTAAAAGAGGAGGGTTCCCTCCCCGCCGCCCGGTATCTCCGCCGTAACGAGCGGCGCGGCCTCCCCTGCGCGCAATACCTGTACCCTCGCGCCGAGGGACGAAAACATGCGCTCAACGATCCTGGCAGCATCCTCCACGCCCTTGCCCTGGGCGGAGATGCTGGGCTGGCGCAGGAAACCCTGCAACTCCCTGACGAACTCGGATGCGTGCCGGTCTACATAGTCGAAGACTTCTTTCATCTCGAACCAGATCCCCCTGACGTCAAATGATGCCTGCGCCGCGGCACGACCCGGGGCGAGGCTTCCAGGCGACGGCGAAGCCACCACCCGCCGGCCGAAATGCCCGCGAGGACCGGCGATGACAGGCCGATGACCGCCGTCTGAAGCAGGTCCACGTAGTACTTGAAAGCCCTGTGAAGGTCCGGCAGGTGCCGGCTGAACCGTATACCCTCGCTCACAGCAAATACCGCAGACTGGGCGGCAAGGGACAGCACGATGACATACGCACAGGTCACACCGGTCACCAGCGCGTCAAGAGGTCGCCCGCGCTTTCGCCACGCGAGCCACCCTGAAACCGCTGCAGCAAGGATCCCGCAAAGGGCCGAGTCCAGCATTCTTCCGGTGAAAAACGGCACGACCTCGCTCTCGCTGTTGAACATGCTCATGGAGAAAGAGACCCCGCGCACGAAGACCAGGGCGTAGAAGGCCGCGAAATACGCGGTCGCCGCAATAAGGGGAATCCTTACGTTTCGAACGTCTCTTCCGACGAGAAGCACGAGCCCGAAGGCCAGGCCCCCGAGCACGAGGGCGCCCGCCGGCAGCCTCTTGAGCCTTCCAGCACCAAGAAACCGTTCGCGCGCGTCGGATATCGCCGTGGCTGTATCGGCATCGATCGCAAGCGCAAGATCGAACGCCTCATCGTAGCGGCCATCGTTGTGAAGCAGGGTAGCGCTCGAGGTGGGCTCTATCGCAGGAAGCCGGCTTCCGAGCACTCCGGCGTACTCCTCGGCGAAAGCACGCCTCGCCTCCGCCTGCCTTATCGCCCTTTCGGAGGCCACGTGTCGGGCCGCGTCGAGCGCCTCGAAAAGGACCTGGCCTTGTGAGTGCGTGGGAACAGGCGTCCCGAGGAGGGCCGCGCAGGTGGGAGCCACGTCCACGTGGCGGGCAGGCGCCCATGGAAGATCCGGGCCCGGATGCGCCGGCGTGACTATCCCCGCCCCGGCGGCCACCAGCGGCACTCTGGTCACGTCTTCCTCCCACCCTCCGTGCCCGCCTCGCCCTGTGTGCCCGTGGTCGGACGTCACGATTATGGTGTCGCTGGTGAGGTCGAGATCTGCCAGGATCTTCCCGATCCTCGCATCCACCTCGGCCGACGCATCCTTGTAAGCAGCGCCTGCCGCGCCCGAAGCATGCCCCGCGGCGTCCACCGACGAGAAATGCACGACGATGAGGCAGGTGCCACCCCGTTCCATCTCGCCGAGAGCTGCACGGAGAACCTCGTCATCGGCCTTCCTGGCCGCAGCGACATCCGCCGGGCCGGGCGCATCGACATAGATCGCACGGGCCGCGGACGCGCCGAAAAGCTCTTTCCACTCTCTGGTTGCGATGAGAGCGGTCCCTGTTCCGGCGCGCCGCGCTGCGTCGAAAAGGCTGCCCACCGCGATGGGCCCCCTGTATCCATTGGTGGTCACCCCGGAGATCTCCGGGGGTGCACCCGTGAGGAGCGTGGTCCACCCGGGAAGCGAAAACGACGGCTGGTCTACCAGGAGCGAGAACGCCACGCCGCGGCTGCCGATATCCTTCAGCACTGGCATCTCATTGGTCCCGGCAAACCCGAGACCGTCAACGATTACCAGCACGAGCCTTCTCGTAAGTCGCCCCGCGGCATCGGTAGGCTCAATGGGGGACGCATACGGGCTACGGTATCCCACGACGTCATCCAGCCCCGAGGTGGCAAGATGCCACGAGACGGCACCCAGACCCATCATGACCGCAAACGCGAGAACAGCCGCGGTTTTCCGGTCTGGAAACAGCCTGCCCGGAAGTCGCCTGAGCCGGAGCCGCTTTGCCGCTCCACCTTCACCCGACATACCATCCCTCTCCCTGCAAGGGCGTGAGCCCCGCCGTCTTTCTATAGGGTTTTCGACAGGCCTGCCCTCTTCCCTTCACCTGCGGCAAGCTCGCGCCATCTCATGTCGAGGTCGTCCACGACGCTCCCGGGCACGAACACGTCGCCGAGCACGGCAGGCTCGTCCGGCGCCACGCCATGGAAATCGCTTCCGCCCGTCACGATGAGGCCGTGGCGTCTGGCCGCCTCGACCCACCGCCTGGTGAGTTCAGGACCGTGAGTCGGGTAGTACGCTTCGATCCCCTGCAGCCCCGCATCTACGAGTTCCTCAAGGAGGGCGTCCCCGGCCGTCCTGCCGGGATGAGCCAGCACAGGCACACCTCCGGCGGCCAGCACGAGCCTGACGGCCTCCGCCGGGGTGAGCCCGTAGTGCTCGACGTACGCAAGGCCCTGCTTTCCGAGGTACTTTTCGAAGTCACCGTAGCGTCGCTCCGCCCTCGCGTGGCCAAGATTGACCATGGCACGGAAGATCTGGCTTCTGCCGACAAAGCCTTCCCTACCGAGGCTCAGCACGTACGGCATCGGGATTTCGATGCCAAGCCCGGCCAGCTTCTCCAGGATTCTCTCCGCCCGCCGCATCCTGCCTTCGCGCAGCACTCGAAGGTGCATGGTAAATGGTGGCAACGATGTATCAACATGGTACCCAAGGATGTGTACCTCGCTCTCCTCCACGTCAGTGGAGAGCTCGACCCCGGGTATCACGCGCACGCCAAACCTCGTCGCCGCAAGCATGGCCTCCTGCACGCCGTCCACGGTATCGTGGTCTGTGACTGCGATGGTAGCCACATTCCGGTCGGATGCCAGCCTCACAAGTTCCTGGGGCGCATAGCGCCCGTCAGACGCAGTCGAATGAACGTGCAGGTCCACCCTGGTCATCATGAAAGCCCCCTCGCACCCACTGCAGGAATCGCCCTTCACGCGCTCCTGTACATGCGATTATTGCCCGCAAGTCTCGGTTTATTTCGCGCGTTCGTGGACATAATAGGCTTGCAAAGGTCCTCGCTGGGCCGAGCTAAGACCGCCGTGCGCCTTCTCGCGGGCGCTGCAGGCCCGGAAAGCCTCACGGCGATCGAGCGACAGGTGGCGCTTGTCCTTGCGGATGCAACGCTTGTGCCGCCCGAGCGAAGGTCAGAGTGCGGCCTCCCAAGGATCCGTCCGGGCCGAAAGGTCTTGCCGGGTTCGAAAGAAGTCGCTCCTGGCCGAGCCAAGACTTGCACTGGTCCGAAGGCAGTCTGTGTACGGTTGAAAGATCGTGTATGGTCTGCTCAGGATCTCTGCCAGTCGGTCAAAGGTTGCCTCTGGTTCTGCAATGTACTGCAGCTAGAGGCTGCCCCGGCCGAAAGGTCGTTGCGGCCTCACTAGGGATCAGAAGCAGCCGGCGAGAAGGTCCGCGAGGATCTTTGCCCCTTTTGTCATCTGCTCGCGTGCCGAGCGCCGCCGCAGAGAGGAAAATGGGTTGCCGCGAGGCAACCCGTGACCGCTCCGGAATCGACTATATGCTTCGGACTATTCGGCGGTGACTTTGTCTTTGAGAGCCTTGCCGGCCTTGAATACTGGCACCCTGGATGCAGCGATCTTGATGGAATCGCCGGTCCGCGGGTTTCTACCCATCCGGGCAGCGCGCTCCCTCACCTCGAAAGTGCCGAACCCCACGAGCTGGACCTTGTCTCCCGAAACGAGAGCACCCTCCACGGCTTCCAGCGTCGCGCCGACGATCCTCTCGACGTCCTTGCGTTTCGCGCCCGTCTGTTCGGCGACCTTCGCCACGAGTTCCGCTTTATTCAATTATCGTCCCTCCTCCCAGCCTGCAAATGCTGTGGTCATACGGTTTGGCCTGACCTCTGACATTTGCTATTCGATTCGATTCGGCGTTCTCCTTCTTGCCGGGGCGAAAAATGTTGATATGACGCCATGTTTGTCGATGGAAAACCATGCCTTCAATATTCCGGAAACGTCCGCTCGATGACCTGACCCGATTTCCCGAGTGCCCCAAGGTGGACTCCGTTGTAGGTCACGTGAATGCCGCTGGCATTACCGACTTTGATGCGGATAGACTTCGTAGCGCGCCAGGTGGCCTCCTCCCCTGCCAGCATCGAACGCTCGAAGACCACCTTCCCGTCGGCCATCACCCTGACCCAGCACCGCTCCGTTATAACCACGGAAATCTCGTGCCCATCGGTGGCGGGGCGTGACTCCCCCGCGGGACCCGTTGCCGGCGAGGACCCTGTTGTCGGTGGCTGATAAAGCTCACCGGGATGGGCAACCGGCCGCATGTTGGCGCCGCCGTCCCCGGCGGGGATCCCGGCGGGCGCCACCTCGGCGGCATCGGTTACAGCGGCCGCTGGCGGTGCTGCCTGTGAGGCAGGCCCGAGCGCAGCCACATGGCCAGGCCCTGGCGTCAACCCTTCGGCGGGCGTGTCCGGCAGGGCCACGTCCGCAGACGAGCTCACAGGCTCGCCTGCTCCAACATCCGCTTCACCTGCTGCGACATCCGCCGGCCCATGCTCGTGCGACACGTCGGTCGGTCCCGCCGGTACATGGCTGTGACGCCATATGGCCACCCCTGTGACGATCGCAACGATAGCAACCGCCCCGACAGCGATCAGCAAGTGTCGCGGAATTCTGGCTTTTTTCGACACGTTTTGGTCTCTGGCGGGAGGTGCTTCCTGGGCTTTCTCTGCCTCGATTCTGGCGCGCTCCGCCTTGTACCGCTCCACAACCTCGTCCCCGGAGAGGCCTACGGCCTCTGCATAGGTACGCAGGAAGCCACGGACGTACACCTCCCCGGGAAGAACATCGAAGTCCCCCTCCTCCATCGCCTCCAGGTAGCGACCGCGTATCTTCGTCGCTTCTTGCACGTCGGAAACGGCAAGACCCTTTGCCTCCCGCGCCTTCCTCAGAAGCTCGCCAATCTCGCGCACATCGCATCCCTCCTCCCGGCACGCTCGCGGGCTTTTCCAACCAGGGCGGCCCTTTCCTCACGAATCGCGGGATCTCGCCCGGATCGCATCCCACCTCTCGAGTGTCACGAGGACCTTCCGCGGCTTGCTGCCCTCGTACGGGCCCACGATACCCCTGGACTCCATGGCATCTATCAGCCGGGCTGCGCGCGTGTATCCAATCCTGAACCTTCGCTGGAGTTTCGAAATGGACGCCTCCTCCGTCTCCAGTATGAGCCTGACCGCCTCCTCGAAGAGCGGGTCCTCCTCTCCAAGGCTCTCGCCATCGGTGGCTTCCCGAGTCACGCTCTCCGCGACATACGTCGGCTCCGCCTGGGCCCTCACGAAGTCGACCAGGGCCTCGATCTCCGAGTCGGAGACGTATGCGCCCTGCACCCTGATGGGCTTTGGCGCCCCGACCGGGAAGAACAGCATGTCGCCCTTTCCGAGAAGACGCTCCGCACCCCCGGTGTCAAGGATGACCCTGGAATCGACCTGTGACGGCACGGCAAAGGCTATCCGCGACGGTATATTCATCTTTATGATCCCTGTGACCACATCAGCCGAAGGTCTTTGTGTGGCGAGAACCAGGTGGATCCCGGCAGCCCGCGCCATGAAGGCAAGCTGTGAGACGACGTCCTCCACCTCCTTCTGGGCCACCATCATGAGGTCGCCCAGCTCGTCTATGATGACGACTATGTATGGGAGGGGCTTCGCTTCAGGGTCATGGAGCTTGCCGGACCGGCAAAGGGCATTGTACCTGTCTATATTCCTCACGCCGTTCGCCCCGAGGAGCTTGTAGCGGTTGTCCATCTCCTGCGCAACCCAGCGCAGGTATCCGCCGGCCTCCCTCGTATCGGTCACCACGGGTGCCAGGAGGTGGGGTATTCCGTCGTAAGTGGTGAGTTCGACACGCTTCGGGTCTATCATGAGGAGCTTGACCTCTTCGGGCGTGGCCTTGAAGAGGACGCTCGCAATCAGGGCGTTGAGACACACGCTCTTCCCTGAGCCTGTGGCCCCGGCGACGAGCAGGTGAAGCATATTCTCGAGGTCGCCGACCACCGGTTTACCCGCGATGTCCTTGCCCAGGGCTATCGCGAGCTTGCTCTTGTGCCTTTGAAACTCGCTCGACTGCAGCACCTCTCTGAGGTAAACGAAGGATGTCTCCGGGTTCGGGACCTCTATGCCTATTGCGGACTTGCCTGGTATGGGCGCCTCGAGCCGGACTCCGGACGACGCCAGGGCGAGCGCGATGTCGTCGGCGAGGCTCATGATCTTGCTTACCTTGATGCCGGGAGCGGGCGCAAGCTCGTACCTGGTTACCACCGGACCCCGGTCCACCTGCGCCACCTTGCCCTTCACGCCGAAGCTGGCGAGGGTCTCTTCAAGCAGTCTCGAGTGGTCGGGCGTCTCGCTCTGCTTCCATCTGGCCGGTCGTGCAGGGAACCCCAGGAGGGTTATCGGGGGCAACGCGTAGCCTCCGCCGGAAGGGGGTTCGACCTTCTTGCCAGGGATAACCGTGCCGCCCGCGGTGCGACCGTCGACCACCGGCGCCGCCTCGCGCTTCGCGTTGCTGCGTGTTCTTCCTGGACCACCGGACTTGCCCTCGGCGGCCCCGACCGTAGCACCCGCCGCTGCCCCGCCACCCGCAGACATGGTGGCCAGGTCGCCTGCGGCGGCGTCATCCGCCGCCGACGGTTCGGGCTCCTCGAAGAGAGGTAGAAGGACGCGCCGACCCACGAACGACGCCGCAAGTCCGGAAATGACAATGGCCTTCCACCCCAGCCTGAGGGCATGCACGACGAACCTCCAGAGGCCCGCGACCAGCCTCGGGATGGGCACATCCGCGGCCAAGCTGACGCCGACCAGGAGAACGAGCCCGCCGGCCACCGCGGCGCCTGCTCTCCCAACGGCCCACGAAAGCCGTCTCGCGACCTCGCCGCCGACATCTCCCGAACCCGACAGGCCGAGCAGGGCCAGGGCGATGCAAACAAGCCCGCTTGCGCGCGCTGCCGTCGTGGTCGCCTCTCGCTCGACTGCAATGGCAACCCCGAGAGCTACCAGGAGAAGCGGGATGACCACGGCCCACTCGCCGGCAACCACCCGCAGTGCATGGGCCACCCTCTCGCCAACGGCCCCGGCATCATACCGGGCTCCAGGCATATCCGAAAAGAGACACACCAGACCGAACGCACCGAACCCGGCCACCAGGGTGCCCAGAAGGGCCAGGAGATGGGTGCGGTACCGCCACACCGGTTTCTTCCGGGGTGTTACCTTCTTCGCTTTGCTCTCCCGAATGAGGTGTCTGGTAGTTCCAGGCATAGCAGGACCTCCGTGCCGCCTTGGGAACTTCTACGCGGCCGCGCGAATTCCTCCAGGAATCAGAAGGGGCACACAATGGCACGCTCCACCCGCCCGCTACCGGGCGCCAGGCACCTGGGGCGGAGATAGAGGCAGGAACAGAGACAGGGGGGCAGACCCAGGTAGATCGCCACAAGTTCCCGCTACTTTCGTGCGGGTGAGCCCTTGCCAGGGTTGCCGGTGTTGCCCTCCGGGGGCGGCGCGTGCGGTGAGATGCGTTCGAATTTGGCGCGCGGGCTAGCCAAATTCCAGGCGCCCCGCCCTAGCAGGCACCGGCAACCCCAACACCGTCAGGGAAGATGGCGCAAACTTGTGGCGCCATACTTAGGCGAAGACGAAGGTGAAGATGAACATGAAGGCTGAGCCGGAGGCGAAGGCGGAGGCGAAGGCGGAGGCGGCGACGCGCGAAAAGCGCCCGCAGGCGCGCCGCACGTCCTCCACGTAAACGGTCTATTCGTGAGGGGGAAGCGTGTTCTGAACCACCGCATCCGCGAGGTTCACGGCATGATCGGCCATGCGCTCGAGGTTGTCCACGACCTCGACATAGATGACCCCGGACGCCGGCGAGCACCTGCCCTGGTTGAGCCTTCTGAGGTGGCTCGTCCGCAGGACGTCTTCGAGCTCGTCGATGTGCTTCTCCTTCTCCCAGACGTCCTGGGCAAGGGCGGGGTCGTTCCTCTCGAGGGCCTGGACGGCGTCGGATATGACCTCGTCCACCCGGGCGAACAGGTCAGCAAGCTCGGATTTGGCCTCGTCCGAGAATTCGAGACCCTGCTCCACCCTGTCGATGGCGAACCCGGATATGTTCACGGCATGGTCGCCGATGCGCTCTATGTCGTTCACCACGTGCAGCATGCCAGCGAGCCTGGTCGACTGGGGCTGCGTGAGCACACCCTGGGCCATGAGAGTGGACAGGTACAGGATTATCTCCGCCTGGAGGTTGTCCACCACCTCCTCACGAGCGTTTATGCTCTTGGACACCGCGCTCGGCTTCCCGGCAAGGAGCGCCTGCCCGGCATCTTTCACCATCTCGCGCGCGATTCCGGACATCCTGACAAGCTCCTTCACCGCCAGCTGCAAGGCGATGGACGGGGTGGAGAGCATGCGCCTGTCAAGGTACTTCGGACCATGCTCCATGATGACCTCTTGCCCGGGGTACACCGCGGTCGCGATACGCGCAAGGAGGCCGGCCATGGGCAGCCACACGAGGGTGTTGAGCACATTGAACGAGGTGTGGGCGTTCGCTATGAGGCGCTCGATGTCACCCGACGGGGTGACCGCGTGAACGAACACCTTGAAGAGAGGAAGCAGCGTGAGAAACATGATGGTACCAAATACGTTGAAAAGCACGTGAGCGAGAGCCGTCCTGCGCGCCGAGAGGCTCGCGCCGATGCTTGCGAGGACCGCGGTGATGCACGTCCCGATGTTGTCGCCGAAGAGCACGGGTATCGCCGCATCGAATCCGACGAGGCCCTGCGAGGCCGCGGCCATGAGGAGGCCGATGGTCGCGCTGGAACTCTGGATGGTGACGGTCATCGCGACACCCGCAAGGACCCCAAGGAGAGGGTATTTCCCGAAGCCGGCTATCCATTGCACGAATGCGGGGTTGTCACGAAGAGGCCTCATAGTGTCTGTCATCACGGTCATGCCGAGGAACAGGAGGCCGAACCCGAGGATCACCTGGCCCAGGTACTTGTGGATCTTCTTCCTCGAAAAGAAGGTGATGATGAAGCCCAGGCCCACGGCAGGAAGAGCGAGATCCGCAAGGTCGAACGCGATGAGCTGCGCCGTCATGGTGGTGCCTATGTTGGCCCCCATGACCACCCCAACCGCCTGCTTCAGCGTCATCAGACCCGCGTTCACGAAACCCACGAGCATCACCGTGGTCGCGCTGGAACTCTGGATCACGGCCGTGACGAACGCGCCCACCATGACTCCCATCCATGTCCTCGCCGTGAGGATTTCGAGAATCCGCCGCATCCTGTCACCGGCTGCCTTCTGCAGGCCGTCTCCCATCTGCATCATGCCGTAGATGAAGAGCCCGAGGCCCCCAAGAAGCCCACAAACAAGGGAGACTGTCACCACGCCACCTCCAGACCGCTTGGGCCAGATTCACGCACTATCGCCAGTTCATGCACCCGCACATCAAGTCCGAAAGCCCCGTCGTGCAAGGGCCGTCAACCGGAAATCCGCTGGTAGTAAGGCCGCGCCAGCCCGCGAGGCCACACTCATCTCTCTAGGTAGATCGCCACAAGTTCGCGCTGCTTTTCAGCGGGTGAGTCCTGTCCAGGGTTGCCGGTGTTGCACTCGGGGACGGCGCCCCAAGCGGGGCGCGCTTCGCC
>JASEJE010000007.1:18643-115420 GCA_030024085.1 Bacillota bacterium | reverse complement strand
ACGCCCCGTCGTGCAAGCACCGGCAACCCGGAATCTTCTCCCAAACCGGCATGGACTTCTGAACTCACACCTAGAGGTACGGCGCTCACAGCAGCCAGGCGCTCCAGCCGGCCCAAGGCACGGAGGTTGCCCCGGCGCCTTGCCCAGGGGGGCATCCTGAGTCGCGTCGATCTCTCACGAGTGGAGGACTGGTTCCTCAAGTACGGCGCCGCCACCGTGTTCATCGGACGCTGGTTCGGCCCCATAAGGACGCCTGCCATACTGGCGTCGGGCTTCATGGGCATTGACATGCGGAAATACCTGGCGGCGTCAGTCCTGGCGTCCTTCTCGTGGTGCTTCACCTGGCAGCTTGGCGCCTGGAAGCTGGGTGAGGCCGTAGTTCGGCTGCTGAAGCCCTGCCTCTTCCTCCCGATGCTGCGCCTGTCCTCGTGGGAGCTTGTGGCGGCCGCGACCCTGCTCGCCATCATCGTGCTGCTGGCGCTGCGCCTGGTCCCCGGCGGAGGCACGTCCAACAGGTGAACGCCTTGCGGAGCGGAGGCGGACAGGCTTTAGCCACTCCCGGCGTCTTGCGCACCCAAGACCGGGCGAGGTGGTCGCTTTTTAGCCACATGGCGGGGGAGAGGGGAGTGGCTCATCACTGGCCACTTTGTCGCTCGCGGATGATGTGGATGTCTCCGGGACAGCAGGACAGCGAGTTGTTCATGTAGAAGTGTGCTCCATACCGCTGGGGGTTTCCTCCCGAAAGGGGGCGGACAGCTCATGAGATTGTCTGTAGTTGACACGGAAAGATGCATTGGCTGCCAGAGTTGCATGTTTGCGTGCGCGAGGCGGCTTGGGGAGGGGGGCCTCGCCAGCACGTGCATAGGGGTCAGGTCCATCGGTGGCATGGAGCGGGGGTTCAAGGTCGTGGTCTGCAGGGCCTGCGACGACCCGCCGTGCGCGAGCGTGTGCCCTGTGGGCGCGCTGCAAGTCCGCAAGGGCGGCGGGGTGCGGCTGGACGCGGCGAAGTGCATAGGCTGCGGCCACTGTCGTGATGCCTGCGTCATAGGCGCGGTTTTCTGGGATGACGAGACCAATAAGCCCATGATCTGCACCCACTGCGGCTACTGCGCCAGGTTCTGTCCACATGGTGTGTTGAGCGTGGTGAAAGGGAAGAACGTGGAGAGTGCCGGATTGGCCGACAATGCCGGGAAGGCTGAGAAGGCCCGGAAGGCTGAGCGTGTGGAGGAGGCCGAGGGGGCCGAGAAGGATAGCTCTCCGCCGCAGGCCGGCATGGCCGCAGGGGCGGAGGGGCCGGATGGTGGCGCTGCGGACGCGACGCGGAAGGCAGAGGAGGTGGAGGCGAATGCTTAAGGGTGATCCTCTCGCGAACGTCCTCTATATCGACCTCTCGAAGAAGCGGTACCGGGTCGAGCAGAGGGAGGACCTCTTCGAGAAGAACATGGGCGGGGCGGGCGTGGCGGTTGAGCTCCTGCACGAGGAGTGTCCTAAGGGCGCCGATCCGCTCTCCCCCGAGAACCCCATCATATTTGCGGTGGGTCCGCTGACGGGGCTGTTCCCCCTGGCCTCGAAAACCGTGGCCATGTTCAAGTCCCCGCACACCGGCAACCTCGGCGAGAGCCACGCCGGGGGGCGCAGCGCCGTCGCCATCCGGACGGCCGGGTACGGGGCGATCGTCATCCGAGGAGCGAACGATATCCCAGGGTATGTGGCTATCCACGGCAGCGAGGTCCATTTCCGCGACGCCCGCACCCTCTGGGGCATGAGGAACAGCTTCACCGTGGGGCGCATCATTCGGGAGAACGAGCCGGCGGCCGGGCTCCGCAGCATCATGCGCATCGGCAGGGCGGGCGAGAAATTGATACCATACGCCTGCGTTACCACGGAGAGCTACAGGCATTTTGGCAGGCTGGGGCTTGGCGCGGTCTTCGGCAGCAAGAAACTGAAGGCGGTCGTGGTGTCAGGCAAGCACTCGCTGCCGGTGGGCGAGGGCGGGGGCGGGTTCGGGGCGGCGGAATACCGGCGGGTATACGACCAGATATACCAGGAGGCCGTGGCATCGCCGGTCATGAAGAAATACCACGACCTCGGGACGCCGGAGAACATCCTGCCCCTGAACGCCCTCGGTGGCCTGCCCACGCGTAACCTGAAGGACGCCAGGTTTGAGGGGGCTGACCGTATCTGCGGCGAGGCCCTGGCCGAGCATTACCTGGGGCGGAGGCTGGCGTGCTCTCACTGTCCGGTGGGGTGCATACACATTGCGGCGCTCCGGGAGCCTGACGAGAACGAACCTTACTTTTACAAGACCAGCATGATCTCATACGACTACGAGCTCATCTACGCGCTTGGCTCGATGCTCGGCGGGTCGGACCCCGAGGGCCTTCTGAAGCTCATCGACCGCATAGAGGTGTACGGCCTGGACGCCATGAGCAGCGGCGTCGTTCTGGCGTGGGCGACCGAAGCGCAGGAGCGCGGACTGATATCCGATGAGCAGACGGGCGGATTGAGGTTCGCATGGGGCGACTATCCTGTCTACCTGGAGGCGGTCGGGCGCATCGTGGAGCAGCCGAACGAGTTCTACGCGGCCCTCGCGCGCGGCGTCGAGCACGCTGCCTCGGTATACGGCGGCAAAGACTTCGCCCTCGCCTTCGGCGGCAACGAGATGCCAGGCTATCACACGGGTCCTGGGGCATACCTGGGGTTCCTGGTGGGCGCGCGGCACAGCCACCTGGACAACGCCGGATACAGCATCGACCAGAAGGTGTTGACGAAGAGGCAGGTCGGCCCGGACGAGCTTGCTCGCGAGATCCTGAAGGAGGAGCGCTGGCGGCAGGTCCTGTCCAGCCTGGTGGTGTGCTTCTTCGCGAGAGGCATATACCACCCCGAGACCGCCTCCGCCGCACTGCGCGTAGCCGGGTTTGACCGCGCTCCCGAGGATCTCCAAAGGATCGGCACGGAGATACACAGCCGCAAGTACGCTTTCAAGGTCCGCGAAGGGTTCTCCTTCGACGACCTCCGCGTGCCCGTGCGGGTCTCCGAAACCCCAAGCCCCGTCGGCATGCTAGATAGCCAGTACCTCCAAGCCGCTGTTGACTACGTATGCAGTGACATCTCTAGAACGGGGTGCTGAGATGGTTGTTGCCGTTCGTCGGGTGACTCGTCGAAGCCATGAGCCCTAGATGAAGAAATCAATGTCCTCGTTTATGGTGAGATTGAGGATTTCCTCGAGGTGTCATTCGGTCTCGAGGTAGAGTATTACCATCTTGAGCAGGGCTCTCCGGAGTGTCTGTGGGCTGTCGAATGTCAGCAGGTATACGGCCCGCTGTGAAGAAATTGCCGATGCCTTCTTGAACAAATCTGTTTGCCCCTATGGAGCTCAACTTGTCTTTCGGCCGCCCCGGGGATATCCCCTGTACCCGAGTCTGCTGGCATAGAACATGCTAACCATCACTCATGAATCCCAGCAGGAGACTCTCAGATAGTCCTGGATTCAATATGCATTCACAGGGAAAGTGGCAACCCTGCCCAGTTGAATCCCGAAACTAAAGCGCAGGTCTGTACTCTCGCAACAGCTAATGCTAACTGGAGGCCAGGCCTTACCGGACCCATGGGATGGCCTGTTTGTGAGCGGGCTCTGCCCAGCGATGAGGGAGACCCGAAGTGGTATTCTAGCAACCTTGCGGAGGATATGCCTCCTGAGCGATTGGTCGAACTTGCGCACAGCCCGGCAGCCCCCCAACTGGTCTGGACGGAGGAGCCTTAGGGTGGTAGAGTAGCAGCGAGGGCGTAGAGTACAGGTGACACGTAGGCGGTACACGGCAGAGCAGAAGCTTGCAGTAGTATGGGAAGCGAACGAGACGGGCAACTGCGCCATAGTTGGGCGTAGCACGCACGCTATGGCGGAGAACCTGCTGTTAAGGCCTAGATGTCCAGAAAAGGGGGGTCGGTCCAGCTTGAAGGATTGGAGCTACTATACCCATCTAAGGCCTGAGATCTTGGCTCTAATTCCAGATACGGCCTTAAGAATCCTAGACGTTGGGTGCGGGGCCGGCATACTTGGCAGGGAACTAAAAAGGCTACGTCCGGATCGGGAAGTAGTCGGTATAGAACTTATGCCTGAAGTCGCTGATAAAGCTAGGAATGTGCTGGATAAGGTTTATGTAGGAGACGTTGAGATTCTCGCGAGAGATCTGCCACAAGGGTACTACGATTGCCTAATCCTGTCCGACGTTATCGAGCATCTAAGATGCCCGAAGGAGACCCTTGTTGCTCTCTCTTGCTGTCTCAGAGATGGAGCGAACATCATTTGTAGCGTGCCGAACGTGGCCCACTGGTCGGTAATTCGGGATTTGATAAACGGGGAGTGGAGGTATTGCGACGCCGGGATTCTCGACGATACCCACCTACGTTTCTTCACAAAAACATCAATAGTTGAGTTGCTTAACAGTGTGGGATGGAACATCATAAAGATCACTGCAGTGAGAAACTTCGATGGGGGAACCATCCCTCCCGCAATTGTGTCTAGTCTCAATGCTTTCGGTCTGAATGGTCACCGGCTGTCTGCGGAAGGTCATGATTATCAGTTTTTGATCGTAGCAACAAATTCTTCGAGAGTTTTGGCTCCGGAAGAGAGCGCGCTTGACCACAAGAGTCTCTCCTCTGCCGAACGAATGCTGGCATCCGCCACAAAGTTAGGGTCAAAGACATGTGGGGTAGGCACCAGCGAGAATCACCTGGAATCTTCTGGTTCAAGGGATTTGGCCGCCGATTCCATGAAGCCCGCTGATGTCACTATCATAATTCCAGTCCACAATAAAGTTGAGTATACGAGTAAGTGCCTGGAATCTATTTTCCAAAACACGGAGGGGTACCCTTATGAAATAGTCGTCGTAGACAATGCCTCTTCTGACAGTACCCCCGACTTTCTTGCGGGACTCGCAGACTACTTACGATCAATCCGCAATTCGACAAACATCGGCTTTGGAGAGGCGTGCAATCAAGCTGCCTCTACAAGCAGTACCAAATATCTTGTGTTCTTGAATAACGATACTGAAGTAACCCCGGGTTGGCTGACGAGATTGGTCGAGACTGCCGAGGCTAACCCGAGTATTGGTGCGGTGGGAAGTATGCTCCTCTATCCTGATGGCCGTCTCCAGGAGGCGGGGGGCATTATTTTCTCGGACGGGTCCGGATGGAACTATGGTAGGGGTGATGACCCTCAAAAGCCTGAATACAACTATGTGCGCGAGGTTGATTACTGTTCTGGAGCTTGCCTGTTGGTCCGTTCATCAGTATTCCAACTTGCGGGTGGCTTTGATCCCATCTACAGTCCTGCTTACTACGAAGATACCGACCTGTGTTTTCGGATCAGGGAGCTGGGGTACAAAGTGGTCTACCAGCCATTTAGCCGGGTTGTACACTACGAGGGTGTTACAGCGGGAACCGATGTGAGTACAGGCGTGAAATCCTACCAGGTGGTAAATCGGATGAAATTCAAGGAACGGTGGGGACATATTCTATGCAAACAGCCTCCCTCCCCTCTGGCAGTAATAAGTAGGGCAGCGCATCATAGCCACGGCGAAAACATCCTTGTGATTGATCCGTTCATGCCTCTTTACGATCGAGCGTCTGGTTCACAGCGATTGTTTAATATTCTACGTCTTATGCAACAGTCCGGGTATCACATTACATATATCGCGAGAAATGGCCAAGACCAGGACCGATATGCCAATGAGCTAAGAAGTATGGGGATCCTGACCTATTCCACGGATCCAGAGCGCATGGCAGAACTGGGCTATAAGATCCAGGCCCCCAGGGTTGATCTTGAGACTATACTCAGCTTACGCAACTACTCTGTGGCATGGCTATCTTTCTATGAGCTTGCGGGACAGTACCTTCCGCTAGTGAGACGTTTCTCACCTTACACGGCCGTTATCGTCGACAGTGTAGACGTACATTTCTTGAGAGAGCGGCGCGAGGGAGAGTTGAAAGGCAACACGCAGCTCATAGCTAATGCCGAGCGAACTCGTCTCAGGGAACTGAGTGTATACGGACAGGCTGACCTCGTAATCACAGTTACAGAGAATGACCGTCAAGTGCTGCTGAGCGAGAACCCCAATCTCTGTGTAGCTGTGATTCCCAACATTCATGAATCTGCGTCTCTAGACGGCAATAAGGGGTTCGAAGAGCGTTCAGGTATCCTATTTGTAGGTAACTTCGCACATAGACCGAATATCGACGCGGTGATATACCTCTGCGAAGAAATCTTCCCCATGATCCATGCAGAGGTTCAAGATATCCGACTCTTTGTAGTAGGTAATAACCCACCTCCCGAAGTCCGAGAATTCCACTCTGCGAACGTCATAGTGACAGGGTATGTGCCTGACCTCGCCTCTTACCTGGCAGCGGTCCGGGTTTCAGTAGCCCCGTTACGTTATGGAGCGGGCATGAAGGGTAAGATCGGTGAGGCAATGGCCGCAGGAGTCCCGGTAGTAACAACTAGCATAGGCGCAGAGGGCATGGAACTCGTGAATGGCCATAATGTACTGGTTGCTGACGACCCGGTCGAGTTCGCTAGGGCCGTGATCCGCTTATATCGGGATAAATCGCTATGGGAGAAGTTGTCCCTCAACGGTCGAGCCATAATACATAAACTTTATTCACCGGATGTGACGCGGCTCAAACTAGCTCAAGTCCTGGATCTAGCTAAACAAAACGGGTCAAGTCGCATGGCAGCGGGGATGAAGTTACAGCGGATGTGAGCGGTTATCTCTACCTGACTCATTGTCTACCAATGGCTGACCCGCGCGGGCGACCTCCTTGTCTATACCACTCTACGACTTCGAGAATCGCATTCTCAATGAGATGTCGCGGAACCCACCCCGTTTCACTCGACAGCTTTGCAGCGCACAACGCATACCGCCTGTCATGTCCCGGCCTATCGGGCACGAACTGGATCAGGCTTTCCGGACGGCCGGTTACTTTGAGGATCGCCTTTGCGAGATCGATGTTGCGCCACTCGCAATTGGCGCCGATGTTGTAGATTTCGCCGACCCGGCCGCGTTCGATGAGGAGGACTATTGCGCGGCAATGGTCTTCGACATGGATCCAGTCGCGAACGTTCTGGCCATCCCCGTAAATCGGGAGGGGTTTGTTTTGAAGAGCGTTGAGGATCATCACGGGAATGAATTTCTCAGGATACTGATACGGGCCGTAGTTGTTTGTGCACCTGGTGATGATCACGGGCACCCCGTAGGTCTTGAAATACGCCCTGGCCATAAGGTCCGCTGCCGCCTTGCTTGCCGAATACGGGCTGTTGGGAGCTAGCGGGCTTTCTTCGGTACAGGGCGGATCATCAGGCCCGAGGGAACCATAGACTTCATCGGTGGAGATCTGCACGAACCGACCAGTCCCGTGACGCCTCGCGGCCTCGAGCAGTACCTGGGTTCCCTTCACGTTTGTTTCAATGAATGGAGTGGGATCGAGTATACTCCGGTCTACGTGGCTTTCGGCAGCGAAGTTGATAACCACGTCGGGACGCTCGTCTTCGAATATCCGGTTCACCAGTTCCCTGTCGGCGATGTCGCCATGCACAAACGAGTATCTATCTCCGTAAGCCGGGTTGCTGGTGACATCGGCAAGGTTCTCCAGGTTGCCTGCATATGTAAGCTTATCCAGGTTTATGACGTGCCAGTCTGACCGTGTCCCCAGCACGTATCT
The DNA here is from genome assembly GCA_030024085.1 of Bacillota bacterium. Classification (GTDB taxonomy): domain Bacteria; phylum Bacillota; class SHA-98; order UBA4971; family UBA4971; genus UBA6256. The sequence goes on along the minus strand of JASEJE010000007.1, from coordinate 107,701 downwards.
TATGAAGTTCGACCCGATGAAACCGGCGCCGCCTGTGACAAGCAGTTTCATGCCATCAACCCTCCCGGTGCTCCTGCGCCTTACCCATACCGCTTAGAAAGCGGGCGAGAGCATCCTCCCATGGCGGGAGAACGTAGCCGATGGTCTCACGCAGAGGATACGCGTCCAGCGCTGAGTTCCTCGGGCGCCTGGCCGGTCGCGCGAATTCGTCCGACGTTACTGGTCGCACGTTAATGGCGAGACCGGCACGCGCGAATATGGCCTTCGCGAACTCGTACCAGGTGGTCACGCCCTGGTTTGTCACATGGTAGATGCCGAAGCAGCCGGTCTCCAGAAGGTCGGCGCAGGCCTTTGCGAGGTCTACGGTGTACGTGGGAGAACCTTGCTGGTCTGCGACGACCGGTATGTGCTGTCTACCACTCGACGGAGCTCGCTGATCCTCTGCGGTTGCCCCTTCACGTGCGGGACGGACGCTTGCCCTCTCATCAACACCCTGCGCCACGCCACGAGGAGCGCAAGCTGTGCGGGAGGACTCAAGCTCGTCGGCACGGCACCTATCCGCCATTCTCAGCATGGTGGTGACGAAGTTCCTCCCGTGCTCACCGAACAGCCAGCTTGTCCGGACCAGGTAGTGCTCAGGAAGGAGAGACCTGACGTAATTCTCCCCCCACCACTTGCTGGTTCCGTAGACGTTGAGGGGCGAGGGCAGGTCCCAGATAGTATATGGCTCTCCCTTTTCCCCGTCGAAAACGTAGTCTGTGCTTATGTGTAGAAGCACGGCATCCGCCCGACGACATGCAAGAGCGAGATTTCGCGGACCGAGGGCGTTCGTCGCAAATGCTGTCTGCCTGTCTCGTTCTGCGTCGTCTACACGCGTATATGCAGCACAATTCACTACCACGTCCGGACGTAAGGCGCTGATGCGCTCGCGCACGGCCCCGATGTCCGCGATATCGAGGTCTCCATGGGCAAGTGCGATGACGTCGTGCCGCCTGGCGGCAAGCTCGAGCGTCATGTCGCGGCCAAGCATTCCTCCTGCGCCGGTGACAAGGATTCTCATACTGGCTCCAGCCCTTCCCAGCGTGGTCCTATCCGTGCTTTACTCCCCACGAGTACGGTATACCCGGGTCGTCATACGGCACTCGGAATTCATCGGGGTTCGAGTAGTTGTAAAGCTCCGTCGGGAAGTTCACTATCAATGCCGTCTCGCCCCCTTCTGCTGTGAAGCCGTGATATACGAGGGGCGGGATCTTTACGAGGATGGGATTCAGGCTCCCCATGTGAAACTCGTTGATCGTTCCCTGTGTTGGGCTGTCCTTTCTTGCGTCGAAGAGCACAACCTTTGCCATGCCATGGATGCACACGAAATGATCCCATTGTTTCCTGTGGTAGTGCCAGGCCTTAACAACGCCCGGATAGCAAGCTGTCACATAACATTGCCCGAACCGATCAAACTCCGGCCAGTCGGAGCGCAGCATCTCCATCAGGTAACCCCGCTCGTCTGGGATCAGCCTGAGCTGGCGAACCCGCACGCCCTCAATAAGCGTCTTCATTCGTCCTTCCTCCTGGAGAGGTATCGGCACCAACCCGCACTTCACACCGCGACCTCGGAATCGTCCCCGAGAAACAGCCGAAGGACCTGCCTGTTGTCGCTGGAATGCGACACCTTGACGTTTCTGCCGATGAGGCTGTCTTCGATCCTGGATACGTTACGTAGCTCGCAGCGTTCCAGCACAACTGAATGTTCGATTGCGACGCCTTCGAGGTGTGTCCCGGACCCTATGGCGGTGAAAGGTCCGACAAAGCAGTCAACGACAGTCGCACCTTCTCCGATGACAACAGGGCCCCTCACCGTGCTCTTCGCGACGACCGCGCCCTTTGCGACCGCAACGCGACCCACGATGCGACTATGCTCGTCCACGCTGCCTTCAATGGCACGGGATGCGTATTCATCGAGGACGATTCTGTTTGCTTCCAGGATATCGTCCTTCTTCCCGGTGTCCAGCCACCATCCGTCCAGGACTTTCGCCTGCACCTCGCATCCATGTTCGATGAGGTACTGGATTGCGTCGGTGATCTCGAGTTCGCCGCGCCAGGACGGCTTTATGGCGTCAATGGCCTCATGTATCTCGGGCGAGAAAAGATAGACTCCGACCAGCGCGAGATTGCTCGGCGGCTCCTTGGGCTTCTCGATGAGCCGCAGAACCTGTCCGTTCGCGCCGACCACAGCCACGCCGAACTGTCTCGGGTCAGGTACCGCTTTTAGCAGGATCGTCGCGCTGGGGCTATTTGACACAAACTCGTTTACCAGGGAGCCAACGCCGCCCTGGATGAGGTTATCCCCCAGGAACATGAGAAACCTGGAATGCCCCAGAAAGCTGCGCGCTGTTTTCACCGCGTGGGCCAGTCCGCCGGGGATCTCCTGCAGGACGTAGGTTATTTGAACCCCCCATCGCGATCCATCGCCAACGGCTTGACGGACCTGATCCCCTGTTTCGGGCGAGATCACTATGGCTATGTCCCGAAGGCCCGCCGCTGCTACCTGCTCTATCACAAAGTGAATGATAGGCCTGTTGGCCACAGGGATAAGTTGCTTTGCCGTGGTGTACGTTAGAGGCCGAAGTCTTGTGCCTTTGCCTCCGGAGAGGATGAGGGCCTTCATCGCGCTGCCCGCACTGTCGGCGGTTCGTCCTGCCGTCACTCTTCCCACCTCAGCAAGTGAAGATTCTTCGTACCGCCACTCACCAGGAATCGTATACGCCGTGCTGTTTCCTCAGGACATGCTCTTACATGAGCTGAGCGCTATGTCGAGGTTTTCCTGAGCACCCGGGCAATCGGCGTCGAGCTCTATGGCCTTCCGGAAGCACTCCACTGCTTTATCAACATCGCCTACCTGGAAATGGCACATTCCCATGAGGTTGAAGCGTTCGGAGTCCATGTCTGTCTGAGGAATCTTCTCCCACGCTTGCAGGGCTAGGCGGAAGTCCCTTTGGGTCATGGCGATGAGCGCCATGTTGTGCCAGGCATCAGGGTTGTTCGGCTCGAGCTCAAGGGCCTTTGTGACTGCTACATAGGACGCCTCGATGCGGCCCTGTTCAAACAGCCTCACCGATTCGGCCAGCAACGCTTTGCTTGACCACTCAGATACAAGGGGAAAGTAATGGGATACTGGGTCGAACCGGCGCGCCAGGATGGGGAGCGGGTTGTAGCCCCCGGCGGACAGCTCAATGCGCCATTTCTTCGCGAATTTCCATGCGTTTTCCTGCATGATCGAGGCGTAGTCCATGCGAGCACCCTTGAAACTGATGCTGCCGAAATGATGGACGAACACGTCCCCGGCTATGACCACGTCGAACCCTGCTATGATCGCACGAAGACAGAAATCGTCGTCCTCGAAGTTGCCGGTCCCGAACGTTACATCAAACCCTCCTATGCGGTCTATGACCTCGCGTCGGACAAGCATGCAAAACCCTATTACGCGGGAGACCTTCATTAGCCGACCGGCGTGCTTCCTGGCGAACGCCATGGCATACTCGTCAAGCTTCCTGAGGTCATAATGAGGGTCGAGGACCTGCTGGGGTCCCACGACGTAGTTGCTCATCGGCCCCACAAGGCCGATCCTGGTGCTGCGGAGTGCGCATGTGTGGAGGCCGCCGAGCCAGCCGGGGGTCACGATGACGTCGTTATTGAGGAGCAAAATGAAGTCGCCTGCAGCTTCACGGATGCCTTGGTTCACGCCGCCCGCGAACCCGAGATTCCTGTCGTTGCGCACGATCTTGATATCTGTAATCGATGCCGGAGGATGGCAGGTTGCGTCGCCGGTGCGGGACAGGAGCGAATCCAGGTAGCTTCGTGTCCCGTCGGTCGAACCGTTGTCCACGAATACAAGCTCGACTGGTTCAGGCGTGTGACGCAGCACGCTCTCGACGCACGCGGTGGTGTAATCCACCTGGTTGTAACAGAGTATGATTATGCTCGTCAGATTGGCCGAACCCGTCTGCGGACCTGTCGTTGTGGACGCATTTGTCGCTTTGCCAGGGCTGTTGGGACCGTCCACCTTTTCTCGGCGCTCCCCGGACACAGAGTGGTCATATCCTCCAGCATTATCTCATGCATGTTCCGTGCCATTGCGGCCAGGCAAGAGCAGGAAGCGGCGGGGGCGCGAGTTGATGACGATCCCGGCAGCCGCCGCTTCAAGCATCCATACAGACCCGGCCTTACTGTGGATCCGTTCCCAATGGATTGTGCTGTCGGGTCTGCTTTGCTGCGTGGGCTGCTCGTTCCACTGCGATATGCGCGGCCGAGTGCAGTACCCGGTCGGCGACGGCGGTGAATCCACGGGTCCTGCGGAGCAGCGGTGGTGCCGCGTTTCGCTCGTGGCTCGAGCGCGGATGAGCGACGTACCACACGAGCCTGGGCAATTTCTGCACAGTCGTTTGTGGTTTTGTGCTCGCGACCTTGAACATACCTTACCACCGGGCCGTGTGGTTTTGGATATCGAGGTGGCCGTGTCAGTTTCCGCCGCGACCATGATTTGGACCCGGAACGTCTTCAGGTAGATACGAGATATTAACCATCACATTAATTATATTAATAGTGCTATTGACGTTGCGTGGTAGGCGGTTTATAATCGATGCCGACGGGTGCCACTGTATGCCGGGTGCGGGACATCGTCTGTATGCTGGTCTTCGCACCTATGTGGGGGTGTCGAGATGAGCGGGACGAAGACAGGATTTGCCGTGGAGGCGGTGCGCCTTCGCAAGGAGTTCCCAAAGCGTCAGAAAGGGCCGGGTTTCTGGCGACGCTGGCGCTCCGGTCGGAGGGCCGCACCATCCTGCTCACCACCCACTACATGGAAGAGGCTGACCAGCTCTGCGACAGGGTCGCCATCATCGACCAGGGGAGCATCATAGCCCTGGACAGCCCGAGGCGGCTCAAGGACTCCGTCGGGGAGGGCAGGAGCCTGCAGCTCGAGGTGAGCGACTGGAACGACGACGCGGACCGGCAGGTGAGGGCCGTCCAGGGGGTTGCCGGCGTGATCGCCAGGCACGCCGTGGAGCAGGAGACCTGGCAGGTGAGCGTTTTGATGGACAACGGGTCCGCAGTCCTTGCCGAGATCATCACCGTCCTCGCGCGCTCCGGGATCAGGATACACAGGGTGCAGGCGGTGGAGCCGACCCGGGAGGACGTCTTCCTGCTCGGCACCCGCACCCTCCTGCCGCTCCACGTCGAGCAGGCCATCCTGGCCGGGTTCATGGGCGTTATGATCACGCTGGGCCTCTGGGCCTTCAGCCTCGTGGAACGCCGCTGCCGCCGCCTGGGGACCATCAGCATGCACTGACCCGGGTTCCCCGCCCCTGGAGGCACTGGCGGAAACCCGCTTCAGGCTGCTGCAGGATCGCCTCTCCACGTGTCGAAGTCTACATCCGGTTTCAACGTGGTTCACGTGCTCATTCAGCGATCAGGTGGACGGCGGCACGGCTAAGTGGGGGTGCACTCTCGCGCAGAAATGCTCCCGACTTTGACTGACGCACCCTCACTCAGGACGGCATTTGCCTTGCGACGGTGCACGATCCGCAAGCTGCTCTGGGCCACAGGTCACGCAGACCGAGCCGGTAAACCAGGCACCGAGCGGCAAGCGGCCCCGCAGGTAGCGATAGGAGCCCGGCGGGCGGCCTCGGCCGGGCCCCCGGAGAAGCTGCGTGCCTGGCGGCGAGACCCGGATCACTGCTGTGGGCCGCGAGCTGGAAGGAGGACAGGATGTCCGTATGAAGCTGCGCGAGGTGCGGATAGAGGACACTGTGGGGCTGCCGCTTGCGTATGACCTTACAGAGATAGTCCCGGGCGAGCGGAAAGGGGCAGTCCTGAGGCGGGGGCATCGCATCTCTGCGGAGGATATCCCAACGCTTCAGCGAATCGGGAAATCCGTGGTATACGTGCTCGAGCTCGAGAAAGGCGAGGTGCACGAGGACGATGCCGCACTGCGCCTCGCCACCATGCTTTCCGGTCCCGGCGTCGCGGTGGAGATGCCCGGCGAGGCGTGGGCCGACATACGCGCGACCCTCAAAGGCCTTCTCAAAGTGGACGCCTGGCGCCTGAGGGCCATCAACGCTATCGGAGACCTCCTCGTCGCCACGCGCCACACCAACTCCAACGTGGCCCCCGGGGGCCTCGTGGCGAAGGCGAAGGTGAGAGGGCTCATCGTGGAAGAGGCACGCCTGACGCGCGCCGCCAGCATCGTGGGAGAGAACCCCGTCATCGAGGTGATCCCTTTCCGACCGGTCCGGGCCGGCGTCGTGGTGACAGGACGAGAGGTATATGAGGGGCGCGTCCAGGACGCATTTACATCTCTTCTCGCGACCAGGCTCGCCGAATATGATGGCACGATCGCTGACTCTGTGGTAGTGCCCGACGAGGCGGACGAGATCGCCAGGGTCATCCTGGGCATGGTCGCGCGCAAGGTGGACATGATCCTCGTGACAGGCGGGATGTCCCCCGACGACTGCACTCCGAGAGCCATCGAGCTGTCCGGCGCGCGGGTCGTCTTCTACGGAACGCCGGTCTCGCCTGGCGCCATGACGCTGCTGGCGTATCACGGGGCTACCCCGGTGCTTGGCGTGCCGGCGGGCATCCTGGCGCGCCCGAGGGCATTCCTCGACCTCATCCTCCCGCGACTCCTTGCCGGTGAGAGCCTCAGCCCCACCGACATAGCTGAGTACGGCCACGGTGGGCTGTGCCTCGGGTGCAAGACGTGTTCGTTCCCGCTGTGTCCGTTCGGTAGAGGCGCGTAGCATAGGCGGCACAGGTGGCACTGGCGGCGTAGCGGTGGCGGGCAGCATGAGCGCGTGACCTCTAGCGGCCGGGCGTGGCGGCGCCGGACAGCGCGCTGCGCCGGGATGGTGGGATACAAGCATCGTGGCACGACAGTGTGAGAGCGGCACGGCAGGAACGAGCTGCTGAAGGATGGCTCGATTCACTGCGCTGGCGACTGGAGAGGCGCACCGATAAACCGGGTGCGAACGCAGGAGCAGGAACAGGGGTAGAGGTAGGGGTAGAGGTAGGGGTAGGGGTAGGAGGCATAATGCTAACAGACTGGGGCGCGCCAATGCTGCTTTCAATACGCGTCGCCACCGTTGCAACGGCGGTGGTGGCATGCGTTGCCACGCTCGCTGCCTGGGCGATGCGGAGGCTCTCTTTCGCGGGGAAGTCCGCCCTCGACACGCTGCTTACCCTGCCCATGGTGGTGCCGCCTACCGTGACAGGGTTTGTTCTTCTGGTCCTCCTTGGGAAGAACGGGCCCATCGGACGGCTTCTCGACGCGTGTTTCGGCGTCCGGCTGCTCTTCACGTGGTGGGCCGCGGCCATCGCGTCGGCCGTGGTGGCCTTCCCGCTGATGTACGGCACCATCAGGGCTGGCCTGGACGCTATCGACGAATCCCTTGAGAAAGCCGGGCGTACGCTGGGCGCGTCAGAGGCGAGGGTGTTCTTTACGATCACCCTGCCGCTCGCGTGGCCCAGCCTCATTGCTGGTATCCTGCTGACTTTCATGCGCGCCCTTGGGGAGTTCGGCGCCACCCTGATGGTGGCCGGGTCGATCCCGGGCCGCACACAGACGATGCCGACGGCAATCTACGTTGCGACTGAGTCCGGGGATATGAGTTCCGCGGCCTTGCTCGTCGGGGTAATGCTCGTGTTTGGCTTTGCGGCCACATATCTCAGCCGCATGTGGTCGGAGAGGCAACTCGGTAGGTTCCGCCGGGTGCGCAGAAGTTGAGGGCATGAGGGGACGGTGCGAGAGGGGAATGGGTTCGCTCAGGGTGGAGATGACCAAGCGTCTCGCGGATTTTGCGGTTGAGGTATCGTTTTCGTGGGACTCAGGGATCATCGTGATCTTCGGGCCGTCGGGTGCTGGAAAGACGACTGTCCTCGATTGCATAGCCGGGCTGCAGAGACCGGATAGCGGAACCATCGAGCTTGGAGGGAGGGTGCTCTATTGCTCCGAGCGCGGGGTGAACTTGGCGCCTCAGCGCAGGCGGGTCGGATACGTGTTCCAGAACTACGCTCTTTTCCCCCACATGACGGTGAAGCAGAACGTCATGTACGGCATCGGCGGACGGTGCAAGCGTGGCCGCGGCTTTCGCCTGACGGTCCTTGACATACTCGAGATGCTGCGCATCGTGCAACTGCAGGACAGGTACCCGTGCCAGCTCTCCGGGGGCGAACAACAGCGGGTATCGCTCGCCCGCGCCCTCATGACCGAGCCGGAGGTGCTGCTTCTCGACGAACCATGGAACGCCCTGGACGAGGAGACGCGCCGCGCAGTCCAGGACGAACTCCTCGCACTGCAGCGCCAGTGGGCGATCCCGTTCGTCCTCGTGACTCACGACCGCGAGGAGGCCGAAAGGCTCGGCGGCGCCATCCTGTATCTGAATCGCGGGAAGCAGACTCTGCAGGTCGGCGCCGGCATTGGTGCTGGCACTGGCACTGGCATTGGCACAGGTCTTCGCACTGGCAGTGGCGAGGACTCTGGCACCGGCACCGGGGCCAGCGACATCGCGGGAATTACCCGGGCAACATCGGTGGGGCGTGCTTCGGGTGCGATGGGGGCGGCACTCGCCGGGACCGGATCGCTCTCGGAAGGGGATTGACTGAGAGATCGACAGCCGGTCTGGTAGCGTGCGCAATGCGATTGAGGGAGGGTGGAAAACCGGGAGGAGCTAACGAACCCTCACCTGGTGGCGGCGCCATCCGAACTGGGCGCGCAGGCCCGCCCGGAGGGGGCGAACTAAGTATGGTGCCATAAGTCTGCGACACTTTTCCTGGCGGTGTTAGGGTTGCCGGTGCTTGCTAGGGCGGGGCGTCGAGAATTTGGCTAGCCCGTACGCCAAATTCGAACGAGGCTCACCGCACGCGCCGTCCCCGGAGGGCAGTACCGGCAACCCCCCGACAGGACTTGCGCACTGGAAAGCAGCGCAAACTTGTGGCGATCTACTTAGCTCGTTTTCCGCAGTAGAAACGTCTTCCCAGCTAAAGGGCGCAATGGTCGCGTGCCGCAAAACAGTTGGAGGCCCCCGGCAACTGGCCTTTTAGCAGGTCATTTCTCAATTTGGCCGCGCTCCTAATGCGGAAAATGGGCTTAGGCGATCGCAACTCAAGATCGCATTTTGCGGGACGGAGGTCGACGCGAAATGTACCAGATGACACGAACTGCGAAGCGAGTACTTGCACCATCAGCGTCGGTGTTGGGAAGGTTTGCTGTGCTCTTTGTTGTTGCTGTCGTGCTGCTTACCGCTGCTTCTGGTGCCGCGGCGGGCGCACGTACCGAGATAACCGTCGGGGCGGGGGCGGGCCTGCTCGATGTGCTGGAGCTCATCAAAGGCTCGCTTGAAGCGGCGAACCCCGACATCACGGTGTCGTTCACGTTCGCAAGCGGCGGGGCCATAACGGCCCAGGTGAAGCAGGGTGCCCCGCTGGACGCGGTCATATTCCCGGCGGGCGGCGGCCACATGGATACGCTCGAGCGCGAGGGGCTCATCGCCCCGGAGACGCGGTTCGTTGCCGCTCATGACAAGGTTCTTCTCGTGGTTCCGAGCACCACGAAGGTGTTCGGGGACCCCTGGAAGTGGCTGTCAAGCCCCTCAGTGCGCAAGATCGCCATCGGGGATCCCAGAATCGTTCCGGCAGGAACGTACGCCATGCAGGTCCTGCAGCATCTGGGACTCGACAAGCTTCTGGCGGAACGCCTGGTCTATGGGAGAACCGTCCGGCAGGTCCTGTCCTATGTGGAGCTGGGAGAAGCGGATGCCGGGTTTGTCTACGGCAGCACTCTCTATAAATCGACGAGAGCCAGGGCAGTAGCGGAGGCTCCTGCGGGATCCCATGAGAGTGTGGTATTCGAGGCTGCGATGGTGAAGGGGACAAAGCACGATCAAGAAGTGCAGAGGTTCCTTGCATACCTGCGCTCGCCGGAAGCCAGGAAGGCGTTCGAACAGTGCGGGTTCGGGACGCCTGAGGAGTGAGCGCCCGTGCCCTGCCGTACCCTGCCGTGCCGCGCGCGTGCGGGGCACGCAGCCCCGATACGGCCGCTTTCGTCTATCAGCGGCATGCCGGCGCGCGGGGCAAGACCGGTGTGGCGGCGACCGGGGTGGAGCGGGCCAATTGAAGATGCAGAAATGCCCCGACCCTGTTCTTGTCAAGACACTCCGCTTGGGGCACCGTCCCTGAGTGTAACATCGACGACCGGGTAGCCGCTGGAAGACGGGGACGAATCAACGGACCCTCACTGAGCGCTGTAGCACTCGAGGCGGTGGCGCAGGGGCGCGGTGAGCCAGGGGCTATGGTGGTACAGAGGCGGCGGCGGGGGCCAGGGGCCATGTGGGAGCAGGGTTCCAGTGGCGGAGGACGCACTTGACGAAGGAGGACGAGCTGAGGTGCAGGTCCTTGATTTGTGCAGGGACAAGTTCAGAGAACTAATCCGTTCACACGACCTTGCCGGCGATGAGGTCGAGGTGATCACGGCCCGGCCGCTGGCGCCGGAGGAGGCCATCGGCGTGCCAACAAGGCGCGACTTCCCGCTGCTGAAGGGCAAGGAGGTCATGATCCAGGCGCGTTTTCGCGATAGCAGCGGCCAGGCGTACACCGACATGCCCGCGCCGTTCCAGGGCAGGCTCGCCGACGTCATCGCGCTCCCACTCCGGACGAACTACGAGCGAGCGGTGTTCGTGGCCACCTACAACGCTGTCATGCGCCATCTGGGGCTTGTCGACCATACCCTCCACTGCCGGGACAACGAGCCGGATGAGTGCGCGCGGCTCCTTCGCGAGCATGTCGAGCACATCGTAAGCTGTGGCGCCGCTGCCAGCCGCGTCACTGCCGCTGCCGGTCGCTCCGGCAAAGGTCTAGCCCCGCGCATCGCCGTTATAGGCCTTCAGCCCGCGATAGTAAGCGCCCTGGCAGGGGCAGGGAGTTTTCAGGTCCGCGTCACCGACATGGACCCGGCCAATATCGGCACGTCACGCCAGGGCGTGGTCATCGAAAGCGCCGAGCGCAACCCCGATCTCATCGACTGGGCCGACCTCGTCCTCTCCACCGGCACGGTGCTGGCCAACGGGACTGTCGAGGATGTCCTCGCGGTCTTGCGCGATAAACCAATCATCTTCTACGGCGTCACCGCCGCCGGGCCGGCGAAGCTCATGGGCTACGAGCGTTTCTGCCCGTGCTCGCGCTGACGTGCATAGCTAGTATTGCACCGCTAGATATGCACCTCTTGGCAATATGGCCGTTGTAAGCCCTGTGGCGGATACGGAGCTCACTTGGATCTCCTGGTAGTACCGCCACTCGAGTTGACGGGTGACGTACGTCACGGGTTCATCCTGAACCGTTTCCTGCGTCATCATTGAGGGCTATCGGGTGACATACATCACTGGTCACGGCCCTACCCGTTCCCAACGTCACACATGCCAGGGGACGCGTGACCTACGTCACTCGTCAGGCTCTTCCCGTTCCGCACGTCACGCATCAGGAGCCAATCGGTGACGTGCGTCATCGTTCCCGCCTTATCCGTTCCCTCCGTCACGGGTTCTCCACGAAGTGTTCCATACGTCACTCGTCGAAGCGGGACGGGTGACGCACATCACGGGTCCCTCCTCAACCGTTCCCCATGTCATCATTGAGAGCCATCCAGTGATGTACATCACTGGTCCGGGCCTCACCCGTTCCCTGTGTCACGCATGCAAGGGGAAGGATGCCGCGCGTCACTCTTTCCGCCTTACCCGTTCCGTACATCACGGGTTTGCCAGGAACTACACGACTGCACAGTTAGGGCCCACCGGGGCCGAGAGTCGGCCTGCCAGACAAGCCCACCAGGCCCACCAAGCCCAGCAGGCCCGCCAGGCCCGCCAAACCTGATGGCGTTTCGTATCTGACAGGGCAGTACTAAGTGAGGGTTCACCAGACCCTCCGAGTTTTCCAGCGGTTGCTGGGTTGCCGGTGTTGCACCCTCTCTTTGAGTCACCGGCAACCCCTCCCAAAGTCGGGAGCATTCTTGCACTCTCACTTAGCCTCCCAGGTACGCTTCCCGCACCCTCGGGTCGCTCGCAAGGTCCTCCGCCGCCCCCGCCAGCACGATCTCACCCGTCTGGAGCACGTAGCCGTGGTGCGCCACCTTGAGCGCCATGTTGGCGTTCTGCTCTACGAGCAGGATGGTGGTGCCCGCCTCGTTGATCTCCGCGATCACCTTGAATATCTCCTGCACCAGGATCGGCGAGAGGCCCATGGACGGCTCGTCGAGGAGCATGATCCTGCCGCGCGTCATGAGCGCCCTTGCCACGGCAAGCATCTGCTGCTCGCCGCCGGAGAGGGTCCCCGCCATCTGGGAGAGCCTCTCCTTGAGGCGCGGGAAGAGCGCGAACACGCGCTCCTCGTCCGCCGGGATCCTGTCCCGGTCCTTCCTGGAGTAGGTCGCTAGCTTGAGGTTCTCATAGACCGTCAGGTTGGCGAAGATCCCGCGTCCTTCCGGTACGTGAGCGATCCCCGCCTCGACCACCCGGTGCGGCGCAAGCTTCGAAAGCTCCATCCCCCGGAACACGACCGAGCCCGCACTCGGCCTGACCAGCCCCGAGATCGCCCGGAGCGTCGTAGACTTGCCGGCTCCATTGGCGCCTATGAGGGTCACTATCTGCCCTTCCTCCACGTCCAGTGAGATGCCCCTGACGGCCTTTATGTTACCGTATGACACGTGCAGGTCCCTGATGGAAAGAAGAGGCTCAGCCATCACGAGGCCTCCTTTCCGAGGTAGGCTTCGAGGACCCGCGGGTTCGTGCGAATCTCGTCCGGCGTACCCTCCGCTATGGTCTCGCCGAAGTCGAGGACCAGGATGCGCTCGCATATCCCCATCACCACGCGCATCTGGTGCTCGATGAGGAATATGGTGAGGCCGAAGCGGTCCTTGAGCCAGGCAATGGTCTCGAGCAGCCTGTCGATCTCGTTGGGGTTCATGCCGGCCGCGGGCTCATCGAGCAGCAGGATCTTTGGGTTCGACGCAAGGGCGCGCGCTATCTCGAGCCTGCGCTGCTCGCCGTACGGCAGCGCCTTCGCAGGGCTCGAGGCGTAGCGTGAGAGGTTGAAGGTCTCCAGAAGCTCGTAGGCCCTTTCGCGGACCCTCTCCTCCTGGCGGCGGAAAGGGCCGGACCGAAAGAGGGCGGCGCCCACGCTGTAGCGGGCCTGGGAGAAGTGGCCGATGCGCACGTTGTCAAGCACGGATAGCTCGCGGAAGAGCCTGATGGTCTGGAAGGTCCGCGCTATCCCCATGCTCACGATGTCGCATGACTGCATCCCCACGAGGTCCTTGCCGTCGAGCTGGATGCGGCCGCGCGTCGGCCTGTACACGCCGGTGATGAGGTTGAAGACGGTGGTCTTGCCGGCGCCGTTGGGGCCGATGAGCCCCACCACCTCGCCCTCGTGGAGGTCCAGGTTGAAGTCGGAGACGGCCCTGAGGCCCCCGAAGTAGTGGGTGAGTTGTTCAACGTGAAGCAGCGGCAATTGCGGTCCCCTCCTTTCTTCGCTCGGCCCTCTCCTCGCGCGGGACGAACCCGAGGAACTCGCGCAGGCCCATTATCCCGGTAGGACGGGTGATCATGAGGACGACCAGCATAAGCGGCCCGACCACCCAGCGCCACACCCCCAGCGGGCGGAGGAGTTCGAGCAGCACGGTGTAGACCGTCGCGCCCAGGATAGACCCGAAGATGCTGCCGATGCCCCCGAGGTAGACCATCACCAGGATGTCCGTGGACTTCTGGATGGAGAACGTCCTCGGGTTGATGAACTGGACCAGGTGGGCGAAGAGCGCGCCGGCCACGCCTGCGAAGAACGCCGATATGACGAACACCAGCACCTTCGTCTGCCTGGTATTCACGCTCACGAGGTTCGAGGCGACCTCGTCCTCGCGGATTGAGAGCATGGCGCGGCCGTAGTTCGAATACACGAAGTTGCGGATGATGTATATAGTGATCGCACACCAGACATAAACCCAGACGAGGTTCGTGAGCCTGTTCATGCCGAGAAAGCCCCTCGGCCCTCCCAGGGCCTCGATGTTCTCGAGGAGGCTCTTCACGATCATGTTGAACGCCAGCGTCACGATGGCGAGGTAGTCTCCCCTCGTGCGAAAGGAGGGGATCGCGACGATGAGCGAGGTCCCGGCCGCGGCGGCGCCCCCGGCGAGGATCGCGACGGGGAAGGCCAGCCATCCGAGGCTGTTCCGGAAGACCCAGACCGTGACGATGGACGCCATGTAGGCTCCCACGGCCATGAAGCCCGCATGGCCCACGGAGAACTCGCCCATGTAGCCGTTGACCAGGTTCAGGCTGAGGGTGAGGATTATGTTAATCCCTACATACATGAGGATCTGGAGGACATACGAGCTGACCAGGCCGGACCGTTCCACGAGGAAACTCAGGGCAAGGCCTGCAGCAATGAGCAAGAGCGTCCGCTTTGACTTGAGCACGTCCGAATGCACCTCGTTTCTCCGAACGCTAGACCTTCTGGGCGGCCACGCGGCCCAGGATCCCGGTCGGGCGGACTATGAGCACGGCGAGGAGTATCGTGAACGCCACGAAATCCCGGTAGGTCGACGACGGTAGGATGGTGGGCGTGAACACCTCGACGAACCCGAGGATGTAACCGCCGAGCATCGCGCCGCGTATGTTGCCGATGCCGCCAACGACGGCCGCGATGAACGCCCACCAGCCGATTCGCACGCCCATGTACGGATTGATGATGGGATATGCCTGGCTGTACAGGATGCCGCCGGCAGCTGCCACCGCCGAGCCTATGGCGAACGTGAGAGAGATTATCCTGTCGACCGGAACGCCCATAAGGGGCACGACCGTCTTGTCGAATGATATCGCCCGCATCGCCATGCCCGTCATCGTCTTCTGCACCACCGTGTCCAGCAAGAGCATCAGGATGATCGAGATGACTATGATCATCAACTGCAGGCTGGAGATGGTGAGCCCTCCCATGTTGTAGTTGGCGGCGGGAAGGAGGGGAGGGATGGCTCGCGGGGCGGGGCCCAGCGTGGCGAGGGTGAAGTGCTCGAGGAAGAGGCCGACGCCGAGGGCCGTGATGACCGCCGATACGCGCGGGGCGTATCGCAGCGGCTTGTAGGCCGAGCGCTCTATCAGCATGGCCAGGAGGGCGGTGAGGACCATGCTGGTGAGCAGGGTAGAGGCGAACACGGCCCACGTCGGCAAGTGGCGCGCAAGGAACGCGCCAGATGCGAAGAACCCTATGTAGCAGGCGATCATGAAGATGTCGCCGTGGGCGAAGTTGATGAGCCGAAGGATCCCATACACCATCGTGTAGCCGAGAGCTATGAGAGCGTATACGCTCCCGAGCTGGAGGCCGTTCAGTGTCTGCTGCAGTATGACAGCCAAAGTATCACCCCCGAGCTTCTGCCGGCTGTTGCGTGTTATCCCCTGTACCGCCCGTTCCGGGCGCCGGGGGCCACGAGCGCAGGGGGGACCCCGCCCCGGACAACTTTGGGACAGGGCCCCAGGCCTGCCAGCGATGAACGACGACACCGCATGCTGTAGCTACGGCGCCACGCTGTCGTAGTATGTGAACTTGCCGCCCTTGATCTGGATGAAGACCGCGCTCTTCACGGGGTCGCCGGTGCCCTCGAATTTCATCTTTCCGGTGACGCCATCGTATAGCGTTATCTTCGAGAGGGCGTCGCGCACGGCCTCGCGGTCCAGCTTGCCCGCGGCCTTTATGGCCTGGAAGAGCATGCCGAACGAGTCGTATGTGAGTGCCGCCACGTCATCAGGCTTTTCCTTGAACCGCTCCTCGTAGGCTTTGATGAACTTCTGCGCTACTGGCGTTGCAATGTCGGGGGCGTAGTGGGTGCTGAAGAAGTGGCCCTCGATGTCAGCGCCGCCAAGTTTCAGGATGTCCGGGAAGCCCCACGAGTCGCTGCCGAGGACCTTGCCGGTGTAACCCAGGCGACGCGCCTGCTGGATCTGGAGGGGGACCTCACTATAGTAGTTGGGGAGGAAAAGCACCTCGGGATCCGTTTGCTTGATCCGGGTAAGTTGAGAGGAGAAGTCCTGGTCGCCGGTGGTGTACGTCTCGAATGCCACGATCTTTCCGCCGTACTGCTCGAACGACCGCTTGAACACCTCGGCGATGCCCTTGTTGTATTCGCTCGCTATGTCATACAGGACTGCGGCTTTCGTAGCCTTGAGGTTCTCCCGGGCGAACTTCGCGCAGACCACGCCCTGGAAGTCGTCGATGAAACATGCCCTGAACACGTATCTCTTGCCCTGGGTGGTCTTGACGTTCGTGGACCAGGGGCTGATCATGGGCACCTTCGCGCTTTCAGCTATCTGCGCTGCCGGAATGGCGTTGCGGCTCGCGTTCGCGCCGATGAGCGCGAGCACCTGGTTCTGGGAGATCAGCTTCTGGGCGACAGCCGCCGCCGACTCGGGCTTATCCTCGTTGTCCTCGACGATGAGCCTGATCTGGTACTTTACGCCCGCCACTTCGAGGCCGCCCGCCTTGTTTACCTCATCTGCCGCCATCTCCGCTGCGTTCTTGCACGACTGGCCAACTACTGGGATGCTTCCCGTCAATTCCGCGTTGACTCCGATCACAATCACGTTTGCAGCACCGCACGTCGAGAACAACAGGCCTACCAGCAAGAAGACCCCAACCGCAGACAACACGCTTCTCACTTCTCGTGCCCTCCTCATGTGTGTTAGGTTTTCGGGACCGCATGAGTGGAGATCGGCGGAAAATCAGGACGACGCACGGCATCCCCCCTTGCTTGATGAGGATGTAGCAGGCGCGGCCGCTGCGGCCGCGCCTGCGATGCACGCTGGCGGATGCACGCTGGCGGCGAAGCGGGGTGTGAACGGTTCAGGTTCCGGCGGTTCTACGTTTCAATGCCAGGAAAGCTGCTTCGGGTAGGGTGCATATAGTGCGGTCTGGTTGATGTTGCACGTATTGGCTACTGTGTTGAGTGCTTTCCTACCTGCTCCATAAGTACTAAATTTAGCTCTATTGTACCGTTGGACCAGTCTTGCGTCAATAGTAGCAAGGCACCAGGCGAAACTCGCGCTCTGTTGGTTCCCAGTGCTCGGCAAGGGGCATTTTCCATTCCGGATTACTCAGACAGGGGACAGATTGTCTCCACTGGCGAGGTCGCAGAGATATCCTGGTTGCGAACAGGCTGAACTCGCCCACGCCTTTGGTTGATCATGACTGTGCATCCGTACGGGGACCCCGGGGTGCGGGGTCCCCGCGTAGGCGCCCGCAGCGGGGGGCACAGCACGAGGGATCGGCACTGTCTGCCACCCGAGAACTCCAATCAATAACGTGGAGCCCCGTAGCCAATAGTGCCGCGCGGCTCTATGGGAGGATAGCAAACACCCTGGCAGGGAACCCGGAACCATACTTCGGTTTCGGGAAGGTTACCACTACGAGCGCTCCGTATTCAGGGACTTTGTCGAGATTGGTGAGAAGTTCGATCTGGTAATGGTTTTGGCCCAGGATATAGGTTTCAAGTGAATAATCATCTTTGCTTGTAGCAAGGCCCGGGTCGGTGTCGGTAGTCTCGTGGCCAGACGCCGTGATCTTCCTCTCTTCGCACAGGTACTTCAGGACGTCCATGCTCCAGCCGGGATAGTGCGCGACGCCCTTTTCATCCTTGTTCTGCATGGCGGCGGCATCGGGCCAACGCTTGGACCAGTCGGTCCTGAGCGCCACGAAAGCGCCCTCCGGGATCTTGCCGTACTTTCTCTCCCACGCTCTGACGTCGTTCATGGTGGCGCAGTAATCAGGGTTCTCGGCGACCTTCTGGTGGACGTCGATGACGACGAGAGGCAGAATCATCTCCTTGACGTCGATCTGGTCGAGCGTGCGCAGTCCCTTGATAAAATGAGCCGGAGGGTCTGCGTGGGTTCCCCATTGGCCGACGTGGCAGAAGTATTGTGCATAGAATCCAGAGCCGGTGGTGCCGACGCCGGGGTCGTACCAATAGAGGGTCTCGCGCTTTTCGCCCGGAAAGCCGGGCCAATGGGGTATCCCTGGTTCGAAAGCATGGGTCAAGTCCACGAACTGCTTGGTCTTGAGGACCTCATAGATCTCAAGGAGGCTCGGCGATCCTGCCGCGAGGGCATTTGCAGCAACAACCGCGCAGATGGCACACACCGCCAACGCTACCGCAGGAACCTTTTCTCTTCTTCTCACTTCTATTCACCCCTCCCGTGGATGGTTTTGGACCGCTGGTGACATCTGGATGATAGGCATCTGAATGATAACGGACCCACCAGCGTCTTCGCCTGCCACATATTTTCTACGCCCCGTGGACAGTTCCTTCCGATCCTTCGAGGAAGGATTTGGGCGTCTTCAGCGGAGTAGTAGTGGGGCGCCCTTGCTAGCGGGTGCGACGTGGCCTTTTCGCGACAGGCCGTACTACGACGGAAAACGAGCAAAGGAGGATATTCCACCGGGGAGCCCCCGAGACAGTTCTCGAGGGCTCGGTTTTTTTGAGAAATGGTTGCGGCGTGGCAGGAATCTGACATCCTCTGTAGAACAAGTGCAATGCAACATTAAGTATATACGTATATACGGCGCGCGTGCGGCATCTTACATGTGGCGCTGCCAAGCGACTTCGACTGGAGGTCTCGGAGGAGTGGGTCCTTTAGGTAGCATCGACCGCAATCAGCCAATTCCGGCATATTACCAACTCAAGGAAATTCTCAGGTCGGCGATAGCGAGCGGGCGATTGAAGCCGGAGGATAAGATCCCCGAGGAGTCCCTTCTGGGCAGTACGTACGGCGTATCCAGAATGACAGCGCGTCGTGCCATTCAGGAACTCCAGAAGGAAGGTCTGGTATACAGGCGAAGAGCCCTCGGCACTTTCGTCGCCCGTCCCAAGTTCGAACGAGAACTGGGGTATCTCAGCAGCTTCACGCAAGATCTCAGAAAACAGGGTTTTACTGTCAACACGAGGATACTTGGCGCCCGGCAAGAAGGGGCGAACGACATCGTTGCCGGTAAATTGGATGTTGCCCAGGGATCACCCGTTTACGTGTTGGAGCGAGTCAAGGTCCTGAATGGAGTATCGATGTATCTTGAAACAGCGTGGCTTCCGGCGGCGTTGTGTCCCGGGCTGATCGAAATCGACCTGGTGGACGCGTCTCTCCATGAGGTTCTCGAGACTTCGTACGGCGTGAAGCTCGCGAGTGCCTCCATAGGAATCGAAGCATGCAGCGCAGGCAACGAGTGCGTCCAACATCTCGGAGTGAAACGAGGGACGCCACTGCTGCACTTTGAACAGGTGACCTACCTCGATTCCGGACAGCCGGTTATCTATCAAGACGGGTTTGTTCGGGGGAACGGCTACAAGTACCGCGTCTTCCGAACGCGCGGCTAAGCCAGAGCGCCCAGGGTGCGCGCGGAAGGACGCGGTTTCTCGACGAAAGGATGTTGCGCACCCTGGTGGGCGGCGGCGCTGGGCCTCTTAGGCAGACGTGGTGAGATAGAGGATGCCACAGCATTAAGCGCCTCGAGGAAGGAAGGGGGTGGTACGGGTAAGGCGGAAAGAGTGACACACGTCATCCTTTCATCCTTCCCCTTGCATGTGTGATACAGGGAACGGGTAATGCCCGAACCAGTGATGTACATCAGCGGACGGCTCTCAATGATTACGTAGGGAACGGTTGACGAGGAACCCGTGACGTGCGTCAGCCGTCAGCTCAAGTGACGGCACTACCAGGATCTCCATACGTAACAGAGCAGTATTAGTCACCGGGTACAAATGTGAGATCGTCGACCATCGGACCGTGAGGGGAATTCCCATCCTACTACCATGGAGGTGCACCGCAGGAATGATTGCCGGGAGAAGGTTGCTGTGGGTGTTCGTTGTGGCCGTCACGATGATTCTACTGAACGTGGGTATCACGGGTTTTGCCGCGGAAAAGAACGTCAAGGTGGTACACGTCGCGCTGGGGAACTACGGAGACCACTGGGTGCAGTTGGTAAACGGCGCCAAGTCCATGGCGCAGGACCTGGGACGCGTGGATCTCGTCACGCTCGAGGCCCAGCTTTCGGTGGAGAAGCAGGTGCAGTTGCTTGAGAACGCGACCACGATGAAGCCGGATGTGATTTTCGTGGATCATGGCGCCGGCGAGGCGTTGACGCCGGGCATAGAAAGAGCCATGAAAGCCGGCATAAAGGTCGTCATCTTCGATGTTCTCACTACAGCCGAAGTGATATGTGACATATCGCAGGATGATTACATGCTTGCCTATCTCAGCCTGAACAGGATGGCTCAAGACCTCGGAGGCAAGGGCAACATCGTGGTCATTGCAAGGGCCGGGTCTGCTCCGATGGAAAGGCGGAAGAGAATTCTCCCGCTCATCCTCGACCGGTACAAGGGATTGAAGGTCGTGGCCGAGTTCTCCCCCGAAATTGGGAAAATCATCCCGAGCACGATCGCGAACATGGAGTCCGTGCTTCTGGCGCACCCGAAACCCGACTCGATTCAGGCCGTGTGGGCGCCGTATGACCAATACGCGGTCGGGGCTTGCCAGGCGATCAAACCATCTGGAAGAGACATCTCGGTGTACAGTATCGATGTCAGCCCTCACGATCTCGAACTTATGCGGGCGCCTGGCAGCGTATGGCGGGCAACGGCTGCATGTGACCCGACGGAGATCGGGAGAGTGGCTATTCGGGTCGCGTACCTGGCGGCAACGGGGCAGAAGGTGCCTCAGTACATCCAAATCCCTGCCGTTCTGATAACTCAGGAAGACGCACGAGCCCTGGCTCCAGGGCAATATCTCACGAAGGAAATCGTGCCCCTCTGGGGTGATACTGGAATAGCGTGGACCAGCGAGCTGCGGGCCATGGTCGGGAAGAAGAAATAGCGCCGGAATACATGCGATGTTCTGGCCTCGGCGTGGGGGTCGCCGCGTTGACCCCCACCCCCGGGGTCGGGGAACCGTTCGCTTGTGGGGGTAGTGTAGTGTGATCCAATCCAAAGGCGTTGTCGGACTCCACGCGATCAAGGTGGGCAAGAGTTTCCCCGGGGTTCGAGCTCTTGACGGCGTAGACCTCGAGATCAAAGCGGGTGAGGTCCACGCTCTTGTTGGTGCAAATGGAGCAGGCAAGAGCACATTTGCGAAGATCCTGGCGGGGGCGTATGAGTCGTACGACGGCGAAGTGCGTATCGACGGGCGTCAGATCGCGCTGATCTCGCCTGCGAAGGCTCTTCAAGCCGGAATTTGCCCCGTGCATCAGGAAGTGGATACCGTGCTCGTGCCGCATCTGAGCGTCGCAGAGAACTTGCTCATCTTCGAACAGGCCTCCTCCAAAGGTCGCGCGTGGGTGAACTGGAGCGAGTTCCATCGAAGGGCAAGAGATCTTCTCAAGCAGGCGCGGATAAAGGTGTCCTTCGACGTTGCAACCCGTGCGGCGGACCTCTCTCTTGCTGAAAAACAACTCCTGGTTGTCATCAGGGCGGTGTTGTTTGGGTCGCACTTCATCATCTTTGACGAGCCGACCGCTGCACTGGGGTTGCAGGAAGCAAGGTTTCTATTTGAAACGATACGGTCGCTGCGTGATCGCGGCATAGGGATCCTGTATATCTCTCACCGGATGCCTGAGGTATTCGACATAGCAGACAGGATCACTGTTTTCAGAGACGGGAGGAAGGTTGACACTGTGACGACAAAAGACGTCACAGCGCAGGACGTCATCCGACTCATGCTTGGTAAGAGCCTTGACCAGCAGTATCAAAGGGAAAGGAGCTCAACCGGGGGCGAGGAGCTCCTAACCGTCCGCCGCCTGTACAAAGCGGGGAAGGTGGATTTCGTCAGTCTCAACCTAAGGCGGGGAGAGGTCCTGGGGATCACCGGCCTTGTCGGCGCTGGCAAGACGGAGCTTGCCCGGATGCTGTTCGGGGCGGACACTCGTGATGCGGGAGAGGTGTGGCTTGAAGGGCGCGAGATCGATGTCCGCTCTCCCCGTGACGCCGTTGCAAACGGGATATTCCTGGTTCCCGAGGAGCGCAGACGACAGGGCCTTCTTGTAGGTGAGAACGTTGGCTTTAACCTTTCTCTACCGAGCATCGGCGCGTTCAGCGGGATTCTTGGTTTCGTAAAGAGGAAAGTTGAAGGGGCCCGCGTCCTGGATGCCATCCGGAGGCTCCGCATTGTCTGCTCGGGACCCGGGCAGACGGTCGCGAACCTGAGCGGCGGGAACCAGCAGAAGACTAGCATTGGTAAGTGGATGCTCCATGGCTGGGTCCGGAGAGGAAAAGTATTCATATTCGACGATCCCACCAAAGGGGTGGACATCGGGGCTAAGGCAGAGATATACAGGCTAATGGAGGAGCTTGCCAGGGAGGGCTACGGTGTGGTATTCATGTCGCCTGATATCGACGAGATCATGGGGATATCTGACCGTATACTTGTCATGTACCAGCACCGGGTAGTGGCGGAGATGAACAGGGACTCGGCAACTCCGGAGCGCATTCTCAGGTTCGCAACCGGCGGGGGTGAGGCGGCATGATTCCTGCAGGAGAAGGGGGTTCGACTGTTCGCGCGGAAGTTATCGACAGAAGGAAGCGCGTCGGCGACCTTGCCGTGAGATTTCTATCCGCTTACGGCGTGTTCATAGCCATCGGTGTTCTCTTCGCGGTTTTCAGCGTGCTTATCCCCGGGTTTTTCAGCATGACCAACATCACGAATATCTTGCGCGCGATATCCATCACGACAGTGATCGCGATCGGTGTCACCATGGGTCTGTGCGCAAACGCCTTCAACCTCGCCGTCGCTGCCGTTGCCGGCCTGGCATCGGCGCTCGCTGCGGGATTGATGGTGTGGAATCTGGCACCGGCTCCCCTTGCGATCTTGTTTCCGCTGATCGTTGGCGGTCTTGTGGGTAGCCTTATCGCGTTTTTCGTGATCAGGTTCAGGATCGACGACCTCCTCGCGAGCTTGCCTATGATGTTCATAGCTCAGGGGGTGGAGCTTACCTACACAGGCGGGCTCAACATATACTCAAACATGTTGAAGCCTGCCCCGGGAGGGGGCTACATAACGGCTCCGGGGGCGATCTCCCAGTCGTTCCTTCGCCTCGGTCAGGGGTATGTTGCATTCGTTCCGACTCCCGTCATAGTGATGCTCGCGGCAATACTGGTATCCCATCTCTTCCTGAACAACACGAAGTGGGGCCGACATCTCTACGCTACCGGAGGAAACATGGAGGCAGCCCGACTTGCAGGCATCCCTGTTCACCTGTATCGGGTTCTCGCCCATGTTCTCACGGGAGCGTTTGCAGCTATGGGCGGTGTGATGCTGACTGCAAGAATGGCCTCCGCGCAGAGCATGGCAGCCCACGGCCTCCTTCTCGACTGCATTGCGGCGAGCTTCATCGGTTATGCAGTTCTAGGTGCGGGCAAACCCAACATCATTGGAACGTTCACAGGCGCGGTCCTCATGGGGATCATGGTAAACGGACTTACGATGCTCAACATTCCTTATACGGCCCAGGACATTTTCAAAGGGCTGATCCTTCTCGGGGCTCTCGGAATTTCCAGGATCGCGGCGAGACGATAGAGCGAGCTGTCGTGGCAAGAAGCGCAAACAGACCAAGACCAAGCACGCAGGAAGGAGAGAGACGCTGTGGACACCATGAAGGCGATAGTAGCGCATGGCGTGGGAGACTTCAGGTGCGAAGACGTTCCGCGCCCACATGCAGGCCCTGGAGAAGTGGTGATCAAGGTGACGGCTGGGGGCATATGTGCAGCGGAGCGCAAGATATACCACGGCAGCGGACCGTGGAAGCCGAAGTTTCCACTCATCCCGGGGCATGAGTTCATCGGCGTGGTGGAGGAACTTGGCGACGGGGCTGCCGAGAAGCACGGGCTTCAGGTCGGGGACAAGGCTGTCGCGGAGATGATAATACCGTGCTGGCAGTGTGCGTACTGCCGGCGGGGATGGTATCACCTCTGCACGAACTCCAAGACCCTAGGCGGTTCCCTGCCCGGAGGCTGGGCCCAGTACATGAGGTTCCCGGCTAACGCCACCGTGTTCAAGGTGCCCGACGCCGTCGATGAAGTCGAGGGGGTCATGATCGAGCCGCTGGCCTGCGCGACCTATGCGGTAGAGAGGGCCGCCATCAGCCTCGGGGACACCGTCGTGGTCTCGGGGCTCGGACCCATCGGGATGTCCATGTTTCAGGTGGCGAAGCTGAAGACCCCCAGGCGTCTCATTGCGCTTGACGTAAACGAGAGCATGCTGAGAATCGCACGCGAATTGGGCGCGGATTACGTGTTCAACCCCGGCAGAGATGACGTGGAGGCGGCCGTCAAGGACATTACTGCAGGTCTCGGCTGCGACGTCTATCTTGAGGCGTCGGGATATTCGGGATCTGTGGAAACCGGCGTGCGACTGCTGCGCAAACGCGGCAAGCTCCTGCTGTACGGGGTGTACGCTGGGAGGCCGGACTTCGACTTCAGCATCATCAGTGAGTTCAAAGAGCTCGAGATAGTGGGCGGGCATCTAAGTCCCAACAGTTATCCGCTCGCCATCAGGTACCTCGCCGAAGGCCTTGTGAATGCAAGAGTGATGGTGACGCACAGGTTCCCGCTGAGAGAAGTAAGGGAGGCCATGGAAGTGAAGGCCGATCCCCTTGCGGGCAAGCCCGCCGTAAAGGTCTCGTTTGTCCCGACGCTCGACTGACCGCCCGGGGCCTCGCCGACCGCGGATCGCAGCAGTCAGGTGGCGGAATTACATGCGGCTTTGAGCTAGGTGATAAGGAGGCGTGAACGTGGCACGGTTTCGCTATGCTGCAGGTCTCTGGATCGTAGGCGGTGCGAAGGACAGGTTTGTTGAGTACCGCCCTCCGGTTGACCTTCAGACGATGCTTGACATGATGCGACAAGTGGAGCACATCGAGGCTGTGGAGATCCCGTATGTCGGTCCGTTTGACATCGACGCCACCAGGCGCGAGTTAGAGCGCGCCGGCCTCGCCGCGTGCTCGCTGATAACAGGCACGATAAATGGGCCGCGGTGGAAGTTCGGGTCGCTCTCGTGCCTTGATGAGAGCCTCAGACGGGCTGCCGTGGATGAGGTGAAACGAACCTGTGATGCGGCAGTTGCCATGGGGTGCAGCAGGGTCACGGTGTGGATGGGTCAGGATGGGTTCGACTACCCATTTCAGCTCGATTATGGCGGAGCATGGGACCGACTTGTGCGCTCTCTAGGAGAAGTGTGCGCCTATGCCCCGGACGTCCTGGTAGGCCTGGAGTACAAGCCGAAGGAGCCCCGGACCCATTCACTGCTGAGTAACGTTGACAAAACGATTCTTGCTTGCGAAGAAGTCGGGGCGAGCAACCTTGGGATAGTCCTGGATTTCGGCCATTCCCTCAATGCCGGGGAGAACCCCGCGGAGGCGGCCACGACGGCTGCGTCTCGCGGGCGACTCTTCTTCGTCCATATGAACGATAACTACCGTGAATGGGACGATGACCTCGTCCCGGGAACCGTGCATGTGTGGGAAACCCTCGAGTTTCTTTTTCAGCTGAAGGCGCTCAACTACGACGGATGGATATCCGTGGACCAGGCGCCCAGGAGAGAGGATCCGGCTAAAGCCGCTGTGCAGGCTATTCGGAACCTCGAGGCTCTTGCGCGGCTTGCAGAGAGTATCGATGTCGAGCAGCTTCGTGCTATGCAGGGTTCCTGCCGGATCGATGACATCATGGCGTATCTGTCTCGTCTCCTTCTTGGGGAGACGTGAGCATGCGCCCGGACCGGTCGGCCTACTTCGAAGTCTACCCTGCTGACTGGGTCTCCGTGGAGGTGCTGCGACTGACTCCGGCGGGCCTCCCTATCTTCGGTGAAACCGGGGTCACCTACGGAGTTGTGCTCTATCTCTTCCTCTTCGCAAGCTGTCTTACAGTGGTGACGGTTATTCTGGCTGTGGCGGGGCTGGTT
Source organism: Bacillota bacterium (assembly GCA_030024085.1). GTDB lineage: Bacteria > Bacillota > SHA-98 > UBA4971 > UBA4971 > UBA6256. The sequence continues at coordinate 81,698 of JASEJE010000007.1, read as the reverse complement.
CACACCACATCGCTCAGCGACATAGTGTCAATTCTCGTAGCCATGCGGATGCCGTTTCCGGTCGTATTCGTTGCAACAGTCGCTCTCAGGTTCATACCGGAACTTACGGGGCAGATAAAAATCATACGGACGGCGCAATCCCTGAGAGGATGGAATGTAGAAACCAGGAATCCCTTCAAGCGTGTGGCCATGCTCCGCCCGCTGTTTGTGCCCGTCGTTCGGCACGTGATAAAGTCGGTAGACGTCATGACGATGTCCTCGAAGAACCGAGGGTTTGGCCTGGGGCGTGTAGCTCCCGTGAGGAGCTTCGCTTTCTCGCCAATCGACTGCGCGGTGAGCGTGGGCTCAATGTGCCTTCTCATTGCAGGGCTCTATGGGCTCTTCGCATTCAACATAGGAATGCTTTAGGGAACGTGCTGACACCAGTTGATTTGATGCCGTTTGTGAGGAGCAAGGAGTATGCTGCCTGATATCAACGCACCAAGCGAGGAGTATCTCCGTTCATCCGGGCGTCGAGAGGGCCGGACCATACTCGTTCTCGACCTGGGAGGCAGTGGCATCCGGGCGCTCGCTGTGGGCGACGATGGACGGGTGGTTGTTTCCGATAAGAAAGGATTCAACCTGGTATACCCCTCATCTGCTTCGCCGGGTGGAGTCGAGTTCGCAGACGACGTATGGGACACGGCGGTGAGCGTGCTCCGCTCTGTTGCAATCATGCTGCCCCGAGAGAGCAGGGTGGAGGCGATAACCTGCACGAGCATGAGGGAGGGGTTTTTCCTCCTCGACTCTGAGGGGCAGACGGTGTATGCCGGCCCGAACATCGACCGTAGGGCGGTGAAGGAGTGCGAGGAGTTTGCGGAGTGCCGCGGCGAGGAGCTGTTCCGGCTCACCGGGCAACCCGTGTTTCCTCCCGTAGGAAGCATACACGCCCCCTTCAGGCTGATGTGGCTTGCGCGGCACGAGCCCGCGCGGCTTCGCCGGGCTAGGCTATTCCTCATGATAGCTGACTGGCTGGCATTCCAGTTGACTGGGGTGCCAGCCTGCGAGATGGCTCTCGCTACATCGTCGGGGCTTGTAAACATCCGTAGTCTCGAGTGGTCTTGGGACTTGCTTGGAGACTTCGGCCTGTCGCACATCGAGTTCCCGCGCCTGATCCATGCAAGCGCTCGCATCGGCGGTCTCCGAGGCGAACTGGCGGATCTTGTGGGGCTACCAGAAGGCATACCGGTGGTGGCGGCAGGCCCGGATACGCAGTGTGCTCTCCTCGGGTGCAAGGGGGTTCGACCTGGTGATACGGCCATCGTGGCCGGAACGACAGCACCCATCCAGCGGGTGGTGGCGTCGCTTCGGCCAACGGCCACGACGGACACGGGAGCCACGACTGACATCTGGACCAGTTCTCACGTGGTCCCTGGGATGTGGGTCTATGAGAGTAATGCCGGTCACGCCGGGTTCGTCTATCAGTGGTTTGCCGGCGTCGTGCGCGACATCGTGGGCTCTTTTGGCATGGCAGTGCCCATTCCCATGGCGGACATCTACGCCCGGGCTGACGAGTGGGCAAGAGATGCACCGCCTGGAGCGGGTGGGCTTCGAGCGGACATGGGGCCGAGGGTGATGGATATCCACTGCGCGCTTTCGGCTGCAGAAGGGGCTCTCGTCGGGATACACGACACGGGCCCCAGGGCTACGACCAAAGGCCACCTCGTGCGGGCACTCATGGAGAACATCGCCTTCTCGTTCGCCGGCAACGTCGAGCAGCTTGATAAGGCGTATGGCTCGCGTTCTCAAGAGGTGTGGCTCACGGGCGGGCTCGCAAGAAGCGAGGCGATTTGCCAGATGGTGGCTGACGTGCTTGGGCTGCCGGTCCGGGTGCCTCTGGAGGTTGAGTCGGCTGCAGTGGGCGCTGCTCTCTGCGCTATGGTGGGAGGGAGGGTCTTTTCAAGCTGGGAGGAAGCGGCGGACACGGTGATTAGGCCGAGCAAGACCCTGTACCCCGACCCTGAGCGCTTGCAGCAGTATCGCCAGTTGTTTGCCAACTGGATAAGCCTGCATCGCGCCCGCATTGCGGGACCTGTATGAAATAGAAGACGTGAGAGGAAGTGATGTGCTGACATGAATGTCCTGGTTGTCAACGATGGGACGGAAGTTGCACGACTGCTCTGCGAGTATTTCAGCGAAAAGGCACAGCAGGATACGCATCTAGGTGTTAAGGTGGTGGACCTTCAAAGGACTCAAACGAGCTTCGTTTGCGGCACGTTTTCGGCTTTACCGATTCGCGAGTACAGAGGGGACCCGGGTGAGCTTGCCGCGGCGGCCGGTGGCGCAGAGGGGCTGGTTGTGCACGTTGCTCCGGTAACGCGGGAAGTCATGGAAGCCGCCCCCATGTTGAAATTCATAGCATGCGCGCGGGGTGGCCCTGTCAATGTCGACGTGAAAGCTGCTATGGAGCGAGGAATACCCGTCCTCTACACTCCCGGGCGAAACGCCAACGCAGTGGCCGAACTTACCATCGGGCTGATGATATTGCTGGCAAGGCACGTCCGCGAAGCCGAGGAGGCCCTTCGTCGGGACCGCTCTGCGGCATGGTCAAGCACAGTGAAAAGACCGCTTGTAGGCATCGAGCTCGATGGGAAGGTTCTGGGGATCGTCGGGTTCGGCCTCGTCGGCAGGCTGGTCTGCAGGCTCGCGCTGGCGTTCGGGATGAAGGTCAGTGCGTATGATCCGTACGTTGAGCCCGCTGTGATAGAGGCATACGGCGCGAAGGCTGCAGCTCTCGAGGAGGTTCTTGAGACCTCGGATTTTCTGAGCTTGCACCTTAGAGAATCCGCGGACACGGCTGGCTTCATGGATCGTGTGAAGTTCAGTCAAATGAAGAGGTCCGCATACTTTATCAATACTGCACGAGGCAGCCTCGTGGATGAGTCGGCCCTGCTTGAGGCGCTTGATACTGGTCTCATCGCAGGTGCGGCGCTTGATGTCTTTACCATAGAGCCTCTGCAAAGCGACAGCCCCTTGCTGAGACACAAGAACGTTGTTCTGTTGCCTCACATCGGCGGTCACACACGTGAAGTTCCGTTGCGAAGCGCCGAGATGCTCTACGAGGATATTCTTCGGCTGACGCAGGGTGAAAAGCCGCTTCGGGTGCTGAACGCGGAATGAGCCCGGGGTAACCCAGGAGGCCATTGGTCCTGGGGGAGGCAATTCGGGGCAACGTCCCCCGAAAACATCGCGCCCACACCCGGGCGCATTTGGGAGGTTTCGATATGCGGAGGAATGACGAAAGATATGGGGCGCTCCGGCAGAGGGTTCTTGACGCATGCCTGGTCATGGTGCGGCAAGGGCTTGTGACAGGCACGTCAGGCAACATCAGTGCGAGGGATCCCGGGGCCGACTGGGTGGCCGTTACGCCCAGCGGGGTGCCGTACGACGGGATGACACCAGAGGACATCTGCATCATTGACCTCCTCGGACGACCCATTGACGGGCGCCACAGACCGTCGAGCGAGACACCCATGCACACCCTGATCTATAGGGAGCTACCAGGCGTTCTTGGGGTGGTGCACACTCACTCGCCGTACGCCCTTGCTTTTGCCGTTGTCGGAAGGCCTATCCCCCCGGTTTGCATAGAAGCTATCATAAGCGGCACGGGGATACCTGTCGCACAGTATGCCCTGCCCTCCACTGAGGACATCGGCAGGTCCGCCCTTGCGGCTCTCGGTTCTCATCACAAGGCTGTCCTGCTTCAGAACCACGGGGTGCTGACTATCGGCAAGGATGTGGAAGAGGCGATGGCATTGGCTTGTAAGGTGGAGGAGGCCGCGCGAGTGTACCACCTTGCCCTCGCAGTTGGAGAGCCGGTAGTTCTATCAGACGAGCAACTTCGCGAGATCGCCGGTCTTCGCCGCAAGAAAGGTAACGTGCCTTCCTCAACATGACGGTAAGACAACGGAAGCACGGTAGAATGGACGCAACCGAAGAGTTGAGAACAACAGCCAGCGCGAATGAGGTTCCTCGGACCCGACAGAGCAATCTGGGGATGGCATTCGCGGTCCTTGCATCTGCATACTTCCTTGCGCACTTCCATCGGATCTCCCTGGGTGTCCTGGCGCTCGACCTCAAAGAGTCCCTCAACACTGGCGCACAGGCGCTGAGCTTGCTTTCGGCTGGATACTTCTATGTGTACGGCGCGCTGCAGATTCCCATTGGCTTGCTGGCAGATAGGTACGGTGTACGCTTGCTTTCTGCAGGTCTCAGCTTCGTGGCGGCGATTGGCTCTGTTTTGCTCGCTCTTGCCCCCAGCTTTCCGGTGGCACTGGTCGGGCGACTGCTGGTCGGCGCCGGCGTGTCAGGCGCCTACGTGTCGGCGCTTCGTTTCTTCGCAAGGCGTCTTCCTCCCCGGAGATTTGCGACGGCGGTGGGAATACTGGTTGCAGTCGGCAATGCGGGTGGGCTTGCTGCCACCACCCCGCTGGTTTTCCTCAACGCAATGCTGGGATGGCGAGCAACCTTCCTGGTAGTGGCTGCGATGTCCCTTATCGTGGCCATGCTGGCATGGGCGTTGATCGATGACAAACCCGAGATGTGCGGCGGTCCTGTGAGGGACGTGCCCAGAATCAAGGGTGGGAATCCGGAGAGCCACCTGGCGGCCACATCAGTAAGGGAGATTCTCGGAAGTCGAACTCTCGTGAAGGCGGCGCTCACGGTTGCTGGGAGGTATGGCCCTCACGTGGCGTTCCTGGGTGTCTGGGGGTCGCTCTATCTGAGGACGGTGCACTCGCTGTCCCCTGTCGTTGCGGGAAACGTTCTGATGGCTATGTCGGTCGGATATGCAGCGGGCGGTCCTGCGCTCGGGTATGCGTCTGACCGGCTGCTCGGGCACAAGGCCGTGCTTGTGGCGAGCACGGCTGTATGCGCCATGGGATGGGTGCCTCTGCTGGCGGCGCGAAACCCTTTGCCGGCTTTCTCGTTGTTCTGTCTCGCTCTCGTTATGGGCGTTGCCGGCGGGGGAGGGGCAGTGGCGTTCTCAATGGCGAAGGAAAGCGTGCAGCATGCGCGCGCCGGAACCGCTGTTGCGCTTGTGAATACAACAGGCTTTCTTGGTTCGGCGGTGTTTCAGTCTATCACGGGTTTTCTTCTGGATGGCTGTGGGAGCATGCCTGCTATTGACGCAGCGGTCTTTCGCAGCGTGATTACTCTCTCCATGATCGGGAGCCTCGTCTCGCTTGTCTGTGCGCTGGGAGCGGAGGAAAGCCTCAAGCGGGCGGAAGGAGCGGTGATACCCGTGGATTCTTGACTCCTCACAGGCGCCCGCCGGTGGAGGATGTTACTCAACCTAGAGCGTGGAAGGGTGATGCACGTGGGTCGTAGCTATACCGGCAAGCTGCTCAGGATCAACCTTGATGCTGAGCGAGTCGAAGTGGAGGAGCCTCCAGAGAACATTTACCGGCAATACCTGGGCGGGCGGGCTCTCATCTCCCGGTACCTGCTGAGCGAGGTGCCCCCCCGGACGGACCCCCTTGGACCAGGCAACCCGCTGCTGGTTTTCACGGGCGTCCTTACAGGGGTGCCAGTCCCCGGGACTGGCAGGAACAGCGTAGGCGCGAGATCTCCACTGACCGGCGGCTTCGGTGAGTCCGAGGTTGGTGGCTCTTTTGGGGTGGAACTGAAGAAGGCCGGGTATGACGGCATAATCATTGGAGGTAGAGCGTCCCACCCCGTGTACCTGGTCATACGCGACTCGGCCGTGGAACTGCAAAGTGCGGAAAAGCTGTGGGGAAGGGCCACCGGTGAGGCACGCCGGGACATTCAGGAGGCACTCGGATCCAATTCCTCGAAAATGCTCCTCATTGGCCCAGCAGGAGAGAATCAGGTGAAGGTTGCATGTATCATAGCCGACCTCAAGCATGCCGCCGGACGCTGTGGGCTCGGCGCCGTGATGGGTTCCAAGAACCTGAAAGCGATCGTGGTTGAGGGGTCGGGACGAGTCGATCTCCACGATTCCTCCAGGGCCATGGAGCTCGCGCGCTGGATGGGCCGGAATTTCAGGACGCTGGCAGCGGCGTTCCACGACATCGGGACCGGCTCGGCCATTGATGTCATGAGCAGGTTCGGGGGCCTGCCCACGCACAACTTCAGAGGTGGTTCGTTTGCTGGCGCAGCCGACCTCGTACCGTATCGGATGAGGGGCAACATCTTGAAGGGGATGGGCGGCTGCTTCGCCTGCCCTATGAGGTGCAAGAAAGTTGTGGGAATGGATGAGCCGTACAGGGTCGATCCCGCCTATGGTGGGCCGGAGTATGAGACCATAGCTGCCTTCGGTTCCAACTGCGACATCGGTGATATCAGGGCGGTTGCCAAAGCGCACGAGCTCTGCAACGCGTATTCTCTGGACACCATATCGACCGGTGCCGCAGTCAGCTTTGCCATGGAGTGCTTCGAGAAAGGCCTGCTGACCCGGGACGAAGCTGGGGGCCTGGAGGTGCGTTTTGGCGACCAGGGCGCGATGTTGCGCCTCGTGGAGTTGATAGCGAAGCGAGAGGGGATAGGGGCTTTGCTCTCGGATGGAGTTGCAAGGGCCGCCGAGCGCATCGGGAGAGGCGCCGAAGAACTTGCCGTTCATGTCAAGGGTCAGGAGGTTCCAATGCATGAGCCGCGGTGGAAGCGAGCTCTCGGGATCGGGTATGCGGTTTCCCCGACCGGTGCCGAACACATGGCGAACCTGCACGATACGCTCTTTGCCCAGCCGACGCCGGACTTCGAAGGCGCGAAAAGCCTTGGTATTCTTGAACCCGTCCCCCTCGAGGACCTCGGGCCGGCCAAGGTCAGGCTTCTGACCTACTGGCTCCTCTGGCGTTACGCGCAGGACTCGCTTGTGATGTGCATGTTCGTTCCGTGGAGGCCAGACCAGACAGCCGAGCTTGTCTCCGCCGCCACCGGCTGGAACACTTCAGTTTGGGAACTCCTGAAAGCCGGCGAACGTGCGGCAAACCTGTCCCGCCTCTTCAACTTGAGAGAGGGAATCGACGCATCGACCGACCGTCTGCCTGCCAGGTTCTATGCGCCGGAGGACCCCGGGGAACTGCCAGGGATCGACCCCGACCGGGTCGAGGAGGCGGTGCGACTGCACTATGCGATGATGGGCTGGACGCCCGACGGTGTTCCGACCAGGAGCAAGCTGCTTGAACTCGATCTGCGGTGGGCCATCGACCGGTGCCAGGCATGGCTGTAGAGATTCCTGGTGAATGACCGCGAGGATGGCAATGCGTAATAGCAGCAAGGTCGGGCAGGAGTATCGGGCGTCAGGGCGAATCAGTAACAGTAGCCCGAGGCCGGCGAAACGAAAGGATCTCATACATGCTTGCGCGCTCTCAGAAGGTGTGAGTACACATGTCAGCACCAGTATGCGGGAAACCACGAGTGGTAATCATCGGCAACGCTCTCTCTGAGGGGATGTTCCGCAAGGTTATCCAGGAGCACCCGCTCAGCGAGCGAGTTGATTTCCAGATGGTCGGTGGCTCTTTTGATGAAGCTATCAAGGTGGCCAAGGAGTACGAGGCGTTTGCCGATGCGTTCATCTCCGGTGCCTCCATCACCCCAGGCCTCAGGCGGCGGGTCCGCGCGCCGGTCGTGGAAGTCAGGATCGAAGGCACGGATCTCTTGGAGGCCATATTGAAAGCCTACGCTCACAGCCCCGACGAGGAGATTGTCGTCCTTCTCTACGGTAGTCCCAGACCGGTTCTCGATGACCTGGCGCAGGTGTCAGACCTTCGAATCAGGCAGGTAGTGTACAACAGTCTCGAAGGCATCCGACAATGTGTCGAGGGTCTTGCACGTAACACTGTCAAGACCATTGTAGCCCCGACTCTTCCCTGCCTTCTGGCCAGGGAATTCGGCATCGATGGCATCCCCATATACTCGGAAACCACCTTGCGTGGGACTATCGAAGAGGCTGCGCACCTTGCCCATCTGCACCGATTTCAGAAAGACCTTGCCGTCCGGCTCCAGGCAGTCGGAGATTTCGCGCCGATAGGGATTGTCGGCACGGATGCGTCCGGAACTGTTACCCTTGCAAACCCCATGGCATGCGATGTTCTCGGCACCACGTCTCGCGCGATCATGGGGAAGCCTGTCGAGAAAGTCCTCCCCGGCCTTGACTTCACATCTGCTTCGCCCCAGGCACGCCCTCAGATCGTCCAGTCCGTCGGCAAGGATCTCGTGGTTGCTGTGCGGCGGATCTCTGCAGACAGCGCCACAACTGGCTTTGTTCTCACCATACATGAAGCCCGGGATGTGAGCCTGGTTGAGGCGCAGTTGCGGTCAAGGAGGGCGAGAGTCGATTTCGCCGCACACAAGACCCTCGAAGATGTCCTGGGCACGAGCGGCCTCATACAGAGGGTGCGAAACAAGGCCGCCAGTTTCGCGAAAACCGATTCCACGGTGCTGATAACCGGGGAGACAGGCACTGGAAAGGAACTCTTCGCTCAAGGGATTCACAATGCAAGCCCCCGCGCCAGGAAGCCTTTTGTCTCTATCAACTGCGCTGCGCTTCCTGAGACACTCCTCGAGAGCGAGCTGTTTGGCTACGAGGAAGGAGCCTTCACGGGTGGCAAGCGAGGTGGAAAAGAGGGGCTCCTCGAGCTGGCTCATACGGGTACCATCTTTCTTGATGAGATCGCGGACCTTTCTCCGTCGGCGCAGGCGAAGCTCCTTCGTGTGCTCGAGGAAAGAGAGATGCTCAGGGTGGGTGGGAGGGAACTGATCCCGGTGGACGTACGCGTAATTGCCGCGACCAACAAAGACCTGGCGCGCGAGGTGCGCGAAGGGAGGTTCCGAAGCGACCTGTACTACCGGATCAGCGTGTTGAGGCTTGAGGTTCCGCCATTGCGGGAACGCCCCGAGGACATCCCTGACCTTTTCAGCCATTTCCTCAAAGAGCACGGCCCTCTGGTGGAGGCACGGGTGCAAGGCCTCACACCCCGGGTGCTGCCCATGCTGCAGACCCTGCGCTGGCCGGGCAACGTGAGGCAGCTCAGGGCGTTTGTCGAAAGGCTGGCTGCCCTCGCACAGGACGGTCCCATTTACGACGAACTGCTGGCTGATCTCGTGGCAGAGCTGGATGACGCAAAGAAGACCGCTACTGAACCTCTCATCTCGCGAAGGCCGGGCGGCGGGCCGGAGTTCCAGGCGCATCCGCTTCGAAGGGCGCGTAATCTCTCCTCTGACGCTGTGACGAAGGCCCTCATTGCCGCCGGAGGCAACAAGAGCCGTGCTGCGGAGCTGCTCGGCGTCAGCAGGGTCACAATCTGGCGTAAGCTCAGGTCGCGTGGCAGGTCCCAGGACACCGGTACCTTCTGAAACACAAGAAGCACAAGAGCGGATTGAGCCAGCCGCAAGGGTCACAGGACCTGCCGCGATACGTCTTCGTTTAACAGGCTGTTACAGCGTAACACTTAGATGTTGCATTGTAACAGCCTTTCGTTGTACATGTAACGCCCCGGCCTGGAATCCTGGGAGCAGGTCCGGGGTCTCGTTCGTTGTTGCCGTGGTGGAGGGTCCTTCTTTGGCCTGGCAATTCCTTGTGAGCACATCGTGCGAAAAAGCCCGCGGGGCAGGCATTCAGTGGCTGGTACGGATTTGAGTCGAGAGGCCTGCACGCGCTTTGGGAAAACAAGAGGGATGGCTTGTGCTTGCCCAGGAACCCGGCACGAATCTTGCTTCCCATGCACAGTGAGAGGAGTTCCCGGGAACGATCTGCTCCAACGAAAACGGTGAGTTGCCTGGTGCTCGGCGACGAATCGCTGTTGATAGCGAGCCAGTGAGATCATGCAGCTCATCGGTTCAGTTAAGGGCGAACTGCTGGGGAGGTGCATTTTGTGGCGACCAGCCTTATCGATTCTCGTATCTTCAGGGATTCGTACGGGACAGACGAAATGAGGAGAATATGGGACGATGAGTCCACCGTTCAGAGCTGGCTCGACGTAGAAGCGGCGCTGGCGCGAGCCCAGGCAAGGCTCGGCCTGGTTCCCGAGGCCGCAGCGCAGGAGATCAGCGCGAAGGCCAAGATAGAAAACCTGCACCTCGATGAGGTCAGGGAAGGCTATGTTAGAACAGGCCACCCGATAATGCCGATGATTCGCGCCCTGCAGAGGGCGTGCGAGACCAGCGCAGGGGAGTACATTCACTGGGGGGCAACCACGCAGGACATCATGGATACCGGCTGTATCCTCCAGACACGATCTGCCCTGGAAGCCATCGAGCGCAGCGTGCGCGCCCTCGAGCAGACTTGCGTGGGCCTTGCGCGGCTGCACAAGATGACGGTAATGGTCGGGAGAACGCACGGTCAGCACGCCGTGCCCATTACGTTCGGTTACAAGGTGGCTGTTTGGGTCGAGGAACTGAGAAGACACATCGCGAGACTCACCCAACTGAGACCCCGGGTTCTCGCGGTGGAGTTCTCCGGAGCCGCGGGGACTCTCGCTACAATAGGGCCTGAGATGGGTTTTGCACTCCAACAGGAGCTCGCAAGGGAGCTTGACCTTGGGGTTCCGTCGATCTCATGGCACTCCGCGCGTGATGGTTTCGCGGAGCTCCTATCGGTGCTGGGCATGATCATGGGGACTGTTGCGAAGATAGCCAACGAAGTCGTGACACTCCAGAGGACGGAAATAGCAGAGCTGGAACAGGACGCTACCGGTCGTATAGGCAGCAGCACGATGCCGCACAAGCGCAACCCCATGCAACTGGAGCATGTTGTGGCTCTCGCACGGTTTGTAAGGTCGAATGCAGATGTGATGCTGGAGGTGATGAGCGGGGAACACGAGCGAGATTGGAGAACGTGGGGATCGGAGATGAAGCTCATATCCGAGTCCTTCGTTATCTCCGCGGCGGGGCTTGCCATTCTCAATAGTGAGCTCCCGCGAGTGAAGGTCCGCGTGGATAACATGAAGCGGAACCTCGATACGCTGCACGGGCTGCTTCTATCAGAGCGTGTGATGATGAGGCTCGCTGGTGCGGTAGGCAGGCAAACGGCCCACGAAATCGTGTACGAGGACTCGATGGAGGCTTTCGAGGAGGCGCGGCCTCTGAAGAAAGTGCTCGAAGAGGACTCGAGGGTCACCGAGGTGCTATCTAGCCAGGAAATAGAGGACCTCATGGACCCTGCTTCGTATCTCGGGCTTGCTCCGCTGTACGTTGACAGGGTAGCGGGATAGACGGGCCAGGCTTTGCCAGTAGCCAGGAGAAGACGCGATGGAGTCGGCGGGGGCTGCCGGCAAGCAACCCGGGGCAGGCTATAGCGTCCGAGAACGCAGGGCGTATCGCGTGTTCGCGGCACTTGAGTCAGCGTTCATACTTACATGCGGGAGGGATAAGCCTATGTTTTCCTGGAGAGGTACAGCGGGTGCAAGGCTGGGAACGATGGCCCTTCTTACTATGGCGGTCATCCTCATGGGTTCCATGGCGGTCCCGGGTTCTGGTCTTGCGAAAGAGGCTCCGGTAGTGCTGAAGTTTGCGCATTGCCAGAAGACAGGACATCCATACGACATCGGTGCCCAGAAGTTCGCAGAGTTAGTTGCCGAGAAGACAGGGGGCAAGGTCAAGGTCCAGATATACCCCAACTCGGTTCTCGGAGGCGGCGTCCAGGCCGTGGACGGCGTGCGAATGGGGACCATCGACTTTACCGCCGAACACACAGGCCTCTACGAGGGTTACGTAAAGGAGCTCGGCGTGCTTGGGTTGCTCTCCTTCTACCGGGATTGGGACCATTTCTGGAAGGTGGTTGACGGTGATGTCGGCCAGGAGTTTGCAAAGAAGCTGGAGTCTCACGGCTTCAAGGTGCTGGGCTGGTTCAGAAACGGCTGGTACCACGTCTGCACCCGCCAGAAAGTGGAGAAACCATCGGATCTGAGAGGTCTGAAGTTCCGGAGCAAACCCGGGAGCGCTATGGCTGTCATGCAGGACAAAGCATTTGGTACGGTGTCGACGTCGGTGGACTACTCCGAGCTCTACAGCGGGTTCCAGCTTGGAGTGGTGGACGGCATGGTGCAGAATGTGACGAACCTCCGGGACACCACGCTCTATGAAGTCACCCCTTACATATGTCTTACGGGCACCATGTACGCCACAAACCCGCTCGTTGTGAGCATGAAGCGTTTCCAGTCGTTGCCCAAGGATATCCAGGCAGCGCTCGTTGAGGCGGGGCGTGAGGCCTGCGCGTATGAGAGGAAGATGTCTGAAGAGGCTGAAGTGAGGGATCTTGAGTTCCTGAAAGCCCAGCCTAAAGTGGTCATCACTTCGCCGGACAGGGCCCTTTGGGATGCGACCTGGAAGAACATTGAAAGCTGGGCGTACGAGTTTTACGGCAAGGACCTGATAGAAAGGTTGAAGAATGTCAAGTAGCCCAGGAAGGCTGGCTTAGTGCGTGGCGTGCATCGATCGTGTGGGACGCGGTCGGCTGGGCCCCTGAAGAGAACCCAGCCGACCGGCACTACTAAGCGAAGGTTCGCAGGTGCCTGGCGGTCGAGTGAGGTCGCCAGTGCTTGCGCGAGAGAGCCGTTGACATTTGGTAGGAGAGTTACAGGACCGGGAACCCGGAGTGGGTGAACCTCTGGTAAAGCGATACCGAGCTAACGATCTGTTTAGACGATGCCCTGGACGAAGGGGGGCTAGCACCCAATATGAAGCTGACTATAAGAAGCTTGACAAGAGCAGTGGACTGGGCAGGGGCATTTCTTCTCGTGGCAACCGGTTGTGTGGTGTTTGTTGACGTGCTGAACCGAAACATCTTTGGGTTCTTCCTGCCGTGGGCGGGCGAGTTCGCAGGATACCTCATGGTCTGGTTCGCATTTGTGGCAGGAGCTTCGGCCGTAGCAAGGAGAGAGCATCTCAGGATCGAATACCTTCAGGCCGTGCTGCCACCGAGGCGCGCGCTTGCGTTGAGGGTCATCGAACAGGTAGCGGCAGTCGTGTTCTATGTTTTCCTTGCGTTCTATGGCTTCCAGTTTGCTCTGCTCAGCCTCGGGCGCCAGGCGGTGACCTTGAGGTTCTCGATGTTCGTCCCCACAGTCGCGCTTGCGGTCGGTGGAGCGCTCATGGCGATCCTTGAGGCGGCTAATCTGGCATCAGACTTGAAAGCCATCGTCAGAGCAGCAAAGCCAACACAGGTTCCTGCACCGGCGCAGGAGATGCCGAGCGCTGCCAAGCCGGCCAGCGGCCGGGCAGATGGAGGGAGGTAGTCAAGATGAGTAACCTCGTTATCCTCATCGCGGGTCTTTTAGCCTTTCTCGCCGTGGGCGTGCCTCTCGCTGTCGCCCTGGGGCTGCTGGCGGTGGCGTACATCGTCTTCGTCCTCAAGGACCCATCTTTCCTTCTCACTGTCCCGCAGAACATGTTTTCGAGCGCGAACTCCTTTGTGTTCATGGCCATACCCATGTTCATCCTGGCCGGCGACCTCATGTATCAGGGGCGGGTGTCCAAGGTGCTGCTCGACCTCGTCGGCATCGTCGCGAAAAGGAGGAGGGGTGGCTATGCCTACATAACCACGCTCGGCTGCATGCTGTTCGGCGCGGTCTCGGGGTCTGGACCGGCAACCGCCGCCGCCATCGGAGGGAGTACCGCGCTGGAGATGGAGCGCGAGGGCTATGATCGGGTGTTTAGCTCGCAGGTCATAGCGCTTTCAGGCCCACTTGGCATTCTCATCCCTCCGAGCATACAGATGGTTGTGTATGGCGCTGCTACCGGCCAGTCGGTGGCAAGGCTGTTTCTCGCAGGTGTGGGCCCGGGACTACTGGTGGGCGGAACGCTGATTGCCTGGGAATACTTCGTATCCGCAAAGCGCGGGTATGGAGAGGTCTGCACGAGCAAGGTGAGCGCTCGTGAAGTCGTGACAAGAGTGAGAGAGGCCCTCCTTGCACTGCTTGTCCCCGTCATTATCCTCGGGGGGATCTACTCGGGCCTCTTCACTCCCACAGAGGCAGCGGTTGTAGCGTGCGTCTACAGTCTGATCATCGTCGTTTTCGTTTGGAGAAGTCTCAGACTGCAAGACCTTCCGGCGATTCTCATGAAGAGCGCTGTTGCCGGTGGGGCCATAATGCTGCTCGTCGCCGCGATAGGACCGTTCTCGTGGGTTATGGCTGCCGAGAGAATACCCCAGGCCGTCACGGGGTTCTTCGTTCAGAACGTCCACAGCCCTGTATTGTTTCTGTTGATCGTCAACGTCATACTCATCATCGGAGGATGTCTCACGACCGGCTCGTCGATTACCCTGTTGCTGGCGCCGTTCCTGGTGCCTGTGGCCCGCGCGATGAACATAGACCTCATCCACTTCGGCGCCATATTCGCAACGAATCTGGCGCTTGGCATGGTCACGCCCCCTGTCGGGGCAACCCTGTTTGTGGCAGCAAAGGTTTGCAAGGTCCCGCTGGATAAGTTCCTGAAGGGGCTGTGGGTCCCTGTGGCGCTTTGGGTAGGGTGCATTCTGATTGTGACGTACGTTCCACAAGTCTCTCTCTTCCTGCCCAATCTCCTTATGCGGTGAACGGGAGGGCCACGATCCTTCTGCGGCAAGTCCAGAAAACCGGTCGGGCCCGGTTAGACACCAATTACTGCGTGCAGAACCCTGACCCCGGCCTGTCGAAAAGGCGAGAATCGCAGCCCAGAGGGACCGCGCCCTGCGCTGTCCGAACGGACCCCATTTTTCAGAGAAGGGGAAGGCCGAATCAGGGTAAAGCGGTGACGAGACAGGGGGCGATGTTATGAATCTGGTTGACTTGCGTGAGGTGTCCGTAGCTGAAGTCACATCTGCAGTAAGAAGGTTATGCATCAGTGCCAACTGCAACGTTCCACGAGAGGCCATTGCTGCTTTAGAGAGAGCCGTGGAGACGGAAGAGTCCCCGGTTGGCAGGGAGATCCTCAAGCAGATCCTCGAGAACCACAGGATAGCGAGGGAGGAAGGCGTAGCGGCTTGTCAGGACACGGGGGTGGCGATGGTCTTCGTTGAGCTAGGGCAGGATGTGCATCTTACCGGGGGAGACCTTTACGAGGCGATCAACGAGGGGGTCAGGCAGGGCTACAAAGAAGGCTACCTGCGAAAGTCCTTGGTGGCTGACCCTCTCTTCAAACGGGTGAACACCGGGGATAATACGCCCGCGATGATATACATAGACATCGTCCCGGGCGATGATCTCAAGATAACGGTGGCCCCGAAGGGCGGCGGGGCGGAGAACATGAGCGCGCTTGCTATGCTGACGCCTGCCGCCGGAGTGGAGGGCGTCAAGAGCTTCGTCACAGAACAGGTCAAGAAGGCAGGGCCGAACCCGTGCCCTCCGATTGTGGTCGGGGTAGGGATAGGGGGCACGTTCGACAGGGTGGCGGTTCTTGCGAAGAGGGCACTACTGCGCCCTGTGGGCTCGCGTAATCCCCACCCGATGTATGCCGATCTCGAGAAGGAGCTGCTTGGGGAGATAAACAAGCTCGGGATAGGGCCGCAGGGGTTCGGAGGCAGGACGACGGCGCTTGCCGTGAACATCGAGTTTGCACCGTGCCACATCGCATGCATGCCGGTTGCGGTGAACCTGAACTGTCACGTGGGGCCGCATGAGAGCGCTGTAATATAGGCCTGCGGTGGCGCGGGTACTCGTGTAAGAGACAACTCAGTACCCAGGGAGATGAACGGCAGATGGCAATAGAGGTCGCAACGCCGCTTACGGATGAGGTAATCGCCGGTCTGAAGGCGGGAGATAACGTGAGCATAACAGGAGTGATATACACCGCCAGGGACGCGGCTCACAAGAGGCTTGTCGCTCTGATAAAGGAGGGCCAGGAGCTTCCGATGGACGTTCGCGGGCAGATCATATACTATGTAGGCCCGACTCCTGCTCCGCCAGGAAGGCCTATCGGTTCTGCCGGTCCGACCACAAGTGGCCGGATGGACCCGTATGCTCCCATTCTCATGGAGCAGGGGCTCAAAGCGATGATCGGCAAAGGCAGCCGGTCGCAGCCTGTCAAGGATGCCATGGTAAGATACAAGGCGGTGTACCTGGCGGCGATAGGCGGAGCAGGGGCTCTCCTTGCAAGGTCCGTTAAAGCCTCGGAACTCGTGGCTTACGAAGACCTCGGCCCTGAGGCCATTAGGAGACTCACGGTTGAAGGCTTCCCGGCCGTGGTGGTAAACGATATCTACGGTAACGACCTCTACGAAGAGGGCGTGAGGAAATACCAGGTCAGTTGAACGGATCATTGGAGGAATTGGTGGTTCTCCCACATACCGTAGAAGTTGAACTCGGGGAAACAAGTCCGCAATCCGGGTGCTCAAGCAACCCGCTAAATCCAGCTCGTCAAATCCAGAGCAAGGGGGTACGAAGGTGGGGACGAAGGATGAGCTTCTCGCGAAGGCGAAGAAGCCTGCGCAGGACGCGTTGAGGTTGCATCCATTCTATCGGGGGAAAATGGAGACCACGCTTAAGTGCGTAGTGAGGGATTTTCAGGACTTTGCGATTTGGTACACTCCTGGTGTTGCAGCACCGTGCAAGGAGATTGAGAAGAACCGGGAGTTGGTTTACTCTTACACCAACAAGTGGAACACCGTAGCGGTGGTGTCCGATGGTACCAGGGTGTTGGGGCTTGGCAACATCGGGCCCGAGGCGGGGCTTCCGGTGATGGAGGGCAAGGCTCTTCTGTTCAAGTACTTGGGCGGAGTGGACGCCTTTCCGATATGCCTCGCGACCAGCAGTCCCGACGAGATAATCTCGGCGGTCAAGTGGATGCAGCCTTCGTTCGGCGGGGTGAACCTCGAGGACATCGAACAACCCAAGTGCTTCTACGTGCTCAACCGGCTGCGCGAGGAGGCCGAGATCCCCGTCTGGCACGACGGTCGCTCTCTGGCTGGTCTTGAACTCCTGTAACCCAAACGCTCGGCCGGGACAACGAAGAGTCTGCGTGCAACACAGCGCAATATCTGTGACGAAGCAGGACTCGCGACACCGATGACGAATTTCTCTTAAACGTTTCTTGACCATCCCGACCGGGATCATGAGGCGCAGTTCGTCGCTGGCTGCAGCTTTCACGACTTCATCGCTCATTCGCGTAGAAACCCGGTGTGCAGGGGCGTGTCGCAACGGAGGTGGAAACGGTTGTTCATCCGCCGATACTGGTTCCTCGCTGTCCCTGTGACGGCGTTTCTGGTTCTAACATTCCTCTGGCCTTTGGTTTCGATCCTGGTGACGACCGTATACTCGCCAGGCAAAGGTTTCTTTCTCGACCGATACGTGAAGTTCTTCAGCGACGAGTTTTACCGTTCCATCTTCTGGCGGACTGTCGAGCTCGGGCTTATTGTGACTCTTGCATGCATCCTGATGGGCTACCCCATCTCATTCCACCTGTCGCACCTGAAAGAAAGGCGCAAAGCCGTCCTCCTCGCGCTCGTCGTGTTCCCTCTTCTCACGAACAGCGTGGTGCGCACCTATAGCTGGATGGTCGTCCTCGGAAGGAACGGCTTCGTGAACAGTCTTCTGCAGAGGCTCGAGATAGTCAGTAATCCCATCCCGATACTGTATACGCCGTTTGCGGTCGCAATTGGACTTATACACCTTTTCCTGCCGCTCATGATTTTGTCACTGACAAGCGCGATGGAGAACATGGACCCGAGCCTCATCGAAGCTGCCAAGAGCCTGGGGGCCAGCGAGATGCGGGCGTTTGTCAAAGTCGTGGTTCCTCTTACGTTGCCCGGTCTTGTGGTCGGCAGCGTGCTGGTTTTCACCGGGAGCACGACCGCATATGTAACCCCGCACATGCTGGGAGGCTCGCGGGTTATGACCCTGGCGACTTTGCTCTACCAGAAAGCAATGGTTGTGTTCGACTGGGCGACGGCGACCACAGTCGCGGCGGTGTCGGTGCTCGTCACCTTCGCCGTCGTATGGTCCTTCAATGCGATATCCAGGAGAATGGGGGTGCGCGCATGAAGAGGCCGGAGATCGGGCGGTCGTTCGTGGTCGCGTCTTTCCTGGTATATGCATTCCTGATGTTTCCGATGCTCGTGATATTGATGTCGTCCTTCGACCCGAAAGAATACATGTCTTTCCCGCCGACGGGTTTTTCACTGCGCTGGTACGCACACGTCTTTGACGTGGAGCTCTTCATGGTGGGGCTCAAAACGAGCGTCAGCGTTGCTCTGCTTTCCACCCTGGTTGCGCTCATCCTGGGGGTCCCCGCAGCCTACCTTCTCGTGCGGTTCAATTTCAGAGGCAAGGCTGTGCTGCAAAGCTTCTTTCTGTCACCCCTTGTTGTGCCAGGCATCGTGCTCGGCTGCGCTCTTCTCCGGTTCTTCGTCATTGTTGGAGGCATACCGATATACCCTGGCCTCGTGCTGGGTCATACTATTCTGGTCATTCCGTACGCCGTCAGGGTAACCACTGCGAGCCTTGTCAACCTGCCGGTGTCGGTGGAAGAGGCCGCCCTCAGCCTTGGCGCCACGGGGACGCAGTCCTTTTTCAAGGTGGTGCTGCCCAATATCAAGACGGGATTGCTTGGCGCCGTGCTCCTGTCGTTTATAACGTCGTTCAACAATGTGCCTGTTTCGTTGTTCCTGTCGGGCCCAAACGTAACAACTCTCCCAATACAGATGATGATATATGGCGAGTACTACTTTGATCCGAGCATCGCAGCGCTTTCGGTGATCGTTTTGCTCATGACGATGATGCTGGTTTACCTGATGGAAAGGACTATCGGCCTGGCCTACTTTACGTCGTCGCGGTGACACGGCTGTCGCGGTTGCAGTAACCCCGGGTTATGGCGGGTTATGGAGACGAGCGGCAGCCGCCGCTCTCGAACTCTGGGACAGGCAGGTGAGGTGACACGAGTTGGCTTTCTTGGAGCTTGAGCGCGTGCAGGTAAGATTCGGTAGCTTCACAGCACTTCACGGAATAGACCTCGCGGTTGATGAGGGCGATTTGATATGTCTGTTGGGACCGAGCGGATGCGGGAAGACCACCACGCTCCGGGTCGTTGCCGGTTTCGTTCTGCCCGACCGGGGCGCGGTCCGCGTCAGGGGAAAGGATTACACGAACCTGCCTGCGTATCGGCGCAACATGGGGATCGTCTTCCAGAACTACGCGCTCTTCCCGCACCTCACCGTGTTTGAGAACGTGGCTTTCGGCCTCAGGATGCGGCGCCTGGCCGCGGATGAGATCAGGGGAAAAGTTGCAGCAGCGCTTTCTCTTGTCAACCTCGACGGCATGGAGCGACGTTATCCTCAGCAATTGTCAGGCGGCCAGCAACAGAGAGTGGCTCTTGCCAGAGCCCTTGTGATCAATCCGGACGTCCTGCTTCTCGACGAACCCCTGTCCAATCTCGACGCCATGCTCCGGATCAGAATGAGGTCGGAAATCAAGCGGCTTCAGCGGCAGACAGGCATCACCATGGTGTTCGTCACGCACGATCAGGATGAGTGCTTTTCCATAGCCGACAAGGTGGCGATCGTCCGAGAGGGAACCATAGTCCAGATGGGAACCCCTGAGGAGATCCTGGAACGCCCGCGGAACAGGTTTGTTGCTGAGTTCATCGGATTCGAGAACGCGCTGAGGCTGCGCCTTTCCTGTCGGGAGGCGGGACCTGCCTTCACAAGCGTCGCAGGCGGCATAGACTTCCCGGCCTCGCTAATAAGGGGTCTCGACGAGATGACGTGTGCGGCAGATGAGATCGAGGTGGTCTTCAGGGCCGAAGACGCCTACCTCGTAACCCCGGAATCCGGTGACGCAGCGTTGAGAGGGCGAGTGGCCATACGTGCGAGACGAGGCAGACGCGACGTGTACATCATCGAGAGCCCTGCGGGGGAATTGAAGATATGCGGGTTGGAGAACGAGGTATGGAAGGAACAAGATCAGGTCGGAGTGGCATTCCGGCCCGGGAGTCTCTTGAGGTTGGGAGAGTCTTCGTGAATGAGGCTGTCGGCAGTTCCTGTATGTCTGTGCTGCAGCGAGTGTAATTCCAGCTGGCGTAGGAGGTGGTGACAGGAGAAGCTCCGCATGTGGCGAGACGGGGATTGACTTCGTAGCTGAGCGAGGGTGATGAAGGACGCTCAATTGAGGGAGGGAAGCATAAATGAAGCGATGGATCGTCCGTTCGTGTGCTGCGATGCTAGTCGGCCTTCTGATGATTGTAGCTCCCGCGCTCGCAGCAAAGCAGGAGCTTGTGATCTCGACATGGGGATATGGGTATGACATATTCAAGGGGATATGGCAGGAGCCTTTCGAGCAGAGGTATGACTGCAAGATCGCATGGGAATTCGGCAACAACTCAGAGAGGGCCAACAAGCTGCGCATGTTCAAGAACAACCCCAGGGTGGACGTGGTGCAGATCACCGACTACTTCGCGCAGATGTTGACCAACGAAGGCATACTCGAGGACATCACTGAGGCAGAGGTCCCGAACCTCGCGTACCTCTATGATTTCGCGAAGCGTCCGCTCAAGAACGGCACGAGCCCGGCTTATACCATCGGGCGCTGTGGGATCGTCTACCGAACCGACGTGATCAAGCAGCCTATCACCAGTTGGAAGGACCTGTGGCGGGCCGACGTCCAGGGCAAGCTGGCGCTGCCGGACGTCACGACCACCCAGGGACCGATGGTCATGGAAATGACTGCGCGCATCCTGGGATGCGACCTGAAAAACATAGACGCAGTCTTCAACAAGCTTGCCGAGTTGAAGAAAGGTACCGTGAAATTCTACATGAAGTCCTCGGAGCTCATAAACATGTTCACCCGGGGCGAGGTCGCGGTGGCCCCTACACAGGCGATGTTCTTCAGGGACTTCGTGAAGGCGGGCCTGCCCGTGGCATGGGTGGACCCTGTGGAGGGGACTCCCGCTGTCATCAACGTCATAGCCGTGGTGAAGGGTGCGCCCCACGAGGACCTTGCTATGAAGTACGTGAACTACATGCTGAGCAAGGAGGTCCAGTACGAGAGCGCGATGAAGATCAAGGACTCGCCGGTGAACAAGCTTGTGCAAATACCCGAGGATGCGCGAGCCGGCCTGACTTACGGCGAGGATGTTATCAAGAATCTGGTGCTCCTCGACTGGGACTACGTCCTCCAGCACTGGGATGCCTGGGTGGAGCGCTGGAACAGGGAGATAGCCAAGTGACGGTGTCTACGGTGGAGGTTCAGAAACATATCCGGTGCAAACCCGGAGATGTGGCGAGGTACGTGCTGGTCCCGGGAGACCCGGGACGGGCGCGTCGCATAGCGCAGCGTTTTGACGAGGCAAGGCTGATCGCTGAAAATCGTGAATACGTTGTCTTCACAGGGTCGTACAAGGGCGTCCCGGTGAGCGTGTGTTCCACCGGGATCGGCGGGCCTTCTGCGTCCATCGCCATCGAGGAGCTCATCAGGGCTGGCGCAGATACGTTTATTCGGGTGGGTTCCGCTGGTGCCCGACAGCCCGACATCGGCATCGGAGAGGTCATCGTGGTGACCGGGGCCTACAGGGGGGACGGAACGAGCGCTGAGTACGTTCCTCCCCCGTATCCGGCCATAGCCGACCTCGACGTCACCCAGGCGCTGTGCGAGGCAGTGAGGAGGTCGGGGAGAGTCCTCCGAAAGGGGATCAGCTATACCAGGGATGCTTACTATGTAAGGGACGAACGTCTGGCTCGGCTTCTTACCGATGCGGGAGTAGTGTGTTCGGAACAGGAATGTGCCACGTTGTTCATCGTTGCAAGTGTGAGAAAGGCCCGGGCCGGTGCGGTGGTGGGCACCGACTCCAACATATGGCTTGCGGAGCAGCCCTCGCTCAGCGAGAAGGAGGCCCTTTTCAAAGCTGCTGAACAGGCTGAGATCGAAATCGCCCTGGAAGCCGTCAGGTTGCTTTGCGAAACCGTGGACAAGCCTTCTTCGCCGCATTGAGCCTGCGGCGGGGCAGATGATGACACTTGCATGACATGGCGCTAGTGACTGCGCAAAGCTGTATCGAAAGCATGGGGGTTGGTTGCGCCGGCTTTCGTGGGATGACCGATTGTGACCTGTGTTGCGCAGGAATGCTGATAGAAAAGCGGGGCGCAAGTTCAGGCGGTGTTGTACGAGCAACAGAGGACTACGCTTTACCACAACGCGGAACTCCTTGACGTCGTGCGCCAACGCACCTTCCGCGGCTGGTTTACAGTCAGGCAAGGCCGGTTCTGGCTGGTCGAAGAGGCGGGCTCTCCGGCGCCCCCGTGTGATGAGAGTGTGGACCTTGCCGGTCGCACGGTGATGCCGGGGCTTGTCGACATTCACACCCACATAGAAAGCAGTTTCGTGACGCCGAGGCGCTACGCCGAGGCCGTGCTTCCGCAGGGCACAACCACTGTGCTGACGGACCCCCACGAGATCGCGAACGTCCTGGGTGGCCAAGGGATTCAGTTCATGCTCGATTCGAGCGAGCATATCCCGCTCGACGTGTACCTCTCGCTTCCAAGCTGTGTGCCGGCAACGTCGCTGGATCTGGAAACGTCTGCGGAGATCCTCACCGCGGGGGACCTCGAGCCATTCGTGGGCCATCCGAGGGTGATAGCCCTGGGAGAGGTGATGAACTACCGGGGCGTCCTCCAGGGCGACGCGCGCCTTGTGGACATCGTCGCTATGGCGAGACGACGGGGGCTTCTCATCGAGGGTCACGTACCTACCCTTTCGGGCCAGGACCTGAGCAGGTATCTCTCCCACGGTGTCAGGACCGACCACACGCTTGCATACCCCGAGAAAATCCTCGAGCAACTGTCGAAAGGCGTGTGCGTCGAGATTCAGGAGAAGTCCATCACGCGCCAGAACATAGATGTGTTGAGGAGTGTCCCCGATCTTTCCCGGGTGGTTTTCGTCACCGATGATGTGGTCGCAAGTCGCATCCTCCGAGGACACCTCCTTCACAACGTCAAGAAGGCCATCGAGATGGGAATGGACACGTACGAGGCGCTTTCGTGTGCAACGTGTCGGCCTGCTGCCGTTCTTGGCCTGTGCGATGTCGGCATCATAGCCCCGGGGTTCATCGCCGACTTTCTTGTTTTGGATAACCTGGCTGACCTGAACGTTAACTCGGTGTACAAGGCGGGCAGGCTCGTTGCCCGGGATGGGGTGTGCGTGTGCAACGAGTGCGGCAGCGGCGGCGACCAGGACCTCCCTGGGTGGGTCCTCGAGACGGTGAAGCTGCCGCTGCTCAGCCGGGACGATTTCCGGGTGCCACTACCCGACGGCGTCCACAGGGTCCACGTGATCGAGGCCAACTCTGTCAACACTGTAACCTCGCTGGGGACGGGCACAGTCACGGTACGTGACGGCTTTGCCGAGTTGCCGGGGGATGCGGACGTGGTGCTCGCGGAGGTGCTCGAGCGTCACGGAAGGCGCCGCGGGCAGGAGGGGAAGGGTCTAGCGTTCGTGCGTGGATATGGCCTGCGCAGCGGGGCGTGTGCGACCACGGTGGCCCACGATGCCCACAACCTGCTGGTGCTCGGGCGAGACGCGGACGCCATGGCTACGGCGGCGAATGCTGTCATAGAGTCCGGCGGCGGGATCGCGGTCGCGGAAGGCACGAGGGTCCTGCGCCACGTGCCGCTGCCTGTAGCGGGGCTTATGAGCGACCGTCCTGTCAAGGAGGTCGCCCGGGAGTTCGAGTCCCTGGAGGCAGACCTTGTGCGACTCGGGGTTTCCCACAGGCAGCCTCTGCTGTTCCTCGTCATGCTCACGCTTGCCACAAGCCCCGGTTTCAAAGTGACCGACCGGGGCCTGGTCGATGTTGAGCGGCAGGCGCTTCTGCTATTGCTCGCGGGTTAGCGCGTTCTCTCCGTCCCGCCGTCCCGTCCCGGTGTTCTTCCGATGATACCTGCTATTGAAGAAACGGGAGTATGCAATAGCAGGGGTAGCCGTGGTGACTGAGGGCAGCACGTTTGGAATCATGTCGCCGGGGAACCCGGGAGATCCGACCTGGCAATGCTCTGCCCGGTAATGCGGCGGCGTGGGACGGCACATAATAGCCTCGGTGAATCGTACGTGAGGCCCAGCTTGCTTAGGGTCGCAACAACGCTGCTGGATTTGCTCCGCGCGCGGAAAAAGCCTGGTTCGAAGGGATCGCCTCGCGGGCGTGCGGGCGAGCCACCTGTGCATGTCCTTCGGGATGTCCAGGCGAACGCAAAAGCGGTGGCCGGCTTCCTCGGCGAGCCGCAGGATCTCGTGACGAGGACGTTCAAGCTGGGGGGGACAAAACAGCTTGAATGCGGGGTCATCTGGATCGACGGCCTTGCAGACAAGCGGCTCATAAGCCGGCATATCCTCAAGCCGCTGATGTCAGGTGCCTTCGAGGCGCAGGCCGACGCAACGGCCCCACGTGGAAACGTCCTTGAATTCGTCAGGGACTGCGGTATTTCCCTCGGGCAACTCAGAGCCGTTTGTGACCTGCGTGAGGTTGTTTCGGGCATCCTGTCGGGCGACACAGCCGTATTCATCCAGACGTCTGGTCAAGCCCTGCTCGCATCCACGAGAGGGTGGAAGACACGGGATGTTGAGGAACCTCGAGGCGAAAGCGTCATCAGGGGGCCCCGGGAGGGATTCGTCGAGGATCTCCGAACCAATACCGTGCTGCTGCGGAGGAGGATTCGCAGCCCCAATCTCCGCATAGAGACTCTCACCATTGGGTCAGCAGGTCAAACGCAAGTAGCCGTGGTGTACCTGGAGGGCATTGCCAACCCCAAGGTGGTCGAGGAGGTATGGGCGAGGCTCCGGCGAATCAAGATCGACGCCGTCCTGTCTGATCAGTATGTCGAGGAACTCATCAGGGATGCGCCGCTTTCGCCCTTTCCCACCGTAGCGAACACCGAGCGACCAGACGCGGTGGCAGCCGGCATACTGGAGGGCCAGGTGGCCGTGCTCGTGGACGGGTCCCCGTTTGCGCTCAGGATGCCCGTCACATTTCTGCAGTATTTCCAATCGCCCGAGGACTATTACGTGAACTTCCATACCGCCACCTTGAGCCGCTGGCTTCGGCTTGTGGCGCTTCTCGCGGCGCTCACTCTGCCTTCGCTGTATGTGGCGGTGACCACCTTCAACCCCGAGATGCTGCCGACTCCACTTCTCGTCAGCATAGCGGCCGCGCGAGAAGGCGTGCCGTTTCCCGTAGCGATCGAAGCGTTTCTGATGGAGCTTGCCTTTGAGACTCTGAGGGAAGCCGGGTTACGGATGCCGCGTGTCATTGGGCCCGCAGTGAGCATCGTTGGAGCGCTAGTGCTGGGGGAGGCTGCCATCAGCGCAGGCATCGTATCGGCGCCCACCGTGATCGTGGTTGCGTTCACAGCCATTGCGTCGTTTTCGATCACCTATCCTGACATCACCGCCATCGCGAGGTTGCTGCGCTTTCTGCTCCTTGCGCTCAGCGCAATCCTCGGGCTTTTCGGCCTCATGACAGGGTTCATTGCCGTACACATACACCTCCTTTCGCTGCGATCGTTCGGGGTGCCCTACATGTCTCCGCTCGCACCATCGAGCTTGGCAGCGCGGGACATCCTGATGCGGTGGCCGCTGTGGGCGCGAACGAAGAGAGTCGGGTATATCACCTGGCAAGATATGAGAAGACAGCCCGCAACCAGCATGCCTCAGGCTCCGGTGAGGAGGAAAAGGATGTGATCATGTTCGGGGTGGTGTGGGGGAAGGGAAAGGGTAATGTGAAGCGTCTGATGTTGATCGCTCTCGCAAGTGCAATTCTGACGTTACTGATGATAGCAACGCCGGGATGCTGGAGCGCGAGGGAGCTTGATAAGCGTGCCATCGTGGTGGCGGTGGGGATTGATAAGGCCAAGGAGCCGGGCAAACTCGAGGTGAGCTATCAGATCATCAAGCCTGCAGAAGTAGGCGCGCCGAGGCCGGCGCGGGGCGGCGAGGGCCAGGGAAGAGGGGTTTGGGTGCTGAGCACTACGGGAGATTCGCTCTTCGATGCCGCGTGGAAAATGAGCAATGTCGCGGGCCGGAGGCCTTTCTGGGGGCACCTACGACTCATCCTGTTCAGTGAAGCGCTTGCACGAGAGGGCCTTGGGCCGTTCCTCGACGTGTTGGCGAGAAACCCGATGCCAAGGCGCCTTGCGTGGCTGGCCGTTGCCCGGGGCTGTTTGGCAAGGAGCATCCTTGAGGGCTACTCGGAGCTGGAGAAGGTGCCAGCGGAGACAATAATGGGGCAATTGGAAGAGTATGGCCAGAATTCCACATCTCTCGCTCAGACTCTTCACGGCTTTCTTCTGGAAATGGAGAACCCCGGCCAGTCCCCGGCAGCTTCCGCTGTGGAACTGGTGAGCAAGGGTGGACCATCGGCGCCAAACGACGGCGAGAGCGGCGACGAAGGTTCTGAAGACGTGGAACGAGGACGAGCGGGAGCCGGAGGGACAAAGCTGGTGCCCATGGTGCGGGGCGCGGCGGTCTTCAAACGTGACAGGCTTGTTGGCTGGCTTGACGAGGAAGAGACCCGGGGTCTGCTCTGGGTTACGAACCGGGTGAGGGGCGCATCAATCGTGGTGGACCCCCTGGCCGGGGGTCGGGGCAAGGTGACGCTGGAAATCGTTCGGGCGAGGAGCAGGATCCGTCCTGAGATCAAGGGCGGCGTCCCTCACGTGACGGTGGAGATCAGCGCAAGCGCGAACCTGGCCGAGCAGGCTACAGCGTCTAGCCTGTATACGATCGAGCATCTGCACGAGCTTGAACGGGAGCTTGCGTCGGCCATCGAGAACGAGGTCCGCATGGTCGTCACGAGAGCGCAGCGTGACCTCAGGACCGACGTTTTCGGCTTCGGGCTCACCTTCTATAGGAAGCACCCGCGGCAGTGGAAAGCCATGGCAGAGACGTGGGAGGATGCATACTTCCCGCACGTGGAAGTCAACCTGGATGTGAACACGAGATTGGATGTATCAGGGCTGATCGGACCAGCGTTGAAGAGGCGCATGACGGGCACCGGGTGGTAGGAACCTTGCTTGAAGAAGGACGGATCTCGAAAAGGCAGTTCTTCTGGACAATCGTGGTCATCATTATCACTATGTCCATGTTCAGACTTCCTCACCTCGTTCTCTGGCGCGCAAGGCAGGATTTCTGGCTAGCCTTTCTCATGGCCATCGTGCTCGACATAGTTGTGGGCTGTTTTCTCTTTGTGCTGGGCCGCAGGTATCGCGGGATGACCATATACGGCTACTCAGAGCGAGTCCTCGGAAAGCTCCTTGGCAAGCTTGCGGCCGCGGCATACGTCCTGTTGTTCTTCGAAATGGCGGCGCTGGAGACCCGTAACTTCGCCGAGGCATTTCTCCTGGTTATGCCGGAGACACCTATCTGGGTCTTCGCGACGATCCTTGTGGCTCTTGCAGCGTACGCCGTCTCGAGCGGGCTCGAAGTGATAGCTCGTGCGGCCGAGCTTGTTGGACCCATCGTCTCGCTGCTCGCAACGGCCGTCCCATCACTCACGAGCAACCGTATCCGCCCCGCCAATCTCCTGCCATTGCTCCAGACGCCCCCTCTTGCCATCATTGAGACGGGGCTCGTCGTGACCAGCTTCTTCGGCGTATGCGTGGTCATGGGGGTCCTTATGGCATATGTCAACGAGCCTTCGAAAGCACTTAAGGTCAAAGCAGGTGCGGTGGTGATCTCCGGCGTGTTGATGATGTATGGGTACACTACGGCTGTGGCGCTCTTTGGCGAGGAAGCCTTCTCTTCACTCATCAACACCCACTACAATGTGGCCCGGATGATCTCCGTCCGCGGCTTCTTTGAGCATGTGGAGGTGATGATCCTTCCCCTCTGGACTGGCGCTGCCTTCCTGGCCATATCGGTGTTCTACTATTGCACGAGCATCGGCGTCGCTCAGATCATTGGCCTCAAGACCCTTCGTTACGTGGTCCCTTCCGTCGGTATCGCTGTGGCCGCCAGGGCTTTTCTGGGATTCAGATCTGGCCCCCACATGGACCGGTACGTCACGGGGACGCTCGTCTGGTACGCGCTGGCGGTGGAGGCATGCCTGACTCTTCTGTTGCTGGTCGTAAGCACGATTCGTCAGAGAAGCGACGAAAGCGGTCGGTGATGCCACACGTGACCCTTGTGAATGGAGGAACGCATTGAGGGGCCTATCATCCCTTGAGCCCCGTCGTGACCACGCCTTTCACGAAGTGCCGCTGGTTGAAGATGAAGATGAGGAGCACGGGGAGGGTCACGACGAGCGTTGCGGCCATCAGGGGCCCCCAGTCAACGAGGAACTGAGACCTGAAGATCTGGAGACCGAGCTGCACCGTCCGCATGTGCTCTGAGTTCGTTATCACGAGAGGCCACAGGAAGTCGTCCCACACGCCGGTGAAGGAGAATATGGCCAGGGTGGCGAGCACCGGGCGACTGAGCGGGAGATAGATCTTGGAGTAGATCGTGAACTCACTCGCCCCGTCAACCCTTGCTGCATCGTTGAGCTCGGTTGGAATCGACGTGAAGAACTGGCGCGTGAGAAACACTCCGAACACGCTCACGATGTATGGAAGGATGAGGCCCCAGTATGTGTTGATGAGGCCTGTGCCGTTGTGGCCGAACAAGTTGTTGCCGCCCGCAAGGGGAAATCTCCTCACAAGAATGAACAGGGGAATGAGCGTCACGTACACAGGTATCATCATGGTTGCCAGGACTGCAAAGAAAATGAGGCTTTTCCCTGGGAAATCGAGCCTTGCGAAGGAGTATCCCGCGAGCGAGCAAAAGAAGAGGTTCAGCAGCGTGGCTGTCACCGAGACGACAGCGCTATTGAGAAAGTAGCGGGCGAAATTCGTGTACCTGAACGCGTTCACGAAGTGTTCAAAGGTTATCTTCGTCGGTATCCATACCGGCGGGTATGCAAATAGCTCTTGGTTGGGCTTAAAAGAGCTCATGAGCATCCAGGCGAAAGGCCCGGCCATCACGATGGCGATTGCCGCGAGGACAACGTAGACCGCGGCGCCGGCCAGGGCGCGGCGAAGACGGGCTCGCCGCCTCTCGAGAGATGCTCTCGAGTGTGGGCCCGGGGTGTTCCATCGCCGAGACCCACATATCTCCTGTCGCACGTCGCGCATGTTCGCGCATCCTCCACTTGCTGCAGACTCACGGGTTGGTCCCACTGCACGCTCACCGGCCTTTCAATGCCCGCCTCGCACACTGCACGGCGGGGCCTCCTGTTCTCGAGGAACTACCCAATGCGTACTCATGTCGATCCACATCGGCGTCGCAATGCTGTTTTTGCTTCAGGGTTATTCCATGGCGTAGCTCCGAGGTTTCCCCGCTGGAGGGCAATGCTGTGCTTCGCTTCCCACATCGCCACCCTGCGCCCGCGGGTTAGTCGAGCCTCGTCTGGAAGTACCTGATATTGACCAGCGACAGCACAAGGATCACGCCGAATAGCAGGAATGCAACGGCTGATGCTTCTCCCATCTCGAAGTACTGGAACGCTCGCTGGTATACGAGGAACGCCACCGTGGTCGTGCTGTCAAGCGGCCCGCCGCCGGTCATGGCGTACACCTCGCCGAAAGTCTGAAACGTGCTGATGAGGCCCATTACAATGATGTAGTACGTCACCGGCTTCAGCATGGGCCAGGTGATGTAGCGGAACTTGCCCAGGCCCGATGCGCCGTCGACCTCGGCGGCCTCGTACAGGTACTGCGGGATGCCTTGCAACCCCGCGAGGTAAATGACCATGTTCCATCCGACGCCCCTCCAGACGCGCATCAGCACGAGCGAGTGGAGCGCGAGGGCTGGGTTTCCCAGCCAGTTGACCGGGCCGATTCCGAGTTTTCCGAGGAGGAGGTTGATGAGGCCCGACCGCGGCTCATACAGCCAGAGCCATATCATGCTCACGGCTATTATGGACGTCACCACCGGCAGGTAGAATAGCGTCCTGAAGATGACTATCCCCCGGGTGGCCCGGTTCACGAGGAGCGCGAGCGCGAGAGATATCGCGATATTGAGCGGGAGGACCTCCAGGGCATACTGGGCTGTATTCCTCATGGCCCTGCGAAACAGATCGTCACGGAACAGCAGCTGGACATAGTTTGCCACGCCCACCCATTTGGGTGCGGTCAGGATGTTGTAATCTGTGAAGCTTAGGTACAGCGACGACGCGATGGGGATGAAGTGAACAATGAGGACGTACAACGCCACGGGGGCAACGAAAAGGTAGCCCATCAGCATGGTGTGTCGCCTGGCACGGTTCTTCCAGTATGACGACACGCTGTGGCTCGCGCTCATGAGAGACCACCGTTCCTTCCGCCCGGCAACACGTGCTCGCACGTGTTGCCGGGCCTTCCTTATCGTCTACTTGCCGTCTACTTCTTGAGGATTTCGTCCCCTTCTTTCGCAGCGGCATCCAGCGCCTCCTTCGGTGCCATGGCGCCGTACATCGCTTTCTCGATGTAGCGCGAGAGCACGTCACGTATCTTCACCCACTGCGGAATGTTGGGGTTTCCACGTGCGGAAGGCATCCCCTTCACGTATGTCTTGAGGTTCGCGTCTTCCGCTATGAAGCTCATGTTCGCAAGGGACTGGCGCGGCGGCAGGCTGCGGAGGGATCCGCAGATTGTCTCAATGGCTTTGGGAGAACTGAAGTATGTCATGGTCCGCCATGCCTCGGGCTTGTGCTTGCTGGACTTCGACATGAAGAACCCGTTGAATGCATACAGAGCCACCTGCTTCTTGCGTGCGAGCGGCGGAGCGATTCTGACTTCTTTGTACACGTCCGGCGCATACGTTTTCACCGCGGCGCAGTCGCCCGGGACCGCGAAGAGCATCGCGACCTCGCCTGTGGCGATGGACGGAATGTTGCCCTGTCCCATGTTTATGCTTGTATCTGTGGTCTTGTCCTTGTGGATGAGGTCCACGATGAACTGCAGCGCCTCAACCCCCTCGGGGCTGTTGAAGACGCACTTAGTGAAGTCCTGGTTGAAGAAATCCCCGCCGTTCTGCCACAGGAGGCACGCCCAGATCTGCGGCGGGTTCACTCCCGTGGACGGGAGGTCCAGACCCTCTCTGACCAGGCGTCCGCCCTGCCAGATGGTGAGTTTCTTCGCGGCATCGCGAAGCTCTTCCCATGTGGCGGGCGGCTTGTTCGGGTCAAGCCCGACCTCCTTGAACTGGTCGGCACGGTACATGAGCAGCCACCCTGATCCGAAGATAGGCATCATGTATCGCTTGCCGAAGTAGACTCCCGCGTCGAGCGTTACACCGAAGTCGGCCGCGTCAGGCATTGCGGCGATGTAGCCATCCAGCGGCTCCACCTGGTCGCTCGAGGCGAACCCCGCGGTTGCGGCCTGCCCGTGCATGAAGACGTCAGGCGCGACCCCTCCGGCGAACGATGTCGCGAGCTTGGTCGAGAGATCGCCCCACGGGACAAACGTGACCTCAAGGTCGATGTCGGGATTCGCCGCTTTGAAATCAGGGACCAGCTCGTTGTTAACGGCGTCCATCATGGGCTTGGGGTTGCCGGCAAACCAGAGATTGATCTTGACCTTGTCAGCGGCCATACCCGGGACCGCGATGCAGGCCACAAGCATCGCTACTACCAGCGCTTGCACCAACCTCCGTACCATGGTCGGGTTCCCTCCTTTGGTGTTCTTGATGATCTGTGTTGCGGGATCCTCAAAAACCCTATCTCTCCGTAAACGACGCAACGCCTATCCAGGAATCACCGCTTGCGCTGCTTCCCCAGGCATCACCTCCGTTCGACCGCTGTTTCTACAGGGAGAGTCCCTTTCGGTTCGCTCTCGCCGAAGATCGCCTCGACAGCCGCTTCTATCGCTGGCGTGCAGTAATCGTACGCTGCTACGAAGCAGTCCATCTCGGGGATGTGCCTGATGATGAAGGGATTGAAGAGGCCAAGCCCTATCACCGGCTTGCCAGAGCAGGTGAGGGACCTCGCCATTTCCACCTCGCCGGGGTTCAGATCTTTTCTTGTGCAGAACGCCGCGATGAAAGCGTCGGCCCGCGTGCCCATGTCAGAGCCGGTGGCCTCGCGCACTTCGGTGCACCTGCCGTGCCTGCGAGAAAAGGCCTGCAGGAGTTTCTCTCTGGCACGTTGCCACCGCTCGCCCTGCAACTCGTTCTCATGAGCGATGAAGACGATGCCGAGCAGGCACTCATCGCTAAGGCGAAACGGCAGGAGCTTCCTCCTGTCGCGGACCACGGTTATGGCGCTTCGAAACACGTTCGCGAAGAACTGCTCGTGCGCCACGCTTCGTGGGCTCTGAGCTGGCTCCAATGGCTCGCGGTACGCTCCGGCGACCCCTAGATGTCGAGAGAGAGCACCGCGGGACGCGGGAAGGAGACCCACCCGGAGTTTCGCGCGCAGGACGCGACGCACGGCGTCGTCAAGCCTCGCGGAACTCAAGCTCCCGGCCCGGGCCGCCGACACGAGCGCCCCGAGCGTCGTTCTTTGGAGATCCCGGTCGTCTGCGGCTAGCAACAGGTCTATTCCCGCGGCCACCGCTCTGACAGCCGCCTCGCCCGTGTCATAGCGGTCTGCTATCGCTTTCATGCTCATGAGGTCGCTCATCGCCACGCCCGGGAATCTGAGCTCGCCTTTGAGCAGCCCGGAGACAGCTACATGTGACAGAGTCGCAGGGACCGTCGCGTCAGGCTCGATCCCCGGAAAGGCGACGTGCGCGGTCATAATAGCATCTGCGCCGGCGGCGACGGCGTGCTTGAACGGGACGAGGTCCACACGTTCCAGCCGCCTTCGGTCGTGGGGGACAACCGGCAGATCCAGGTGGGAATCGTCGCGCGTGTCGCCGTGCCCTGGGAAATGCTTGCCGCAGCACAGGATGCCAGCATCTCTGAAACCCCGGATGGCGGCCGCGCCGAGCCTTGCTACCAGGTGCGGGTCCGCCCCGAACGAGCGCACGCCTATGACCGGGTTCAGAACATCGCTGTTGACATCAAGCACCGGCGCGAGGTTCATGTTGATGCCGAGCGCTCGGAGGTCCGTGCCACTCGCATGGGCGACGCGGTGCGCCAGTTCCTCTGAGCCGGCGGCACCTATCGCCATCGCGCCGGGCGGCGTGGCGACCTCGCTTTCCCAGAGCTGGACGGCGGTGCCCCCTTCCTGATCGATGGCAACAAACAAGCCGATGCCCGCTTTCGAACGGCACGCCATGTCTTGAAGCTGGCTGGTCAGTGCCGCAAGCTCGTGCGCTCCCCTGACGTTGCGGCGGTAAAGGATGACCCCGCCCACTCCCAGGTTTCTCACCATGGTTTCCGTGTCCGGGTCGATCTCACCCGACGGGAGGCCGACCATGAGGAGCTGAGCCGCCTTTTGCTCGACGGACAGCGAGGCGGTGATCCTGTCCACGGCTGCGTATGACGCGCCAGGCTGCGTGATCGGTATGTGTCGGTTTGCAGGCCTGTCCGGCTCCATGCGTTTCATCCTCAATGACCCACCCGCTCGCTCATGCTGAGAGGTTCCTGCTTCATGAGGTAGATGTCCCTGACTGTCACAACTCCTCACAGTCCTCGTAGTCCTGGTAGTCCTTCGTCCCACTGCTTCCGCCTGCTTCTCGACGAAGGAAGCCCCGAACGGGGAGCTATCAGATGGGCAAGGACGATGTCATACCACGCGTTTGTGCTGGGGCGCGGCGTCGGGCCGGACCGCAGCCTCTGCCGCGACGCCGCACTCGTATGCCAGGTACCTTTCCCAGGGAAGGAAGCCTGTACGTCCGTAAAAGTCCACAAGAACGGTCCAGTCTATGTTGCACACTGTGACCCTTCGGCTAGAAAGCTCCGAGAGCGCTGTCGATAGGAGGACGAGGCCTAGCCCCTTGCCCCGGTGACCTGCCGCGACCCCCATGGGGCCGAGGCCGCCCCCGTCTGCCCTATCGCAAAGCCAGTACAGGCTAGGTCCGATAACGGCTGAGTCCCGGGTATAGATGCGGGCGGCTCCCACAATATCGCTGCCCGCGCACGCAACGATGACGTCCTCCGCTGCTCCCCCACGCTCAAAGAACTCCGCTACCTCGTAGAGCCACCGTCCTGGGAACTCCATCGCAAAGAACTCGATGATAGATTGCTTTTCGTCGCTTTTGGCCGGGCGGAACGCGTAACTGCCTTCGAGCTCTCGCACGTATTCTCTGGCATCTGGGGGGAATCTGAAATCAGCTATGTTCCCGCGCAGATCAAAGGCGCACGCTCCAGTGGCCTTGAATCCAAGGCGCTCGAAGAAACGGGCCGCACCGCTGCACGACGCGGGGACCCCCGGGAAGAAGTGCCAGATGTCCTGTCCGGCCAGAATCCGGTTTGCCCCGCGGGACCTGAGGGATTCCAGGACGCTCCGGACGAGAGCCCGGCCTATCCCTACGTGGCGCAGATGTGGCGCCACGAATACCGTGCTGAGCCACCCTGTCCCCGGCAGGAGCCCGAGGTTCCCAACGGGCTCCCGCAGGACCTTGCCGGACGCGTACCCCGCAAGTTCCCCGCCTTTTCTTGCCACAAATGCCGTCGCCGTGTCGAAGTTCCTGTCAAGAGCGGTATTCTGCCGAAAAAGTCGCCTGGCCATTGTGAAGCGTCGCGGAAAGCTTTCGTTCCAGAGGTCGACCACTTCACTCTCAAGGTCATAATCGTAATAGTGCACAGATATGCCCGCCGGAACGCGGCAGGGCGTCTTCAGTCCGTCCTGTGCCTGCACCGCGTCAAGACTCAAAGATGGCGCCCCCCTGTCGAAGTTTCGTGCGGACCTCGTCCTTGCTGACGGCTGAGATGTCCCCACCTGTCCTGGCTGCGAGCGCCGCTGCGACTCCCGCCGCGTGGCCGGTCGCGAAGCACGTGGCAGCCACGCGGGCCGAAGAGTAAGCCTCGTGCGTGGTGGAGATGCACCTGCCTGCCACAATCAGGTTTCTCGAGCCCCGTGGCAGAAGACACCGCAGCGGGATCTCGTAGCCCGCGTCAGCCTGCATCGCCACGGTGGTGAGGCCGTTGCCGTCCGGATCGTGGATGTCTATGGGGAAGGCCCCCATTGCGATCGCGTCTGCGAAGCGCGCGCCGCGCACTACATCATCCGCGCTCAGAACGTATGAGCCCAACACCCGCCTGGACTCCCTGAAGGCTGTCTCGACGCCGGTCTGCACCACGTACGATTTTGCAAAGCCCGGGACGTACCGGCGTAGGAAAGCATGTATCTCCTCGACCTGCTTGCGAGCCTCGAGTTCCGCCCTTGTCACATCCATCACGTCAAGCGGGTTCACGCCGGTGACGCGACTCATGTTCACGACCACCTCCCCGGGGTGAAAGCCCTGAAAGAACAGGACCCTGTCCCTGGGGACACGCAGGAGACCTTCAGCCGCCGCCCGTTTCACAATGGAGAAGAAGCCGGCGACCGAAAGATACTGGGCGGATCTGAGGTCCATCCTGGGGTCCGCGAGCACGAAGTCGTCTGGTCTCGACGCGACGTATTGTCTCACTCTCTCGAGGTCCACGTTCGCAACCCGGAAAATGAGCGTAGCGGGCTGCGTAAGTCCGTCCCCGGCGCGGCCCATCGCAACCGGACAGCCAACCGACGCCGCAATGTCGCCATGACCGGTGGCGTCCACCACCACCCGGCACCCGACCGCGAACGCCCCAGACCCGCGCTTCCCCCGGTGATGAAGCAGCACCTTTCTCACGGCGGGGCGGGCCGGGAGCGGCCCGCAT
Source organism: Bacillota bacterium (assembly GCA_030024085.1). Taxonomy (GTDB): domain Bacteria; phylum Bacillota; class SHA-98; order UBA4971; family UBA4971; genus UBA6256. The sequence goes on along the minus strand of JASEJE010000007.1, from coordinate 46,047 downwards.
GTGGCGCCCATGTCGGCGCGCGCGTCCACATGCAGGATGAGTCGGACGCCTGCCTCTTCGGCCATTTGCTGCAGCACCAGCTTCAGCTTTTCAGGATCGAACGGGGTGACGGACGGGACGAAACCGATGGTATCTCGCACATGCCCCGGTGATCCTCCGGCTGCCACCAGCCTTGAGACAACTTCCTCGCCTATACCACCCACAACCTGGCCTTTCTTGCTATGAAAAGTCATCATGGGGTACACAAGCCCTGCTGCGGGCATACCGCCGAGGAAGCCGTAACGCTCGACGAGAACCACCGACACGCCCTCGCGCGCTGCCGCTATTGCGGCCGCAATTCCGGCGGGCCCTCCGCCCGCAACGAGCACGTCCGTTGTGATCTCGTGTCTATCATCGTTCTCGGCTTGGTAGACGTCTGGCTGTTCGGAAATCAACCGCATCTCACCACTTTCTCCCCATTACTCCTGGTTTCGGCTTTCTTTCGCTTGTGGCACGCGATGTTTGATTCGCGTTTGGCTTCAAGATAGCGCGGATATCGCCCGCCGAAAGGCGCGGATCGAGTCACAGATTGATTCACGTGTCTTTCCCGTGACCACGGCACCCACCATGATCGCCCTTGCGCCTGCCGCGGCAAGCTGGCGGACCTCCTCGGGGCGGACCGCGCACTGGGTCGGGATAACCACGGGTTGAGACACGGTATCGCAGATGTGCTTGTATGCGGCGAGATCCTTCAGGGACATCCGCTGGCCGTACGTCTCCGGGTGCATGACGGAAGCCTCGAACACGTCGAAGCCCATGGCAGCCAGAGTCGCCACGTCACCCGCAGTATACGAGAAGTGGGCGGCGACCATCTTGCCGATCCCGTCCACGTCGAGGCAGTCAGGCGAAAGATGGTGCGCGTAGGCTGAGATGAAGTCGAACCCCATATCGCGCAGGGTTTCGACAAGCAGGGCCTCGACCACGGGCGAGCCGCCGGGCACTATCCCGACAGGTGCCCTTCCGCCGCACACTTCGAGTATCCCGGTCAGCCGGTCCCGCTCCTCGTCGAGCGACCCGAAGAGGGTGCCGCTTGCCCTGTGGTGCACGTTGATGTGGACCTTGATGACTTCGGCGCCGCCGTCGAGCGCCGCCTTTGCGAGATCGCAGTCGTTGGTAGGCAGCGAGGCGACGAGCGTGAACGGCTGCTTCTTCAACAGCGCGACAAACCGGCTCATTCCTGGAGGCGCCTCCTCTACGTATCGATGTAGACGTTTCTACCCGCTTGCCGTAGACGTCTCTACCCGCACTCCGACATCCGCACGCTGTGACCCAAGTCCCGGTGCAGCATAGCGCTGGATCCTCACCAGGAGACCCGAACCTGAACCTCGAACGTGCGCTCCCACGGCAGCCGCATTTCTATCTTGACGCGGCTTGCCTCTGGCCATCTTGCGGCCGAGTGCGCATCTCCAGCTTGCCCCTGACCTGACAGGGCCGTCGCCGGGCGGCCTGAGAAGAACTGCGCATAGAAGTCGCGCGCGAGCCCGCCGAGCCTTTCGCGGACCATGTTGTCCACTTCCTCGTAATGCCGGAGTTTTTGTAGGTTATGAAGGTTCACGCCGGGAACGGACGCGAAATGGGAGTTAACCTCGGACCTCACGACGGACTGGTAGAGCCAGTCGTCGACGAATCGCTCGAAAAGAAACTGGCAGAGGACATCGAGGGACCCCGCGCTCGCCCCAGGGTCGCCGTACCCGCTGGTACCGGAATCGCTGGGCTTCAGGGCGCCGGACTTCAATGCGGCGTGGGTGGCGGCGAGGGTTGCCACGACGGTTCCTGCTGAGTTGCCCGCCGTGTTCCAGGCGGCATACGCTGCTAGCCTGGCTACGTCCACCTGGTGCAGGAGGTCAGCCATGAACGCGGGGTCCGCCCCGTTGGGCCGCGCGATGTCCAGAACGCCCGCAGGAACGCCGGCGTGTATGGCATCCTGGAGCTGCCCGAGCGGGTTGGAAGCCACATCGGCGGGCGGTAGACCGCCGTCAGGAAGTGGCGGACAGTCAGCGATACGGGGGCGGCCGCCCGGACCTGTTTTCATCGTGCCATCATGGCCGTCCGGCATGGGACCGGGCTGCGCTCCCGTTGCGGTTGCAGCGGTCGCAGGGTCGTCCCCCCAGTCCTCAGGGCCGGAGCTGCGCGGGCAATTGACCAGGCAGAAGCAGTCAAGCTCGCGAAGGGGCTCGCATGGTGGGGCAACCTCGCCACGGGCGACGGACACCTGAAGGCGGATGTTCTCCTCGACGGGCCGGTCTTCGAAGACCGCCACGTTTCGCCCGCCCCCTGGTGGCGTATAAAGAAATCGGAACCGGGGGACGAGGCCGAGGCGTTCGTTTATCGCCCTCGCGACGAGGAGCATCCCTGCTTCGTCGGTCCCTGCGTAGATCGTTACCCGGTCCGGGGCGAGGCCAAGCGCGCGCACTCGACCCCTCAGGTCCCCTTGCTCCGCCCTGTGGGGGCCGAATAGGTGGGCATCCTCCTGGCAGAATGACAGAAAATCGATGACGCCTGCGCTCACGAGGTCCAGGCAGAACAAGTTGACAGCGTGATTGCGCGTCCGGGCCCGCTTGTATCGACCGAGCACCTCCGCAGGGACCGCCGTCAGAAGACGGTCCTTCTCTGCAAGTTCCGTCGGGGAGCAAAGTCCAAGCGAGGCCCTGTCTTCGAGGATGCTGAGCCTGTGGACCATATCCCAGTGTCTCGCCGATGCCGCGTCAGAGCATGTGATCGATATTCTCATGAGCACGTTGAAGGCGAGGATGCGCATGTCTGGTCTTGTGTTCTTGATCCTGCTGAGCGCCGCTACCCTCTCCCGTGCGACGCTGTGCTCTGGCTCAGGGGACCGAGAGGCGATGAGGCCGCCGTAGGCGAGCATGTCGATGGACGCCACGAGGACATCGAGTTCCGGGCCTACCTCTTTGAGCCAGTCAATGATACCCTCCGGCGACCCGGGGGTGAGGAAATGGCCCAGCAGGGGCGCAGGGGGCATCATGAGGTCTTCGCCTGCTATGCGCGCAACTGCGGCGGCGAAGTCTCTGGTGCATGGGCGATCATCGAGCGGAACGAACCCGATCTTCAAGAGCCGACGCCTCCGCTCCGTGGCTTCTCCTGCCCGCAACGAGTGGACTCGCGCACCACTAGTGATGGCTGCAGATAGATCTGCACGGGTCCGGTCATGTTCCGGTTCAGGAGGTCCACGAGTGTGCGAGCCGCGAGGAATCCAAGCTGCAGCCTGTCCACGTGCGCCGTGGTGAGGCTGGGGTAGAGATGGGCCGCAAGCTCGAGGTCAGTGTAGCCGGCCACTCCGACGTGCTCTGGCACGGCAATGCCGTGCGCCTTGAGCACACGGATGACTCCGGCAGCCATCCAGTCGGTCGCGGCGAAGATCCCGATGCGTTTGCCTCTCCTCTGAAGGCGCGGCAGAAGCTGCACCGTCGCCTGCGAGCCCGCCGCCTGATCGATGCCGCATGTGAGGATGATGTTGTCGTCCGGGAGGGCGGTGCCGTGGTCGTTGATGGCTTTGCGGAAGCCGGCAAGCCTGTCGGCGAACGTGAGGATGGAAAGGTCCCCGCCTATGAAGTAGCACTCGTCGTAGCCGCAATCGACGAAATGCTTGCCTATGAGCTGTCCTCCGGACACATTGTCCGGGATGACAGCATTACACGGGGCGGGGTCTTTGAGGTATTTTCCTATGAAGACTATCGGTAAGCCGCAGTCGAGGAGCAGGCGGATGTATCGTTCTTCGATTGGGATACCACCCACTAAGAGCCCATCAACCCGCTTCTCACTGACAATCCTGGGCAGGTCAGCGTGGGAGTCAGGTGGGGCGGATTCGGTGATGGTCTCGACGACGAGGTAATGCCCGTGCTCCTTCACATACCCGACGGACCCTCCAACAACCTCGCTGAAGAAGCTATCCGAGGATAGTCCGCCGAGGGGGTTTGCGATTACTGCGCCTATCGCGAAGCTCTTCTCGCGAGTGACGGTGGACCCGGGAAAACGATACCCCTTCTCCTCGGCAAGGCGGTGGATCTGCTCCCTCCGGGTTTGGCTTATCCTCGAATTCCCCGAGAGGGCCCGCGACACCGTGGAAGGGGAAACCCCAGCCATGCGGGCAAGCTCACGTATGGTCACGGGCATGAGGCTGACCTCCTGGAATGGGAACACCACAGTGTGAATCGAGACGCGATGGGCCTCCGGTCGGCCGGCCAGGCCGGGCGGTCGGCCAGGCCAGTTGGCTGTGCGCAACATGCGTGCAACACCGTTCGGGCTGGCGAGTGCGGTCCTGTCATCTGCCGGCCCAGCCCACTGACCCGTGCGTCCCTGGCACAAAGGCCGATGCGACCGTTGCCAGCAAGGGATCTTCATGTATAGGTTTCGCGCTCGAACCCTCTGATCCTTCCGGTCCGTGCAAAACCGATGTGCAACACGTTGCGCATGTCATTGCCTCAAACGGCACGTCTCAGAAGAGTTGTTCCCCACGGCACGGCCCCTTACCGGTCGGCGCCGTCGGTGCACAAGGATGCCCAAGAGTTCCCGGGCGGGTGCCGTCGGGTGGCGAGAACGAAGAGATTGCGGCTTGGATGACGGGATTCCCCAGGGGTGGTTGGCCTGGACGGGTGACTTCGGCGGTGCCATCGGTGACGGAATGGGCTTTGGCGCTCGGTGACTCGGCTTCAGGCCGGCCTGTGCACAACTGCAAAGCCGGAAGGCATTGCGCCCGGGCAAGAGCTGCAAAGGGGGCGAGGGCCGAGGAATGCGGGAGAGACACGGGACGAGGCTGCTAAGTCGCCCAGGCGGCTGGCTCGAAGCCGTCCGCAAACGGGTTCACAAAGAGCACTCCGTCGAGCGTTCTGCCCGACGCGAAGTCTTCGCTGAGGACCACCGGGACCTGATTCAGCCTGGCGGTGGCCCAGATCTGGGCGTCCCAGAAGGCGAGCTGGTGGTCTCTCACGCCGCGGATGGCCTCGAGGATGATGAAGGTCGTGACATCAAGCACCCGCCATGCCCGGGTGTGGTTTTCGACGCTCGCCATCGCATCCTCGATAGTGAGCGGCATCCTTATCTTGCGGGTGACGGCGTTGAAGAACTCTGACAATACCTGAGTGCTGATGACGCCTTTGCCGGAGGCAATGAGAAGGTCGAGAACTTCAACCGCTCTCTGTTGCTTCGGCGCCTCACTCCGGTCGTACGCGTAGACGAGCACATTGGTGTCCACGAGGATCCTATCTCTCATGGAGATCATCCCTCGTCCAGCCCCTCTTGGCCTTGGCGGCTTCTCCCGCTTTCGCGGCTTCCGGGGCCTGGGCATCCTCCGTGTCTTTTGCCATCCGGGCCTTCCTGGGGTCTGTGGCGGCCAGAGACACCTTGCCGGTCAGGGCTTCGATGAACGCCTTCTCACGTTGCCACGCTGCAGGATCGAGGCGGGGCATTACAGCTTTACTTGCATACGCGTCCAGCGCCTCGCGCACAAGCTCTGCCTCGGTGATGCCGAGGTCCTTGGCCCGTTGCTTGAGAAGGGCGTCCTGCCTGGGTTCTACATAGAACTGCTTTCGCACCATTCCGGGCATTGGGCGATCACCTCCTATCTATACATTACGATTTATGATATACATCGCAGGAACGGGTGTCAATTCGATCTTTCCCACCCTTGCCTGTGCGGCTCCTCGGATTTCAAGAGCCAGCCTTTTGCTGCAGAGCGCACAGGTATGCTGATTAGGATACGCCCAAAGCTTTAAACATCTTATCGGGACACAGCGGAGACTCGGCCGGCGCCCGGATGCCGTCGGACGTCATGACCACAGTGATTGGATCAAACGAATCGGGGACCATACGTGCTGTGGGCCGCGTTGAGTTTCTCTTGCCTGGGAGCGGAAGCTCCTTGCCGGTGGCCTCTGCATATCGCCTCGCACGTCGTTCAATGATCGCCCGCACAAACGCCGCGAGCGGCACCACGTACGCCAAAGCCTCCAGACGCTCAGGCTTCCTCACGTACATCGTGCCGACAACATAGATAAGATGGCACCCATGGGGAGAAAGGAAGACCACGAAGTACCGGTGCTCGTCCCTGCACGGTGCCATCCCCACAATCGCAGATGAACCGCTCTCCTCCTGAGCGAAGAGGACTACGCGAAGAGGCGCTCTACGTCCAGCGCAAACCCCGGCAACAAGGGGCTGGTCAGAGTGGTGCCGACGCAATATGCCTGGGAGGTTAGGAGGGCTCCGTCCGCGAGAGTCGCAACCTCGACGGTATGGGCTTGGGGATCCACAAGCCAAAGCTCCCGGACACCGAAGCGCGTGTACAGTTGACGCTTGATTTCCTGATCCCATCTGGCGGTGCCGGGGGAAAGGATCTCCACCACCAGATCAGGGGTGCCCCAGATGTTTGCCTCCTTGATAATGCTGGAGCGCTCTTTCGACACATATACAAGGTCGGGCTGGACTACGTCATATTCGCTCAGGACTACGTCAAGAGGGGCACAGTACACCTGACCGAGGCCGTGGCCCTCGACCCACCGGGCTAAAGCCATGAGCAGGCGCTTTGAGGCCTCCTGGTGAGACACACTGGGCGACGGTACCACTCTTATTGCCCCCCCTATGAGCTCGTAGCGTTGGTGCCCCGGCGGTATCTGGCAATAGTCATCGTAGGTGAGGCGCGGAGAGGGTCTGATATACTCGGGCGTTGCTTCGCCAATGCGGTCGGGATCGGTCACGTTACTCCCCTCCAGAGAAGCCAGTATCGTGCTCTTCATGTCGAGTCAATTTTATCATGATCAGGGCAGCCATACCATCCTCCGATTGGGTGGTTCTTGAGCCTCAATCTTCTCGCTCCGGCCGAGGGCAGCGCCACCATCACCGGGCGTTGCGGGGAGTATACCTTGGCGTAGGGATTGTCGCGCAGGACCATGCGTCAGGACATCCTCACTGTGGTAGCAACCCTTCAGGTGTGCCGGGGCATCACAAAGGTTGGCAGGCTGCTACGGCGCATCCGGGATTGGGCTGCTCTAATACTTGTCGTCGTGTCTCATTCGCCTGTTGACACATCTGGCTTCGGTTCGTCTATGATTGATAGTAGCTTAAATGGGCTATAGCCGAGGTGAGCTAATTTGGCCTTCTATGCACCAGCGTTGCGTGAACGCTTCACCGACCGTAAACAGCCCCTGGCGCATCTCCATTATTGGAAAGAGCAGACTTGGCAAGGTTGTCCTTCTAATTTGGCCCTTTTTGGGCTACGACGGATTGGGAAGACCCTATTGCTTAAAGAATTCGTGGCACAAACTCAGGAACCGGATGTCATCCCTGTCTACATCAACCTCGAAGATATGTGCGGGTCTCCTGAGCTGTTTACGCTCAAATTCATCGGTAACATTGCCTTTTGGGTGCTGACTCGAGGGGAGGGGGATATTAGCCATTTCCTTAATCGGGCGGAATTGCTGACCGAGACCCTGACCGGCGACCGACAGAGTTTGAGAGACGCCGTTCTCAGGTTGAATGCGGAGTTGGAAAAGGCTGAGATTGATCGGCATTTTCTTCTCGATCTGGCTTTCGCCTTGCCCGAAGCCGTCGCCAGAGAAGCTGGAGTCAATCTTTTACTGCTTCTTGACGAGTTTCAAAGTATTATGACCCTGGCTAATTACCCCCAAACGCAGCACGTTATCGCGGTTCTGCGTAAACATATCGAGCAACAGGAGCGATGTTCTTGGCTGGTGGCAGGTTCTGCCATTACTACGCTAGAGAAGCTGGTGGTCCGACATGAAAGCCCTCTTTTTATGCAGTTCAGCAGGATCACTTTGGCGCCCTTTGGTTTCGAGGATACCTGGGAACTGGGCCGGAAAATCCTCCCTGATTTGGATCGCCCAATGGCGGAAGAACTCTATTTGCTTACTTTCGGCCACCCCTTTTACATAACTCGGGTTTGCGAGCAAGCCCATAGACTACGCCATCTACAGGAATTCCCACCGTCACAGGAACTCATTCGGCAGGCTTTTCTCCTGGAGACGTTGCGGCCCGAGGGTAGCATTTACAGTTTTTGTCGCTACCTCTATGATCTTTCCCTTCACCAGGCGCGCGGCTACGGAAGCCTGATCACGGTCCTGGAGATTCTGGCTCAAGAAGAAGGCTTGACTCTTTCCCAAATCGCGCGCAAACAGCACACCAGCGCGGCTTCGTCCCGGAATTACCTCCACTGGCTGCAGGAGGTGGATCTGGTTTTGGAGCAAGACCGGCGCTACTACTTCCGCGACCCGGTCCTCCGGTATTGGTTGTCACAGGTCTCTTTGGGGGTTGAGGTCACGGAGTTTACCCCTGTACAAACCTGGCAAAGACTGCTGGAGGGTCTGGGCGAAAAGTTCCAACGTACTGCAAGTGAGTTGGGGCTTGCGAAGGAAAGCCAGATTAGAGAGCTAATGGCTTCTTTTGCCGATCAGGTGGTAGACGGGGGCATCTTTGGACGCACAGGGAGAATGCGTCTACCGAGATTTACCGTTATTAGGCCTTATCAAGAGAAAACAGCGGCAGGGCAAACGGAGATCGATGTCTTGGCAGAGAACGGGGAGAAGTGGGCCGTGGAGGTAAAATGCGGAACACGCGAGGCCAGTGTCGCGGACCTAAAGCGCTTCCATGACAAGGCCAAAGGAATGGCGGATAAACTCTGGTTTATCTCGCGGCTGGGGTTCAAGGACTCAGCTCTCAACTACGCACAGGCTCACGGAATCATGATAAGCGATAGAACGGCGGTGCAAGCCTTGGCGGAAACGGTCGGAGTTCGATTCAGCAAGTAAACGTGCGCTACCCGCTTGCTCAGGGGAGGCGTCTCGCGCTAAGTGAGGGTTCGTGAGATTGCTGAACTTTTCTGGCAACTGCCAGTTTGGCCGAGCATGGCAATGGTTTTGCGCGGTTTAGCCGGGCTGCGTTGACATGTTGGTATAAAGTCGGGACCATCTCTGCGCTCTCACTTCGAAACCGGCGCCTGGAGAGAGGTGCGCGTATTGTTCGCCGAACCTCATGAGGACCCCATGACACTATTGACAAGTGAAATATATAGGACTAAAATAGTCCTGTAACGACGCATTGGAAGGGAGACTGCTGCCTTACATGGAGTTCATCAGGAGAAACACTGATTACGCGTTGCGAGCACTGTCATACATGGCGACCTACCCAGCGGGGACGGTGTTCTCGGTGTCGGAGGTCTCCCGTGCCGAGCAGATCCCGGAGGGATTCCTGCGCAAGATCTTTCAGAAGCTGGCGGTGGCGGATATCGTTACTTCCCACCGCGGTCCTCGCGGCGGCTTCTCGCTTGCACATGATCCTGGCGAAATCACCGCTCTCGAGATCGTCGAGGCCATCCAGGGACCGGTTGCAGTCAACCGCTGCCTCCTCGGGCGCGATGCGTGCGAGCGGTGGGATGTCTGTCGCCTGCGGCAAAGCTGGGTCGGAATCCAGGAAGGGTTCGTGGCGTTTCTCAAAGGAGTGACCGTTAAAGGCCTTGTCGAGCAGCAGGCAAAGCCGGGACGCGAGGACCGAGAGGCGGGTTCGGGGGGACGCGACGGGTGGGTAGCGTCGCGAGACCGCGACGCCGCGCGAAGCAAGTAACCGAAGCGGATGGTACGCCCGCCGACAGCAGACGCTGAGCCTGGAGCGCGCGCCAGCAACAGGGCGTGCAAGACGGGCCAGGCGGTCGGGCCTGGCAGGTGAATCTGCCGGGCGGGCGATCCATATAACATGTAGGCAAAGGGGAGGAGAAAGATGCTTGACCGGGTGAGCGAGCACGAGTCTGTGCGGAAGATGCACGATGAGATGCAGGGGGCAGGAGTGACGAGCGTGGTTGAGCGGTTTGAGGCGCAGGGGGTGCGTTGCACCTTCTGCGAGCAGGGCACCACCTGTCAGTTGTGCTCCATGGGACCGTGCAGGATCACGAAGCGCGCCGACCGGGGAGCGTGTGGCATCGATGCGAATGGCATGGTGATGCGGAACATGGTGCACAGGGCCAACCTGGGGCTCGCGGCCTACGCGTTCCACGCGCGCGAGGTGGCGAAGACCCTCAAGGCCACGGCGCTGGGCAAGACGCCGTTCCAGATCCGCGACAGGGCGAAGCTGGACGTTCTCGCGCGGGCCCTCAGCGTCGAGGTAGGGAGCCAGGGCTACGAGGCCGCCACCGCGGACGCGATGCTCGCTGCGCTCTACCAGGACAGCGCTGACGAGTCGGCGGTCGTCGCATCGTTTGCGCCCGAGACGCGAAAGAAGGTATGGCGAGATCTCGGCATATTCCCTGGAGGCCCCATCAGTGAGCTCGTGGATTCCACCGCGCGCGCCATGACCAACATCGACGGCGACTACGTGTCTCTGGCTAAGACCGCCCTGCGCCTTGGCGTCGCGAGCTGCTACGGTGCGTTGGTGCCGCTAGAGATCGCTCAAGACGCGCTCTTCGGAACGCCCACGCCGCACGAGGCATATGTGGACCTTGGAATACTTGACCCGGATTATGTCAACATCCTTCCCAACGGTCACGAGCCGTTCGTCGGGATGGCGCTCATCGAGGCCGCTCGGTCCGAGGACGTCCAGCGCCGGGCGCGAGAGGCGGGGGCGAAGGGCCTCCGCATCGTGGGGTCCATCGAGACGGGCCAGGAGATCATGCAGCGCACCCCGTGCGACGACGTGTTCGTGGGCCTTACCGGCAACTGGCTCAACCAAGAGTTCGTCCTCGCCACCGGGGCGGTTGACGTGTTCGCCATGGACATGAACTGCTCGCTGCCATCACTCGCACCCATAGCCGAGAAGTACGGCGCGACCCTCGTGGCTGTGTCCAGGCTCGTTGGCGTGCCAGGCGTCGAGAAGCGCATCGTGTACGATCCCGATAAGGTGCGCGAACAGGCGCTGGAGATCATCGACCTCGCCATCGAAAACTTCAAGCGCCGGGAGGCAAACCGGGTGGCGCGCAACCTGAAGCGCACGAAGATACTCACGGGCTTCTCAACCGAGGCCGTCCTCGGCGCCCTCGGTGGCACGCTCGAGCCGCTGCTCGACCTGATCAAGAAGGGCGACATCAGGGGCGTGGTGGCCCTCGTGAGCTGCACATCGCTGAAGGGCGGCGGCCAGGACACCATGACCGTGGCGGTGGCAAAGGAGCTCATCCGGCGCAACTTCCTCGTGCTCTCGGCCGGATGCGGCAACGCGGCGTGCCAGGTGGCCGGGCTCAATTCGCTGGAGGCCCAAGAACTTGCGGGCGACAGCCTAAAGGCCGTGTGCAGGGCGCTCGGCATCCCGCCGGTGCTCAGCTTCGGGACGTGCACCGACACGGGGCGCCTCGCGCTTCTCGTGGGAGCGGTGGCCGACGCGCTCGGCGTGGACACGGCCGCCCTGCCGGTGGCGGTGACGGCGCCCGAGTACATGGAGCAGAAGGCCGTAATCGATGCATTCTCCGCCGTGGCGCTGGGGCTTTACACCCACGTGTCACCGGTCCCACCGGTGACCGGCGCGCCCGATGTGGTGAACCTCCTTACGCGCGACGTGGAGGGCCTGACCGGCGGCAAACTCGCCGTCGAGACCGACCCTGTGGCTGCTGTGGACGGCATCGAGAGGCACATCAATGGCAAGAGACAAGCGCTGGGTATATAGCATGACAGGCGTGGCTGTGGTCCCGGGCGGGCATAGGTATGTCGTCGCAACGCAGCAAAGTGGTAACCAGGTGACCACGATGGGTGCGCAGAGGTAAGTCTCTGACCACCTGTCGCGCGCGGTCTGGCTGAGAAATGCCCACCCTACCGGGCGGACGCGGCGAACTGGCGGAAAAGTGACCAGGGTGACGGCGGGCGGTGGCCATTTGGCGTCCACCGTCCCGCCGAACCTGGTCAAAAAGCGCTCATATCGGCCCCTGACGAGCACAAGGTGGTAGCAAAATGACCACCGAGCACATGGGAGGTGGTCGAAATCCGCCCATTTCCGCCCCTTGCTGAAGAACTGGCAGGCGGCTTCGCCCGTTGTCGCACTAGCGCTCGGTCCGAGAAACTCGCGTCCGGCTTGATAAACTGGCGCTCGGCCCCCGGTCCACGAACGTTCGCGGGAAGCACGGATTCTGCCTCTCGGTAGCGCAAACGTCCTGTCGGACGCGGTTCTGGAGTGTAGGACACGGTTCCTGAGTGAGGTAGCGGCACTCGCAGAGAACCACAAGGAGGGGGGACTGTGGATAGCCAGCCTCAAAGTCCAATGACTGTCATGCTGTCTTGCCGTGTCCTCGTAAAGCGTGAGTCGCTTCCCTGGGGTCGTTCAGGTTCGAGGTTGGCTATCAAGGGATATGCCCATAAGAAAGATCGTCAGAATCGACGAGGAAAAGTGCAACGGGTGTGGCCTCTGTGTGACCCCGTGCGCAGAAGGCGCCATCCAGATCGTGGACGGCAAAGCGAGGGTGGTCCGCGAGGAGCTGTGCGACGGCGCGGGCTTCTGCCTAACCGTCTGTCCCACGGGAGCGCTGTCCATCGAGGAAAGGGAAGCGCGGGAATTCTCGCGGGGGGCCGCAGGACAGCACGCAACGAGCCAGCTGCAATCGGAATCCCAGCCGCAGGTGCACATGCAGCCGCAGCCGGAGCCCGAACTACAGGCGCATATGCAGCCGCAGCCGCAACTGCCTCCGCAGACGCGTGGGCAGGCGCAACTGCAACCGCAACCACAACTGCGGCCGCAGGCGCACATCACCCAGGGATGCTTCCTGTGCGGGGCGCGCGAGGGCGCTGAGGTCCTCATACCGTGCCGCTTCAAGGGCGACAGCCTTTGGGTATGCGTGCGATGCCTGCCCCGGGTCATCCACGGATGACGAGATTGCCCCTGCCGGTTTACAAATAGCCGCAAGTACAGTACAATGTAAACCGGTGAAAGGAGGTGACGCTGGTGTCGATCGGCCAACGGATAAGACTTGCCCGAAGGACGGCGGCGCTCAGTCTGCGCGGCCTGGCGGAGAAGGCAGGTCTCAGCGCGCAGGCGATTTCAAAGTACGAGAGAGATCTTGACGTCCCGAGCTCGAGAGCTCTGCTGCGCCTGGCGGCTGGGCTGGGGGTCAAGGTGGAGTTTTTCCTCCGACCTTCGTCCGAAGTCACCATCGTGCCTGCGTACCATCGCAAGCGGTCTAGGCTTACGCGTGCAGAGGAAGACTCCATTGCGGCGCGGATCCAGGAATGGCTGGAGCGCTATGTGGAAATCGAGACCCTGACACCGTTTGGCTGTTGCGCAAGACCCCGATTCCCGGAGGACCTGCGCTACCGTGTTAGCAGGCTGGAGGAGATCGAGGATGCTGCAGAGAACTTGCGTATGAGATGGGACCTCGGCCTTTCCCCCATCGAGAACCTCATGGAAGTGCTGGAGGACCACGGCATCAAGGTTGGCCTTGTTGATGGCTATCCCGACTTCGACGCTTGCACCTTCTGGGCCGGGCATGATCCAGTGATCGTGGTCAGGGATGACGTTCCTGGAGACCGGCAGAGGTTCAACCTCGCCCACGAGTTGGGGCACATTGTGCTAGAAGTCGATGAAAAGGAGTCCGGAGTGCCAGCGCTATCAGCAGAAGCGGCCGCCCACAGGTTTGCGGGTGCATTCCTGGTACCAGCTAGCGTTGTAAAGTTGGAGCTCGGAGAACAACGCCGGAACCTGGGCCTCCTCGAACTACATCTCTTGAAGCACAAGTACGGCCTGAGCATGCAGGCTTGGGTTCGCCGGGCGCAAGATACCGGCGTCCTATCGGAGGCAGCGGCAGTGCGGCTGTTCAAGACGTTTCGCAGCCGCGGATGGCACAAGGCAGAGCCTGGTGACCAGTTGCCGCCCGAAAAGCCCAGTCGAATGAGGAGGCTCGCCCTGCGGGCGGTGGCTGAAGGTATCATTTCACACGCCCGTGCGTCTGAGTTGCTAGGCATATCCCTCAGTGACTTCCGCAAACAGATTGCGGAGGAGCATGATGGACTACCGGCAGACCTACGTCACTGACGCCAATATCTGGATCGACCTTCATGCGGGCGGGCTGGCGCGCAGAGTCTTCGATCTCCCCGCCAGATTTGCCGCACCAGATGTCATCGTGCAAGAACTGTTGGTCCCCGATGGAGCCGAGCTCATTGGATACGGCCTGGCAAGCTACGAGCTATCAGGCAGTGAGGTGCGCTTTGTGTCGCAATTGCGGTGCCGGGAACGGTATCGAGCAGTGTCTACCAACGACCTTTTTGCGCTGGTGCTCGCGATGCGGCTCAAGGCTGCGCTTCTCACTGGTGACAACCACCTCAGGCGCGCGGCAGAAGAACACGGCGTGACGGTCCATGGAGTCCTGTGGCTCCTCGATGAAATGGTGAGACTGCAAGTCATCGATATGGGAACAGCAGCGACCGCCCTTGGGATGATGCTTGCTGCGGGAAGCCGGCTGCCACAACAGGAATGCGCCGCGCGGCTGGCCCGGTGGCGGAGCAGGTGACATGTAGGACTTGACACATGGCGGAGCGTCGTGGTTTGTGGCTCCATAGAACTCTGTTATAGAATCATTAATCGGCAATCCTTTGCAGAGCCTCGAGTGTGAGCGCCGTTGGTAATAGCAGCGTGGAGCACTCTACCTGCAGAACGCGGTGCAACATCACGCTAAGCATACGTTTCCGCACCCTGGCAAAACCTATTGCGGGGCGCGTCTAGCGGTCCAAGAGTTCAACAGCTCCAGGAAAGGAAGCGAGCGCTGCATGGCAGGATTTCCGAATCTCACGAGCCCGACGAAGATCGGGAACATGGACCTCCGAAACAGGGTGGTTATGCCGCCCATGGTGACCAACTACGCCTATGAGGACGGGTCGGTCACCGACAGGCTGCGCGCGTACCACGCGGAGCGTGCGAAGGGTGGGGTGGGTCTCATCATCGTGGAGGCCTCGTACGTCCACCCGTCTGGAAAGGGCTTTCAGAACGAGGTCGGCATCTACTCGGACAAGTTCATCCGCGGTCTGCGCAGCCTGGTGGACGCCGTCCACGCCCACGGCGCGAAGATCGCCATCCAGCTCTACCACGGCGGCAGGCAGACCACCTCCGATGTGACGGGCGAGCCGCTCTTGGCCCCGTCGCCGATACCGGACCCGACGAAGGGCGAGACGCCCAAAGAGATGTCGAAGGACGAGATCGCCATGATCGTGCGGGCCTTCGGCGAGGCGGCGCGCCGCGCGAAGGCTGCAGGCTTCGACGCCGTGGAGATCCACGGCGCCCACGGTTACCTCATCGATGAGTTCCTGTCCCCGTATGCCAACAAGAGAACCGACGAGTACGGCGGACCCCTCGAAAACCGGCTGCGCTTTCCGCTCGAGGTGGTGCGCGCCGTGCGGCAGGCGGTCGGGCCTGACTTCCCGGTGCTGTACCGCATGAGCGCCGACGAGAAGGTGCCGGGCGGGCTCACCCTGGACGAAACGAAAGAGGTGGCGAAGCGCCTCGAGCGCGAGGGCGTCAACGCTCTGCACGTCTCGGCTGGCGTATACGAGTCCGCAGTGTGGATCATCCAGCCGATGTCGCTTCCGCGTGCGTGCCTTGCGGACCTTGCGAGCGGGATAAAGTCTGTCGTGAAGATCCCGGTCATAGCGGTGGGGCGCATCAACGACCCCGAGGTCGCGGAAGGGCTGCTCGCCCAGGGTAAAGCCGACCTTGTTGCCATGGGGCGCCAGCTACTCACGGACCCCGACACGCCGCGCAAGATCGCGGAGGGACGCGTGGGCGAACTCCGGAGGTGCATCGCGTGTTGTCAAGGCTGCATCGACGAGCTGTTCCAGGATCATCCCATCGGCTGCACCGTCAACGCCCGGGTCGGCTTTGAGTCTCAGTTCACGCTGGCAAAGGCGCCGGCCGCCCGCAGGGTCCTCGTGGTAGGCGGCGGGCCAGCCGGCATGGAGACCGCGCGCGTGGCGGCGCTCCGCGGCCACCAGGTCACGCTGTGGGAGAAGGGCCCCAGCCTGGGCGGGCAGCTGCCGCTTGCGGCGACGCCGCCCGAGAAGGGTGAGATCGCCACGTTCAGGGACTTCCTCATGAGGGAGATGGGCAGGCTCAAGGTCAACGTCCAGGTGAACAGGGAGGCGACCCTGGATGCCATCCGCACCGAGAATCCCGACGTGGTGGTGGTCGCAACGGGTGCTCGTCCGGCGCGCGTTAACGTGCCGGGGGCTGACCGGCCCAATGTGGTGATGTCGTGGGACGTGCTGACTGGCAAGGCGACCGTGGGGAAAAAGGTCGCAATCATAGGCGGCGGCCTCGTAGGGTGCGAGACCGCCGAGCACCTTGCCGAGAAAGGGCACGAGGTCACCGTCATCGAGATGCTGCCTCGCGTGGCTTCCGACGTCGGGCCGCTCGTGGGGGCGCTCCTGCTGGACCGCCTGGCGGGGCGGGGCGTGAAGATCGTGACCGGCGCGAAGCTCGCCTCAATTGGCGAGCGCGAAGTCACGGTGCAGAAGGACGGGAAGAGCGAGACCCTTTCGGGTTTCGACTCTGTGGTCATTGCGGTGGGGTCGGCGCCGGAGGATGGCCTTGCAAAGCAGCTCGAAGGCGCCGGGATAGACTACTACGTCATCGGGGACGCCTGGAGGCCGCGCCGCATAACCCATGCCGTGTTCGAGGGCATGCGCGTGGCCCACGAGATATAGTCAGGCGCGGGCAAGCAGGGATCGCGGGACCCCCGTTGAATAGATGAAAGGCCATGCTTCGCAGGGCGCTGCGTGCGAGCGGCGCCCTGCGCGTGCGAGAAGAGACCTGTAAACGGGAGGTGGGTGGGAACGTGGCGGCGAAGCCCCTTGTCCTCGGGCACCGGGGCGCACCTGACGTGGCGCCGGAGAACACCCTCGCCGCGTTCAGGGCCGGCCTCGATGCCGGTGTAGACGGTTTCGAGCTTGACGTGCAGCTTTCCCGCGACGGGAAGCTGGTGGTGATCCACGACGAGCGCGTGGACAGGACGACGAACGGCAAGGGATGGGTGAAGGACATGACACTTGCCGAGCTGAAAGCGCTTGATGCAGGCTCATGGTTTAAGCAAGAAAGCGGCGGCGCAAGTAGTGGCAGCGGCTGCGGCCCCTTCGGCGGCGACGCCCGCAGTGCCGGTAACGACGGCGCTGACGGCCGCAGTGGCGGTACCGGCACTGCCGACGCTCCATTCGCAGGGGAGAAGATCCCAACCCTCGAAGAGGTCCTGGAGCTTGTGGCCGCGAAGTGCAGCCTCATCAACATCGAGATTAAGAGCGGGCTTGTCCTCTACCCTGGCATTGAGGAGAAGACCATTGCCGTGCTGAAGGATTTCGGCATCGTCGAGAAGACCGTCCTGTCGTCGTTCAATCACTTCTCTTTGAGGGCGGCCAAGGCCCTGGACTCGTCGATCAGGACGGGCGTTCTGTACATGGAGGGGCTTGTGGACCCGTGGGTGTACGCCAAGCACGTCCCGGCGGACGCGCTGCACCCGGCGTTCTATGCGGTTGTCCCGGAGATCGTGGCTGGCGCCCACGCCGCGGGCCTCGCGGTCAACACGTGGACCGTCGACAATCCCGACGACATGCGCAGGATGGTAGCGTGGGGTGTCGACGCCGTGATAACCAACCATCCTGCGGCGATGCTCGAAGTTGTCAGGGCCGCGTCCGCGTGAAGAGGCACCGCGGCACGCCCGGACGGGGCGCACGACGTCAGGCGCCTCTTCATGGCCCCGCGAGCGTCGGCATGTCCCTTCGCCCCCGGGCAGAACCGACGAGAGACGAGAGGGCGGGCTCTCTGTCGCGAAAGCAGAAAGCAGGAGGCATGAAAGCCCAGTATGAGGGCTTGAAAGGAGGATGACCCCGTGCGGCTGAATTACCTCAGGACTTTCGTCCTCGGCCTTGGGTTCTTCGGCATATCGCTGAGCTGGTCCATCTACAACTCCTACGTGCCTATCTTTCTCTCCGATCTTCTCAAGGACGTCGCCTACCGCACCACGCTTGTCGGCATCATCATGACTTTTGACAACATCGCCGCCATAACGCTACAGCCCTACTTTGGCGCACTCAGCGACAGGACGTGGACCAGGGTGGGGCGCAGGATGCCCTTCCTGCTGGCGGGAGTGCCCGTGGCGGCGGTGTTCTTTGCGCTCATTCCACTCACAAGGTTCGCCCTGGCGGCGATGATTCCGGTCATCATCGTGATGAACGTCGCCATGACGGCCTTCCGGGCACCCACAGTGGCTCTCATGCCTGACATTACACCGTCCCCGCTTCGCAGCAAGGCCAACGGCATAATCAACTTCATGGGCGGCCTGGGCGCACTCCTCGCCTTCTTCGTGTTCTCGCAGCTCTTCAAGGTGGACCCCGGCCTGCCGTTCGTCGTGACCAGCGCGCTCATGGTTGTCGTCTTTCTGGTTCTGCTCAGGACCATTCGCGAGCCGCGCCACGCGGACAGTTCCGGCAACGCCGGCGGCGGCAAGGAGGGGAGTGTCGGCATCGTCCAGGCCATGGGCGAGGTCCTGGCCGATCGGGACAAGAGCGCCCTGTGCTTGCTCCTTGCGATCTTCTTCTGGTTTGTCGGGTGGAGCGGGGTCGAAGCGCTGTTTACGCTGTACGGCGTCGAAGTGTGGGGGATGACCCCCGCGGCGGCCTCGTTCGCGCTCGGGTTTTTCTCCCTGTCCTTCCTGGTCTTCGCCATCCCGAGCGGGTTCATCGCCACGGCCATCGGGCGGCGGCGTACGATACTGGCGGGGATCGTGGGCCTTTCGCTGATGCTCCTCGCGATGAGGTTCGCGCGCCCAGGTGCGACGCTCACGGCGCTGCTGCTCGTGGGGGGCGTTGCATGGGCGCTCATCAACATCAACTCGTATCCGATGGTCGTGGACATGACCACCACGGCGAAGATAGGGGCGTACACAGGCCTTTACTACTTCTTCTCGGCCCTCGCAGCCATCGTCGCTCCGCCCGTGTTCGGCTGGTTCATGGACGTCATGGGGAAGCAGGTCCTGTTCATATGCGCGTTCGTGAGCTTCGCGGCGGCGTTCGCCCTCATGCTTGGGGTGAGACGCGGAGAGGTCGTGGGGATCGCCCCAGCTTCGCGGGAGGCGGGCGTGGCGGCGGCGGGCGCGGAGCTGTAAGAGCAGACGGCGCCGCGGGCGAAGCGCGGCGGTGCCTGACAGTCGCGGTTGAGATGCAGGCGACGTGCTTACTGTCCCGCGGCAGCGGTGGCCCAGCGCGACTACCCGGGGATGCGAGTCGCCGCCACTTCACCAGTTGGCTGTTGGCTGGGGCGCTCGAGTGTATCCTTGCGCCCCTGTACCTCCGCACCCCGGGACTCCGCGCTTCGCGACCGCCCCGTCGGGATGCCTCAGCGACCGCGCTTCGGCGTCATGCGCCGACGTGCGCTGACGAGGTCTTTACACGCTAGCACGCCTGTGCTATACTCTCAATGCGAGACGGACGCTGTGTCCAGGGTCCTTGATGTTCAGCACCCGGCCGAATCAAATGGGCTTTCTCTCTTGGTGCCGACGTAGCTCAACGGTAGAGCAGCGCACTCGTAATGCGCAGGTTACCGGTTCAAGTCCGGTCGTCGGCTCCATGAATTTTCAAGCGCCGCAAGGGTTTGCGGCGCTTTTTGCATCGCGGTGCCCGAATGTGCGCAGGTGGTCGGTGCCGGATCGATGCCGTGTCATCTCCTGCCAGCACACTCGCGGGGTTTATCCCCGTCGATGGCCTGCTGGATCTAGAGCATCATCGTCGTGGAGATGTCAGCATGCCTCAGGCTCAGGCGCTCCTGGATATCCTTCGGGTGCATGCCGAGGGCGATGAGCCGGCTCGTGTGCGCGTGGCGCAAGCCATCGAACGTCTCGTCGGCGATGCCGAGAGACTTCATCCACGTCCACGTCCTGCCACCGTAGCCCCGTATGTCACCCATCTGAGTAGATCGCCACAAGTTCGCGCTACTCTTCAGCGGGTGAGTCCTGTCCAGGGTTGCCGGTGTTGCCCTCCGGGGACGGCGCGCTTGCGGTGAGCCTCGTTCGAATTTGGCGCAAGGGCTAGCCAAATTCCAGGCGCCCCGCCCTGGCAAGCACGGGCCACCCCGACACCGTCGGGACGAGCGGCACAAGCTTATGGCACCATACTTGGGGACGACTGCGGCGGCGCTGCCCTGGATGCAGCGGGCGACCCGGGGATACGGCAAGTGCGCGTGGTGCTTCTGGCCCACTTATTTGCAGTCAGCACATAAGTCGCTCAGCGTTTTCCCCATCCTATTCGGGCCCGCCTTTGAGCCCGGAAACGAAGGAGCAAGCCGATGAAATCAGATGTGGAGTCACTCGTCGGGCAACTCTTCATTGCCGGCCTGTCTGGACTTGAAGCGGACTCCGACTTCGAAGCACGCTATTCCCGTTGTCCGTGCGGCGGGTTCATCCTGTTCGGTCGAAACGTACATGACCCGGCGCAGGTAAAGAAGCTGACCTGTGCGCTCTCCGACCTGGCATCGCAGCACGGTCCGGACTTTGGGCCGCCGCTCGTGGCTATCGATCAGGAGGGTGGCACTTTGTCTCCACTCAGGGGGCTGGTCACATCCCTTCCCGGCAACATGGGTCTCGCGGCCACAGGTGATCCCGAGGCCGCCAGGTGTGCAGGCCATGTGACCGGACGGGACCTTCTCTCTCTCGGGATCAACGCCAACTTCGCCCCGGTTCTCGACCTGGCCCGGGAGCCGTTGAACCCTGCGGTCGGGGCCCGCTCTTTTGGCGATGACCCGCGCCGGGTCGCAGAGTTTGGAGCGGCGTACGCCAACGGGCTTCTGGATGCCGGAGTTCTTTTCGTAGCGAAGCACTTTCCGGGTCACGGGAGCGTGTCGGAGGACTCCCATTTCTCGCTGCCGGAATGCAGGATACCGAAGGCCGACCTGATCGCCGGGGAT
The DNA here is from genome assembly GCA_030024085.1 of Bacillota bacterium. Taxonomy (GTDB): domain Bacteria; phylum Bacillota; class SHA-98; order UBA4971; family UBA4971; genus UBA6256. The sequence continues at coordinate 25,149 of JASEJE010000007.1, read as the reverse complement.
GCCGTCCCATTCATCGAGGTGGCCAGACTCCCCCAGGCTGCGATAATGGTCGCCCACGTCAGGTTTACCGACCTGGACCCTGAGCGTCCTGCCTCACTTTCCCACCCGTTGGTGACCGGCTTCCTCAGGGAGGAGATTGGCTTTGACGGCGTGGTGCTCACGGATTGCCTCGAAATGGGTGGGGTGCGAGAAGTCGGCCCGGTGCCCGAGGCTGCGGTGATGGCGATAGAGGCCGGCTGCGACATCGTCCTCATCAGCCACACTCCAGAGCTTCAGGGGGCGGCTTTCGAGGCGGTGCGAGACGCGGTTCTGTCCGGCAGGATCAGCCTCGAGAGGGTGGAGCGATCCGTCGCGAGAATCCGCAGGTGGAAACAGGGGCTTGCGGTCGCGGCGCGCGCGTCTTCGCCGCGGGCAGTGGCGCAGAGCCTGTCCCTGGATGACCTGGGCGAGCGGGTGGTCACGTTTGTCGATGGGGAGAGGCCGCGGTCATGGACATTCGGACCAGGCGCACTCGTGTTGGTGACGCCGGCCATGGATCAGATCACCCTGGCCGAGGACTCGATGGACGTCTCACCCTTCCTCCAAGAGCTCGAGAGCTGCGGCGTCCGGTGCGCCAGAGTGCGCTGTTCAATGGATCCAGACCCGCAGGAGATACAGGACGTTATCTCGCTCGTAGAGGACTCCTGGCGCGCCATGACAGGACGCACGATGACAGGGCCACACCGCGTCGGAGCGGCAGCTGGGGCAGACTGCGACAGGTCTGAGAGTTCGAGCGCTGACGGTGCTGGCGTACCTCTCCCGCGAGCGGCGCTCGTCGTCAGAAACGGCGGTGGCGCGCCAGGGCAGGCGGCGCTGGCGGCAGCCTTAGAAGCTAGATGGAACTTGCTCTTGATAGGCATCAGGGATCCACGTGAAGCGCGCCCGGTGCAGGCGGCGCTTTCGCGCAGGGCCCCGGCGCTTTTCGCCTACAGTACCGAAAGCGTCGTCCTCTCTGCACTTGCACGGGTGCTGGCTGGCGAAGCAAGTCCTAAGGGGGTGATCCCGGTCAGTATGTGAAGATGCAACAGTTACCAGAACGTTTGTGGGACCGTCGTGGGGAATCGTGCAGAGTGGTACGGTCTGGGAGTCCATCATTACAAGTATTACAAGGCGAGGAGGGATTCACATGTCGTTTCGGAAGCCAAAGGCGCTCATGATCCTGGTTTGTGTCTCGTTGGCCAGTGTGCTCGTGGCTGGGTCAGGAGGAACCGTCGGCATCGCGGCGGATAAGCCTATCGTCCTCAGGGTCCTTAACTATCTCGACGCTACGAGCCCCTCGGCGTACCGGGAGATCACCGAGGTCTGGGAAGCCTTCGAGAGGAACAACCCCGACATCAAGGTCGAACGCGAAGACCTCTTCAACGAACCGTTCCACCAGAAGACAGAGGCCTATGCGGCGGCGGGGCAGTTGCCGGACGTCATTTACATGTGGCCTGGAGGAAGGTCTAGCACTCTCCACACCAAGCACTTGGTGAAGGACCTCACGCCGTTCCTGGGGGAGATGCGGAAGGAGTTCTCCGAGGCGGCACTGGTGCCCCAAGCCGGTGGATACCTGGCTGAGCTGCCCATCGGTGTCACTGGCACCCACGTGCTCTACGTCAACACCAAGATGCTCCACGACATGGGGCTTACCATTCCCAAGACCTACGAAGATTTGAAGGCCATGGTTCCAAAGTTGAAGGCCGCCGGCAAGGGCGTCATCCTCATGGGCGCTCAAGACGACTGGGTGATGCAGTCCTGCTTGTTCAGCATGATCGTGGGCAGGCTGTGCGGCGACAAGTACATCGACGATGTGTTGGCCGGGAAGGTCAGGTTCACGGACGCGCCGTTCGTGAAGGCGCTCAAGTTCTACCAGTCGCTTTGCACTGACGGGGTGCTCAGCAGGAAGGCTCTGCAGACACCGTACAACGAGGTGAACGGCTTGTTTGCCTCGGGCAAGGCTCCGTTCATGATCGACGGCGACTGGAAGGTAAGCAACTTCCTGACGGACCCCACCACCAGCCAGGCACTCATCCCGCCCGCGGAACAGAAGAACTTCGCCATGACCGTATTCCCCGAGATCCCCGGCCAGATAAACCACAATACGACGTCTTCGGTCCCAGGTGTGGGCTTCGGGATGAACGCCGACATACCGGCCGGTTCCGAGAAGGAGAAGGCCACATGGAAGCTCATCATGTGGCTCACCTCTCCCGAGGTTCAGAAGATCCGCCTCGAGACCGGCGCGGCCTTCCCGTCGAGGAAGGATGTGACCAGCGACAAGCTGGAGCCCCTCGCTCAGGAACGGGCGCGGTTCTACGGCAAGTTCGGTGGGACGTACGTACTGGACAATGTGCTGCACGCGCAGGTATACGGTCCGCTGAACGTCGGCCTCCAGGAGATCGGGCTTGGGATCTCCACGCCGGAGCAGGTGGCGGCGAAGGTCCAGAAGGCCTTTGAAAGCTGGAAGGCCACGCAGAAGTAATGCTTCGGAAGTAACATGACGGGTTGGACCCGGACTTGGCATGCCACAGGATCGATGGGCGGACGGGCGGGCTGGAGGCGGAAGGGGACGGATGCTCCGCTCTAGAACCACTCGTCGGAGACCCCATCGCAGACCGGGACACGGACGTAGGCCGGGACACGGATCTGGCACCGGCGCCGAGACCGTTCGGTCCTTCGGACAGATCCCCCTCGGCTTCATACTCGCCTATATCCTCTTCAGGAAACTTGTGAAGATGCCCGGCTTCTTTCAGACCATGATATACCTTATGGGAGCTTCGTGGTGGGCCTCCTGCTGACGCTGCAGTCGATCATGGTGCCGCTCTTCCTGATGGCTAACTCGACGCACCTTTACGACACGCGTCTTGGAGTGCTCATTCCGTACACAGGCATCGGGCTTCCCCTGGGCGTGTACCTGTGCACGGAATACGTCAAGAGCATCCCCGACTCGATCGTCGAATCAGCAAGGATCGATGGCGCCAGCTATCTCAGGATCTTCTCCTCGATAGTCGTGCCCATGGCGAGGCCGGTGATCACGACACTGGCGATACTGAATGTTACCAGCATTTGGAACGAGTTCATGCTGATAAACATCCTTGTGTCGAAGAATTCTCTGAAGTCGTTGCCGGTCGGGATCCTGAAGTTCTCGGGAGCCCTCTCTTCGGACTACGGAAAGCAGTTCGCAGCCCTGGTGATCGGCATGCTTCCCATGCTTATCTTCTACCTCATCTTCCGCAACCAGATCACCAGGGGCGTGTCCGCCGGGGCGGTCAAGGGATAACACTAGCATGAGAACCCTCATAGACACCAAGTTTCGGTATGTAGCCGGCTGTTCCTCTCGGGGAATGTGGAACTCCTGCCGGTTGAGCGGAACTGCCGGCTGGGAGCATCGCTGCATTCGCCTTCGTGGATCGCGCGATTGGTTACGGCCTGCCCTCTTGTTCTCCGACCCCGATCACGTAGGGCACAGATACGGAGAGAACTCGAGCGAGTATTCGAAGGCCATCATCACCGTGGATGAGTGGCTTGGGCGCATAGTTGCGAAGTTGAAGGATCTCGGCATATACGAACGCACACGCATCTACGTCACGTCCGACCACGGCATGGACGAGGGGAAGACCTCCCACGCGATGGCTCCATACGTGTTCCTGGCAACCAACGACCCGGGGATCAAGACAAGAGGCGACCAGAGGGACATAGTCCCAACGATTCTGAGCCAGATGGGCATAGACCTGTCGGAGATCACACCGGCCCTGCCCGGGAGGCTCCTCACTCAGCCTGAGCGGGCATGGTAGCACGACTCGGCCTGAGCAAGCCCGGTAGCGGCGGACAGACGGACAGGCGTGCAGACAGACGCCGAGAAAAACGCATAGTTCGACCAGATCCCCGGGTCCCCGATCGTTCTTGTTCAGCCCCCCGACGACTACGGGGTGAGTTTCGGAAAACAGACGTGTGGGGGCTCGGCTACCTCAGGCGGAGTTGCTTTGTAGTCGGAACTCGGGAAGTCGGTCTCGATGAAGATCAGCTGTCCGCCGGGATAGACGCCGTTGTTGGTGACTTTGTAGTCGTCATGGTTATGGGCTAGATAGAATTGGGGGAACATGAAGTTGTCTGCCGTCTCCGAGCCGTAGTTCCACGGTACCCAATTGTACGGTGGGATGAACGTTCCTCGACCCAAACTATCCTTTAGAACCGTATTCGCCCAGAGGTCCTTCGCACCGGGGAAGGGCGGAATGAATGTGCCGGCTGCTTTGGATTGAGCGGTGGCCGTAGCGATTTGACTCTTTAAGGATGGGAAGCCTGCCTTTCCGCAGAAGATGTAGTCCGCATAGATCGCTCTCTTGTCGTCAGCGGTGTAGAGGACGTCGTAGCTTTCGCCCGATCCCACGAGCGTCGTGAAGTTCATTTCACCTGCTGTTCTCGGGTTTGCGTCTTTCCCCACGATAGCACCATGCCAGCCATGAACGTGGAATGGCACCGGCTGGTAGCCGATGTTTATCATCCGGAGCAGGAACTTGTCGGGTGGTATGCATCTTGCCGGGTCCCCTGTTGATACCTTGACATAGCAGTCGTATCCTTCCGGGATGGTGTACCCGAAATTGGGTACAAGCTCCGGCGGTAGCGCGGTAGGCAGTAAGGTGTCCGGGAAAGCCCGACCGTTGACCAGCCAATAATCCGGCTTGTAGTCCACAGGGTTGAAGTCGGTCTGAGCAAATACTGCATCGTGCCAGCGCGTGTCGATGTCCGAAAAAAGCAACACCCAATCGCTGTTAAAGAAGGAGTTAATGTCGTTGTACGCAAAGTTCCTGTTAGTAGCGGTGGGAGGAATCTGTGGGAATGGTCTGCCTTTGAAGAACCAGCGCCCACTAATGGGGCTCTTTACAATGCCTGCTTCTGCCAAGCTAAGCGCGGACGGGTAGACGATCAGGGCGCCGTACATTCCCATTTGGACGTGCTCTGATGCTTCTTCGTGGCAGTGATAGAAGTACGTGCCCGGCTTCTCTGGCTTGAAGTAATAGGTCACCGCGATTCCCGGTTCACCTGGCGGGGTCACCGGCACACCGAAGGACGTTTCGGGGACACCGTCAATCTGGGTAGCCACGTGACCTCCGTGTATGTGGACTGTATGGACGTCGAGGATGGGCGGGGTCGTAAGGTATAGACCGAGGTTCACAAGCGTAATGTATAGTTCGTCGCCGATTTCCATGTCTATTCTCGGCGAGGGGATTACCGCTTTGCCTCTGAGCGCGTCGAGGTTTGCCGGAACGGTGATATCGAATTGGGGGTTCACTATTGTAGGTGGGCCTGTTGGTACCCCGAACGCCAACGGCTGAACCTTGAATAGTCCCCCGACGAAGCCGAAGATGTAGACCTTCCGACGAGGCTCGGTTCCCGTCGGGTCTATCGGAAGGTGGATGAAGCCGTCGGTAGCGAACAAGTTGTAGAACAGCCTTCGAGACACTGGTCTCATCCTTTCAATTGCTGACTTGAGAGGGGAACGCCTGAGCATACCCCTGTCCGATACATTCTATGAAGGCTGGTTGAACAACGTGCTCGCTATCCCCTCATACTCCGCGATTCTCGTTCTCAGGTTATCGCATACGTAATCCCCGCAGTAGGCGTAGTTCGCGAGCCCCGTGGTGATGACGCACGGCCAGAGAGGGCAGGCTGCGTCCATGCATTTCGGGTTCTCGCTATCGTCCTCAAGACCAGTGGTCTGGCAGCTCTTCCAGCGGCCCATGCCTGCAGAGACCGCACGCACCCAAACCCAGACCCATACCCAGGGATAACCCAACAGCACGGTCCGGGTACGTCCTTCACACCCCTGAGGCGGTGCGCATAGGATGTGGCAGAAGGGACAGCGGTCGCGGCTTCGCCTAGCTGCACACCTGCAAGCGCGCGGCAGTGCTCGCAGGCAAACAAGCAAGCAGGCAGGAGGGCAAGGGAGGCGCGCACGGGCGGCCGATGCGCGCGTGGCTGATGTGCAGCCTGTGCGCTACGCGTGCGCGACCCGTGCAGCGGGCCGGCGGGTTTGCATCGGGCCGCCCCAGATGCGCCGACGCGTTGCTGCGACCATTGCCCCGTCCCCAGGGAGGGATCTGTATGCCGTCATTCACGTTCACCGGAGATGCCGCCAACACTGCCAGCCAGGTGCTTACGGCCACCGTAAGCGTTGCCATATCACCTGAGAGCGCCGTACTTGCGTCCCCCGCGCTTCTGCCTGGGGCCTCCGTGGTCGGACGGTCGCCGTATCCAATGCGGGCGACGTCAACTGCCTCTACTTCGTCTCCGCCGACTGGGCGGCCGTGTCGCCCACCACGGCCAGCATGGCGCAGATTCTCGCAGGCTCGCTCAATGCGAGCGTGGTGGCAAGCCCGCCGACAACGACGCTCTATACCGGGGCACTTACCGGTCTCGTGGACCAGCCCACGGGCGGTCACTCGCTGCCTCTCGGTTCGGTCCAGGAGGTGACCATCACCGTGGCGCTC
>JASEJE010000007.1:10314-18635 GCA_030024085.1 Bacillota bacterium | reverse complement strand
GGCGGTCACTCGCTGCCTCTCGGTTCGGTCCAGGAGGTGACCATCACCGTGGCGCTCGATCCGGGCGCGGGCAACCTGGTTCAGAACCGGGATCTTTGTATCGACTTCGTGTTCGTGGCGACCCAGGCGTAACGGCATCCGTGTGGGCTGAAGTGAAAGGGGAGTCGATGGATAGGGCGGGCTGGGCCGCGCGAGGCTGGCGCTGCCTTCCCCGCGCAGGGTGATGAGAAGAGGACAATGAGAGAGGGCGATGAGAAGGGAAAGCGGCGGTGCGACAATGAGAGGCAACTGCATGGAAAGCACGGAAAGCATAGCGCCCGTTCGCAAGTCGTCGGGCAACAAATTGACCGCCATGATGGTCGTCCGAAACGAGGCAGGCAGGTATCTTCGGCAGGTCCTGGAGGACCTTTCCGAGTGGGTGGACGAGATCGTCATTCTGGATGATGCGTCCGATGACGACACCCCTTCCATCTGCACAGGCTGCCACAAGGTTGTCAGGTTTGAAAGAAACTCGCTGCCCATGTTCATCAACCACGAGGGGAAGCTTCGGGCGAGGCTCTGGACGATGGTGGACGTGCCCATCCACGTCGGGCGCCTCGTACGGCTGGACGTCGTCGTCACGCGGGATGAGATCATCGTGCTCGTGGCGTTGCCGCCCGCACGGATGTCGCCGTGAGCGAGCGTCTTGCGGAGGGTAGCCCGCCCCGGCGCCTGGCCGAGCGGAGGCTCATCAGTCTGCGCCAATCGCCGAGCGCGTTCCGGGTTGACGGTGCTTGCGCAACGGGGTCTCTGACAGTGAAGGAGTGCGAGCACCGTGAGCCTCTGAGAGAGCGACGCCCATTGCTGAACTCACACCTGGCGGGGCGACCCATAAGCAGGATTCGGGGGTGTCTACGTGCACACCATAATCTACCTGCCGTGTTTCGATTACTTCCTGCATCGCCAGAGGCCTCAGCACCTCTTGTGGGAGTTGTCGCATCTGGGGTTCAGGGTCGTCTACTGCCAGCCTCCGCTTCCCCGGGAGGACAGATCTCGGCGCGGCGCTGGGCCCAGCAGGATCGGGCGCAGTCCCGGGGTGAGCAGTATCGTCGACGATCCCGGCAGAGGGCGCAGCGGTGGCGGCAAAGGCGCTGGCGATGGAGATGCCGATGGCAATGGCGGTAGCAAGGGCTGGGCTCAGGGCGGGGAGAACCGCGATAGCAGGCGGGCGGCCGTCCTGGACGTTACGGCAGGTCTGGCCAGGAGCCGTCAGCCTCCGGGACCGCTCGTTCCTCTCTCGGATACCTTCATCCTGTGCACCGACATGAACGCGCTGGACCCTTCGGCCGCTCACATAATGTGGCTTACCCATGGCCCGTACGCGCGGACGATGCTCGAGTGGGGCTTCCGTCCCGCACTCGTTGTGAGTGACTTCGCGGACGCCTGCGTGGAGGAGTTCCAGGAGTTCGCCGCTTATGAGCACGACAAGCTGGCCTGCGCCGATATAGCCCTCGCTGCCTCGCGCGGGCTATTCGAGGACCTAAAGGAACGTCATCCCTGCGTCCACCTTGTGCCCAACGCTGCCGATTTCGAGTTGCTCTCGATGGCGTACGATCCGTCGTACGACCTGCCGTGCCCCATCGAGGTGCGGACCATCCTCGGGACCGGCGCGGTCCCGGGCAGGAAGCTCATCGGATTCTGGGGAGCCATCACCACCTGGGTGGACCTGGACCTCGTGGTGCGCGTGGCGGTCAGAAGGCCGAACTGGCACTTCCTGTTCATCGGCTACATAGGCGTGGACCCGAGCCTCCTGCCCCGGCTGTCGAACATCACCTTCATCGGCGACCGCGACCACCTCAGCCTGCCGTTCTTTGCAAGATGGTTCGATGCAGCGATAATCCCCTTCGAGGTGCGGGAGGTCACTCGGAAGGCATGTCCCGTGAAAGCTTACGAGTATCTGGCCGCCGGCCTCCCCGTCGTGGCAACGGAGCTCCCCGAGATCGAAGGGCTGGCGGACATCAAGATCGTGAGTCAGGGGAAGAACCTGGTGGCCGACTTCATTGGGGCCCTGGAGTGGGCGGTGGGCGAGGGCAAGAAGCCGGAGGCGGTGCGGGCCCGCCTCGACGCGGTCAGGGGCGAGACCTGGGAGAAGCGGGCCAGGATGGTTGCGGATCTGATCCGCGAGACGATACGTGCCTGAGGGAAGGCCGAAGGGTGCCTGAGGAATGGGTTCTCGCACGACGCAGCTGGAGGGCGCCAGCAGAGCAGTGTTCGTGTCTCCGACTGCGGCCGATGGGCACCAGGGCGTGCGGATCCCCTGTCGGCAGACCTGGACAGAGCTGATCTGCGCTTGCCTCGGCGCCTCATGGCGACACGACGAGAGGAGGGAGCTCATGGCACCTCACTTGCAGAGGGACTCCACATGTGTGGGGCAGGTGAGGGACGATCACCAGCAAGAAGGTATGACCCGGATCATCGTCCGCCGCCTCCTGGCCGTTCCGGGCGTCCACCGTATCCTCGACGTGGGGTGCGGAGACGGCTACGCTATGGAGCTATTCCAGGCGGCGGGGAAGGAGTGCGTCGGCGTGACCCTGAATGCCGCGGGGGTTGACGCCTGCCTGAAGCGGGGCCTGTCCGCCGTGAGGGGTGATGCCCACGACCTTGACTCCATATTCTGCCGCGAGTTCGATCTCGTTTACTGCAGGCAGTCAGTGGAGCACTTCTACAGCCCGTTCCTGGCCCTCGTGGCCATGAACCGCGTCCTCCGGTATGATAAGTTCCTGTTCGTGAGCCTTCCTGACGAATCCTGGATCGAGGCCGACGATCACCTTTACGTCCTCAATTTCCGACAGATGACTACCCTCCTGCACAAGACCGGGTTCCGACCCGTCCTTCTGTGGGAAGACCGGTACATGGCCCTTGTGGACAGGTGCTTTCTCGCGAGGAAGGTTCGCGAACCATAGGAACTCCAATGGCCTCACCGTCCTGAAACCGACGCACCGTCCTGCACGAGTGCCATCAAGTCCGGGAGGGAAAGGGCCCGGGCGTCCCGGGAACCTCCAGACACCCCGCCAGACCCTTGTCACGGACCCATAATCAGGACTATATTAGTCTTGAAGGCGACAGGGCGGCGATCTGCGATGTCTCGGGAGGGAGGCAAGTGGGGAACGTCTTTCGGTGCCCGGGGAGCGCAGGGTTTGTGACGCCCGCCCCGGAGGAGCGCAGGTGCCCGTGGTGCGGGCGGGCGGTGGAGATCTGGAGCGACGAGCAAGAGGCCACGTGTGTGTGCGGGTTTGTGATACACAGGGACAGGGTGCCATCGTGCGTTGAGTGGTGCCCTGCAGCCGAGAAGTGCCTCGGGGGCATCGTCGACGTGGAGGCGCTGAAGAAAGCGGCAGCAGGGGCCTCACCTGACGCCGGGGAGAAGGCCGGGGCCGAGGCTGCCAGGGCCGCCCGGCTCAAGGTGAAAGCCATTGCTGAACACCTTGCAGCGAGGCGCGGGCCAACGAGATCCGGCGCCACGGGCCTCCCGACGGGCGGCGGATGACCACGCTTTCCGACGGGCGGCGGCCGGCCTGCGACCCAATCCGCCTGCGTACGGACGGTGTTACGACAGCAGAGTCCTCAATTTCGCAATGACATCCCTGACAGTGTTGTCCGGCAGCCTGCAAAGATACGCCGCTTGTCTGGCCTGCCAGTCCAGGCTTTTGACCTGGTCAGCCAGAATCGCGCCTTGCGCTGGGCATCCTCCCGGGAGCAGCACCTCAAAAGGATAGCCCTTCACCTGCGATGTAATAGGGCAGAAAATTCCCAAACCGACTCTCCCGTTATATTGGCGTGGTGAAACTACGAAAGCCGGCCTTCGTCCTGACTGCTCGTGACCGGCCCGGGGGTCGAAGGAAAGCCAGACGACCTCGCCTCTATCAGGGACGTATCTGTGTTCCATCACCACAGTTCCTTTCCCCAGGGATTCCCGGTGGGCTGTTCTTTATGAATGTTTGCGTCATGTACCTTGGAAAGCAGCTCCTCCAGGCAATACCTGGGTGCTCCAGGGGTGATGACGATCTGACCATTTCGCAGCGAGAGCTCGACGGGAGTACCCTCCTTGAGGTCCACTTCCCGTGCGAAAGAGCTGGGGATGCGCAGTGCCAGGCTGTTCCCCCATCTCTGAACTTTGACTATCATATGCTCAGCTCCTCAGCGCAATCGGTCCGTATCTACATTGAGTATACAGAAGGACGCGGCGCATGGCAAGACGTCTTTCAAGCCCGAGTTTGCAGGCCCGTGTTCCCTTTGACCTGCTAATAGCCGTTTTCGAGTCAGATCGGGCGTGGTTTGTAGTCAAAGGCTGGGACTTGGTACCAGTATAGAGCCTGCCCCCTCTCGGGGATCACCGAGGAGATGTACTTCAATCTCCGCTGCGAGCTTGCCAGGCTCGCGGACGATCCCCAAAGCCCCGTCAGCATCCCAGAGCCACTTAAGGGCTTTAGCCTCCGCCAAGTATGACGCCATAAGCTTGCGCCACTTCTCCTGACGGTGTGGGGTTGCCGGTGCTTGCACGACGGGGCGTCGAGAATTTGGCTAGCCATAAGCGCCAAATTCGAACGCATCTCACCGCACGCGCCGTCCCCGGAGGGCAACACCGGCAACCCTGGAGAGGACTTGCGCGCTGAAAAGTAGCGCGAACTTCTGGCGACCTACTTAGGACGAGCAGGTACTATACCGTAGCTTTACGCGGGAGAACGCAGGATACATCGTGGTCTTCAACCCTGCGCTGCGATAAGACCTCCGACGAAGAGGTAGCTGGTCACCTTCCGCCCGTCCGGCAGGATCCGGCAGGAATTGTAGTTGTCGTGTCGAACTCTAGAATGGTGAGCGGGTTCGACCTCACGCAACCATAGGGGCATGTGCATGTGATGGTGCCGAGCCCGCGGGCGAAAACAAGCCGGATGGGTTGTCAGAGCTTTTCACGGCGATAGTCGCTGCTGGGTGAGGGCATCGGGGTTGCTATGTATCGGGGCTGCTTTGTAAGGGCGGCCAGCTGCATTCTCGCGTTGCGCCTGCGGCGACCAGCGGAGGCCGAGACGAAGTACCAATGTCAAAGGCGCCGGCACCACGGTTCCTTCGCGCATCAGCCCCGCGGGCGTCCTCCCCTCGTGGTCCATCAGCTCGTTTGAACTGTGCAGGCTCATCCGGAAAAGGAGTGGTCCCTGGTGGGCTTTCCATTCGAGAGAGTCCTCGCTCAGGCCGAAGGGTATAGGGAGCGTATCTCCCGGTTTCTGAGGGATATGGTCGCGATTCCGAGCGAGAGCGGCCACGAAGGGGCCGTGGTCCGCCGTATCGGGGAGGAGATGAATGCGGTCGGCTTCGATAGGGTCGAAGTCGACCCGATGGGAAACATCCTGGGAACGATGGGCAATGGGAAGCATCTCGTCGCGATGGATGCCCACATCGATACCGTGGGCATCGGCGACCGCAGCCTGTGGGAGGTCGATCCGTACAAGGGATACGAGGACGAGGATGTCATCGTTGGTCGGGGCGCCAGTGACCAGAAGGGCGGCATGGCCTCAATGGTCTACGCCGCGCGGATCATTCGCGACCTCGGGCTGGAGGGGGACTACACCCTCCTTGCGACCGGAACCGTTCAGGAAGAGGACTGCGACGGGCTCTGCTGGCAGTACATCATCAACGAGGACAAGATCCGTCCGGAATTCGTCGTGATCACTGAGCCGACCTCGCTCAACATCTATCGCGGACAGCGTGGCCGGATGGAGATCAGGGTGGCGACCAGGGGCGTCAGCTGTCACGGCTCGGCTCCTGAGCGCGGAGACAACGCCATCTACAAGATGGCTCCCATCCTCCAGGAACTACGGGCGCTCAACGAGAACCTGCACGTCGATGCGTTTCTCGGGAAGGGGAGCCTGACGGTCTCCGAGGTGTTCTTCAGCTCTCCCTCCCGGTGCGCTGTGGCGGACGGGTGCTGGATCTCCGTTGACCGTCGGCTGACGCACGGCGAGACCTGGGAGATGGCTCTTCAGCAGATCCGGAACCTCCCGGCGGTGAAGGAAGGAAAGGCCGAGGTCTCGATGTACAACTATGACAGGCCGTCCTACACCGGCCTGGTGTACCCGACAGAGAGCTTCTTCCCCACCTGGGTTCTCCCGGAAGACCACTTCGCCTGCCGGACGCTGTTTGCAGTCTATCGTGGTCTGTTCGGGAAGGAGCCGCTGGTCGACAAATGGACGTTTTCGACCAACGCTGTCTCGATCATGGGACGGTTCGGCATCCCGTGTGTCGGCTTTGGCCCCGGACACGAGGAGCAGGCCCATGCGCCCAACGAGAAGACGTGGAAAGACGAGCTCGTGAGAGCGGCGGCGATGTATGCGATGATTCCTCCCTTGTACGCTTCGGAGATTGCCAGGTAGCCCTCATGGCGGTCTGCGGCCGCCACCATCTCAGGATGAAAATGAACCGCGCATTTTCGGCATATTGCACGGTGGCCAGATCGGAAGTCCGGAGAGAAAGCGATGTAGAGGGGTTGAGAACATGCAGACGATCTTTCGGGGAAAGGATCTCATTACCCTGGAGGACTGGTCGCTCGAAGAGATCGAGACGCTTCTGGAGGTCTCTTATGAGCTGAAGCGCGATTTCGCGATGGACCGGCCCACGGTCTACCTGCCGAACAAGACGGTGTTTCTCATGTTCTTCGAACAATCCACGCGGACTCGCAACTCCATGGAGGCAGGCATTACTCAGCTCGGGGGTCATGCTCATTTCCTCGACACGAGCAAGATGCAGATCGCACATGGCGAGGTCGCAAAGGACACAGCCATCATCCTCTCCCGAATGGGACACGCGATAGCATGCAGGAACTGCTTCTGGAAACAGGGGAACGCCTACCTTCGGGAGCTGGCGAAGTGGGCGACGGTGCCGGTCATCAACATGCAGGACGACCTCTTCCATCCATTGCAGGCCATCGCCGATCTCATGACGATCCAGGAAAAGAAAGGCCGGAACACGAGGAACCTCAAGGTCTCAGTGATCTGGGCGTACGCTACGACCCACAAGAAACCGATCTCGGTCCCGGTCAGCCAGGTGCTTCTTTTCCCGAGGTTCGGAATAGATGTAACACTGGCCTACCCTGAAGGGTACGACCTCCCCGACTGGGTGATTGAGAAAGCTAGAGATAACGCCCGGAAACATGGCGGCTCCCTGAGAATCACCCATGATCAGGAGGAAGCCTACCGGGATGCTGATGTCGTCTTCCCGAAGAACTGGGGAAGCTGGGTCACCAACGAGAGCACCGAGGTAGTAGACTCACTCCTCGAGGCGAACAGAGGCTGGAAATGCACTGTAGAGCGGATGGCCCTGACCTCGCAGGGCTCTCTGTACATGCACGCTTTACCGGCGGATCGCCAGAACGAGGTGGAGGACGCGGTGATCGATGGGCCACACTCCGCGATCTACGACGAGGCGGAGAACAGGCTGCACACGGCAAAGGCCGTCATGGCTCTCACCATGGGCGGCCGGTGAGCACGGGCGAGTGGTAGGGGGGACGGAACGCGCGACCGGGTCCTTCGGCCGCGCGCTTCCTGTCGCCTTTAGCTCGACACTAAGTGTGAGTTCAGAAATCCATGCCGGTTTGGGAGAAGATTCCGGGTTGCCCGTGCTTGCTAGGGCGGGGCGTCGAGAATTTGGCTAGCCTTAAGCGCCAAATTCGAACGAGGCTCACCGCGACCTGAAGAGACTCGGGCAGCCTCTGAGCGTACTCGCAAATCTTCTCAATGACAGCCATGAGACTGTACTCCCTTCCGAGGTGTTTCCCGTCTCGCCACTGATTATGCTCGCTGACGCTACCAGCTTTCAACAGTCAGCCAGACCAACCGGACGAACAGACCAAGCATGAGTTCAGGAGCGGTTTTCACACCCCCTGGGCGATACGCATAGCATATGCCAGATGGGACAGAGATCGCGCCTTGCGCCGCCAGCGCATCGGTCTGGAGGTCCGCAGGTCTGCAGGTCTGCAAGTTCGCAGGTTAGCTGGTTCGCAGGTCCGCTGGCTGGCTGGCTGGCTGGCTGGTCGGCTGGCTCGGCGGCTGGCTGCGCGGTCGGGCGAGCGGATTCGCACCGCGGTGCCGGCCCAACCGCTGTCAGTCGAGCAGCGATGGTCATTGTTCTGTCCCGAGGGAGGGATAAGCATGCCATCATTCACGTTTACCGGAGATGCCGCCAACACTGCCAACCAGGTGCTTACGGCCACCGTAAGCGTTGCCATATCACCTGAGAGCGCCGTACTTGCGTCCCCCGCGCTTCTGCCTGGGGCCTCCGTGGTCGGCACGGTC
>JASEJE010000007.1:0-10127 GCA_030024085.1 Bacillota bacterium | reverse complement strand
GCGGTCACTCGCTGCCTCTCGGTTCGGTCCAGGAGGTGACCATCACCGTGGCGCTTGATCCAGGCGCAGGCAACCTGGTCCAGAACCGGGATCTCTCTATCGATTTCGTCTTCGTGGCGACCCAGGCCTAAACCCACCCCGCCTCGTCGGGGTGAAAGAGGGGTGGGGTCGACGGACAGGTGGATGGGGCTGCATGGGGCCGCTCGGGGCCGCGCGGCCGGCGGCGGCCGCCGTGGTGCAGCCCCGCCCACCTGCGTACGTAACGGGAAGACGTGATGCGAAAGGGACGATAAGAAGAGACCGATGAGAAGAGACCCATAAGGAGAGGACGACTGGAAACCGGCGATGAGAAGAGAGAGTGGCGATGCGATGATGACAGGCAACGGCTTGGAAAGCGCCCCGCCCACCCGCAAATCGTCGGGCAACAAGCTGACGGCGATGATGGTGGTCCGAAACGAGGCTGGTCGGTATTTTCACCAGGTCCTGGAGGACCTTTCCGATTGGGTAGACGAGATCGTGGTTCTGGATGATGCGTCAGACGACGACACCCTCTCCATCTGCACGAGTTGGGACAAGGTCGTCAGGGCTGAACGAAGCCCACAGCCCGCCTTCACCAGCCATGAAGGGAGACTTCGGGCACGCCTCTGGACGATGGTGGAGGAAACCCGTCCCGACTGGATCCTGGCGATAGACGCTGACGAGCTGTTCGAGCCCAGGATGCGCTACGAGGTGCGGGATCTCATAGACCAGGCAGAGTATGATGCCGTCGAGTTCAGGCTCTTCGACTTCTGGGGGTGCCTCACACATTACAGGGTGGATGGCGAGTGGAACCCCTGGAGCAGGTTCGTCCGGCTTCTCGTGCGCTACGTTCCCGGCAAGTGCTGCACATGGCCGGACGTGGCGATCCACGCGGGGCGCTGGCCCCTCGAGTATCGGGGACCGCTTCTCACGTTCCACTCCGACATACGCGTGAAGCACCTTGGCTGGGCAAGGAGCGAGGAGCACAGGGCGAAATACGAGTTCTACAGGTCCAGGGAGGTTGAAACGCGGGGCGCCTCATCGAAGCATACCGAAAGCGTGATCGCGCCGGCGCACGAGATCAGGCTCGAGCAATGGTTCGACTCGAAACTCCTCCCATACCGCTCCCGGTCTGCATGTCAAGCGCCAGTTGCGGCGCCGACGCCACGCGTCTGTGTGGCACCGACCAAAGACGCGGAGAGCGGCGGGCACCCCGCGTCCCGCAGGCGCGGGGACCCTGCGTCGCGCAGGGAGGAAGGGTCGCCGGTTCCCGCTATGATCGCGGAGCCGGGGCGCGCTCCGGACCTGCAAGTGGGCGGCCACCGCCGGTCGGGGCGACGGGCGAGGCGGGTCGGCGTGCTGACAACCAACCACTTCAGCCCTGACGGCAGCCGTGTCGTGTACGGCGGCGCGGAGCGGTACGGCATCGAGCTCACCAGGCTTCTCCTGGACATGGGGTTCGAGGTGGAGTGGTGGCAGGCCGGGACGGGATGGGAGCGCGAACTCGTGCCCGGGGTGCCGGTGCGGTCGATACCTGAGGGCGATGCCCAGTTCCAGACGGCGCCGCGCCTCAACCACACCTTCCACGAGCGTGCCACGGGCATCGACTACGCGATATACTTCGTCACGTTTCTCGCCTACCCGCAAGCGCTGGAGAAGAGCATCAGCATATCCCACGGCATCTACTGGGACTACCCCACATTCGAGGCCACCCTCGGCGCAGGCGAAGCGAGGCGCGAGTGGCGCCGCAGGCTGTTCACGGCGCTCGCTGCCGTCCGCAAGGTGGTCTCGGTGGACACGGCCACGATCCAGTGGGTGACAGCCACATGGCCGGGTCTCAACCAGAAATTCGAGTTTGTCCCCAACTTCGTGGACCTCGCCGCGTGCCGGTGCCTTCCTGACCCCGGGCCGCACGACCGGGTGCGCGTCGTCTTCCCGAGGCGCCTGACATCGGTTCGCGGCGTCAATGAGGCAGCCAGGGCAGCTGAGGTGTTGACGAAGGAATATGATAATGTGGAGTTCCATTTCGTCGGCCGCGCGCACGATGACGTCCTGGAAAGCCACATGATAAGGTGGGCGAGCGCAAACGAGAAGGTCTTCTACTACTGGCGCCCCCCCGGGCTGATGCCCTGGGTCTACCGGAACATGGACATAGCCATCATTCCGTCGAAATCGACGGAGGGGACCTCACTTGCCTGCCTTGAGGCTATGGGGGCGGGCTGCGCCGTCGTGGCCAGTGCCACCGGAGGGCTCTCGGACCTCGTCATCGACGGCTACAATGGCCGCCTCATCAAGCCCACGGTGCAGAACCTCATCGACGTCCTCAGCGAGCTCGTCGAGGACAGGGACCAGCGCGTCCGCCTCGGGGCGGCGGCGCGTGACGTGGCGCAGGCGTTCAGCCTCGACGTATGGCGGCGCAGGTGGGCGAGGGTGATCACCGAGACGTTCGCATAGTTTGACACGGTTTGACGAGACGGGCTGCCGGCCCGGGTGCCTCATGTTTACTTCGATGGCGCTCAACCAGGACAACATCGTAAAGGTGGGGCCGGGCCCCCCTCCACCGACCAAAGTGCCTGTCGAAGCTGATGTGATCGTGGGGCGGGCCGGGATGGACGTCTTCACGCAGGCGCTTATCCCCCGGGTTACCTCGGGCGCGCAGGTGATGTGGGCCAGGCTGACCCGGGACGGGGCGCAGGTGCGGTGCGAATTGGCCTCCGCCGATGGCGGAAGCGGCACCAGGGCTCTCGTTACAGGGACGCTCGAGTTCGCCGTCACTTTCACGAGAGACGACGGCCTGGTAGGGTTCACGCTCGTCAGGCTGCCGCTTTCAACCTTCGTCGACCTGCCGGGGTTGAGGTTCCGCAAGGACATGCAGGCGGAGATGGGGGTCTCTGTGACAGCAACGGCGACACTGGACGCGCCTCCCGGGACGGCCCTCGGGGCTGTCGTACGACTGGATGTCGTTGTGACCCGAACCGAGACCATCGCGCTAACGGGATTCCCGTCGAACAGCATGTCGCCGTGAGCAAGCGCCTCGTGGAGGGCGACCCGCCCCGACGTCTGGCTGGGTGCAGGCCGATCAACTTCGTCAGCCTGCCCGACGAGTCGTGGATCGAAGCCGACGACCACCTTTACGTCCTCGATTTCCGGCAGATGACCACCCTGCTGCACAAGACCGGGTTCCGTCCCGTCCTCCTGTGGGAGGACCGGTACATGGCCCTCGTGGACAGGTGCTTTCTCGCGAGGAAGGTTCGCGAACCGTAGGAACTCCAATGGCCTCACCGTCCTGAAACCGACGCACCGTCCTGCACGAGTGCCATCAAGTCCGGGAGGGAAAAAAGCATGAGGGTTTTGTCGCCCTTCGCCTGGTTCACAAGCTCCCTGCTGAATCCGGCCCGTGAGAAGAGGAAATAGTATTCAGTCGTCCAGTTCCCCTGAGCGGACCGCCGGACGAGTGCGGCCTTCCTCTTGAGGTCTACAAGGTCGGCCGCAGTCGTCTTTTCGTTTTTCTTCCATTTGCACTCTCCGAGAGCCAATGCGTCAGGCCCCACGGCTACGATGTCGATCTCCTCTCCGGCGTCCCACCATCTCCCGATGCGATCGAACATCGCCGGCAGTCGCCCCAGGGCGTTTGCCCTTCTCAGGGTCTCTGTGCAGACATCCTCAAATTGCCGGCCGTGGCCACCTGGGAGTCGTAGGCTGAGCAGAGGTCAGGCTGGAACACCTATCATCCTGTACGGTATACTGGCACCGGGAGGACGGCTCCGCACTCTCCGCCGGGCGGACCACGTGGGCGAGGCTGGCGTCAGAGGAAACCGGTCCGGGAGGCTCTTCACCATGGATTCCATGGCACGAAAACCCGATACGACATTCCTCCACGAGGTGCCAACCCATGGGATCATCCGGCGGGAGAGGCTGCTTTCGACCCTGCGGCAGGCCATTCAGAAGAGGCTGACACTCGTCTGTGCCCCGGCGGGTTCCGGGAAAACCGTGGCCCTGTCGCAGGTCTTCCAGGAGACATCCGACCCTGCGGCCTGGTTGACGCTGGAACCATGCCATGCCGACCCGGGTGCCTTCGCTATCTCGGTCTTCGACGCCATATCGCGGCAGTTCCCCCATGTGGCGCAGAGAAGGCTCGGAGTGCGTCCTCTTGAACGCGGGTTCTCCGTCGACGGCATCGCAGGTGAGTTCGCCATGTGGGCGAGGCGCGTTGTGACGCAGGACACCCTTGTGGTGCTTGACGACTTCCACATGGTGGATTCCTCGGCAAGCGTGCGCAGGGTCATGAACATCCTGCTCGAGAGATGTCCGCGTACTCTCCATTTCGTGGTATCTTCCCGCAGGACCCCTTCGTTTGACATATCGCGGCTGCGTCTCGTGGGCGACGTATGTGAACTGGGGCCTGAGGATTTCGCCTTCAGCGACAATGAGATAGATGCACTCGCCCAGGCGCTTGGAACCTGCCTTCCACTCGATTTCAGGAACGAGCTTGCCGAGATCACGGAGGGATGGGCGGCGGGGATCGTCCTTGCGCTCCACCCGCTCAGGGCCCACAAGGCCATGGCTCGCGACGTGGTGCACCTCAGGCGTCTGGGCCTGAACAACATCTGGGACTACATGGTGGAGCAGGTCTTTGAGAATCTCGATCCCTCTACGAAGGGCTTTCTTACCGCTGTAAGCATCCTTGACGTCATGGAGCCTGCCTTCTGCGACGCACTTGTGGGCACCAGCGCGTCGGAGCGCATCTTCGAGAATCTGGTAGTATCGGGGATGTTTACTTTCCGCATCCCAGGGCCCCCTGCGGTCTACAGGTTCCACCACCTCCTAAGGGAGTTCCTGAGGGAGAGGCTGAAGAGGTCCGGCCGCTTCAGCGAATATTCGCTCAGGGCCGGCCAGCTTTATCGGGAGCACGGCGCGTTTGCCGAGGCTGTTCAGTACTTCCTCGAGGTGAGGAGGTTCGATGATGCTGCCGCGTGTGCTCTGCATGTCGCGAGGCAGATGCTCAAGATAGGCAGGCATGAATCCCTGGGTGCCTGGCTTAACAGGATCCCTGCCGACGTGCTCATGAGGTTCCCGGGGCTTTTGGTGGTCCAGGGGAACATCTGGGAAGCACAGGGACGGTGGGACCAGGCTGACGCCCGGTACCGCGAGGCGGCAGCGCTCGCTATGGCAAGCGGCGACCGAGAAGCGCTGTACCAGGCTCTTTGGTGGAACGCCGGGATCGCCTGGCGACGCGGGGACATCAAAGAGTGCCTGGACCTCTGCAATCAGGCTCTCGCGTGCCTGCCCGACGCGCGGAGGCACGAGCGAGGAGGGGTCCATAACTTGCTTGCCGTGGCCCACTTCGGCCTAGGCATGGCGGATGAGGGAAGGCGGCATCTCCAGGAGGCTTTGCGGCTGCAGCAAGAGGCGGGCGATCCCTGGGGCACCGGATGGGCGCTCAACAACCTGGGTTACCACGTGTACTTGTTGCAGGGTGACCTCGAGGCGGCTCTCTCGGCATACGAGCGCGCGCTCGACAGTTTCGAGGAGACCGGAAGCCTCCCCGGGACGGCCCATGTCAAGGGGAACATGGCATATGTGCTCGGTCTCAAGGGAGAGTACGAGCGAGCGTTATCCCTGTTATCTGAGGCAGAGGACATCGCCCGCGACATCCAGGAGATGCGGACCCTCGCGAGCGTCCGGATCCTCCGCGGGCAAATGCTCCTGGAGACGGGCGACATCGGCGGGGCGCGAGCCTCCATCGGACAGGCGTCCTGCGTTGTCGAGGAGTTGCGAGAGCCATTCTTGAGGGCAGCCCTTCTGAGCATACGGAGTCGGATCTGCAGGGCGACCGGGGAGACCGTGCATGGGAAGGAGCTTGCTCAGGCTGCTGCTGCGTGCGTGGCCGAAGCTGGGTGCGATCCTTCCGCAATGCTCATTGCCGTCGACGCGAGCGCAGCTCTTCTTGATGCGGGGGACTTCGAGGGCGCGAGACGGGCTCTGGGGGAGATGCTGACCACAAGCCGCAGGCTTCGGGCGCGCCTGGTCGAGACCTGGTGCCTCTTGCTGCTTGCAGCCACGGAATTCGCCATGTCCGAGGACGCGGAATGGCAGGCGCACCTGTCCCAGTCCGTCGTCAAGATCTCCTCGGGCGGTTACTGGCACGTCCTGAGGCTGGCACGCCAGGCATACGACGTCTTGGAGGCGTTCGTGCGCGGTCGGGTGAACCTTGAGCTTATCGAGGTTCTGAGGCAGGGGTGCCATCCCTCCCTTTATTCGAGGCTTTTCGCCGGGGACAGGGCGGGGCCTGCGCCAGGGCCCGGCCGTACACCAGCGGTACCCGCTTCCCTGCCTGATGACCGCCCTGGGCGAAGCATTACCATCCAGATGCTCGGCGGCTTTCGGGTCACGAGGGGCGAGCAAGTCCTCACAGATGAGGTGGGGAAGGTGATCAGGGTCAAATCCCTGCTGAAATACCTGGTCGCCAATGCGGACAGGTGGGTGCCCAGAGACGAGATTCTCGAGGCCCTATGGGCCGACAAGAGCCCAAAGGACGCTGTCAACAATTTCAACGTGACGCTGCACGCGCTGCGAAGGCTCCTCGAGCCCGCTCTCGAGCGGGGCACCGCCTCCCAGTACATCCGGACCCAGGCCGGCTCGTACCGGTTCGTTCCGTCAGGTGGGTACACCCTGGATGTGGAGGAGTTCGAGGGGCTTTGTGAGGAGGCCCAGGCCCTAGATTCCTCCGGACGGTCAACGGAGAGCATTGCGGTGTACCGGGCGGCGGCGGAGAGGTACGCGGGCGACTTCCTGCCCGAGGACGTATACGAGGCATGGACCGCGCCGAGGCGGGAGGCTCTCAGGCAATCCTTCGTTCGCGTGTTGTTGCGCCTCGGCAGCCTGCTGCTCGAGAGAAACCTGCTCGCCGAGGCGGCTGCCAGGGCACGGCAAGCCATAAAGGCGGATCCGTGGCGCGAAGATGCGCACCGGCTTCTTATGGTCGCGCTCGCCCGCGCCGGGCAGAGGGCCAAGGCGCTTCAGCATTACTACTCGATGGAGGAGGCCTTCGTGGCCGAGTTCGGCGTGGGGCCGGAGGAGGACACTGTGAGGCTCTTTGAAAAGATCTCAGCAGGCGATCTGGTGTAGGCCGATGCTACCGGGGACCGGCGTCACGCCGTCAAACGCGAATCAGAGTCTCTGCCGGTAGCTGATGAGCTCGTTCCTCAGGTAATACCACAGAAATGCGCCGACGCCGATGTCGTCGAGCCAGCCCAGCAGCGGGATGAAGTCAGGCGTGATGTCGAACGGGATGATGATGTACAGGACGCCCAGGAGCAGGAGAAGCTTCCGCGTGAGCGGTACCGACCTATCCAGGAGATACCTGGGCAGAAGAAACCATATAGGGATACGCTCCGCAGGCGAGGAGCCTCGTGCCCTGGGAGGGCCATCGATGATTCCCCTGAACTGTCCTCGCGGTGCTTCCTGCCGGGTCGACCTCTTCTGTTGAGGCGCGTCATTAGATGATGGGGATGGCATACGCTGCCCACAATAGGGGCACACATGAGCCAACGCGACTTCTTCCTGACATCTTGGGCACCTCACACACTGCACGCCCCTTTCAGTCACCCCGATCTTACCAGACTTGACGGACAGGGGCAACCAGCTTTGCGCCCCGGTTTTGCGCTCCTGGTTTGCGTCACAGGCAAGGGATTACGGGACGGGTATTCCATTTACGAAGCCGGGGCGTCGCGCACGCCGCGACGGGTGCGGCGAACATCTATCGGTTCGCTCGTGGGAGGAATAGGCGTCGTCCTGGCGAATTAACGCGTTGATGCGAGATATGCAGCAGCATCGCCCGCCGGGAACTCGAAGTTGCACTGCCAGCATATGATGGCTTTGTTGCATCTGCTGTAAGCGTTCCACCCGCAAGACCCCTTCAAACTCAGTCATGCCGCTGACCTCACGGGCCAGGCCGCTGGAACCGCCCGCTGATCTGGAGAGGGAGGAAGTTGTGTGTCATCTGTGCTGATCGATGGGACGACTCTCACGTGTGACGATGTGGCGAGCGTGGCGCGACGCAGGAAGGCTGCCAGGGTCGGGCCGGGAGTGAAGGAGAGAATCGAGCGGAGTTGTAGAGTGGTCGAGGCCATCGTAGCCAGAAACTCGGTGGTCTACGGCATCACTACGGGGTTTGGCCACCTGGCGCGGGTGACGATCCCCCAAGGGGAACTCGAATCCCTCCAGCGCAACCTCATCCTGAGCCACGCTGTGGGCACAGGAGATCCCCTTCCTGACGAGGTGGTGCGGGCGATGCTCCTCCTCCGCGCAAACTCCCTTGCAAAGGGCCTTTCAGGGGTCCGCTTCGAAGTCGTGGACGCGCTTGTGAAGTCGCTTGAAGCAGATATCTGCCCACTTGTCCCGGAGAAAGGATCGCTCGGAGCCTCCGGAGACCTTGCGCCCCTCGCCCACCTGGCGCTGGCCTTGCTCGGCGAGGGCAATGTCCGCATGGGCGGGGTGGAGATGCCGGCGAAGGAGGCGCTCGGGCGGGCCGGTATCGCGCCGCTCGTTCTCCGTCCCAAGGAGGGTCTCGCTCTCATCAACGGCACCCAGGCGATGACGGCCATCGGTACACTCGCCCTTCACGATGCCGAGGCGCTCGCGGCAACGGCTGACGCCGCTGCGTGCGTATCTATTGAAGCCCTCAGGGGGATACCTGCTGCGTTCGATGAGAGGCTTCACGATGAGGCGAGGCCCCACCCCGGTCAGGCGGCCTGCGCACGCACGCTCCGGACCTTGCTGGAAGGCAGCCGGCTCGTGAGCGCTCCGGGTGAGGTGCGAGTGCAGGATGCTTACTCGCTCCGGTGCGTCCCGCAGGTGCACGGCGCCACGAGAGACGCGCTGGCATACGTGAGAAGGGTCCTGGAGATAGAGATCAACTCTGCAAGCGACAACCCTCTCATATTCGGGGATGGCAGTGTGATATCGGGAGGCAATTTCCACGGCCAGCCTGTGGCGCTCGCAATGGATTTTTTATGCATGGCCGCGTCTGACCTTGGAAGCATATCGGAGCGGCGCATCGAGCGCCTGCTCAACCCCACGCTCTCGGAACTCCCGGCGTTCCTTACACGTCACGGCGGCGTGAACAGCGGGTTCATGATAGCCCACTATACCGCGGCCGCGCTCGTCTCGGAGAACAAGGTGCTCTCGTCGCCGGCCAGTGTAGACTCGATCCCAGTGTCGGCGTCCCAGGAAGACCACGTCAGCATGGGCACCATCGCAGCGCGCAAGGCTCGACAGGTGGTGGACAACGTGGCCAGGGTGCTGGCGGTGGAGCTCATGTGCGCATGTCAGGCTGTGGACTTCAGGGGCCCGGAGAACCTGGCGCCAGCCACACGCGCGATCTACGACGCCGTGCGCGAGGCGGTGCCGCCGCTCCAGGAGGATCGCTGGCTTCATCCAGACCTCGAGGCTGTCACTCGGCTTGTGGCAGAGGGTAGGATTGCACAGGTGGTGGCAGCTTTTTCGCCGCCCAGGACGCCTGCAGCGTGAGGCCGCGCGGTGGGTGGGTGGCCATGGCGAGGTCGGTTTCCCTGCGTTTGCGCTTGCAGGTGCGTTTCGCTGCAGTTTTACATGACTGGCGCTCTCGCAAGCGCGCGGGTTACACAAGGCGGCCGCTCGCGCAGCCCTTCGGGGGCTTGCGCACGGAATGAGAACCGTGTAGTATAAGCTTTGAAGCAACAACAAAACAACGCGAGACCTTCAGGGCAGGGTGAGGCCCGCCGCGGGCGCAGTGGTGCGTTCCAGTGAGGGGCCAATTCCCGACCGGTGGTGATGCCCGGGGGGCAACCCCAGGGCAAGTCCACGAGCCGCCATGGCGCGGTCGAGCCGGCGAGAAACCGGCACCGACGGTAGAGTCCGGATGGAAGAAGGTTGCAAGCACTTGCTTGCACATGCTGGGTCCTACGTGGATCCTGGAAGCCCTGAGGTCGGTTGCCTCGGGGCTTTTCGCTTGCTCTCCGGACGGGGCAGGAGGAGGGGGAAAGGCCCCAGGGTGCGCGGGGATCTTCGAAGGATGGCGCCATAAGTTTTCGCCACTTTTCTTGAGGGTGTCAGGGTTGCCGGTGCTT
>JASEJE010000006.1 GCA_030024085.1 Bacillota bacterium | reverse complement strand
GGCAACCCCAACACCGTCAGGGAAGATGGCGCAAACTTATGGCGCCATACTTAGAAGTGAGCGGCTCAGGCTTGCGCTCCGGCAGGTAGATCCCACCGAAGCGTAGAATAGCTACGAGACTACCTGAGCAGGGGGCGGGCTGCTTGACCGCCGACTTCAGAACGGCTCCTCGAAACAGTCTCGTCTTCTTCGTGGCCGCGCTGCTCGTCGCGCACTTCGGGTCGACCATGGCGGGTCTCCTCCCGACCCTGAGCCCGGCCTCTGCGCTGCCTCGCTACTTCGGGCTGGTCCTGTTCGTGTTGTCCGCCCTTACAGTGTTTGTTGCGGCTGGCTACGGACTCACCGGGCGACAGGTCGGAGGAAGGCTCGTCGAGGGCGCGCTCGTCCTTGTCGTCGTGAACCTTGCCATAGCAGCGGGCGACGGCGGGCTTCGGGGGATCGTGCGGCGCCTTGGCAGCCTCTCCGCACTCCTGGACGGAGCGACCGCGGGAGCGTCTGTGGTCGCGCTCGTGGTCTGGAACGCATCCACGGGTTTCGCCGCCAACCTCGTCGGTCTTCTCGAGGGGGACGTCAAGGGTATCCGCCTGGAGTACGCAGGACTGGCGCGGGACAGGCTGACTGGGTGCCGCGGGGATCTCACGGTGTATCTCTACCACTTCAGGTCGGTCCTCTCGAGGACGATGCTCCTTGGCGTGGCGGTCAGCGTAGCCTTTGCCTTCGCCCGCAAGTACGCGTCGCTCATGCCAGGCCTCGCGGTGGTGCTCATCCAGGTGAAGGCGGCATGCCTGAGTCTTGTCGAGCTTGCGGTTAGCGGCGCGAGGGTGCTCTGGTATCCTGTTTTACGCGGCCGCAGGTACGTGGCAAGCCGCCTGGGTGGTGGGGCCGGGGCCGCGGAGACATAATAGCGTATCCTCCCCGGAACGACGGCGGCCATCTCATGCAGCTGTTCGAGACAATGGCGCGGCTTGTGCCTGGCGAAGGCGCACCTGCCGCCGAGCTTCTGCGCCTCGCCGGGCGCGGGCTCAGATGGGGATCCACCTGCATAGTGGTGACACCGTCGGACACCGACGACCTCGTTCGTGAGGCCCTGGCTCTGGTCCGGCGAGGAGCGGATGTCACCGTAGTGGCGATAGCGCGGGCGGGGCACGCAGAGCACCTGGGCGGGCCGGGAAAGGGCGGGCTTTCGGTGGTAGAGGTCCGCTCGCGAACAGCTATACGTGAGCGACTGGGGAGATAAGTGAGGGTGAGTATGTCGGAGTAGGGGATGATTGGCACGCGCGTCCGGATACCCCGTGTGCGCTGGAAGCGCAACCTCTTGATGGTGTCCATCGGGTGCTTCGTGGTTCAGGCGTCCTATACTGTGGTGAGCCCCTTCCTGCCCATCTTTGTGCAGCAGCTCGGGACGGCGACCGACGTGTCGCTCTGGTCGGGCCTTCTATTCTCGGCCAGCTTCCTCGCGTCGGCTATCATGGCGCCTGTCTGGGGCTCGCTCTCCGATCGCTACGGCAAGAGAATCATGCTGGTGCGGGCGGGGTTTGCCATCGCCGCCACGTACGCTCTCACCGCCCTCGCCACCAACCACGTGCAGGTGCTGTGGCTGCGGGTAGCCAACGGCGCGCTCTCCGGGTACATCCCGGCAGCCACCATGCTCGTTGCCGCCAACACCCCCGATGACGAGCTCGGATTCGCCCTCGGGGTCCTCCAGACCACCGTGGCGGTGGGCACGATTACCGGCCCTCTCTTCGGCGGCCTCATGGCGGAAGCGTTCGGGGTTCGGGGCGCCTTCATCGGATGCGCCGCGCTTCCGGCGGCAGCTTCGGTGCTCGCCCTCGCGGGCATACGTGAGGACCGCATCAGGAGGACAGAGCCGACGAGCGTCCTCCGGGACGTGGCTGCGGTGCTCTCCACCCCGGCCCTCCAGGCCCTGTTTGCCATCCTCCTGGTGACACAGGCCGGGGCGCTCATCGTCCAGCCGACACTGCCTCTGCTGATCACCGAGCTTGCCGGCGGCAACGCACCCCTGGCCACGGGAGTCGTCTTTTCGCTTTTCGGGGTATCCACCGCCCTCGCCGCGCCCATCGTGGCCCGAAGGAAGAATGCGAACTATACCGCGATGCTCGTATACAGCCTCCTCATGTCTGCCCTGCTTTCTGCGCTCCAGGGCGTGGCCCGGTCCATAGCCGGCCTGGGTGCGCTCAGGTTCGTCTTCGGCGTTCCCGGCGCCGCTCTGTCCGTTGCCATAAACGTGCTGGTGGCGCGGTCAGTAACCCCCGAGACGCGAGGCCGGGCCTTCGGGGTCATGAGCGGGGTGTCGTCAGGTGGAGCCGTGCTGGGGCCTCTTATCGGAGGCGTTCTCGGCGGACGTCTTGGTGTGCGGAGCTCATTCTTCGGGTGCGCGTCGCTCTATGCTGCGGCTGCAGCGGTTGCTGCGGTTTCCCGGCGCCTCATGACGGATCCCGGAGCAGACGGGGCCCGCGGCCACGGCGAGCGCCGCGGCCAGCGCCACGACCAGGACCGCGACCGGGACCGCGACCAGGACCGCGACCAGGGGCAGGGGCAAGGGCCGACCGCAAGCCGCGACGGAAACGCGATGGAGAAGGCACACACATGATGATGGCCGTCCCTCCTGGGAATACTGAGTATGGCACCATGAGTTTGCCCTACTACTCCTGACGGTGTTGGGGCCGCCGGCGCTTGCTGGGGCGGGGCGCCTGCAATTCGGGTGACCTTAAGCGCCGAATTCGAACGAGGTGCCCCGCTTGGGGCGCGGTCCCCGGAGTGCAACACCGGCAACCCTGGCGAGGGCCTGTGCGCCGAAGAGTAGCGCGGATTCATGGCGATCTGCTCAGGCGAGGACGCAATGGTGTAGCACCGCGGGTCCGACATCTACTGGAAAGGGCGAAGGAACCAACGAACCATACCGCCCACGGACCCGGGAGGGCGTTGAAAAGTGACGGACAGCTGCTCCGGATTCAAGGGCATCGGATGGCGCGAGCGCATCGACGTGCGGGACTTCATCCTGAACAACTATGAGCCCTACGAGGGGGACGGCTCGTTCCTCGCGGGTCCCACCCGCCGCACGAAGGCGCTCTGGGAGAAGTGCCTCGGGCTCCTCGCTGAAGAGAGGCGTCGCGGCGGCGTGTACGCCGTCGACGCCAGGACCATCGCGGGGATAACGAGCCATCCACCGGGCTACATCGACCGAGACCTCGAGATCATCGTGGGGCTTCAGACCGATGAGCCCCTCAAGAGGGCGATAAACCCATGGGGCGGCATCCGCATGGTGGAGATGGCGTGCAACGAGTACGGCGCCGGCCTCGAGCCTGCGGTCTGCGAGGTATTCCACAAGTACCGAAGAACCCATAACGAGGGCGTGTTCTCAGTTTACACGGAGGAGATGCGCGATCTCCGGCGGTGCGGCGTCATCACGGGCCTGCCGGACGCCTACGGGCGGGGCCGCATCATCGGCGACTACCGCAGGATCCCTCTCTACGGTGTGGACCGCCTCATCGAGGAGAAGAAGAACGATCTCCGGAGCCCCGGGCTTACCACCATCACCGTTGACACCATCAGGCTGCGCGAGGAGGTCCACGACCAGATCCTCGCCCTCGAGGAGCTGAAGGAGATGGCCCGCTCATACGGGTACGACATCTCCCGCCCCGCCCGTTCGGCTCGCGATGCGTTCCAGTGGCTCTACTTCGGCTATCTCGGCGCCATAAAGCAGCAGAACGGGGCGGCCATGTCGCTCGGGAGGACCAGCACGTTCCTGGACATCTACCTCGAGCGGGACCTGCGCCAGGGGGCCATCACGGAGGACGAGGCGCAGGAGCTGGTGGACGATTTCGTGATCAGGCTGCGTATGGCGAGGCAGCTTCGGACCCGTGCATACGATGAGCTCTTCGCCGGCGATCCGCTGTGGGTTACGGAATCCATCGGCGGAATGGCCGAGGATTCAAGGCCCCTCGTGACGAAGACGAGCTTTCGCATCCTGCAGACCCTGTACAACCTCGGCCCAGCCCCCGAGCCCAACCTCACGGTCCTCTGGTCGAAGAGTCTCCCGCTGCCGTTCAAGGAGTTTGCGTGCAAGGTATCGTATGATACCAGTTCCATACAGTACGAGAACGACGACCTCATGAGACCCATCTTCGGCGACGACTACGCCATCGCCTGCTGCGTGTCGGCTATGAGGGTCGGGAAGCAGATGCAGTTCTTCGGCGCAAGGTCCAATCTCCCGAAGGCGCTTCTTCTCACGCTCAACGGCGGGCTGGACGAGATCTCCGGGGCGAAGGTGGCTCCCGAGTTCTACCGGGCCGGGGAAGAGCCTCTCGAGTTCGGTCCGGTGTGGGATGGGCTCACGAGAATGCTGGGGTGGCTTGCCGGCAAGTACGTGGACACCATGAACGTGATCCACTACATGCACGACAAGTACGCATACGAGAGCCTCGAGATGGCCCTCCACGACACGCATGTGGGGAGGTTCATGGCTTTCGGCGTGGCTGGCCTTTCGGTGCTTGCCGACTCCCTCTCGGCCGTGCGATACGCGAAGGTCACGCCCCGGCTCGACTCGCGCGGGATCGCCACCGAGTTCGAGGTAGAGGGCGACTTCCCGAAGTTTGGAAACAACGACGACAGGGTCGACTCCATCGCCCGGGATACCGTCGTGCTCTTCGACACGGAGCTCAAGGAACATCCGGCCTACAGGGACGCGAAACACACCCTGTCGATCCTCACCATCACAAGCAACGTGGTCTACGGGAAGATGACAGGCTCCACGCCGGATGGTAGGAAACGCGGTGAGCCTTTCGCGCCAGGTGCCAACCCCATGCACGGGCGCGACACCCACGGAGCGGTCGCATCCCTTGCGTCGGTGGCCAAGATCCCATACGAGCACGCCATGGACGGCATCTCCTACACGTTTTCCATCACGCCACGAGCTCTCGGCAAGACCCCTCCGGAGGCCGTCTCCAACCTCGCGGGCCTCATAGACGGGTACTTCGCCAAGGGCGGCCATCACATGAACGTCAATGTGTTCCGCCGCGAGACCCTCCTCGATGCCATGGAGCACCCCGAAAAGTACCCGCAGCTCACGATACGGGTGTCGGGGTACGCCGTGAACTTCGTGAGGCTTACCCGCGAGCAGCAAGAGGAGGTCCTCGCGCGGACCATCTTCGAGAGGTAGCGGTGGAACACTGTCGGCTTGCTGGCCCGGGAGGGTGTGGACAAGGAGACGCACTGTACGCGAGAGCAAGGAGGCGGAACACGCTGGCAGATCGTTGCACGCAGGAACACGAGGCCGCGGGGAGCGTCAGGGGCTATATCCACTCGGTGGAGACCATGGGCACCGTGGACAACGGCGGGATAAGGTTCGTCCTGTTCATGCAGGGATGCGTCATGAGGTGCGCGTTCTGCCACAACCCCGATACCTGGCTCCGGATGGGCAGGGAGGTGACGGTGGACGAGATCATGAGCGAGGTCCTCGAGTACACGCCGTTCTTCGAGGCGTCCGGCGGCGGGGTCACGGCTTCGGGTGGTGAGCCTCTCCTGCAGCACAGGTTTGTGAGGGCTCTGTTCGAGCGATGCGGCGGCCACCATATCCATCGGGCGCTCGACACCGCCGGGTACTGCAAGTACGGCGACTTCGCGTCCGTCCTTGACTGCACCGATCTCCTGCTCTTCTCTGTCAAGGTGGTCGACGAGGAGAAGCACGTGAAGCTCACCGGCGTGAGGAACGATGTGATCCTCTCCAACCTGCGCCTCGCGGCGGCGCGCGGCGCGGACATCGTCGTGAGGTACGTCCTCATACCCTCTGTCAACGACTCCGAGCGCGACCTCCACGATATCGCGAGCCTGGTGGCCTCGCTGGGCGACAGAGTGAGAGCGGACATCCTGCCGTACAACCGGATGGGGGTCGTGAAATGGAGACAGCTCGGCCTCGACTGCGCTCTCGAGAGAGTGCCTGAACCTACGCCTGACGACATCTCCCGGGCCCGCCGCGTCTTCCACGAGTGCTCCGTGCGCCTCAGGACCGACTGAGGAATCGAGAAATATCTCCCGCGTCCAGAAGGACAATTGCATACTTCGTAGAATAGGCTAAGCTATAATGAA
The DNA here is from genome assembly GCA_030024085.1 of Bacillota bacterium. Taxonomy (GTDB): domain Bacteria; phylum Bacillota; class SHA-98; order UBA4971; family UBA4971; genus UBA6256. The sequence continues at coordinate 109,394 of JASEJE010000006.1, read as the reverse complement.
GCACTGCGCACGGCTGACGGCAGGATGATGCGATTATCGAACAGACTACGGCCGAATGGGGTGATTTTCGTGAACGACGTGGTCGTGCTGGACAGACTCGACAAGGAGATCCTGTCGTGTATCCAGCGAGACGGCCGCATGCCTTTCACGGCCATCGCTGAAAAGCTGAAGGTTGCAGAGGGTACGGTCAGAAAGCGGGTTGCCCGCCTTGTCGAGGAGGGAGTGGCCCGGATCACCGGGGTCGTCGACCCGTTCCGGCTTGGCATGAACTTCGTGGCGATGGTAGGGTTGAGCGTTGAGGGAGACTCGCCCGAACGGGTCGTATCGGAACTCGTGAAGCTGCCGGAGGTAAGGTACGTTGCCATCTGCACCGGCGCTTACGACGTCATGATGGAGGTCGTGCTCAAGTCCAACAATGAGCTATACGAGTTCCTCACGCACAAGCTGAGAAAAGTGCCGGGGATCGCAGGATCGCAGACGTCGCTCGTTCTCAAGGTCTGCAAGGAAAGCTCAGCGTGGAACGGGTGGGCCGGCATCGAGGAGGAGGGTGGGAGCCATGGACGAGACGGACTTTGCGAAGTGGCAGGCTCCGGGTGACGTTCCGCAGCACATCTACTATTAACAGATATCAGGAGGGATCGACATGGCTTCCAGAAGGTCAAATGCGTCACGGGTGATCCTGCTCGTCGGGGTCCTCGTTGTGCTCGTGGCGGTGTTGATGGTCGCGAACGCCATCCAGAAGCGATCCAGCGTGACGACCATCGGAATCATGCAGATCGTCGAGCATCCGGCTCTCGATGCGGCCAAGAAAGGATTCATGGACGGCCTTGCCGAGGAAGGTCTCGTGGAAGGCAAAGACCTCAAGTTCGAATCCCAGAGCGCTCAGGGCGACATGGCGACGGCCCAGTCCATAGCGCAGAAGTTCGTCGGCGACAAGGTGGATATGATCCTGGCCATAGCGACTCCCACAGCCCAGGCCGCGGCCAAGGCCACCACCACGATCCCGATCCTCATCACCGCGGTGACCGACCCGGTCGCAGCGGAGCTTGTGAAGTCCATCGAACACCCGGGCACGAACGTCACGGGCACATCTGACCTCACGCCCGTGGCAAAGCAACTCGAGCTACTGAAGCAGCTCGTTCCCACCGCTCAGACGGTGGGGGTCGTTTACAACGCGGGCGAGACCAACTCCGTGGTCCAGGTAAACCTCGCAAGGCACGCGGCGGCAGCCCTCGGCATCGAGCTGGTAGATGCGACCGCGAGCTCCACGAGCGGTGTATACGAGGCGGCCCAGTCCCTCGTGGGCAAGGTCGATGCCATCTACGTGCCCACCGATAACACAGTCGTGTCGGCGCTGGAGTCCGTGATCAAGGTGGCCGAGGACTCGAAGATCCCGCTCGTAGTGGGCGAGGAGGACGGTGTAAGACGCGGCGCCCTTGCCACGGTGGGCATCGATTACTACGCTCTCGGGAAGCAGACGGCGAAGATGGCGGTGAAGGTCCTTCGTGAGAACGCGAAGCCCGAAGAGATGCCAATCGAATACCAGGAGAATGTGCGGATGGTGATAAACCTCAAGGCCGCCGCGAAGATGGGGGTCACCGTCCCCGATTCCCTGATACAAGAGGCGTATGAGGTGATACGGTAGTGATCTCTCTTGGCGCACTCGGTGGAGCCCTTGAACAGGGCCTTGTATACGCGGTGATGGCTCTCGGGGTGTACCTCACGTTCCGCGTGCTGAACTTCCCCGACCTCACCGTAGACGGGAGCTTCCCGCTGGGTGCGGCCGTTGCTGCGAAGCTCATATGTAGCGGGGTCGACCCGGTGCTCGCGACCGCGGTCGCCCCCGTGCTCGGCTTCGTCGCCGGAGCGACGACAGGGGTGCTCAATACGAAGCTGAAGATCTCGGGGCTTCTTGCAGGCATACTGACAATGACCGCGCTCTACTCCGTGAATCTCCGCGTCATGGGGAGGGCGAACATCCCGCTCCTCCGAAGCCCGACGATTCTCACGACCCTGAGGGGTCTCGGGATACCCGGGAGCATCGCGGCGCTCCTGCTGTTCCTTTCGTGCGCGGTTGCGATCAAGCTGGTGCTGGATGCTTTCCTTCGTACGGAATTCGGTCTTGCGCTGCGGGCGACAGGGGACAACGAGGTCATGATACGAAGCCTCGGTGTGAACACCGACTCCATGAAGATCGTTGGCCTGGGCCTCTCCAACGCCCTCGTGGCCCTCTCGGGAGCCATGGTCGCGCAGTACCAGGGGTTCGCCGACATCGGGATGGGCATCGGCATGGTGGTCGCGGGGCTTGCGTCGGTGATCATCGGCGGAGCGATCTTCGCTCCGACATCCATCGGCCTTGCGACGTTTGGTGCGGTGGCAGGGTCGGTGGTGTACAGGTTCGCGGTCTTCTTCGCGCTGCGGCTGGGTTTCGCGCCCACCGACCTCAAGATCGTGACTGCCGCTCTCGTGGTGATAGCCCTGTCAGGTCCGGCCATCCGCCGGGCAAGCCTCGGGATGGAAAGGAGGCGGGCGGCAGGCCATGGTAAAGCTGAGGCATCTTCGGAAAACGTTCTTGCCAGGAACCACTAGCGGCCGGATGGCGCTCTGCGACGTCTCACTGGACCTTGCGGCCGGCGACTTCGTGACGATCATCGGCAGCAACGGGGCGGGGAAGTCCACGCTCCTGAACGCTGTGGCCGGGGTCTTCCCGGTTGACGAGGGCACGATAATCATAGACGGCCAGGACGTCACGGCGCTCCCCGAGCACGGACGGGCGCCGGTCATCGGGAGGGTGTTCCAGGACCCGATGCAGGGGACGGCCGGATCGATGTCCATCGAGGAGAACCTCGCCATGGCTGCGCGGCGCGGGGAACGGAGGCGCCTTGCGCGGGGTGTCGCCCAGAAAGACCGCAAGGCCTTCAGGGATTATCTCGCCCTCCTCGGACTCGGTCTCGAAAACCGTCTCGCTGATCCCGTGAGGTTGCTCTCGGGAGGTCAGAGGCAAGCGCTTGCCCTCCTGATGGCCACGATAAAGAAACCGAAGCTCCTGCTCCTCGACGAACACGCGGCAGCCCTCGATCCGAGGACGGCCCAGGACATCCTCGCCCTCACGGATCGACTCGTAAAGCGGCATGGGCTCACGGTGATGATGGTGACCCACAACCTTCGTCATGCGCTCGCCTTTGGCAACAGGACGGTCATGATGCATGAAGGGGAGATAGTGCTCGATGTGGGCGGGCCGGAGCGGTCCGGCATGACCGTGGCGGACCTCCTCGAGCGCTTCCACGCGACGCGCGGGGAGAGGCTGGCGGACGACAGGATCTTGCTGGAGGTGTAGCCCCCCATGGCATCCATACAGCGTGGCCGTGCGCTGAGGCAAGAGGCTCCATCGCAGTCGGGAGTGCGGCCTGGAGGACGCGCGGACGCCGGATGCCCACCTCGCGCCGTCATCCCGGGACCTTCTCCTACGCCTTTCGCCATGCCTCGGCCGAGGTGAGCGGTTTTGCGGCATGACCCGCTGCCACCCTGGTAGTTTCGCGCCACCTTGCCGCCTGCATGGGGGAGGGCCGCCGGGTTTGCACCGGGCACGGCAGGAAAGTGGAGCGGAGGTGGCCACCACTCGGCATCGACCCGGCCGTGGCCCTGGCTATAATGAAGCCCGGCACGTAGGCCGCGCCGGGCTTCATTCCTGCTGGTGGCACACTCCTCGGTGACGCACCTTCCCCCATGATACGCCGCACGCATGCCGTGCGATTGGCGCGCGGCCGCTGGCCGCCCGCCCAGGCCTACAAACGCGACCCGCGCCGTGGCACGCGCTTACGACCTTGCGAGCGCAGAGCGCGAGCGACGGGTGACGGCGTCCTGCGCCGCCTTGCTGGCCACGAGGTTCACCCTGGCCACCGCCGTGTCGAGGATCTTCTCGACAAGGTCCTCGAAGGAGATCCCGCCCGCCATCGCGGCGATGGGGAACAGGCTCACCGTCGAGAGGCCCGGCAGCGGGTTGATCTCGAGGAAATGAGGGTTGCCCTTGCCGTCGAGCCTCACATCCACGCGGGCGAGGTCGCGGCACTCGAGCACCCTGAACGACCTTATGGCTACCTCGCGGATCCTGTCAGCGAGGTCCTCCGGGACCGGCGCCGGGCACAGGAACCTTTCGAGGTTGTTGTGCTTCGTGTTATAGCAGTATACAAACCCCTCGGGTTCGATCTCCAGCGCGGGCCGCACCTCCATGATGGGGAATGTCTCGAGCTGGCGGTTGCCCAGTATTCCCACGGTGAACTCCCGCCCGGGGAGGAACTCCTCCACGAGAGCAGGCTGTCGGTAATTGCTGGTTATCCAGTCCACCATGGCCGCAAGCTCTTCTCTGTTATTGACCTTCGACGAACCCCTTACGCCCTTGCTGGATCCCTCGTAGGCGGGCTTCACGAAGAGGGGAAACCCCATGCCGATCTCGTTCGGAAGGTCCGCGGTGGAATCGACCTTCACGGCGTTCGGCGTCGGGATACCGTACGATGAGACAATCGCCTTCGTGACGGCTTTGTCCAGGCACACCGCGAGTGTGAGTGGGTCCGAGCCGGTGTAAGGGAGTCCGAGCGACTCCAGGATCGCCGGCACGATCGCCTCGCGGCATCTGCCGTCCCATCCTTCCGCGATGTTGAAGACGATATCGACGTCATTGCGTTGCAGCTTCGACAGAAGCCCCGGGCCGTATGGCATTCGCACAACCCGGTGCCCCACAGCCCGAAGGGCTTTCGCTATGCGGTCTACCGTTGCCTGTTCCTCAAACTCGGCGTCAGCGTCTTCGACTACCATCTCGGACCTGGGACAATCCTTCTTGAGGTTGTAGGCAAGACCTACCACAAATCCCATGGTCATCCCTCTCTAATGATGGTGTTCTCTGGTGGGTTATATCAGGCTCGCTCTCGTAAGCGGGATGTGCCCGCTTCCGGTAGACCAGGGTTTTCTGCCACCCTGTTCGGCTCCTTGCGTCGCCTCCCAGGCCCCATGACCACCTCCACGGCGCCGCTCTCGTGGCGCTCCTGTTTTCAGTAGTTGAGTGTATACCCGGCCGGGGGCATTGTCTATCATGTAGTAGTGCCAATTTTGGAGTCTTTGGACTGGAAATGGCCCTGCTAGTGGAATGGAAGGCCCACGCTTCCCGGGAGGCTTTAGTTTTGCGTAAGGGCCCTTCAGGCTTGTGTCAGGCGCGGGTCAAAGTGAGGGTTCGTTAGTCCCTTTTAGTTTTCCAGGGGCTGCAGGGCTCGTGGCGTTGCACCCGGGCACGGCGCCCCGAGCGGGGCGCGGCTGGCCAGAACCGGCCCTCACTTAGAGGTCACCTTCATCATAGGCTGTGGCCCGTCGCGCACGCCCTGGTATGCGAGACGCAGTGCCAGGTGCTGCCGGGCTGGTGCGAGCCCCATGTGTTGCACTCAAGGGAGATGCTCGGTGTCGCTGGAGGAGACGGAGAAGACGGCCTCGATGACCACGTCCCTCACGATGCGGAGACTCTCCGGGCTGCACTTGTCCAGCGTGTCGAGGGTCGTGTGCCAGTATGGGTAGTCGAAGTCGATGATGTCGACGGAGGGAATGCCCCTCTCGATGAAAGGCACGTGGTCGTCGAGGATATGGTAGCGAACGGTGCGGTGGAAAACATCCGTGTGGCCCAGGCGCTCCGCCGCTGTCCACACCAGGTCCACCAGACCGGGCGAACTCGACTGGGAATTGCCCTCCACGCATATATCGAGATCGGCATCGCCAACCATGTCAAGGAGGATCATGCACCTGACGTCTGACGTGTCCACCTCCCCGGCGAAGCGGCGCGACCCCAGGAACATCGAATCCGCGGATGTGCCACAGTCCTCGCCGTCGAAGAAGGCCAGCATAACGGGGACCGGCGGCCTTCTACGCGCGAGGACGGCCGCGATCTCGAGCAGAACGGCCACACCTGAACCCCCGTCGTTCGCGCCCAGTATGGGGGTGAGCCTTCGCGCCGGAATGGGGTCCCGCTCCGCCCGAGGGCGGGTGTCGAAGTGCGCTCCGAGGAGGATGAATGGCCTTTCACCGCCTCTGGCCGACCTGAAGAGCGCGGTGATGTTGGCCATCGCGTATGTGGCGCCATCGTAGACGGCGTCAAACGGGTGGACCTGCACTTTGTCGGCGTATCTGCCAAGCTCGGATTCGATGAACTCCCTGACTTTTCGATGGCCCGGCGAGCCGGGGTTCCTCGGGCCGAGACTCACCTGTCGCTCGAGGTAGTGCCAGGCGTCGCACGGCCCGGCATCCCGCCCGCCGGCCGCGCGCCCACCCCCGAAGGAAATGGTGCGGCCAGGGGCAAGCCCGGGCCCTCGCGTGACATCATCGACAGAGCAGCCCGATGCCGCGGCCGGGATTCGGCATCCGCATGCCGCGCAGAGGAGCGCGGCCCCAAACCCTATGCAGAAGCTGCGAAATACGCCGTGAAAATCCCCTGCACGCCTCGTATGAATCACCCCGTCCATGGGCGCGCCGCCGCCCGTTGCGGGTGCCCTGGTTCGTAGAGATCATAGTGTTATTCTCGCCACCCTGCTACACTCCTTCACACGCATGTGAACCTTCCGGTCAAGAGCTGGAGGTGCCTCCTGACGGATGTCTCGCGCTTTTTCGGCAGGCGCGGAGGACTTGGCCGACCGGAAGAGAATAATACCATCGTCAGGCAACACGCACATGGCGCAGCGTGAAGTTACGTTGCGGTGCGTCGTGGTGCGTTGTGGTACGTTGCGGCACATCCAAAGGGGCGATGGGTTCTGAAGGCCAGGGTCCAGGGCGGGGGGTCGCGGGTCGTGCGAAGCATGGTGCGGGGTGCGTTGGTCGCCGCCGCCTATGTTGCGGTCTCCTACGCCCTTGCCCCCATTAGCTTCGGCCCGCTCCAGTTCAGGGCTGCAGAGGGGCTCACGCTGCTCCCGATCCTCTTTCCCGAGGCCGTCCCGGGGCTCTTCTTGGGTTGCCTTGCTGCGAACCTGATCGGGCCATACGGCCTTCCCGATATCGTCCTCGGAAGCCTTACGACCCTTGCGGCCGCCATCGTCACGCGGGTGTTCCGCCGGAGCGCTGTGGCCTACGTCGCGCCCATAGTCCTGAATGCCCTCTTCGTCAGCGCCTATCTAACCTTCCTCACGGGGGTCCCGTACTGGGCGCTCGCCCTCAGCATCGGCGCCTCAGAGGCCGCATCGGTGCTGGCCATCGGGGTGCCGCTCTTGAAGTTCATGCGCCGGAGGTGGCAAGGAGGGACAGGCGTCTAAGTGTGCCGCCATGAGTTTGCGCCGCTTTTCCTGACGGTGTCGGGGTCGCCGGTGCTTGCACGACGGGGCGCCTGGAATTTGGCTAGCCTTCGCGCCAAATTCGAACGAGGCACGCCGCAAGCGCGCCGTCCCCGGAGTGCGACACCGGCAGCCCTGAATAGGACTCATGCACTGAAAGGTAGCGCGAATCCGTGGCGATCTACTTGGGCGTTTCGCGGGAGCACGGAAAGGAGGTGTCCAACATGCCCATCGTTCAGATCGAACTCATCGAGGGAAGGAGCGTCGAGCAGAAACGCATGCTCGTGGAGAAGGTCACGAAGGCCGTGGTGGAGTCAGTAGGCTGCCCTGAGAGCGCTGTGAGCATCATCCTTCGGGAGATGAAGAAAGACAACTACGCCCAGGCTGGCAAGCTCTGGTGCGACAGGTGAAGAGAGGCGGACGCCATCCCATGCGCAAAACGAAAGCGAGGCTCAAGAACTACCTGTACCCCATACCGGCGGTCATGGTGAGCTGCACTGCGCCGTCAGGACGCCCTAACATCATCACGGTGGCCTGGACGGGCGTCGCCTGCGGCATGCCACCCATGGTCTCCATCGCAGTCAACCTTTCCAGGTATTCCCACGAGATCATCAAGGAAACCGGTGTCTTCTGCGTGAACGTCCCGGGAGAGGACCTCCTCCATGCCACGGACTACTGCGGCAACGTGTCAGGGCGCGAGGTGGACAAGTTCGCCGCGCTCGGCCTCACCGCGGTGAAGGGCGACGAGGTAGAGTGCCACTATATCGGCGAGTGCCCGATAAGCATGGAATGCACGGTTCGGCACCAGGTCGTGCTCGGCTCCCACGAGCTATTCGTCGGCGAGGTGGTGGCGGTTCACGCAAGCGAGGGGATACTCTCGGCCGAGGGTCGCATCGATGTGCAGGCGATGAAGCCATTCGCCTACGTGGGACCCGACTATTACGGCCTTGGAGAGAGGATAGGGCGATACGGATACTCCCTTGAGGGAAACCTCGAGACAAAGACGAAGAAATGAGGGAGAGGAGGGGCGCCACCGTGGGGCGCCGCCGTGAGCGGGGCCCCTTTGTGGCATGACGCGTGAAGCTTGCTCGGAGAACGACTAAGGTGAGCCCGTCGAAGACGTTCGGCGTGGACGCGCTTGTCCGCGAGATGCGCAGCCAGGGCGTGGACATCGTCAACTTCAGCCTGGGCGAGCCGGACTTCGACACGCCCGGCCATATCAAGGACGCGGCCGTGGACGCCATCAGGGCTGGGTTCACCAAGTACACGCCGACCGCCGGCATCCTCGAGCTGCGCGCGGCCATCTGCGAGAAGCTGCGGGCCGATAACGGGCTTATGTACAGCCCTCAGGAAGTGCTCGTTTCGTGCGGCGCGAAGCATTCCATATTCAACGCGGTGTTCGCCCTGTGCGACGAGGGCGACGAGGTGATAATCCTGAGCCCTTACTGGGTCTCGTACCCTGAGATGGTCTATCTCGCCGGCGGCGTCCCAGTCATCGTCGAGGGCGACATCGAGCGCGGGTTCAAGGTCAGCGCATCCGCCATCGAGGACGCCATCACGCCCAGGACGCGCGCGATCGTGTTCAATAGCCCCTGCAACCCTACCGGGTCGGTTTACTCACGCCAGGAGATCCGCGAGATCGCCGAGGTTGCGCAGGCACGCGGCGTCGTTGTGATAGCCGATGAAATATACGAAAAGCTCACTTATGGGGATGCGGAGCACGTAAGCATCGCATCGCTCGGCCCCGAGATGAAGGACCTTACCATCGTGGTAAACGGTGTGTCCAAGACATACGCCATGACCGGATGGCGAATCGGGTACGCCGCAGGTCCCCGGGAGGTCATCCGTGCCATGGAGACCATCCAGGGCCACGTGACGTCGAACCCCGCCTCGATCTCGCAGAAGGCGGCCCTTGCAGGGCTCACAGGGGACAGGGAGCCGCTCGAGCGGATGCGCAGGGAGTTCGCTCGGCGCCGCGACTACATGGTCCGCCGCCTGAACGAGATGCCGGGCCTCGTGTGCCCCGTGCCCGAGGGCGCCTTCTACGCGTTTCCTGATGTATCCCACTACTTTGGACGCAGGCTCGAGGACGTGGAGATAAAGGACTCCACGACGTTCGCCGAAGCGCTCCTGCGTTGCGCCCATGTGGCCGTCGTGCCGGGCGTTGCGTTCGGAAATGACAGGTGCGTGCGGCTCTCGTACGCGGCATCGACGGACCGAATCACTGAAGGGCTCGACAGAATGGAGGCGGCACTCGCCCGCGCTCAGTAACCATGGCTCCAGTCCGGTGGATTCCGCCGAAAGGGCGCAAGGGATGCGTTCCCCCTATCCACCGTGGATGGAGGATTTGCGGGGCATCCGTAGAACTTTCCACGCATGAGGTTACGCAGACAACAACCCGGTTGCGGCGCGAAAAGGAAGGCACCTGGGACTGGTGCGGCGGCAGCCTCCCCCGGGCCGCCGATGCTGTTGTTGACGCCGGTGCCGGTGCCGGTGCGGGTGACGGTGCTCGCGCGGGTGCTGGTACTCGCGCTTCCGCTGACACTGGTGCTGCCGGCGCCGGGTCTGGCGGCGGCCGGTGACAGCGGAGAGGCACCGCGCCCCGGATCGCGCGTGGACTGGAGCGCGATCGTGGCGGCCAACGGTAACCGTGCGCCGGACGACCTGGAGGGCCGGCTCTACCTTGCCGTCGCGTACGCAAACCAGGGAAGGGTCCCCGAGGCGGCGCGCGAGTTCCGGGCGATCGAGGCCGCAGGGTACAGCGAGTTCGGCCGGGAGGTCATCGCCCGGGCCGAGCAAGTCCTCGACAGGGAGCCCGGCGACATCATCAGCCTCAACCTGGTCGCTTTCGCGTACTATGCCTTCTCCAACTACAGGAAATCCGCAGAGTGCTTCGAGAGGCTCGTGGCGCTCGATCCCCGGAACATCTGGACGCGCCACTACTTTGCGCTGAGCCTTTCCAGGATAGAGCAACTCGACAGGGCCATCGAGGTCCTGAAGGCTGCCCTCGCGCTGGACCCGTCCAACGAGTACACGCATCTTCTGCTCGGGCTTGCTTACAAGGAGAAGGGCTGGTACATCCTGTCCGTCCTGGAGCTTGCGCGGGCCGGGCGGGCTGTGCGCGAGCTTTCGACTTTGAAGTAGGGTCTGAATGGGGGGACAAGCCATGCATGAAACAGGGCGTGCAGGAGACGTGGACATCCTTATCAGCGGTGCGCAGGTCATCTCCCCCGGCGAGGGGCAACCGCTCGTGGTCCCGAAGGGGGACATCGCGGTGGCGGGGTCGGCGATCGTTTTCGTGGGTCCGTCGCCTGCGCCGGAGAGGTTCAGCGGCGCGGCCAGGGTCATTGATGCATCGGGCCTCATCGCCATGCCTGGGTTCGTAAATGCCCATACTCACGCCGCCATGACGCTATTTCGAGGATTCGCCGACGACATGCCCCTCATGGAGTGGCTCAGCCAGAAGATATGGCCTGCCGAGGCGCATCTTGCCGCGGACGATGTATACTGGGGATCGATGCTCGCGTGCGTCGAGATGATCCGTGCCGGCGTCACCACATTCGCGGACATGTACTTCTTCATGGACGAGACGGCAAAGGCCGTGGAGAGGACCGGAATCAGGGCCTCGCTCTCTCGCGGCCTCATCGGGACGGCCCCCGGCTCCGACAGGGCCCTCGCTGAGGGCAGGGAACTGTGCGAGCGCTGGAACGGCGCGTGCGGCGGCAGGATCACCGCGATGCTCGGGCCTCACGCTCCTTACACGTGTCCCAGGGATTTCCTTGAGAAAGTCATGGGGTCAGCCTCCGAGCTAGGGGTGGGCATGCACATCCATCTCGCGGAGACCGAGGGCGAAGTGAGGGAATGCAAGAACCTTCACGGAGGCTTGTCTCCAATCGAGCTCATGGACAGCTACGGCCTGTTCGAGTTCCCCGTTCTCGCGGCTCATTGCGTGCACGTATCCGAGAAGGACATCGGTATACTCGGCGCAAAGGGCGTGGGCGTCGCGCATAATCCCGGGTGCAACATGAAGATCGCCTCCGGCATCGCCCCGATCCCGAGAATGCTCGAGGCGGGCGTGAGGGTGGGGCTCGGCACCGACGGGGCAGCCAGCAACAACAACCTCGATCTCCTCGAGGAAGCGCGGATCGCGGCGTTCCTTCACAAGCTGGCTTCGAACGATCCCACCGTTCTCCCTGCGCACCAGGCGCTGTACCTCGCGACGCTGGGGAGCGCGAGGGCGCTCCGGCTCGATGCGGAGGTTGGGAGCCTCGAGGCCGGCAAGAAGGCCGACATCATCCTGATGGATTCGACCGGACCGCACATGTATCCGCATCACGATGTGTTTTCGCATATCGTATACTCAGCGCGGTCTTGTGACGTTCGTACCGTAATCGTCGACGGCGAGGTGGTCATGGAGGACGGCGTGCTCACTACCGTGGACGAGAGGGAGGTCCTTGCGCGGGCTGAGGAACGGGCGCAGGCCCTGAGTATGGCGCGATGAGTTTGCGCCACTCTCGCTGCCGGCGTTGGACCTGCGCGCTGAAAAGCAGCGCGAAGCTGTGGCGATCTGCTTAGCGCGAGTGTGATCGGGGAAGCGTCTCTCTTTCCGTGAGGTCGAACAGCGCCAAATGGCGGAGGAATTCTGCAACGGTTCACGAATCATCCTGGAAGGGAAAGCGCTCGTGCCCTGGCCGGCGGACCAGCGCGGGTGACGGGCCGGAAAGGCCCCATACCGGTCCGCGGCGGGGACGTAGGGCGAGAAGGAGGTAGGACACGGTGTTCACGATTGCAATACTTGTGATCGCCGCTATCATCGTCCTGTTCTTCATAACCTCGTACAACAGGCTCGTGGTGCTGAGGAACAGGATCCGCAACGCATGGTCCCAGATCGATGTGCAGCTGCGCAGGCGTTACGATCTCATCCCGAACCTCGTGGAGACGGTCAAGGGGTACGCTGCCCACGAGAAAGAGACGTTCGAGATGGTCACGAAGGCGCGCGCCCAGATGGCGAGCGCAAAGACCGTGGGCGAACAGGCGGAGGCCCAGAACGCCATCACCGGCGCCCTGAGGTCGCTGTTCGCGGTGGCCGAGGCGTATCCTGAGCTCAAGGCCAACCAGAACTTCCTCATGTTGCAGGAGGAGCTATCGGGCACGGAGAGCAAGATCGCGTACGCCCGGCAGTTCTACAACGACACCGTGATGAGGTACAACAACAGTCTCCAGGTGTTCCCGACGAACCTCATAGCAGGGATGTTCGGGTTTACGGCTGAGGACTTCTTCGAGATCGAGGAGGCCGCCCGCGAGCCCGTCAAGGTGAAGTTCTGAGCATGTGTGGGTTGAGAGGCTGGTACCGCCTTTCCAGGGGATCGCGGTGTTGCACTCCGGGGACGGCGCGCTCGCGGCGCGCCTCGTTCGAATTTGGCGCACCGGCCAGCCAAATTCCAGGCGCCCCGCCGTAGCAAGCACCGGCAACCTCAGCACCCTCAAGAAAAGTGGCGAAAAGCTATGGCGCCATACTACTGTGCGTTCCTGACAGTGCGCTCCTGACACCCTGGCACCCTGGAGCCCTGCGGCATGATGCCGCAGGGCTCATCTTTTCCGGCGCGATCTCCCATACTACTTGTGGTGATCTGATCCAAAGGAGCGCGGGTTTATCATGGCAAGGAGGATGGTCAAGGCGGCCGTCGTGGCCGTCGCGTGTGCGCTGCTCCTTGCGCCTTTGGCGCGGGCGCAGGGGTGCGAAGAGGACTCCGACCACTGGTACACGATAATCGACCAGGACACGGGGAACATCGTGCTGCATACCTGTCACGTGGTGGTGGTGGGCGATGAGTTCGTCGACCCCGGGAACCACCGCTTCAGAGTGGTGAAGGTAGAGGGCCACACCGCGTGGGCGAGGTTCGTCGAGCGGGTTGACGTGAAGGCGGCTGCCGCGGCGTTTCACGCTGCGTGGCGGCAAGAGCTGGCGGTCACTGGGGTCGCTACCCCGCGCCGGCTGGCGCAGGCTCCGGCGGGGCGGCTGGTGGCCATCTATCATACGCATAGCGATGAGTCATACATCCCCACGAGTGGGACGCCGTCGGTGGCCCCGCACGGGGACGTCTACGACGTGGGGGCCGTGGTCAAGGAGCGGCTGCGCAAGGGGATCGGGCTTCGCGCCATCCAGTCCTGGGCGTCGCACCTGCCGCATGACGGCGCGGCATACGAGCGATCCAGACGGACTGCGATGACGCTTCTGCGCCATAACCCCGACGCCCTGTTCGACCTGCACAGGGACGCTGCGCCCCTTGAGGCGTACGCCACAACCGTGGCGGGCAAGCCCGGGGCGAAAGTCATGATCGTCCTCGGGAGGCAGAACCCGAACCTCAAGGCGAACGAGCAGTTCGCGTTTGCGGTGAAGAGTTTCGCCGACAGGAACTTCCCGGGTTTCGTCCGGGGGATTTTCTACGGCGATGCCACCTTCAACCAGGACCTCTCGCCGCGCGCCCTGCTCTTTGAGATGGGATCCCAGGAGAACAGCCAGGAAGCCGCTGAGCGCGTCATGGTGAACTTCGTAATGTCCATCCCTGCCGTCCTGTACGGGGTGACTCCCCAGGGACCGACGGCCGGGGGCGAGGCGGCGCGCCGTGCGGCCAGCGAGCAGAGCGGGGCGTTGTCGGCCCTGGCGTGGATCGGAATAATCGTGCTGCTCGGGGGCGCAGGGTTCCTGCTTCTGAACGAGCGCAGCCTCGATGGGGTGCGCAAAAGCCTGCGCAAGCTGGCCAGCATCGAATTTGCGAGCATCCTGGGGCCCGGGAGGAGGCCGTGGAGGCGCAGCGACAGCGATGGCCGTGGTGACAACCAGACCGGAGACGAAGAGACCGGTCCGCCATCCCAGCGCCAGGAGGAGGACGTCTAAGTGGATCGCCACAAATTCGCGCTGCTTTTCAGCGCGCAAGTCCGGTCCAGGGTTGCCGGTGTTGCCCTCCGGGGACGGCGCGTGCGGTGAGATGCGTTCGAATTTGGCGCTTAAGGCTAGCCAAATCCTCGACGCCCCGCCCTAGCAAGCACCGGCAACCCCAGCACCGTCAGGGAAGTAGCGCAAACTCATGGCGCCAAACTTGGCGCGGGTTCAGGGGACTGCATTCCCGCCGCCCGAGCCGGTTGCGCCAGACAGGAGTCTGGCTTTCCTCGCAGCCCTCTGGAGAGGGGGAATTTTCATCTATAGCCGCGCCCCCGCCCAGATAGACTATGGATACGGAATATCCGTACCTACAGCTTGGAGGAGGTATCTGGGCCCATGGCGGGCATCATCGACTGGGTTACGAAGAGACTGAACAGGACAGACGTGGAGGTCGCGGCGGAGATGGCCCGGGCGAGCCGGGCAGCGGCCCGGCGCACCGGGGAGGGGGACGTGCGCCAGGGAGGTCCAGGGGCGGTGAGTACCAGGGGCGTCCCATCGGTGGCAGGCGCCGCACCTGCCAGCGTTGACGACGGGGTGTATGTGAGCCCTACTCCCATCACCGCTGGAGACTCAGTGTCCGTGAGGTACGGCGGGCTGCTTGCAAGATCTGGGGCGGACCAGGTATACCTGCACGTGGGTTACGGGATCGGCACCTGGAACCGGGTGGCTGATGTCCCCATGACCAGGACAGAGCAGGGCGTGTTCGAGGCTCGCGTGGACGTGCCCATGGAAGAGACATCCAGGTTCCATTTCTGCTTCAGGGACAATGCAGGCAACTGGGACAACAACGACGGGCGGAACTGGAGCTACGAGATACACAACGGCGAGCTTGTTACGTAGGGTTACTCCCGGCGAGGCTTTCAATCAGGGCCCGGGGGTCCTCCTGGACCAGTTCCCGCGACCCGGGAGTCCTGCCCTGCGTGGTACCACACACGGTCGCCCCAGAGTGCGCCGTGCTGCTGACAACCCTGCCTGGACCGCCGTCGGGCGTCCGGAGGTCGCCCCGGCGCTCCGGTGCTCTGGCGCCCTGACATCCGGACGTCCGGATGCCCACACATCCGCACGCCCGCGCGTCCTCTGCCTTGAAGCGCATGTCCTTGTGAGGTATAATGCAAGGCATGAGGGCTATCGAGAGGGGTCTTGGCATGAATCGGGCAAGGGTCAGGTTCGCTCCGTCCCCCACCGGGTACCTGCACGTCGGCGGGGCGCGCACAGTGCTCTTCAACTGGCTTTTCGCACGGCATCACGGCGGCACGTTCGTCTTGCGGATCGAGGACACTGACGTGGAGAGGTCCACAGAGGCGTCGGTCGATGCGATCATCGACAGCATAAAATGGCTCGGGCTCGACTGGGACGAAGGCCCCACCGTGGGTGGGAGGTACGGCCCGTACTTTCAGTCAGAAAGACTTGACATCTACCGTGAGTACGCCGACCGGCTGCTCTCGAAAGGATATGCTTATCCGTGCTACTGCACTCCCGATGAGCTCGAGGAGGCACGGCGGGCCGCGCTCGCCCGGGGCGAGTCGGTCGGGTACCCGGGGCGGTGCAGGCACCTGTCGGCGGAGGAGCGCCGGGCCTTCGAGGCGGAGGGCCGTAAGCCCGCGCTCAGGTTCAAGGTGGACGATGGCGAGACCGTGGTGGACGATCTCATCAGGGGCGAGGTCCGCTTCGAGAACAGGTTCATCGACGACTTCGTGATCCTGAAGTCGGACGGCTACCCGACCTACAACTTCGCGGCGGTCGTGGACGACACCTTGATGGAGATCTCCCACATAATCCGAGGCGATGAGCACCTGCCCAACACCCCGAAGCAGATCATGATGTACCGGGCGCTGGGGTTCGATCTCCCCAGGTTCGCCCACGTCTCGATGATACTCGGGCCCGACAGGACCAAGCTCAGCAAGAGGCACGGCGCGACTTCCATAGGTCAGTATCGCGACGAGGGCTATCTGCCGGACGCGCTCGTGAACTACCTGGTCCTCCTCGGGTGGGCGTACGACGCCACTTCGCAGATCTTCAGCCGGGAGGAGCTGGTGGAGAAGTTCAGCCTGGAGAAGGTCTCGAAGAACCCGGCGGTGTTCGACCCCGAGAAACTCCTCTGGATGAACGGGCACTACCTCAGGGCAACGGACTTGAAGACGCTTGCGGCGCTTGCCGTGGAGCACCTTGCGAGGGCGGGGCTCGCGACAGCCTCCCCTGACGGGCGCGAGATGGCGCGCATCGAGAAGATCGTGGGACTGCTCCGGGAGAGAATGCATACGGTGAAGGACGTCGTGACCCTTGGGGACTTCTTCTTTACCGAGAAGGTCGACTACGACGCGGAGGCCTTCGAGAAGTTCCTTACGCGCGACTATGTTCCGGAGACCCTGCGCGAGATCCGGCGGAGGCTTGCGGCCATCGATGCATTCACGGCGGCGGATGTCGAGAAGGTGCTGCGGGGTTATGCCGCAGAGGCGGGCAGGAAAGCGGGCGATATCATCCACCCTGTGCGCGTGGCGGTCACGGGGCGCGCGGCGAGCCCGGGGATCTTCGAGGTTCTGGAGCTGCTCGGCAGGGACGTGACGTGCTCACGCCTGGACGCCGCCGTCGCGAGGCTTGCGACCGGGAGCTAGCCTGCGTAGCTTCACGTAACGTCGCGGGTTCATGTGTGGCCGCGTCGTCCGGCGGCCCGTGTCACCACCCTGCCGCCCTCTCGAGGCGGTGACCCCGCTTCAAGGCTGGAGCAGGGGGAGAAGGCCCAGCACGGAAGAAAGCTCGGAACAGGGGTTGACGCGAGGACTTATGCTGTGCTAGAATTCCGACATGGGAGGGCCACGGTGTAGCTCCGCAGGCCCAATCAGGAAAAGAGATTGCGCTGGGGAGTTGTGTAAGGGTAGCACGACAGACTCTGGATCTGTTTGTGGGGGTTCGAATCCTCCCTCCCCAGCCAGAAATATGTTTTCATGTGTGTGGCCCCGTCGTCTAGCGGCCCAGGACACCGCCCTCTCAAGGCGGTGACACGGATTCGAATTCCGTCGGGGCCACCATTTTCGTTCCTCGGGCACCTTCCTTTGCCAGTCGCTGCCCCAGGAACTTAAGCCGTCAGGCGAGCAGTGTTCCACTTGCCCACGGCATCTCGCGCAACCTCGGCCTCCCCTCTCTTGCCCACGCAGGTCCACAAATTGGCGCAAAACGACCAGGCTGACCCGGAACATGCCGGGAAAGTGGTGCAGGCCGATAAATCCGCATTTGGCGCGACCAGCACCGGGCCCGTTGCCGCGAGTGTGCCTCGATCGAGCCTCGATCTCGCGGCGATCATGCCAGGAACGCCGCCACGACTCCAACGAGGAAGATACCGTCGTATACGCCTGCCCCGCCTATGCTTACGAGCTGTGCTCCAAGGGTGCGGATCTTTGGGAGGTTCAAGAGGTCTGCGCCGATGAGCGTCCCGAGGGAGCCGGCTATGTACGCCACCGGCGCTGCATACTCCCCTGCCAGCAACAGCGCAGCGCCCGCGGCGACGAGCGGTGGGATGAATGCCGGGAGCGCGATGCCGACGCCGGGCACCACGCGCGCCATGGATTTGGCAGCCCAGGCCACGATGGCAGTCGCCGCGATTGCGGGGAGAATCGGCGTTCTCTGCAGGAGATAAAGAGCAAAGACGGTGGGCACCACCGCTCCGCCGAAGTTCACGGCGATGACCTGCTGTCGGACGCGCGGCGGGTAGTAGAAGAGGAACGAGAAGAAAAGCCGTGGAGGCTCCTCCACGAGAACGCGCTGTCGAACGAGGGGGATGTTCACGACGCTCCCGAGGAGTGAGAGGCCGAAGAGCAGCATAGCTCCCTGGGGCGAAAGCCCCAGCTTCGTGAAGGATATCGCTGCGACGTTGAAGTAGAACAGAAACACGAGCGCCGGTAGCAGCAGGATGAACAGCAATACCAGCGAGAGCAGGCCGAACACCGGTACATCCTCCGATCGACCGTCGCGAAATCACGCAGGCGTCTGGGTTTCCGTCGTCGCCCGCCTCTCACCGGCCGGGCGGACGACCAGAAGGAACCAGCCAAGCGCGGCGGCGGCCATCACTATTATAGCCGATATGCTCAGGATCGTGACCGCCGACATGACGGTCGCAAGGAGAGTCGCCGCGGTGATGGAGATGAACGCCGACGACTGCTTGGTTATGTAGTGAATGCTGAACAGCCGGCCCCGCTTCTCGTTGGGGACGAGTTCCTGAAACAGCGTCAGGAATGAGATGAAGAAGCAACTGTTGGCAAGGCCGCTCCCCACGGCGATCACCATAGCCGGCACAAGAAGCCTGGTATTGACGAGAACCAGGAGCAGCGCCCCCAGGCCGAAGAGGCCGCCGGTCATGACGCGGCGCTTCTCGAGATGCTGCCCGAACCTGCCCAGCAGCATGCTTCCCACAAGCACGCCGCCGACTATGGACCCCGAGATGAGGCCATAGGCCCGGGCTCCCAGTCCGATGACGTCTGCCGCATACGTGAAGAGCAACACGTTGACCGGGCCCATACCCAGACCGAGCGCGACATACAGCACGATGATGGACGCCACGTCTCGTTCGCGCCGGAGAAACTCGATCCCCTCGCGCACATCCGCCAGCACGCGGGTTACGATGCCCCTCGCGGCGGACGATACAGCCATGGCGCGGGGGATGGCGATGGGCCAGATCATGACAGCAGAGAAGACGAAAGAAGCTGAGTCTATGAAAAATGCGAGCTTAGTTCCGGCGAGCCACACCACCACTCCGCTCACCATGAGCCCGACGATGTCCGATAACGCTCGCGATGTCTGAAGGAGCGAGTTTGCTGTGAGGAGATGGTCCCGCTCGACGATTGTGGGGACGGACGCGTCGCGCGCCGGCTCGAAGAACAGGGTTATGCTTGTTATGATGAAGGATACGGCGAATATGAGCTGGCGCGAGTCTATGAATGGCAGAGTGAGCACGAGGGCCGCTCTCGCGAGATCGCCTGCCACCATGATCTTCTTTCTGTCGAGCCTGTCAACGAGTGCGCCCGCGAAGAGTCCGAAGCAGAGGTATGCGGTGGTCTGGACGAGCGCCAGCAGGAGGAGGTTCTGGCTTCCCCCGGGTTTTGAGTGCAGAAGGGCGAGGAGAGTGACGAAATTGAGCTTGTCGCCGAAGAGCGACACTAGTTGCCCCAGCCACAGCCTGCGAAACCGCCGGTTCGAGAGGACTTCCAAAAAGCCGACTCTGCCAGGTGCCTTGCCACCTTGCTCCACGTAACTCACTCCGCTTTCTTCAAAGTGGGCACGCGGCCCCTATATGGTAAGGGCTTCTACAATATGGTGATTTTTCCTCCCGTCTTTCAGAAAAGAGTTGCGGGCCCCGGTAGCCCCAGGGCCCGCTCGACATCCCATTGCAACCACATGGGCCGGCCGGCACAGGCTCAAACGATCTCAACGCCCCAGTTGAGGCCGGAGTTGTTGTCCCAGTGATCGGCGCTATCCTTGAAGCAGAAGTTGAACGCCTTGTCCCCTTCGATTGTCATATCGGCCGACCACGTCACGTCATCCACCTTCGTCATCGGGGTGAAGCGGGCGTTCTCCCAGTTGTCGCCGTATCCGGAGTACAGATAGACTGAATCGGCCCCGGACATGGAAAGGAGCCCCCTGTACATGATCGTCCCCTTCTTCTTGCTGGCAAGCGGAACGGGATCGATCGCAACCCTCCTGTCGATGAACAGATCGCGCATCGTCTTCCTCGGCATGTGCCACCATCACTCCTTCATGTATGGCCGTTGATGTCAGTATTATTATCTTGTGTTTGGTCGGGTTTATGTGCGCATCACCCCTCGAACTTGTCCTGGACCGTGCCAGGCCTTGCGCCCGGTTGCGCCAGGCGACGATGTCCGGCGGAAACATGGATGCCGTGTAGAGGAGAAACGCGTATGGGGGAGAAGTTACTATCCATACTACATCAGAGACCTACGATCTGGCCGACGGAGCTGAGTCGAAGGGCGGCAAGCCGGGAGGGATGAGACGTGGCCGTAGCAAGTGAGGATCTGCGCGGCGCCGCGCGTACAGCGCTCGCGCAATGCATGGGTGTGGCGCCGGGGGAGAGCGTGCTCGTCGTCACCGATGAGAAGCTACGAGAGATAGGATACGCCCTGTGGGATCAGGCCCGTTCCCTCGGGGCGGAGGCGATGCTCGTCGAGATGATGCCAAGGGCAAGAAACGGCGAGGAACCGCCGGCCCCGATAGCCGCTATCATGAAGGCGGTCGATGTGGTGCTCGCTCCCACGAGCAAGTCGCTTTCGCACACGGCTGCGAGACGGGAGGCGTGTGCGGCGGGCGCGCGCATCGCCACGCTCCCCGGAATCACGCCGGAGTCGATGGTGCGCACCCTCTCGGCAGACTACTCCCGCATCGCGGGGGTGAGCAGGAGGGTTGCGGGCATCCTGACGTCGGGCAGGACCGCGAGGGTCACGAGCCCCTCCGGCACCGACATCACCATGTCCATCGAAGGACGCGAGGGGCACCCTGACACCGGCATATACCGCCTTCCAGGTGACTTCGGAAACCTGCCTGCTGGCGAGGCGTACATCGCGCCTGTCGAAGGCTCCGCCAGCGGCGTCATCGTGGTGGACGGCGCCATGGCGGGCCCGGGCGTCCTGGAGGATCACATCACCATGAGGGTGGAGGACGGGTACGTAACCGAGATATCCGGCGGGCGGGCCGCGAGGTCCCTCGAGGACGCCATAGCCCACCTCGGGAAACCCGCCAGGAACATCGCCGAGCTTGGGGTGGGTACGAACGACCGCGCCGTCATCACCGGCAAGGTGCTCGAAGACGAGAAGGTGTTGGGGACGGTCCACATCGCGATCGGCAACAACGTGAGCTTCGGCGGCACCGTTGATGTCCCGAGCCACCTCGACGGCATAATCCTCAAGCCCACGCTGGTAGTGGACGGCGTGACCGTCATCGAAAACGGCGTTCTCAGAGTATGATTGGAGGGGGTCCATCGTGGAGGTAGAGGAGTATCGAAGACGTGCCGAGGGCTTCCTCCGTGAACTGTATGAGGAGTCATACCTGAACGGTGCCGGGCTCAAGGACTCTCTGGAAACAGCACCCATATTCGAGCGGAACAAAGACCTCTTCGAGAGGGCCGAGGTGCTGACCCTCCTGGATGCGGCCCGGGCTTTGAGATGCACCCCGGGTGAGGGGCCTTCCGGGGTCCGCGTTGCAGAGGGCGGACCTATGGGGGAGGCTGAGTCCGACGCCGCCAGGCGCGCCCGCTACCTTGCCGGCTTCACATGCGACGGATACCTCGAGATGGCGACGAAGGAGATGACCGACGCCATTGTATCCGCAGAGACTCAGGCAGTCATCGAGTTCGAGGGTAGAAAGATCCCGTTCCGCATGTCACAGGTGGTGCTGGCGAACGAGCCCAACGAGCGGGCGCGGGGCGCGCTCGAGGCTGCACGACAGAAGGTCACTCTGGGGATCAATCCCCGGCGGGAGGAGCGCATTGCGATGCTTCACTCGCTCGTGGGCGACCTCGGGTACTCCGACTACAGATCGTTCTGCGCCGACATCGGCGCCCTCGACCTGGGTGGCCTCTCAACTGTGATGGAGGGCTTCCTGGACGAGACCGACGGCGTCTACACGCAGGCGATGGAGAAGGCGGCCTCCACCATCCTGGGGATGCGCCTCAAAGACGTGAGCCGCCACGATCTCGGCTTCCTCTTTCGAGGAGTGCGGTTTGATGGCATGTTCCGGCAGGACAGGGTGCTCCCGACCCTCGAATCCACCGTGGCAGGCATGGGACTTGCCCGGGAGCGCTACCCCAACATACACATAGATGCAGAGGCGCGCGAGAACAAATCCCCGAGGGCGTTTTGCGCCCCCCTTGACGTTCCCGGCAGGGTCATGCTGGTCATAATGCCTCACGGAGGTCACGACGACTATCACAGCATCCTTCACGAGGCCGGCCACGCGTGGCACTACGGGAGCGTCGATCCCGACCAGCCGTTCGAGCACAGGTGGCTCGGGGACAACTCGGTAACCGAGGCGTATGCGTTTCTTTTCGAACACCTGGCCACGAGCGAGCGCTGGCTGGCTGAGCACGTGAGCGGGCCCCTTGCAGACGAGTACCGGAGGTTCGCCCTGTTGCACAAGCTTTACATGCTGCGGCGCTACGCGGCCAAGCTTCTCTACGAGCTTCACCTGCACAGCGGGGGCGCGCTTTCCGAGATGCCCCGCGAGTACGCGAGCCTCCTGACGGAGGCCCTGAAAGCAAAGTATCCCGAAAGCGATTACCTGGCAGACGTGGATGACGGTTTCTACGTGGCCCGGTACCTGCGGGCATGGATATTCGAGGCGCACTTGAGGCATTTCCTTGCGAAGCGCTTTGGCGAGCGGTGGTATGCGTATCCCGAAACCGGACGAGCGCTGCGCGAGTTGTTTGCCCAAGGGCAGAGGCTTCCGGTCGAGGATCTCGCGGCAAGGCTTGGCACGGGGGCGCTCGACCCTGCCCCCCTTGTCCAGGAGCTTGTTGATAACTTGGAGGCGTGATGCGCAAACTCTAGGATGGGACGGTGATAGACGTGGCATCGAGATCGCCTTCAAGAGACCCGCGTCTCGCAAAAAAGGCCGCAAAGAAGGGATCCAGGCGAACGCTAGAGATCGACGAGAAGGATTTCCTTGACATGATCATGACCGAGGTCAACGAGGACGAGGCAGCAGAGGTGCTCGGGGAGTCCCCCGAGGAGACCCTGTGGACGACACCCGAGGACGAGCCTGAGGAGAAAAGGCCCGAGTAAGGCCGTGCCTCCGCCAGCCCCATTCCGCTGACATATCCTGGCCTGCCGGGGAATATCAATACAGCGGGCGGCTGCGCCCCGGGCCATGACGCCTGCCGTGGGGCGGGTTCGCCCGCTAGCTGTGACCGCTCGGGGGCTGAGAGCGATGGATGAGATCACCCCTGGTCCGCTGGATGAGAGGGTGGTGGGGTTCCTTGGCAGGCGAGTTGCGACCGTGGTGGTCGCCACCGTGGACGACTCAGGCAATCCCTGGACGACCCCGGTGAACATCATCGCGTCAATCTCCGCGAGCACGATCCGGATGGCGCTTGAGCGGCGCAGTACCGCGCTGGCCAACATCGAGCAGCACGGGCGCGTGATGATAGCCGTCCTCGACGAGGGCAACATCGCAGTCGGGATCTCCGGCCACGCAACCGTTGTAAAGCCGGCGATGGACTCCAACCCGCTCATGGCCATGGTCGAAGTGCGTATCGATGGAGTCAAGGACGATACCTGGCCTGACGTCATCGTGTGCCAGGGCATACGCACCAGGCCCAGGCACGAGAGCCTCAGCCTCTCGCTGAGGGACGTCTTCCTGGAACTCAAATCCGACGCCGCCACATCGTGAAACTGCGGCCCAGGGCCCCCTGCCGCCGCTTCCCTGCCCGTCATCGTGGCACGTTTCCATGGCGTGCCGCGCAAAAAGCGCAGAAAGAGGAACTTGCCCCGCAGGCGAGAACTGATATAATGTGTGGTACCTGATGGCGGGTATTGGCCCGCCATCGGTGTCTACGGTGCCCCGGGGCTTGGCGCGGCCGCGATCTGGAGATCCGGCACCGGCCGCCGGCCACGGGCCACCGGTTACCGGTTACAGGTTACAGGTTACCGGCCGCAGCAGTAGGCAAAGGGGGAGGGGCATGTGGGTAACTTCGCTCATCTTCATTTGCATACCCAGTACTCGCTCCTCGACGGGGCGTGCAAGCTGCCGGACCTCATGACGAGGGCCCGTGAACTCGGAGTGACCACCCTCGCAATGACTGACCATGGGGTCCTGTACGGGGCCATCGACTTCTACAAGGCTGCGGAGAAGCACGGGGTGAAGCCGATCATCGGTTGCGAGCTGTACGTGGCGAAGAGGACGCGCCACGACCGCACCCCACACGTCGATGACGACCAGTATCACCTGGTGGTCCTGGCGAAAGACGAGGCAGGTTACAGGAACATCGTCAAGCTGTCGAGCATTGGGTTTGTCGAGGGGTTCTACTATAAGCCCCGCGTTGACCTGGAGGTGCTCGACCGCCACCGGGAAGGCATCATTGCGCTCTCGGCCTGCCTTGCAGGTGAGATCCCGTCCTTCCTCCTGCAGGGAAACTACGAGGCCGCGAGGCGCAAGGCCGCCGAGTATCGCGAGATCTACGGGCCCGACAACTTCTACCTGGAGCTTCAGAGCAACGGCATTCCCGAGCAGGACCGGGCGAACGCCGGCCTCGTCGAGATCGGCCGTGAACTTGGCATACCTCTCGTGGCCACCAACGACGTCCATTACGTCAGGCGCGAGGACGCCAGGATGCACGACGTGCTATTGTGCATCCAGACCGGCAAGACCATCGACGACAAGGACCGGCTGCGCTTCCAGACGGACGAATTCTACCTCAAATCCCCCGACGAGATGCAGTCGGCGTTCAAGTGGGTACCGGAGGCCATCGAGAACGCCCTGGCCGTCGCCGAGCGCTGCAACTTCAAGTTCGAGTTCGGGAGGTCCGCGGTCCCCCTCTTCGAGGTCCCGGAGGGATACACCGAGGAAACCTACCTGAGGCACCTCTGCATGGAGGGCCTCAAGAAAAGGTACGGGCAGGTGACGGAGGATCTCGCTGCGAGGCTGACCTACGAGCTCGACGTAATAGTGAAAATGGGGTATGCGGGGTACTTTCTCATCGTCTGGGACTTCATCAGGTTTGCGCGGGAAAAGGGCATATACGTGGGGCCGGGCCGCGGATCCGCGCCCGGGAGCCTGGTGTCGTATGCTCTCGGGATCACTGACATCGACCCCATCAAGTACGGTCTCATCTTCGAGAGATTCCTGAACCCGGAGCGCGTGACCATGCCGGACATCGATGTCGACTTCTGTTTCGAGAGGCGTGGAGAGGTCATCGATTACGTCACGCAGAAGTATGGGTCCGACAGGGTCGCGCAGATAATCACGTTCGGGACCATGGCTGCGAGGGCGGCCATTCGCGATGTGGGCCGGGTCCTCAACCTCTCCTACAACGAAGTCGACAAGATCGCCAAGCTGGTCCCGATGGAGCCCGGCACGACCATCGAGAAGGCCCTCGAGTCGTCGCCGGAGCTGAAATCCGCCTACGAGCAGGACGAGAAGGTGAAAAGCCTCATCGACACAGCCCGGGCGGTCGAGGGGATGCCGAGGCACGCCTCGGTCCACGCGGCGGGCGTCGTCATCTCCAAGGACCCGCTGGTGGAGCACGTGCCCCTTTACCGGACGAACGATGACGCCATCACCACCCAGTTCGCCATGGAGGACCTCGAGCAGATCGGCGTCCTCAAAATGGACTTCCTGGGGCTGCGCACGCTCACCGTCATCGGAAAGGCCATAGACATCATCAGGCACACGCGTGGCGAGGAGATCGACATAGGCAAGATCCCCCTGGACGACCAGGCCGTTTACGAGGCCCTGCGTCAAGGCGACTCCCTCGGCATGTTCCAACTGGAAAGCAGCCTGTTCCAGGGCCTTCTCCGCGAGGTCAGGCCGACCTGTTTCGAGGACATCATCGCCATCCTGGCGCTCGGGCGACCTGGGCCGATGGGGCGCATCCAGGACTTTGCCCGGCAGAAGCACGGCGAGAAGCCCGTTGAGTACCCGCATCCCGACCTGGAGCCTGTCCTGAGGGAGACCTATGGCAACATGCTCTACCAGGAACAGGTGATGATGGTGGCGAGCACCCTTGCCGGCTTCACACTCGGGGAGGCCGACATACTGCGGCGGGCCATGGGCAAGAAGAAGCCTGAGGTCCTTGCGGCGCAGCGGGAGAAGTTCATGGAGGGCGCCCGGAAGCGCGGGGTCGACGACGACACCGCGACCCAGATCTTCGACCTC
Organism: Bacillota bacterium; assembly: GCA_030024085.1. Lineage (GTDB taxonomy): Bacteria > Bacillota > SHA-98 > UBA4971 > UBA4971 > UBA6256. The sequence continues at coordinate 83,285 of JASEJE010000006.1, read as the reverse complement.
ATGGAGTTCTTCTCGGGCTATGGGTTCAACAAGAGCCACAGCGCAGCATATGCCATGATATCCTACAGGACCGCCTGGCTCAAGGTGCACTACCCGGTGGAATTCATGGCGGCCCTCCTTACGAGCGTGACGGGGGCGTCTGAGAAAGTCGCGTTCTACGTGGACGCGTGCCGTCAGAAGGGGATAGAGGTGTTGCCCCCTGACATCAACGAGAGCCTCGAGGATTTCACCGCGGTCGGGGGGAGGATCCGGTTCGGGCTCGCCGCGGTGAAGAACGTGGGCAGGGGCGCGGTGCAGGCGATCATCGAAGCGCGCGGCCGAGGCGGCAGGTTCAGGTCGCTTGCGGACTTCTGCGACAGGGTCGACCTCAGGGAGGTCAACAAGAAGGTCGTGGAAAGCCTCATCCGCTGCGGGGCATTCGATTCCGTCGGCGGAAAGAGATCTGCTCTCCTGGCGGTGCTTGACGCCACGTATGACGCGGCGTCGGCCGGCCGCAGGGAGCGGGAGAAGGGTCAGGCTTCGTTCTTCGATCTCTTCGAGGAGAAGGGCGAGTTCGCCGCGAGCGAGGTGCCGTTGCCGTCCGTCCCCGAGTTCGGCGAGAAGGAGAGGCTCGCCATGGAGAAAGAGCTTCTGGGGCTTTACGTATCGGGCCATCCGCTGGAGGGGATCGCATCGAAGCTTCGCGCGCATGTGAGTGCCCAGGTGGCAACCCTTGTCGACCATGCGGACGGGGATGAGGTGTCTATTGGCGGTATCATCACGGCGTTCCGCAAGATCGTGACGAAGAGCACCGGGCAACCCATGGCTTTCTTCACGCTCGAAGACCTGACGGGCGCCGTGGAGGTCGTGGTGTTCCCGCGGACCTACGAGGAGTGCTTCAGGTTCATCGGCGAGGACGCCATCGTGCTCGTTCAGGGCAGGCTCGACATGAAGGAGGAGGGCGCGAAGGTCCTCGCCAACACGGTGCTGCCCTTTTCCCATGATACGGTGGTGATCCCCGTCGATGGGGAGGTGACCACCAGGAGCAAGCTGGAGAGGCTGAAGAAGAAGCTCGCCGGTGCCGGTACCGGTGCTGGTGTGGGCGGGGGTGCGGGCGCGGGTTCCGGTGCCGGTGCAGATACAGTCGCGGGCACGGGACTGGCGTCGGGGCCCCGGTCCGGCGGCGACATCCCGGTGTTCCTCCGGGTGAAAACCCCGGTGGGGACGGCCATCTTGTCCACGTCCCCCCAGTTGTGGCTTTCAGAGCACGGGAAGGCGAACCTCCCCGCGCTGCTTGCCGGTGAGAAGTCGTGAAGAGGAGGAGAAGGCGGAGGGAGCGGAGAAGCGAGACAGGAAGGGGAGGGGCGCTGTGAAGGAAATGGTCGTGGAGATGCTTGCGTCTCGTGGAGTGCGGCTGGAACAGATCGCCCGGATCGTGGTTGAGCTGCAAAAACCCTACCGGCCCGATCTGACGGTTGACGAGTGCTTGAGGAGCGTGGAGAAGGTCATGGAGAAGAGGGAGGTGCAGCACGCCGTGCTCACGGGAATCGCCCTCGATATGCTTGCCGAGAGCGGCGCACTCCCTGAACCGCTCCTGACGCTTGTCAGGAATGATGACCCCCTTTACGGGATCGATGAGATTCTCGCGCTCAGCATAACGAACATATATGGCACCGTGGGCCTGACCAACTTCGGGTACGTGGACAAGAGAAAGATGGGCGTGCTACGTGGGCTGAACAGCCACTCCAGTAAGAGAGTGAACACGTTCCTCGATGACCTCGTCGCCGGAATAGCCGGGGCGGCCGCCGCCCGCATCGCGCACCGTAGCGAGGCCGCAGGATGACGCTGCCGTACCGTGCCGCGCCGCGCCGCGCAGTGTCGTGCCGGTCCTGGCATGGCCGGCCATGTCCTGGTATGGCCGACCATTATTCGCAGCGACTCGCGGTCGCGCCATGCCATGTCATAGGAGGATATTCGGGCGCGAGCTAGAAGACAGCATAAACGTGAGTGGACATACTAAGTACGGCGCCATAAGTTTGCGCCACTTCTCCTGACGGTGTTGCGGTTGCCGGTGCTTGCTAGGGCGGGGCGCCTGGAATTTGGCTAGCCGTAGGCGCCAAATTCGAACGCATCTCACCGCACGCGCCGTCCCCGGAGTGCAAGCACCGGCAACCCTGAACAGGACTTGCGCGCTGAAAAGCAGCGCGAATTTGTGGCGATCTACCTAGACCCGGCGTCTTCCTGCCTGCAGAGGAGGAAACAGCGAATGTGGACGGTCGTGTACATCGCGCCCAACAAGCCGATGGCGGAGATGATGAAAGAGATGCTCGAAAAAGAGGGGATGCTGGTGATGTTGCGCCCGGTGGGCGTGCCCCACATGGGCAACACCGCTAACGTCGAGGTGCTCGTGCCTGAATCTGAGGCTGAGGACGCGCAGGAGCTTCTCACTGCCGCGTTCGGAAGGTAGGTACGTATGCCTGCGTTCAAGGACCTGTTCAAGGGCAAACAGAAGTACGTCACCGTGAAGCCGGCGAGCATCCAGACGGAGCAGCCCGACGGTCTGTGGACCAAGTGCACGCAGTGCGGGCAACTCACTTATACCAGGGAGCTTGCTCACAACCTCCTCGTGTGCCACAAGTGCGGATTCCATTTCAGGCTCGCCGCCCGTCAGAGGCTTGCCATCACCCTTGACGAGGAAAGCTTCACCGAGTTCGACTCGGATCTTGCCTCCGCGGACCCCATTGGATTTCCGGGGTACGCCGTCAAGATGGACAAAACCAGGCAGGCGACGGGCCTCGAGGAAGCGGTGGTCACAGGCTATGGAACCATGGGCGGTTACCCTGTGATGATAGGGGTCATGGACTTCTCGTTCATCGGGGCGAGCATGGGGTCGGTGGTAGGGGAGAAGGTGGCACGCCTGTTCGAGCGGGCTGCCAGGCAGCGCGTTCCCGTGGTGATGTTCTGCGCTTCAGGCGGCGCGAGGATGCAGGAGGGCGTGCTGTCTCTCATGCAGATGGCCAAGACGAGCGCAGCATGCGCCCGCCTGTCCGAGACCGGCGTATTGTACGTCTCTGTCCTCACGAACCCCACCACGGCAGGGGTGTTTGCCAGCTTCGCGTCCCTCGGCGACATCGTCATTGCTGAGCCCGGCGCCCTCATAGGGTTTGCCGGCCAGAGGGTCATTGAGGAGACCATCAGGCAGAAGCTTCCGCCGGGGTTCCAGAGCGCCGAGTTTGTGCTGGAGCATGGCATGATAGACATGATCGTCGAAAGGCGAGACATGAAGAAGACCCTCGTCTCGCTGCTCACGCTCCACGAGAGGAGGCAGGAGGTCGGATGATTGGCCTCACGCTCGACTTCGAAAGGCCGCTGGTGGAGCTGGAGAAAAGGATCGAGGAACTCCGGAACTTCAGCACCGAGAAGGAGATCGACCTCTCGGAGGAGATCGCCACCCTTGAAAAGAAGGCCGAGATGCTGCGCAGGGAGATCTTCGACAACCTCACGCCGTGGCAGCGCGTTCAGATAGCGCGGCATCCCAGGCGACCGACCACCCTCGATTACATCGGCCTCATCTTTGACGAGTTCATCGAACTCCATGGCGACCGCGCATTCCGCGATGATGGCGCGATGGTCGGAGGCATTGCGAGCCTGGCCGGACGGCCCGTTACCGTGGTGGGGACGCAGAAAGGTCGTGACACCAAGGAGAACCTTGCCCGGAACTTCGGCATGCCCCATCCCGAAGGATACCGCAAGGCGCTGCGCCTCATGAAGCAGGCGGAGAAGTTCCGTCGGCCGGTCGTATCGTTCGTGGACGTGGTGGGGGCTTACCCCGGCGTGGAGGCCGAGGAACGAGGGCAGGGTGCGATCATAGCGCGGAACATTGCGGAAATGACCAGGCTTGCCACGTGCGTCGTGGTGGTGATAACCGGCGAGGGAGGCAGCGGCGGTGCTCTCGCTATAGGCGTCGGCGACAGGCTCCTCATGCTGGAGAACGCGTATTTCTCGGTCATCTCTCCCGAGGGCTGTGCGGCGATTCTGTGGAAGGACGGCTCGAAGGCGCAAGAGGCTTCCGAAGTGCTGAAGCTTACCGCGGCAGACATGAAGAGACTCGGGATCGCGGACGAGATACTGCCCGAGCCTCTGGGGGCGGCCCACAAGGACCGCGAAGCCATGGCGCGGACCATTCGCGAGGCTCTCATAAGCAGCATGGACGAGCTTTCCGGGATCCCCCCGCGGAGGCTTGTCGAGAGACGCTACGCCAGACTTCGCAGGATAGGCGAGTTCGTGACCCGTGAGGCTGCACAGCACGACCTTGCCGAGGCCGCCTCGGGCGGTGGTGAGGCAGTCAGGGCGGTAGGGCCCGGATCATCGAAGGGAGAGGCGAACGCTTGAAACGCATAGGGATTCTTACAAGCGGGGGCGATGCCCCTGGTATGAACGCTGCCATCAGGGCGGTTACGCGGTGCGCCATCTACAACGGCATGTCGGTCGTCGGGGTCAACAGAGGGTACCAGGGTCTCATCGATGGAGACATGATCGACATGACCTCGCGAACGGTGGGGGACATAATCCAGCGGGCAGGCACGATCCTGCGGTCGGCCAGGTCCCAGGAGTTCATGACGGAGGCGGGGCGCCGGAAGGCCCTCGACCAGATGGTGAAGCGCGGGATAGATGGCCTTGTGGTCATCGGAGGCGACGGCACATTTCGGGGCGCCAGGGCTCTCGTGGACATGGGGGCGCCGGCCGTGGGCATCCCTGCGACCATCGACAACGACATCGCTCTCACCGATTACTCGCTCGGGTTCGATACAGCGGTCAACACGGCCCTCGATGCGATAACGAAGATACGCGACACCGCAAGCTCCCACGGGCGCAGCAATGTGATTGAAGTCATGGGCCGTGACACCGGCCACCTGGCGCTTGCAGCAGGGGTGGCAGGGGGCGCGGAGTACATCCTCATCCCGGAGGCACCGTACGACCTCGATGCCATATGCGAGGGCATCAGGGCAGGATACAAGCGGGGCAAGACCCACAGCATCATAGTGGTGGCGGAAGGGGTCGGCGGGTACCACTCGCCTGAAGAGCTTTACCACGAGAGCATCGGGTTCAAGATAGGTGACGCGGTGCAGGAGCGGACGGGCCTTGAAACGAGAGTGACTGTGCTCGGTTACATACAGCGCGGGGGCGCTCCGACTGCGCGCGACAGGCTGCTTGCCACGATGTTCGGATGCAAGGCCGTGGAGCTTCTCATGGAAGGCCAGGCCGCCAGGGTCGTCGGTGTGGTGGGAGAGGAGATAAAGGTTTTCGACATCGACGAGGTCGCGGCGACGCGAAAGAAGGTTGACATGGACCTGTACCGGCTGGCGGTGCTGCTTTCCAAAGTGTGACTCCGGAGACACCTGTGGCTGGCCTAAGTAGATCGCCAGAAATCCGCGCTGCTTTTCAGCGTGCAGGGGCTCTCCAGGGTTGCCGGTGTTGCACTCCGGGGACGGCGCGCTCGCGGCGCGCCTCGTTCGAATTTGGCGCACGGGCCAGCCAAATTCCAGGCGCCCCGCCCTAGCAAGCACCGGCAACCCTAACACCCTCAAGAAAAGTGGCGAAAACTTATGGCGCCATACTTAGATGTGCGGACCTGCACCTGGGCAAGGTTTCGCCTGTGTAACATTTCGTAAAACCCTCCCCGCGAGGGAGGGTTTTGGTCTACCCAGAAGAACAAAAAGGGGGACGCGGCCCCGTGGCTTACGGCGAACCAGCTCCGCTTGCGGCCTGCACCGGGAACGCCGGAATGCGACAGGGACAAAGGGGGAATGCAAATGCGCAGGACGAAGATAGTGTGCACTCTGGGCCCTGCTACCGACGAGCCCGGGGTACTGGAGGCCCTCGTGAGGGCCGGGATGGACGTGGCCCGCATCAACGCCTCCCACGGCACGTGCGAGGAGCACGCCTCCCGCATAAAGCGCGTGAGGGAAGCGGCTGAGGCATCCGGCAAGCGTGTAGGGGTGATGCTTGATCTTGCCGGGCCGAAGATCCGCACGGGCCCGATAAAAGGAGGCAAGGTCGAGCTGGTGGAAGGGGCTGTCGTGGCGCTCGCCCCAGGCGACAATGAGGGCGACGGCACGCGGGTATTCGTGAATTACCCGGACCTTCTCGAAAGCGTGTCGCCTGGCAGCAGGGTCCTCCTCAGCGATGGCCTCATCGAGCTAGAAGTGGACCACGTACGGGATGGCGAAGTGGTGTGCCGGGTCAGGACCTCGGGGGAGCTTGCATCGCGCAAGGGGGTGAGCCTGCCAGGGGCGAGAGTGCGATTCAGGGCCGCGACGCGCAAGGACATCTCGGACATCCACTTCGCCGCGGAGCAAGAGGTCGATTTCATCGCTGCCTCGTTCGTGCAGAGCGCGGAGGACGTGGTCCGCGTGCGCGCGCTCCTCGATGCCGCCGGCTCCGACAGTCACATAATCGCGAAGATCGAGTCCAGCGAGGGCATCGAGAACATAGACTCGATCATCGCCGTGGCCGATGGGGCCATGGTGGCCAGAGGCGATCTGGGCGTTGAGACGCCTGCGGAGAAGGTGCCGCTGGTGCAGAAGATGATCATCCAGAAGTGCAACGCCGCGGGCAAGCCTGTCATCACTGCCACCGAGATGCTGGAGTCGATGGTGGAGAACCCCAGGCCCACGCGGGCCGAGGTGACCGACGTGGCGTGCGCTATCTTCGACGGAACCGATGCGGTGATGCTATCGGCTGAGACCGCCGTGGGGAAGTACCCGGTGGAGGCCGTTTCCATGATGGCGCGGATCGCGGAGAGCACGGAGGGTGGGCTCCAGTACGAAGACATCCTGCGCGCCAAGAGCATAGCTCCGTCGAGGACTATTGCAGACGCCATCAGCCACGCCACGTGCCAGACCGCTCACGATCTTGGCGTGAAAGCCATCCTGACGTCAACGGAGTCCGGCGCGACAGCGCGGATGGTCTCGAAGTACCGGCCCGAGGCGCCGATAATCGCAGCGACGCCGAACCCAAGGGTGGCGTCAAAACTGACGCTCGCATGGGGTGTTCTTCCGACGCTGGTCCGTAAGGCCGCCAATATCGATGACGTGCTGGATGTGGCCATCGAGGCCGCAGTATCGCTTGGTGCGGTCGGCAGGGGGGACCTTGTAATCATCACGGCGGGCGTGAGGGCCGGGGTGCCGGGGACGACGAACATGCTCAAGGCCCACAGGATCTAGGTAGATCGCCACAAGTTCGCGCTACTTTTCAGCGCGCAAGTCCTCGCCAGGGTTGCCGGTGTTGCCCTCCGGGGACGGCGCGTGCGGTGAGATGCGTTCGAATTTGGCGCGCGGGCCAGCCAAATTCTCGACGCCCCGCCCTAGCAAGCACCGGCAACTCGAACACCGTCAGCGAAGATGGCGCAAACTTATGGCGCCATACTTAGAGGAAACTTCGGGTTTCGAGAAGAAGGAATCCGAAAACGCCTGGAGAATAGAATAAGTTGGCAGGCGAATCCTATATCGTGACGACCTTGTGATGACGCGTGGCGAGAGGCAAGAGCCGACGCGTTTTTCCTGGCACATTGGTGACCCGGCGGGACGCCAATTGTCCCGCAGGCGGAAAGCACTTGCCTTGGGCGGTTTTGCCGAGGCGTGCCGGGGAAGGCCCGGAACGATGGAGAACAAAAGGAGGAATGTCTGGATGCCGCTGGTGACAACGAAGGAGATGCTCAAGAAGGCACAGGCTGAGCGCTACGCAGTCGGGGCGTTCAACGCGAACAACCTCGAGTACGTTCAGGCCATCATCGATGCCGCGGAAGAGGAAAAGGCGCCGGTAATACTCCAGGCGAGTCAGGGGGCAATCAAGTATGCCGGGCTCAAGATGGTCGTAGCCATGGTGAAGGCCGCTGCCGAGGCGGCCACCGTGCCTGTGGCGCTGCACCTCGATCACGGCACTGATTACAAACAGAACGTGAGGTGCCTTGCGGCCGGGTTCACTTCACTCATGTTCGATGGGTCTTCGCTACCTTTCGAGGAGAACGTTGCGACAACCAGGAAGATCGTGGAGATGGCCCACGCCGCCGGCATCCCTGTTGAGGCGGAGCTCGGCAAGGTGGCTACAGCGGGGCATGTGACAGAGGAAGAGATCAAGGCCCTCATGACCGACCCCGACGAGGCCAAGGAGTTCGTGGACGAGACGGAGGTCGACTCCCTCGCCGTGGCCGTCGGGAGCGTCCACAAGATGACCACCCAGGCCGCCAGGCTCGATGTCGAGCGGATAGAGAAGATTAGAGAGATCACGGGTGTGCCGCTCGTGCTCCATGGTGCGTCGGGCGTCACAGACGAAGGGTACAAGCTGGGCATTGCCGCAGGCATATGCAAGATCAACATCGCAACCGAGCTCAACAAGGCATTCACGCGCGGCATACGCGAGGCGCTCGAGAGGAACCCCGACGAGATCGACCCGAGGAGGATCGCCGGGGTCGGGCGAGACTACATGAAAGAGGCCGTGAAAGCGAAGATGCGCCTGTTCGGGTGCTCGGGAAAAGCATGAGGAGAGAATCGATGGTTCGGGCCACATAGGGCCTGGAGCTGCAGAGGAGGGTGTTTGAAATGCCGGAAATCAGGAAGATCGGAGTTTTGACAGGTGGTGGCGACTCGTCGGGGCTCAACGCGGCGATAAGAGGCGTCGTGATGCGGGCGGCCGATTATGGCTATGAGGTTCTCGGGATCCACGATGGCTGGGCCGGACTCATAAATGGCGATGCCGGGCCTCTTGGTGTCGATGACGTGAGGGAGATCCTGTCTCATGGCGGAACCATCCTGGGCACGTCGCGCACGAACCCGTTCAAGAAGGAGGAACACGTCGCGAAGTGCATTGAGAATGTCAAGAAGCTGGGTCTCGATGCCGTGGTCGCCATCGGGGGCGACGATACGCTCGGGGTTGCGAACAAGCTTAGCCAGCGCGGGGTGCCGTGCATCGGGGTGCCGAAGACCATGGACAACGACATCTCGGCCACCGACTATTGCATCGGCTTCGATACCGCAGTCACTGTCGCGGTGGACGCGGTTGAAAGGCTCCGCGACACGGCGCGGTCGCACAGGCGTGTCATGGTGCTCGAGGTCATGGGCAGGGATGCCGGCTGGGTCGCGCTGGTCACTGCTATGGCGGGTGGCGCTGACTGGGTTCTCATTCCTGAGGTCGAGCCCGATTTGGATGCCATGTGCGACCATCTTCTCAAGCTTCGAGCCGCCGGTAAGCCCTACGGGGTGGTCGTCGTATCCGAGGGAGTGAATATACCTGGAATGAGCGAAGAGCTTTCCGGTGAGACCGATGCCTTCGGCCATGTCAGGCTCGGGCAGCGCGGCGTCGGTCACATCATCGGCAGCGAGATCGAAAAACGTACGGGCATCCAGACCAGGGTAGCGGTGGTAGGCCATATCCAGCGCGGCGGGTCGCCCACCGTGACCGACAGATACCATGCGACCAGGGTCGGGATGGCCGCCGTCGACCTCGCGGCCCGCGGCGAGTTCGGAAAGATGCCGGCGTTCCTGGGTGGGGACATCAAAGTTGTCGACCTTGCCACCGCCGTCGGTAAGACCAAGACGGTGCCCGAGGCTCTTTACAAGGAAGCGACGGCGCTCTTCAAGTAGTTGTCGCCCTTCAGGCAGTTGTCGTGGAGACTGTTGGGCCTCCCCAGCAGCCGTCAGTCTGGCCGCGTGGCGATGGTTTTCCACGGTCTGGGCAGCTGACGTGCGCCGCATTGCTATACTGGGGGGCATCAACAGTCTCGTCGTAACCGCCGTTGAAAAGGCCGTTTGCTTTCGCGCATATTATGGGTTGCGGGGGCGGAGCGGGTCAGGCGTATCGCCGTGACGTGCCCGCAGCTGAAAACGGTGAATTCGAGGGTGAGGCCTGTGAGCCTCGATTGCTTGACTGCTACCTGGATTCCTTCTGTAACGTTTCTCGGTGGTGGCTTCCTCCTGATGGCGGTGGGCGTCCCCATTTCATCGCTTTCCATGTTCAGCTTCCTTGCCGTGTCGATGCAGGCGCGGGGCTGGTCCTGGGCGTACGCCGCCTTGATAGCCGGTTTCTTCACGGCGGTGGGGCACGCCGGGTCATACGCGGCCTTCCGCGCGGCGGGACCTGTGATCGTCGGGAGGATCTCGCGTCGGCGGCCTGCCCTTGCGCGCGCAAGCTCCCGGCTGGAAGTGGCCATTCGCGCCGGGGGCGGGCGGGCCGCGCTGGGGCTCGTCGCCCTCCGCTGGGTGGGCGTCGGGTACAGCCAGGTATTCTGGTTCCTGGGCGCCCTGGGCGGCAAGGCCGCGTATACGGTGCGGATGCTTCTGGTCGCGGACCTCCTCTGGGCCGCGACGTGGTCGTGGGCGCTTGCCAACATCGTCGCCGACGTGCCGGTGCTTGCGGAGCACATGGCCACCGTCGGCTGGGCGCTCGCCGCCCTCGGCCTGCTGGTTGCCGCCATCCGGGAGCTGGCCCTCCGGGTGCGTGGGCGCCCCGGGCCGCGAAGGTGATACCCGTGGTCATGGGCGATCCCCAGAAGAAAGCGAACCGCCACACCTGCAGCCCGAGGTCCGAAGCCCGAAGCCGGCGTCCGGATCTCGAGACGGGCCGCAGGGCAGGCTGCGCACGGGGCGGACACGCGCCGCTCGCGATCATTCCGGTGAGGCCATTCCTCGAAGCGCCTGTTCGTAGGCCTCGAGGTCCCGCCCGCTGAACAGGACGAACCGCACCTCTTCGAGGGCCTGCCCTTCAGGTCTCGACAGGAAGGCCCGCACGGCGCCTAGGGCCACGCGGGCTGCCCGCTCCACAGGGAACCCATATGCCCCGGTGCTGATGGACGGGAACGCAACCGTTCGTAGACCGTGGTTTTCGGCCAGCTCGAGGCTGCTGCGGTACGCGCTCGCCAGCGTCTCGTCCTGCCCGTGGCCGCCGCCATGCCAGATGGGACCGACCGTGTGAATGACGTATCTCGCCTTCAGCCGGCCTCCAGTGGTGATTACGGCCTGCCCCGCTGGAAGCCGTCCCTTTTCCCTGCGTATCCTCATGCATTCCTCATGTATCGCCGGCCCGCCGGCCCTGTGTATGGCGCCATCCACGCCGCCTCCCCCTGTAAGCTCGGAGTTGGCGGCGTTCACTATGGCCTCGACCTCTTGCTGGGTTATATCGCCCTGGACGAGCCTGAGCAGGGTTCGTCCTATTGTCACCTCCATACCTGAATCCTCCCTCCATGGTCTCCAGGATCGCGCGTGTTGGGCGCGTAGCGCATGTATCATGATTCTGGAACGCCGGCCACATTCCTTTTTGCCATCATCCTTGCCTTTGCCTGCATGTTTGCCTTCATCGTGGCTTTCCATTGAAAACGACATCCTGCAGAAAACCTGCATCGTAAGCAGGACATCTGCAGGTTATGTTGAATGAAAAGATATATAGTACACAATTGGCGCATGCCAGACGATTGTGACAGAGTTCACAAAGTCGGGTCATCGGGACCGTGATGAGGGGGCGGGCGCGTTGGAGTCTTCAAGGGTCGTTGTGGTTGGCGCTGGAGTTGCGGGGATGTCGGCGGCCCGGAGCCTCGCCGCTGCCGGGGCCCGTGTGACGCTGGTGGAGAAGGGCGAGCGGCTCGGGGGCATGGCTGCCGACTACGCGTGCAAGGGAACCGACCGGTGCAACAAGTGCAACGTGTGCCTGGTCCACGAGCTCGTGAGGGACGTGAAGTCGCGCCCGGATATCGACGTCATGACAGGGTGCACGGTGGACTGGGCGGAGGCGCTCCCCTCCGGGGGATACAGGCTGAAGGTTGGCGGACGCGAGGTGGGGTGCTCCGCCGTGGTGCTCGCCACCGGCTTTGAGCCGTTCGATGCGTCCGCCAGGCCCGAGTTTGGGTACAGGGTGCACCCGGCGGTTGTCACCGCCCTCGACCTCGAGAAGGCGCTCCGCGACGGGGGCGGGATCGGCGAGAGGTTTGGAAGGCCCATCGGAAGCGTCGCGTTCGTGCAGTGCGTTGGGTCGCGCGACCTGCAGCAGGGTCGGGGATACTGCTCCAGGGTGTGCTGCATGTATTCGCTGCGAATGGCGCGCGCCGTAAGGCACAGGCACCCGTCTGCCGAGGTGACCGTCTTCTACATGGACTTTCAAGCGGCGGGGAAGGACCCGGCCGACTTGCGGCGCAGGGCCGAAACCGAGGACGGGGTCCGCTTCGTCCGGGCGAGGCCGTCAGAGGTGGCATCGGCTCCTGACGGCAGGGCGGTGGTGTGGTTCGAGGACCTGGACGGCGGGAGGTGCCGGCCTGCAGAGTTCGACCTTGTCATTCTCGCGGTGGGCACCGGTCCCGGCCGCGACACGCGGACCCTCGCAGACATGTTCGGCCTCGGGCTCGACGAATCCGGGTTCTTTGCTCCTGCGGACCCGGGCGATGCGACGGCCACGGGCGTCCCGGGGGTGTTCGTGGCCGGGATGTGCAGGGGGCCGCGGGACATCGCGGAGTCGGTGGCCGACGGCGAGCGGGCGGCCCTCGCCGTGCTGCGCGAGGAGGCCGCGAGGCGGGCAGGGCAGAGGCTCGCCCTGTCCCTGCCGGTGGGCACGTGGCCCGGGAGGCGCGTCCTCCGCGGGCAGCCCGAGACCATCGAGGTATCCAGCACGGTGCTGGTCCTCGGCCGCACGGTGGAGGGGATGGAGGCGGCGAGGATTCTCTCGGACCTCGGGTGCCGCGCCGTGATCGTGGGGGAGGAGGCCCATCCTGACGGCAGCTCCGGCCTGGCCCATTCGCTGCTGGCCAGGGTGGATGAGGACTCGTCCATCGATGTCCTGGCCGGAGGCCGCCTCGTGAGGCTGGACGGTCAAGCCGGCGGCTTCAGGGCGACGATCGAAGGACCCGGGGGGCTTGTGTCGGAGATATGCGCGGGCGCGCTCATCGTGGCGACGGGGTACAGGCGCGAGTTCCCCGAGGCCGCTCGTGGCCTTGCCGGGCGGGCTTGCGTAGTCGGGCTTTCTGAGCTCGGGGAGTCAGGCGTGCCGTGGGCTGTGGGCGAGGAGCACAGAAAGGGCGGCGGCGGGCGGCGTGCGGTCATATGGGTCGGCGTGCGACCGGATACCGCGAGGGCCGTCTTCCGTCAGGCGATCTTGGCGGCTCTCTCCGCCCTTGCCGCAGGATGGGAGGTATACGTTCTGTGTCCTGAGGTGGCTGTGGCGGGGCCTGGCGACGAGGAGCTGTACCTCGAGGCGCGCAGGCAAGGCGCGGTGTTCGTGAAATACGAGGAGGAGCCGGAGGTGCAGGCAGGCTCAGCCCTGAGGGTCCTCGTGAGGGACCCGTGCCTGGGCGCCGGGGGCGCGGGTGACGATGTGCCCGGGCTTCTTGCCATCGACGCGGACGTCCTGGTGGTGGCGGAGGAAGCTTACCCGCCGCCAGATGCACCCGAGCTTGCCAGGGTGCTCCAGGTAAACACGGGCCCCCTAGGTTTCTTCCAGGATGATAACGTGAACCTCCTTCCTGTCCTGACCAACAGGAGGAGCATATTCGCCGTCGGCGGATGCAGGGGGGCGACCGGGGTCGCCGATGCCATGGCCGACGCACACGTGGCCGCGTACCTCGCGGCGAGGCTCGTCGGGACGGGTAATCTCCACGTGGACTGGGCGACGGCGCGGGTGGACCAGGACAAGTGCGCGCTCTGCCTGACCTGTGTGAGAACCTGCCCACACAGGGCCGTGGGCGTCGACGATGAGATGCGCGCGGCGAAGATCTCGAGGGCCGCCTGCTGGGGATGCGGCGTGTGCACGTCGGAGTGCCCCGGGAAGGCCATAGCGCTTGAATCATGCTCAGACGATGAGGTCCTGGCGAGGGTTCGCCCGGCTGTCACCGCTTTCTGCTGTGACCATTCAGCACTCATTGCTGCCCAGGCTGCGATGGCCGGGTTGGCCGCGGACGATGCGGTCGGGGATCTCAACATCGTATCCGTGCCCTGCACGGGCAAGGTGGACATCATCCACCTCCTGAAGGCGTTCGAGCGAGGCGCGGAGGCGGTGATGGTGGCCGGGTGTTTCGACGAGGGCTGCCATTTCCTGTCGGGCAACAGGAGGGCACTGCTGAGGGTGGGCCAGGCGGCTTCTTTGCTCAAGGCCGTGGGAATCGAGCCTGAACGGGTGCGATTCTATCATGTCGGTCCAGACATGTCGGCGGCGTTCCTTGAGGCGGCGCAGGAGACGATGCAGGTAGCGCGGGAGCTTGGGCCCGTGATGAGGAGGCGAGCAGGATGATCGTCGCAGAGAGGAAGAGCCTTGACGAGATCCTCGCCATGCTGCAGGGGTGCTCGCGTGTCCTCGTTGTTGGTTGCGGCACGTGCGTCACCGTGTGCATGGCGGGCGGGGAGAAGGAGGTCGGGGTGCTGGCGTCGCTCTTGCGCCTCGCCGCGCAGCGGGAGGGCAGGACGGTCGAGATCGGTGAGACCACCATCGAGCGCCAGTGCGAGTGGGAGTTCGTAGACGGGCTTGCGCCCGGCATTCGGGGGTACGACGCCGTCCTCTCGATGGGCTGCGGCGCGGGGGTGCAGACGATAGCCCAGAGGTTCGGCGGGGTGAGGGTGCTGCCCGCGCTCAACACGAAGTTCATCGGCATCCCCGAGAAGCAGGGCATGTGGGTGGAGATGTGCCTGGGGTGCGGCGACTGCGTCCTCGACCGCACGGGCGGCATCTGCCCTGTCGCACGGTGCTCCAAGGGACTCCTGAATGGCCCGTGCGGGGGCTCCCAGGGCGGCAAGTGCGAGGTGAGCAAGGACATAGACTGCGCCTGGCAGCTCATATACGACAGGCTGGCCTCCCTCGGGCGGCTTGACCTCCTGGAGGCGGAGTTTGCGCCGAAGGACTGGTCCAAGAACCGTGACGGCGGGCCGAGGAAGGTGCTGCGGGAGGAGGTCATGCTGTGAAGTCCCGGAGCAATCTCGAGTGGGTTCTCGCGGCGGGCCACTTCGCGCTCACAGGGGAACTCGGACCTCCGCAGAGCGCAAGCGCCGAGGTCATACGCAAGAAAGCGGAGTACTACAAGGGCTGCGTGGACGCGGTCAACATCACCGACAACCAGACTGCCATCGTGCGCATGTCGAGCATCGCGTCGGCTGCCATCCTGGCGGGCCTGGGCCTGGACCCCATCATGCAGATGACATGTCGTGACAGGAACCGCATCGCCATCCAGAGCGACATCCTTGGGGCGTACGCCCTCGGGGTCAACAACATCCTGTGCCTCACCGGGGATCATCAGAGCTTCGGAAACCATCCCACGAGCAAAAACGTGTACGACCTCGACTCGGTCCAGCTCATCCACATGGTCAGGGTGATGCGCGATGAGAAGAGGTTTCTGTCGGGCGATGAGCTCAAGGCCGAGCCCAGGATGCTCATCGGCGCCGCGGAGAATCCTTTCGCCGACCCGTTCGAGTACCGCGTCGTGAGGCTGGCGAAGAAAGTCGCGGCCGGGGCGGATTTCATCCAGACCCAGGCGGTGTTCGACCTCCCGAGGTTCTCGCGGTGGATGCAGATGGTGCGCGATCGCGGGCTGCACGAGCGGGTTTACATCCTGGCCGGCGTGATTCCGGTCAAGTCGGCGCGTGCCCTCGAATACATGAAGAACGAGGTGCCGGGGATGAGCGTCCCCGACGAGCTCATAAGGCGCATGGAGGCGGCAGGCGATCCGAAGGAGGAAGGCGTGAGGATCGCTGTTGAAACCATACAGCAGCTACGGGAGGTCCCAGGGGTAGCAGGGATACACCTCATGCCCATGATGTGGGAGGCCATCGCGCCGGTGGTAGCGGAGCGGGCAGGGCTCCTGCCAAGGCCCGCGCTGCCTGCGGCTGGGCTTGCACCTGCATCCGAAGGGCCGCCCGCGGGCGCGTGATGACATGAGACCGGTCCATGGTGCAGGACTTGCTGGTTTTCCGCGAAGATGAGGAGGATTCGGGATGGATAACGTAGAAAGATTCGGAGCGTGGTCATCAGCATGTCACTTCGCTAAACGCATTCGGAGGTGGGAGCCGTGGAAGTGAAGGGGTACCTTCTCCCGGATGATCTCTACTACGAGCCGAACCACAGCTGGGGAAGGGTCGAGGGTGATGCCGTGACGGTCGGGCTCAACGATTTTGCCCAGAAGCTGGCCGGGGAGTTCGTGTCTGTGGATCTCCCGGGGGTTGGCAAGAAGGTGCAGCAGGGAAAGCCTGTAGCCGCGGTTGAGTCCGGCAAATGGGTGGGCCGCGTCTACGCGCTGGTGAGCGGCGAGGTCGTCGAGGTCAACGAGAACGTGGAGGACGATCCGACGCTCATGAACACCGACCCCTACGGTGAAGGCTGGGTCTTCAAGATCAAGATGGACGATCCCACGGAGCTTGCCAACCTCATGCAGGGTGAGAAAGCGGCCAGGTGGCTCGAGGAAGAGATAGAAAAGCACGCTAAGTAGAGGCACCAAGGAGGTTTTGGTCGTGGAATCCGACGCCTGTGCGGAGAAGGATCGCGTGGTCGTCACCGTGCTCGACCCGAAGTTCAAGTATGAGGTGGCGAAGGAGCCCGGCGGCGAGAACATCAAGTACTGCTTCCAGTGTGGCACGTGTACGTCGGGGTGCCCCGTGTCGGAGCTGGACAGCAAGTACAACCCGCGACGCATAATCAGGATGGCGATCCTGGGGATGCGGGAGCGGGTGCTCGCGAGCGACTTCATCTGGCTGTGTTCCACCTGTTACACTTGTTATGAGCGGTGCCCGCAGGACGTGCGGATCACCGAGGTTATGAACGCCCTCAAGAACATGGCCGTGAGGGCCGGGTACATCCACCCGGCGTTTCGTGCCCAGGCCGAGCTCATAGGCGGGCACGGACGGCTGTACGAGGTTGATGAGTTCACGAACGAGAAGCGCGCCGAGATCGGGCTTCCTGCGCTTCCCGCAAGCTCGCCCGAGGTGGCCGAGATATACGGGATGACCGGGCTTGCGAACCTACTCTCCGGCAAAGGTGCGTGATCTGCGGTGAAGTACGCGATATTCCTGGGTTGCACGGTTCCGGTGCGTAATCTGAGTTACGAGCAATCGGCAAGGCGCGTGGCGCGGGAACTCGGCATCGAGCTCGCTGACATTCCCGAGTTCAGTTGCTGCGGGTATCCTGTGAAGTCGGTCCATCACGAGACCGCCTTGCTTCTTGCGGCGAGGAACCTTGCGCTCGCCGAGGAGAAGGGGCTTGACATCTGCACGCTGTGCAGCGCGTGCACATCGGTCCTCACCGAGACTTCTCGGGAGCTTGCAGCGAACGAGGCGTTGCTGGGGAACGTGAACCGCAGCCTTGGGGCCATCGGGCGGCGGTACTCCGGTAAGGTGCGCGTGAAACACCTCGCACGCGTCTTCTACGAGGACGTGGGGCTCGAGGCCATCAAGAAGGCTGTGAAACGGCCTCTTGATATGTTCCGGATAGCGTCCCATTACGGGTGCCACTACCTCAAGCCCTCCGAGGTCTACGATCACTTCGACCACCCCGAGGTGCCGCAGTCCCTCGACAGGCTCGTGGCCGCCACAGGGGCCGAAGCGGTGGATTACGCCACGAAGAAGGAGTGCTGCGGCGGGGCGATCCTCGGGGTCGATGAGAACATAGCCCTTCAGATGGCCCGCGCCAAGCTGGACGACATCAAAGCGAACGAAGCGGACGCCATCAACCTGATATGCCCGTTCTGCAGCGTGATGTACGGGGCGAACCAGCGCAAGATCCAGACGAAGTACGGCACCAGGTACGATTTGCCGATCCTGTACTATCCGCAGATCCTGGGTCTTGCCATGGGCATCGACGCAGAGGAGCTTGGCCTTTCCCAGAATCCGATCAAGCCGAAGGCCCTCCTGGCAAAGATCTCATGAGATGGGTCTCCGCATGCTGGGAAGCGCGCGACCGGTTTTTGGATGGTGTTGGGTTGCCGGTGACTCAAGGCGAGAGTGCAATGCCGGCAACCCCAGATAGCGGCCGCGCTTTTCGGATCCAGCGATAACTCATGCCGACCTCGATGTACGTGGGCGTATCCAACGCTTGCGGGGTTACCAGGTCGGCGCGACGCGTGGTTGGTTCATCGTGGGTCGTCGCAGCTCATTGCGGCCTATAGTGCCGCGGGATCTCGCGAGGGATAGTGCGGAGCAAGGTGGTGTAACCCGGGGATGCAGGCGATGCAGGCGTCTTGTGTCAAGCCCAGAATCGGCGTCTACGTGTGCCACTGCGGCCTCAACATAGCGGGCGTGGTGGACGTGGTGGCGGTCAGGGAGAGCGCATCCTCCCTCGACGGGGTCGTTATCGCCCGCGACAACAAGTATACTTGCAGCGAGGTCGGGCAGAAGACCATAGCCGACGACATCAGGGATTTCGGCCTCGACCGCGTGGTCATCGCGTCGTGCTCGCCCAGGCTGCACGAGAAGACCTTCCGCGCCCTCCTCGAGAAATGCGGCATGAATCCGTTCCTCCTCGAGATGGCCAACATCCGCGAGCAGTGCTCATGGGTGCACTCCGGCGACAGCGAGGCCGCTACGGAGAAGGCGAAGGCGCTCGTGCGCTCGGCCGTGGCGAGGGCGAGGCTTCTTACGCCGCTTTCGCGCAGCGAGGGGCGGGTGGTGCCGAAGGTCATGGTGGTGGGCGGCGGGGTCGCGGGCATATCGGCCGCGCTCTACCTCGGGAACATGGGGATCAAGACCTACCTCGTGGAGCGGCAGCCGTCCATTGGCGGCCACATGGCCATGCTCGACAAGACATTCCCGACCCTTGATTGCAGCCTCTGCATCCTCTCGCCCAAGATGGTGGAGGTCGCCGAGAACGAGAACATCGAGGTCCTGAGCTACTCCGAGGTGGAGAAGGTTGAGGGGCAGGTCGGCGACTTCCGGGTGCAGGTGAGGCGTAAGGCACGCTATGTCGATGAGGACAAGTGCGTCGGATGCGGCGACTGCGCCGCGAAGTGCCCGGTCAGGGTGCCCGACGAGTTCAACCGCAACATGGGCGAGCGAAAGGCCATCTACATCCCGTTCCCGCAGGCGATCCCACCGGCATACGTCATCGACGCGGAGCATTGCAGGTATCTTACGCAGGGCAAGTGCAGGGTGTGCGAGAAAGTGTGCGAGCGCGGCGCGGTCATGTTCGACCAGACCGACCGCATCGAGACAATCGAGGTCGGCGCCATCGTGGTCGCCACGGGGTTCCAGCCTTACGATGCCTCGAACAAGCCGCAGTACGGGTGCGGGCGCTATCCCAACGTCATCACCAGCCTGGACTTCGAGAGGATCATATGCGCCGACGGGCCGACCCACGGTAAGCTCAAGAGGCCGGGCGACCAGGCCGTACCGAAGCGTATCGCGTTCATACAGTGCGTGGGGTCCCGCGACGAGCACCGCCTCGACGGTGCCGGGGCGTACTGCTCCCGCGTGTGCTGCATGATCACGGCGAAGCAGGCGTTCATGATCAAGGAGAAATACCCCGATTCCGAGGTCTATGTCTATTACACCGACATGCGGACAGCCGGAAAGGGGTTCGAGGAATTCTACCAGCGCGGAAGGGGCGAGGGCATCGTCTTCGTCAGGGGCAAGCCGGGCGAGGTTCGCGAGGAGGAGGGCGGGTCGCTCAGGATCACTTCTGAGGATGCAGACTCCGGCTGCATCCTGGACCTTTCGTTTGACATGGTGGTGCTGGCGGTGGGGCTTACCCCGCCGGAGGGCCTCGTGGACCTCGCCCAGCGGCTGAACTTGTCGCGCAGCGCGGACGGGTTCCTCATGGAAGGCCACCCCAAGCTGCGCCCATTTGAGACATCCATTGACGGTATCTTCCTCGCGGGTTGCGTGCAGTTCCCCAAGGACATCCCGGACAGCGTGGCCCAGGCCGGCGGCGCGGCGGCTGTTGCCGCGGCGACATGTTCGCGGCAGAAGATCGAGATGGACCCGCTTGGTCCCATCATCGACGAGGACCTCTGCATCGGCTGCAGGCTTTGCGAGATGCTCTGCCCTTACGGCGCTATCAAGGTGGAGAAGACTGACAGGGGCTATAAGGCGAGATCGATAGAGGTTGCGTGCAAGGGCTGCGGCGTGTGCGGCGCCTCGTGCTCTGCGCGGGCGATAACGATGAAGCACTACTCGAACGACCAGATCGTCGCGCAGACGAAGGCGCTGCTGGAGGTGAGTTAGGATGGCGGATCTCGCGGTGGAAGGGCGCGCGACCGTGGAGGGGCGAGACGGAGAAGGGTTCGAGCCGGAGGTGGTCGGGTTCCTGTGCAACTGGTGCTCGTACGCGGGAGCCGACCTCGCGGGCACGTCCAGGCTGGCCTACCCGACGAACCTCCGCGTCATTCGCGTAATGTGTTCGGGGCGCGTGGACCCGGAGACCATGATAGAGCCGTTCCTGCATGGCGCCGACGCCGTTATGGTGCTCGGGTGCCACCCCGGGGACTGCCATTACCTGAGTGGCAACTACCAGGCGGAACAGCGGGTGCGCACGATCTGGATGGTCCTTGACCACCTCGGGATAGACCGGGAGCGGCTGTATCTCGACTGGGTTTCCGCGGCAGAGGGCGCGAGGTTCGCTGACATGGTATCGGAGTTCGTGGCGCGGGTGCGCACCCTGGGGCCTGCGGGCGGCGGGCCTGCGTCGAGGGAGGGCCTCTCGCGCGGTGAGTTCGCGTTTCGGGCCGAGGTGGCAAGGCGCGTGGCGGGGGGCGAGAGATTCAGGTGGCTTGTGGGGCGGAACAAGGCTCTTAGCGAGGAGGGCAACGTCTACGGTGAGAAGGTTTCGCCGCACAAGGCGGCCGCCCTCATGCAGAGCGTCATCGCCGACGAGTGCGTGCGCGCAGCCATAGAGGTGCTGGCCGGAGAGGCGCCGGTTTCCGTAAGGGACATCGCATCGCGCCTCGGCATCTCGGCGCAGCTTGTCCTGGAGCAGGCCGCGTACCTCAAACGGCGCGGGCTCATAGAGCTTTACGATGTTTCGGGCCGCTCACCCAGGTACGTGCGGGCCGGCGCGCGGGCGTAAGGTCTCGCCCTCGAGGGTGCGGTGGCGGCCGATTCTGACATAACTTGAGCTATTCCCCACGCACGTGGGAGTTAACCGGGGGCGCGGGATATGGCTTGTGAAACGAGATGTCCTGGGGGAAAGACGGTCGGAGCGGTGCTCGTCGTGGGCGGGGGAATCGGGGGCATGCAGGCGGCTCTTGACCTTGCGGGCTCCGGATTCTTCGTGTATATGGTAGAGACGCGCCCGGCCATCGGCGGCACCATGGCGCAGCTCGACAAGACGTTTCCCACGAACGACTGCTCGATGTGCATAATGTCGCCCAAGCTGGTGGAGTGCGGCCGCCACCTCAACATCGACGTCATAACCAACTCCGCCGTGGAGAGGGTCGAGGGCGAGGCGGGCGATTTCACGGTGACCGTGGTGAACAGGCCACGCTACGTGGACCCTGAAAAGTGCACCGGGTGCGGCGTGTGCGCGCAACACTGCCCGGTGGGGGCGGCGCGGGATACGTTCAACGCGGGCCTCGGCAAGCGGCCGTCCATCTATATAGACTACCCGCAGGCGGTGCCGCTTGCTTACGTCATAGACCGCGACACGTGCGTGGGGTGTGGCCTGTGCGAGAACATGTGCCTTGCAGGCGCAATCCGCTACGACGACACGCCCCGCGAACGAAAGCTCTCCGTGGGCGCGGTCGTGCTCGCTCCGGGGTTTCGGGCGTTCGACCCGTCGGTTCGCCGGGAGTACGGCTACGGCAGGTACCCGAACGTTGTCACCAGCATGGAGTTCGAGAGGATCCTGAGCGCGTCAGGACCTTATGAGGGGCGCGTGCTGCGCCCGTCCGACGGCGACATCCCTCAGAAGATAGCCTTCATACAGTGCGTCGGCTCGCGCGACCGGGCGCATGGCGGGCGCTACTGCTCGTCGGTATGCTGCATGTACGCAACGAAAGAGGCCGTGATCGCCAAGGAGCACGCGCCGGGTGTCCAGCCGACCATCTTCTACATGGATATGCGGTCTTACGGCAAGGGCTTCGACGCCTACGTGGAGAGGGCGAAGCAGGAATACGGCGTGAGGTACGTGCGCACCCGGGTGGCGGAGGTCGCCGAGGTGCCCGCGACCCACAACCTCATCGTGTCGTTCGAGTCCGAGGACGGCGGCGTCGTGAAGGAGGAGTTCGACCTCGTGGTGCTGTCCGTGGGGCTCGAGCCTCCTGAGGACGCGGGGCGGTTTGCGGACGTGCTTGGGATACAGCTTGACGAGAACGGTTTCGCGAGGACGGGCACGCTCGACCCGCTCGCCACGACGCGGCCGGGGGTTTTCGTTTGCGGCGCCATGCAGGGCCCGAAGGACATCCCCGAAACCGTGACGCAGGCGAGCGGCGCCGCGGGGGCGGCGGGGGCGCTCCTCGGGAGCGCTCGCGGGACGCTCATCCGCGAAAAGACCTACCCGCCGGAGAAGGATCTTCGCGGCGTCGGGCCGCGGGTAGGCGTGTTCATCTGCCACTGCGGCATCAACATCGGCGGGGTCGTCGACGTCCCTGCGGTGGTGGAGTACGCGAAGACCCTCCCGAACGTGGTCTATGCCGAGCGCAACCTCTATACCTGCTCACAGGACACCCAGAAACGCATCCAGGAGAAAATCGAGGAGCACGGGCTCACGAGGGTCGTGGTGGCGTCGTGCACGCCGCGCACACACGAGCCGCTCTTCCAGGAGACCATCCGCGAAGCCGGGCTGAACCATTACCTCTTCGCGATGGCGAACATCCGCGACCAGTGCTCGTGGGTGCACATGTATGAGCCGGAGAAGGCCACGGAGAAGGCGAACGATCTGGTGCGCGCGGCTGTGGCCAAGGCGGCGCTATTGGAACCGCTGGAGCGGCTGCCCATCGAGGTGAAGAGATCGGGCCTTGTCATCGGCGGCGGGCTTGCCGGCATGATTGCGGCGCTGGACCTTGCAGAGCAGGGATTCCAGGCGTACCTGGTGGAGGCCGGGCCGGAGCTTGGCGGGCATCTGCGCAAGATCCATTTCACCCTGGGCGGCGACGACGTCCAGGCATACCTGCGGGAGCTTGTGAGCCGGGTTATGTCGAACCCCCTCATCGAGGTGCACACGTCATCAGAGGTGAAGGAGATCGCAGGTTACCTCGGGAACTTCCGATCGCGCGTCCTCGACCGGAGCCGGGGAAACGGCGAGGCCGGGGCCATCTGCGAGGTGGAGTTCGAGCACGGCGTGGTCATCGTGGCGACGGGTGCGTCGGAGTTCCGGCCTTCGGGCTTCCTGTACGGCGAGCATCCGGGCGTGATGACCCAGTCCGAGCTGGAGGCGCGTCTGGCATCCGGGGTCTGGCCCGGGCAGGAGCAGGAGCAGGAGCAGAGGCGGGGGCAGGGGAAGGGGAAGGCGACGGAAGCACGGGGCGGCCTGGGCCCGGGCCTACGGCGGGGCCGGTCCGTGGTGATGATCCAGTGCGTCGGGTCGCGCGATGATGAGCACGACTACTGCAGCCGCGTATGCTGCAGCGAGGCTGTGAAGAACGCCATCCGCCTGAAGGAGGCGGACCCCGACGCCGACGTATACATCCTTTACCGGGACATCCGTACCTACGGCGCGAGGGAGGCCTACTTCGAGGAAGCCAGGCGCCGGGGCGTCGTGTTCGTGAGGTATCCCGAGGGGCAGATGCCTGTGGTGTCGCGGAGCGACGATGGCGCGGGGGCAAGACGCGGAGCCGGCTGCGCCGATGCTTACAGTGCCTGCACCAGCAGCGACGATGGCGACGGTGGAAGCGGATGGCTCGTGGTCGAAGTGACCGATACGCTCCTCGACGAACGGCTCGCCATCCCTGCCGACATCGTGGTGCTCAGCGCCGGGATCGCGCCGAACGAGGGCAACAAGAAGGTCGCTCAGATGCTCAAGGTGCCGCTGGATGAGTCCGGGTTCTTCCTGGAGGCCCACATGAAGCTGCGCCCCGTGGACTTCGCCACTGAGGGAGTGTTCCTCGCCGGGCTTGCGCACGCCCCGAAGACCATCGACGAGACCATCGCCCAGGCCCACGCGGCGGTGGCGAGGGCGTGCACTGTGCTGGCGAGCGGGACCATCGCCACCGAGGGCATAAAGTCCGAGGTAATGAAGACGAGGTGCACAGGCTGCGGGCTGTGCGTCGAGGCGTGCCAGTACAAGGCGCTCGACATCGACCCCAAGGATAACGTGGCGAAGGTGAACTCCGCGCTGTGCAAGGGTTGCGGCCTGTGCGCCGCCACATGCCGGTGCGGTGCCCTCACGCTCAAAGGGTTCACGGAGGAGGAGATCCTGGCGGAGGTGAGCGCCCTGTGCTGAAGGCTGAACATTCCACGTGGCAGTCCGCCGGGCACGTCATGGAACATCCGGAGCATCCCGACCGACTGAACCCGTGCCAGTGCATGGCGGGACCGCACGGTGGGCCCGCAGCCGAGGCCGAGGAGACCGGCGCGGGTGCCGCGGGGCCCTGCGTCGGGACCGGCGGTGCCGCCGCTCGGCCCGATGCCTGCGCTCCCGCTAAAGCAGCGGTTGAGGTCATGGCCGACCGGGCGGGCGGCGCCTGGGAGCCGAAGATCGTGGCATTTCTATGCAACTGGTGCTCGTATGCCGGCGCTGACCTCGCAGGGACGAGCCGCATCCAGTACCCGCCGAACGTGCGCGTGATCCGGGTGCCCTGCTCGGGCCGGGTGGACCCGCTCCTTATCCTGAAGTGCCTGCAGCGAGGTGCCGACGGCGTGCTCGTCTCCGGGTGCCATCCCGGCGACTGTCACTACATAGCCGGCAACTACCTTGCCAGGCGGAAATTCGCGCTCCTCGCCGACCTCCTCGATTTCTTCGGGATCGAGAAGGGCCGCGTCCATTTCTCGTGGGTTTCCGCCGCGGAGGGTGAGAAGTTTGCCGACGTGGTGAAGCGGGTGACAGAAAGCGTGAGGGCGCTCGGCAAACCCACGAGGCTTGTGAAGGAGAGGCAGAGGTAGATGGTGACCGGGGACTCGAGAGCGGAGATAACGCAGCGTCTGAGGGACATCGCCCGCGACCTCCTTGAAAGGGGCGAGGTGGACGTCTTCATCGGGTACGAGGAAGGGTCGCTTCCCCTTCGCACCACTCCGGCGTTCATCACGAGGCCCGACGATGTCTCGCGCCTCGTATGGGGCCGGGCGTGCGAGAACAACCTCGCCACCTACCTGCCGAAGTTCAAGGGCCGGGTGGGCGTGGTGGTGAAGGGCTGCGACGTGCGCACGCTCGTGAACCTCATCATCGAGAAGCAGATAACCCGCGAGCAGGTGAAGATAGTGGGCGTGCCCTGCCGGGGCGTGATCGACCGCCGTAGGCTGGCGGCGGCCGTGGGCGAGGGGATGGTCGTTCGGAGCGCAGTCGTGGGCGCGGCCGGGGATGTCATCGTGGTGCGAGGCGAGGGCTTCGAGAAGGCCGTCCCGGTGGAGGACGTCCTGTCGCCCGCCTGCGCAACGTGCACCCATCCCGTGCCGGTCATTCACGACTTCCTGGCAGGCGAAGACGGATGGGCGCGGGAAGCTTGCCCCCGGGAGACGGGTTTCGCCCATGTGGAAGAGTTCGCAGATCGGAGCGCCGAGGAGCGGTCCGCGTACTTTGCCCGCGAGATCGAGCGCTGCATCGAGTGCTATGCGTGCAGGCAGGCCTGCCCGCTCTGCTACTGTCCCGAGTGCTTCGTTGACCGCCAGAGCCCCAAATGGGTGGGCAGGTGGCGGGACCTGTCGGACAAGATGGTGTTCCATCTGGGCCGCGTGCTGCACACCGCGGGGCGGTGCGTGGACTGCGGCGCGTGCAGGAGGGCGTGCCCAGCGGGGATCGATCTGCGGCTTCTCGCGAAGCGTATGGAGAAGGATGCGCTCGAGTTCTTCGGCCACGAGCCGGGGACGGACCTCGAGGCCGTGCCGGTGCTCGCCACATACAGGCGTGAGGATCCTGACGACTTCATCCTCTAGGCGCCCGACGCTGCGACTCCTTGAGCGCATGGCGGCGAAGCATGGGGCTGCCGCTTGCGGGCGCGGCGCGGCGGCGACGAGCTCATGAACCCGGCGTCCGAACGCATGCACGGCGGCGTATCGCGGAGCAGTCGCAGAACAGCTGCGGAGCACGTCGGCTATCTTGGTCAATGTGGATTCTTACAGAGCGCAAACAGCGCCACGAGCGCAATCTGGTGCTCCTGAGGTGAACGAGGCGTGGGAGAGCGCGGATCCGGAAAGGCCCTTGTGATGAACAAGCGAGACCTCGGCGCATTTATGAGGCATCTGGCGGCCTCATATACCGTCCTTGCTCCCATCGATGAGGGAGGCGTGACGCGGTTCGCCGCGGCTGGCGCGGATGATATCCGGGGGTCCGGGGACCTGGAGAGTGTCCCGGTCCTTTCGAAGAGGCCGCTGAAGGAGATGTTCTTCCCGCAGGAAGAGGTGCTCTTTGCCTTCGATGCGGGCGGGAAGGTGGAGGTCGCGGCCAGCGCTGCGCCGGCGGACGAGGTCACGCAGGTCGCCTTCGGGGTGCGGCCGTGCGATGCGCGGAGCCTGACTCTTCTGGATCTCGTGTTCGATGCCGACGACTACAAGGACCCGTACTACGTCAGCCGGCGGCGGAGCACGCGAACGTGACCACCGCGGTGCTCCGAGCCGGGCGTCGCATGCTTCTGCACGTCTGTGGGCGGTGGCCCGTTCGACGAGACGGGGTCGGACCTCATGTTTGCCGAGGCGGGCGAAGCCTATCTCGTGAGGCCTCTGTCTGCGAAGGGGGAGAAGCTCCTTTGCGGCTTCGACGCTGTCCGGGAGGCCGGGGATGCGGACCTCGCGGCCGCGCGAGAGGCCGAAGCGAGGGCCGTGGGGCGCATGGCCGGCGACGTTCCGGTGGACGCGGCGGCGTCGAAGCTGGCAGGTGCGTTCGATGACGCCACGTGGGACGACATCCACCGGAAATGCCTGGGCTGCGCGGTATGCACGTATCTCTGCCCGACCTGCCACTGCTTCGACATCGGCGACGAGGCGACGAGGGCGGGCGGGGAGCGCGTGCGCAACTGGGACTCGTGCATGTTTCCCCTCTTCACGCTGCACGCTTCGGGCCACAACCCGCGCCCGTCCCGCAAGGAGAGGTTCAGGCAGAGGATCATGCACAAGTTCAATTACTTCGTCGAGAACAACGGGCGCGTGGCGTGCGTGGGATGTGGTCGCTGCGTCGAGAACTGCCCTGCTAACCTCGATGTGCGCAAGGTCCTTGAGACCTTTGCTGCGCTGTGAGGCCACGTGCCGCGTGTGCCGCTGCTCGCCCCTTTGATACGGGCCAGGGTGGTTGCGTGGCCCAGATCTGGAAAGGGTGGAAATGGTTGGATTTCACGCGTTTAATGAACCGCAGGTTGACAAGCGGGTGTGCAAACGCTGCGAGGAGTGAAGAGAACCGAAGAGCGGTTCTGGCGGTCTGTCAGGGCGACGACGGAAAGGAACAACGCGTCGGGCCAGATCGTAGCACGTCTGGCCGCAGCACGCGAGGATCTGGGAGGATGAACCCATGGGCCAGGCGACGATACGCGATGCCGGTGTGAACCCCTACGTGCCGTACCTTGCCATGATAACGCAGATCACACGGGAGACCGAGGCGAACGACGTCAAGACCTTCCGCGTGGAGTTCCGCGACCCGTCTGCGTGGGAAAGGTTCCGGTACATGCCCGGGCAGTTCGCCGAGGTGTCAGTGTTCGGCGTGGGGGAGGCGCCAATCTCGATCACGTCGTCCCCGACCCAGCAGGGGTATCTCGAGTTCAGCGTGAAGAAAATGGGCCGGGTCACGACGGCCCTCCACTACTCAGCCGAAGGCACCGTCATTGGCGTGAGAGGCCCCTACGGCAACACATTCCCCGTCGCCGACATGCAGGGCAAGGACATCATCTTCATAGGCGGCGGGATCGGGCTTGCGCCGCTCCGCTCGCTCATCAACTACGTCCTCTCCGACGAACACAGGGGCGAGTTCGGGCGGGTGCAGATCATCTACGGCGCGAGAAGCTCCGGCGACCTGGTCTTCAAAGCCGAGCTCGAGCGGTGGGGCGCAAGGGCCGACATCGACCAGGTCGTCACCATCGACCGCCCTGAGGCAGCGTGGTCCGGCCGCGTCGGGTTCGTGCCGGCTGTGCTGAAGGAGGTCGCTCCCCGCCCGGAGGGTGCGATTGCAGTGACGTGCGGGCCGCCCATCATGATCAAGTTCGTCCTCTCCACCCTGACTGAGCTCGGATTCGCACCCGAGCAAGTGGTCACCACCCTCGAGATGCGCATGAAATGCGGCGTCGGGAAGTGCGGCCGGTGCAACATCGGCGGCAAGTACGTCTGCCGCGACGGCCCGGTGTTCACCCACAAGCAGCTTCTGGACATGCCGCAGGAATACTGACGCCGGGCGCTGCTGGCGCGCGTGACGATCAGGACATGCGGGAGGGTATACCATGACAGATCCCACTGTTCGGGCCGCCACGAAGCCGCAGGGGTGCCGGCCGCGCGGTGGTCACGTGGGCTCGCCTCCGCAAAGCTCGTACACGAGCGCCCTGGCGCCTGGCGAGGGGGCGAGGCCGAGCTCCTCGGCCATCGTCGCCTGGAGGGTCGCATAGCACTTCAGCACCGCGAGCTGGTCTCCCGCGCCCGCATGGGCGCGCATCAGCAGGCAGCATATCTCCTCGGAGAGCGGGTTCGAGTCGGCCGCGGCCTCCAGGTGCCTTATGGCTTTGGACCAGTCCCGCTGACTCAGGTAATGGCGGCCGAGCCGCACCCTTGCGTCCGTGCATAGCCTCCTCAGGCGCTCCTGATCCGCCGCCACCCACGTGTAATCCAGGTCCTCCAGGTAGTCGCCGCGATAGAGCGCAACCATCTCATCGAGGCCGGCCACGATCTCCTCGGATGTTTCGCCCTGATCGCCCAGGCATGCGGCTGCGAGGTCCTCGAAGCGTTGCCTGTCGGTGGAAAAGCCCCCGGAATGCAGTTGGTAGCGCCTCCCCCCGCGGAGGATGAGTTCACCTCGGGGCACTGGTCCCTGGTCCAGAGCGCGCCTCAGGCGGTAGAGCGTGCTGTGGAGCGAGGTCGCGGCCCTGTCACGGGGGCTGGTCGGCCAGAGATCCTCGATGATCCTGTCGGCTGTGACCGGCCCTGCGCGGTGGGCGAGGTAGGCCAGGAGGTCGCGGGCTTTCGTCGTGCGCCAGCGTGAGGCAGTAACCTCCACGCCATCCCGGATAACGCGGAACGGGCCAAGCATGAGCAGGTGAAGCGGGGTGTCTGTCCCCGCAGTGGCGTCGATAGAGCCCGCCCTGGCTGTTGACGCGGCGCTGGTAGCGGGCAGAGTGCTGAGGACGGCCCGGTCCGCAGGGGCGCCATGGCGAGCCGCTGCGGACGCGCCGGACGACTCGCCGCAGCGCCTCCTCACGGCCGCCAGGGCAAGCTGTTTTACCTCGGGGTGTGCAGTATCACCTGCGAGCGATCTGAGGATCTCCTCGGCGCGGGGCCCGCCGATTTCGGCAAGGGGCGTGACCGCCCGCGCGCGCAGCTCTGGCTCGTCGTGGCTCGCGAGATCAGCAAGGAGTCCGATGGAACGCGGGCCGAGGCGTACGAGCACCCGCTGGGCGAAAGGCACCTCGATCCCGAGCTTGATGGCTTCCCCGAGGAGCAAGAGGTACAGGTCGGGGGAGGTCATGAGCAGGCTTTGCAGGTAGTTCATCCTGGCGGCAAGGTTCATGTACAATTCCACGTACCGCCGCGCTTCCGCATTTCGTCCCTGGGCGAGGAGGACGCCTCCGAGGAAGCCGTACGCATTGCACAACGGGGGGCTCTTGCCGGCTGGCTCCAGTCCTGATACTGCCTCCTGGAGGAGGGTCTCGGCTCTCCTGATGCCACCGGTGTGAATGAAGACCGGCGCGCTGACTACCTGGCAGATGCCGCACAGGATCTGCTGGCCATGGACCTCTCCGAGTATCTCCTCAGCCATGGCAGCAGCCTCCGACCACCGGCCCTGGAGCCCGATGCACCGGGCGAGGTAGGCGCGATTCAGGGTGCGGAAGAAATGCTCCCCGCCGGCCTCGATTGCGCGTCGATGGTATTCCTCAGCAAGCTCGAACCTGCCGAGCTCGATGTAGATGCATGCCAGGTAGTTGTACGCGGAAGGGAGCGCCTCCACCAGGCCAAGGGCCTCTCTCGTCTCCGCGGCGCGCCTGGCGAGACCGAGGGCGCGGTCGAGTTCGCCCCAGTCGGAGTAGATGCAGCAGGCGCTGTCCTGCATGTAATAGCCGGGCAGCAGCGACTCGTTCGATAGCTCCGCGGCCCTCCTGAACATCTTCAAAGCTTCCCGGTATTTGCACCGTATGTACAGAACGTTGCCGAGACCCTCGGCGAGGCGACATGCGATGAGGCGGTCGTCTCCCCTCCATGCTGCTTCCAGCGCGCTGCGAAGCAGAGCCTCCGCTTCCTCGAGCTGCCCAGTCATGACGAGGTTCAGCGATCTCTCCATGGGGAGGTCGAACCGCCTTCCGGCCGCGGCGGCTGCCGCCAGCTTGGGATAGGCCTGGTCCAGCACGGCCATGCTCTCGATGTACCGACCATGGCAGCGCAGGAGCCTCGCCTGGAGCACCCGGCTTTCGGCAAGGCCCGTGTCCTCGCCCCTTGCAGCGAATCCCGCGGATGCCGTCTTCACCCACGCGTCGGCCTCGTCGAGGCGCCCGCTGTAAGCCTCGATCTCCGCTCGATACAGGGCGAGCCACGGCTCGCCCGACAACTCCTCGGACGTCAGGCGCTCGAGCCAGCGCCTGCATGTCTGCCAGCGCCCGCACCGCAGCGCTTCCTTTCCTGCCTCCTTGATGGCCCGCAGCGCGTCTGCATCTGATCCCGCTGCAAGGAAATAGTCCACGGCCCGCTCGAACTCCCCCGTCTGTTCGGCGATGATCCCCGCCCGGCGAAGAAGCTCGCCCCGCGCCGGGCCCAGGCGGTTCTGGAGGAAGTTCCGGAAGAGATCGTGGTAACGATATGCTCTGCCGCGCCCGGCCAGGGGAATGATGAATAGCTCCCGGCTCTCCAGGAAATCCAGAATCCGGCGGGAATCGCACCGGCCGAGGAGCAGGTCGCACATCTCCGACGTGAGGACGTCGAGAACCGACGTGGACACCAGGAACTCGCGCACATCCTCGGGTTGCTGTTCGAGCACCTCGGAAGCCATGTATGCAAAGAGTGCCCTGGTCTCGGTCCTCGTTTCAGTCCTTGTTTCAGTCCTGGGTTCAGCCCCCGTTTCAGTCGTCGTTCCGGTTCCCGAGGGTGGCGCCATCCCGCCGCGGTCCAGGGGTATGGGCCCGGCCTCCCTCGCGAGGCGCAGCGCCGCAGCCCACCCGGCGGTCCAGCGTTCGATTGCCTCCAGGAATCGGTCGTCATCTCCCTCCTTGGAGCTGCGGCCCAGAAATGCCCCGATCTCCGGCCTGGTGAACTTGAGATCGTCCACGCCGATCATGATGGCCTCGCCGGTGATAAGCATGCGCGATAACGCCAGCGGGGGCCTCGCGCGGCTCGCGATGATGACGTGCACTCCTGCCGGAACGCGCTGCACGAAATCCTGAACGAGAGAATGGACTGAAGGGTCGGTGACGGCATGGTAGTCGTCGAAAACCACGAGGAGGCCGGCGCCGGACACTGCTTCAGCGAGGCCGTTCACGAGCGCTGCCACGATCAGGCGTTGTCTCGACGCGACGCCGCCTTGCTCGAGAAGGCCGAGCACCTCGCGGCCGACGTCCGGGAAGTGCCTCTGGACTCCGGTGACCAGATACTGGATGAAAGCTGCCGGGTCGTTGTCTGATGGATCGAGCTGGTACCAGACGAGCGGGCATCCCAACGCGCCTGCAAGCTGCAACATGAGCACTGTCTTTCCGTACCCGGCCGGAGCCGCCACGACCGTCAGCTTTCGGCCTTCGATGTTCGAGAGCACCTCGATGAGCCTGGGACGCCATACCAGGCCGGGCATGGCCCGCGGCGGCATCAGCTTGGTCAGGATCATCTCTGTCAACGGCAGCACCCGCCTCTGCCCTGGGTGGACCTTGGCTACCTGCGATGTGAAGACATGTTTCCTTCGGCCTGGTAGAGGCAGGGTTGCACTGTCCAGCCTCTACTCACCTGGCATATTCGACACCAGACCGTTCTCTCCTACCTCTCCGGTCACCATCGGGTTGCCTTTCGGTCAGTTTTTGGTCAGGGATTCGTCGGTAAGATACGTATGTGAGTTCGCCGAGCGGCATCGTGAATCGGCGGAGCGTCCTGCATGATACCACGAAGAAGGGGGAAGTCACGTGAGGAGGCCAGCACACGCGGTGGCGTGCCTGTGCGTGCTCGCGATCCTCATGGCGGGGCTATGGTTCCTCGCCGCAGGGTCCACGCACGCAGGCGCTGCAGAGGAGAAGACATACATCGAGTTCATCTTCGACGCGTCGGGTAGCATGAAGGAGAAGGTGGACGGCGGCAAGACCCGAATCGAGGTGGCCAAGGAGGTCATCAAGGAGCTGGTGGAGAGCCTCGAGGACCGGCCTGACATGGAGATCGCCCTGCGCGTGTATGGGTCCATGTTGCCGGGCAAGCCCTCCTGCCAGGATTCGGGCCTGCTGCAGCCGTTCGGACCTGTGGGGAAGGTCCGAGCGGCCATACTCAAGATCGTTGCATCGCTCAACCCGGGCGGCATGACGCCCATAACTTACTCGCTTGAGGAGGCCGCGAAGGACTTCCCGAAGGCGGGGAGGAAGGTCATCGTCCTCGTCACCGACGGCGAGGAGAGCTGCGGCGCGAACCCCTGCATCACCTCGCGCAAGCTGCAGGACGCCGGCCTCATCCTGAAGCCGTACGTCGTGGGGTTCGGGCTTTCCGCGGCTGCCGAGGAGAAGGTCAAGTGCATCGGCAACTACTATTCGGCAAAGGACAGGGCGGGCCTGAGCGCGGCGCTCAAGTCCATCGTGGTGGAGGTCGTCTCGCCGCCTTTGCTCGAGGTGGAGGCATGGGCAGGCGAGACGAACGTCACAGCCCGCACGAACATCGAGGTGCTTGATGCGGACGGCAAGCCCGTGAAGGCCACGCCCCAGGGACCGGCCGGCCAGGTGCTGAAGCTAGCGCTCCCCGCGGAAGGCGTCTACGCCGTGAAGGGCACCCTGACGGTGGAGGGCGAGACCCTTTCCGCAAGCCAGCCCAACGTGACGCTTAAAAAGGGAGAGACCACGAAGGTCCGCCTGGACTTCGCCGGGCTGCCGGGGAAGATCGTGCTGGTGGCGCGAATGGGCGACCGGGTGGTACCGGCATCCAGCCTGAAGGCGTCGGCCTACAGCGAGGAGAAGGGCCGCAAGGACTTCGGGGTCCAAGGGGACAGGATGGCTGTGGCGGTGGCGCCGGGCAAATACAGCGTCCAGTGCACCTATACAGGCGACCCGCAGCAGAACCGCACGGTGGAGAACGTAGAGGTCAAGGCGGGCGAGACGAAGGAAGTCGCGGTCACGTTCGACCAGCCGGGAAAGCTCCGCCTGAAGGTCCTTGTTGACAACAAGCCTTCCAACGAGGCCAGGGTCAGCGTGCACCAGAATCAGAAGCTCTACCGCACCCTGAGCCCGCTTCCGGGCGAGCGGGGCGTGTTCGAGTGCGGCGTCCTGGAGGGGGCGTACGACATTCAGGTCACCCCGTCCGTTGCCGGGTTCACCGAGCAATGGGTGCGCGATGTGAAAGTCAAAGCCGGCCAGACCGTGGAGAAGCAGGTGGCGTTCAACCCCAGCAAGATCAGGGTGAAGGTGACTGCTGAGGGCAAGCCTTTCTTTGTCGAAGACATGAGGCTGATGTTGTACGAGCATGATCCGGAGAAACGCGACTCCCAGGTCGGTTCAGAAGAGTATGTCTGCGATATAGAGATGGTGGAAAAGGGTCTCTTTGAGGTGAAGATCAAGGAAGGTGTCTACGATCTCCTGGCCGTCAACCTGGGCACAGGGTATGCAGACAAGACCATTCGCAAGCTGGAGATAAAGCCTGGAGAGACCCTGGAGAAGTCGCTTGAGATCGGCGGCATGGGCAAAGTCACAGTGAAAGTGACGTCAGGCGGCAAGCCATATTCCGTAGGCGGCATGAGGCTGATGTTGTACGAGCATGATCCGGAGAAACGCGACTCCCAGGTCGGTTCAGAAGAGTATGTCTGCGATATAGAGATGGTGGAAAAGGGTCTCTTTGAGGTGAAGATCAAGGAAGGTGTCTACGATCTCCTGGCCGTCAACCTGGGCACAGGGTATGCAGACAAGACCATTCGCAAGCTGGAGATAAAGCCTGGAGAGACCCTGGAGAAGTCGCTTGAGATCGGCGGCATGGGGAGAATCATAGTGAAAGTGACCTCGGGCGGCAAGCCATATTCCTCAGAGGACATGGGACTCAGCCTCTACGAATACGATCCTGAAAATCGCGATGTTGGGAGTGAAGAATGGGTCTGTCACCTGGAGGAGGTCGAGAAAGGCCTCTTTGAGGCGAAGGTCAAGGAAGGTGTCTACGATCTTTTGGCCTATAACCTCGGTGAAGGGTTCCAGGATAGAAGCCTGCGTCAACTTGAAATACAGGGTGGCGGCACGCTGGAGAAGTCAATAAACCTCGGCGGCATTGGCAAGCTCCGCCTTCGCGTGACCTGGGACGGCAAGGCGTGCACAGACGAGGACGTCAGGTTGATGGTCAACTTTGCAGGCACCGATGACTACGTCTGCGACCTTGAGATGGTCAGGGAAGGCGTATTTGAGGCCAAACTTGCCGAAGGCGAATACGACGTTGAAATAACCGATGGCTTCAGCAGCCAGTGGGTGCGCGGGCTCGTGGTAACTTCTGGCGGCACGCTGGAGCAGGATGTCGAGATCACGCTCGAAAAGTGATAACGAGACAGGATAACGGGACTGACCGGGGCGCCCGCTTTGCGAGCGCCCCGGAACATGATTAGGCATTCCGGGGCACCTGGTCAACAGGTGCCCCGGGATACCTTATATGAACGCATCGGAAGGGAGATTACCTGCGGACACTCCTCCCGAGGTGGTTAAACTTATGAAGGCAGGCCGGCAGAGCTATCAAGCCCTGAAGTCCGGCGATATCTTCAATATGGCTGACACTTCCCTCGAGCAGCAGAGAGCATATATAGACCTATATAGGATGAATGCGAGGTTGGGCAGAGAGGAACGTCAAGAGGCCTTCAAAGCCTATAATGACACAATAAGCCAGGATGGTGACATACACGATGTCATCAAGGCCGCAGCGGACGTAATCGACGCTGACTGTTATGTGTACGCCTGCGATCAAGACTATGATTCCCTCAACGAGTTTCTGGAGATCACCGAGAGAGAACGAGAGGACGCTCAAGAGATGGAAAACCCAAAGAGACTAGGGCTTCTCTTTGAATCAGAAGAACGCGAGACAAGTAACCTCGTGCTCGATCCTGTGCAGGCGATGCTGGTGACCATCGACCTCTTGGGCGCGACCAGGATCAACCCGGCGCTGCTTGGCGGTGACGTCCAATGAGGTATCATTGCGAAGCCATATATGGAGGTGTCTGGACTTCTCGCACGCATTCGCGGGCGTGGAGCGCCGCGCGCTTCCCTGCAACCGCTATAACCCTTGTCCTCCTTGTGGTCGCCTTCACAGTCGGTAGCGCCCTGGCCGGCGATGATGGCGGCGTGCCGTCCCTCGGGGGCACTCTAAAGCAGATGGGAATCGACACCGGCCTGAATACCGTAAGCCAGATGGAAGGGGCGGCAGGCACAGCGGCCGGCGCTGCAAACACCGCATTGAATGTCCTGGACGCAGCGCATAGCGTGCTGCTGGCCTTCGGCTACCACGTCGAGCTCGAGCTTCAATACGAACCGATGGATGTTCCTCAGGCGATTCATCTGAGGGAAGATCCAAAACATGTGGCTGGACGGCAAATGTGGCCCTGAATACGACCAGATCGGCCACATCGTCAAGGGGGTTTATGTGTCTACCGATATCGTGTTCAGCCCCGACGGAGAACGACTTGCCTACGCAGCACGAAAGGGGACAAAATGGATTGTTGTCGTGGACGGCAAGGAGGGACCTGCATACGACGAGATAGGGGCGGGGAGATTCTCCTCCCAGACCGGAAGCCTTGCCTTCAGTTCAGACGGGATGCACTTTGCATACGTGGCCATCAAGGGCAAGAACAACCACCTTGTGCTGGATGGAAAGGAAGGCCCGCCATACCAGGGCATCGAACAGGTGACGTTCTCTCCGGATGCCCGCAAGGTGGCGTTCGTCAGTTGGAAGGGCAAGACACGGGACGGCCTTCAACACGGGACGGCCTTCAAGAGGTCAGCCGACTGCAAGTATGTCATGGTGCGTGGGGACCGCGAGTACGAAGGGGCTCTGTGTCCTGCCTTCAGCGCCGATGGCAGCCACCTGGCCCATATCGTCAGAAAGAGCGACAGTAATGGCGGCTCAGGACAGCGCGTGGTGCTCGACGGCATGGAATCGTCCGAGTATGACGAGATAGTTGGATGTTACCCGCTGAGGTTCGGGCAAGAAGGCACGCTCGAGTTCCTCGCCGTCCGGAAGTCCTTTGCCGATGAGCGCATGGACACCGTGATCGACCGTTCTTAAGGGCGGCCTGGCCCGCAGAGAGCGTCAAAGCCCCCGACGCCGTTTAGTGCCTGTGCACACGTGGAATACTACGCATGCTACTTCGTGTGCCCCTTCGGGCAGGAGCACGGGCACGAAGGCGGAAGGAGGTGCGTGGCAGGTGAGCCTTATCAGATGGGATCCTTTTGATGAGCTTGCAACGATTCGCGACGCGATGAACAGGGTGGTCGACGAGACGTTCGCAAGGCGCGGTGTGGGCGGGATCTTGCCCGGGCGCATGTGGCAGCCGTCGGTGGACATGTACGAGACCGAGAGCGACCTCGTGGTGAGGGCGGATCTACCGGGTGTGGACCAGAAGGACGTCGAGGTCACGCTCACCGACACCGCCCTGACGATAAAGGGCGAGTCGAAGTACGAGAAAGAAGTCGAGGACAGGAACGTATACCGGCGCGAGCGCGCCTACGGCTCCTTTGCCCGGACGCTGCCGATCACGACGAAGGTGAAGGCCGACCAGGCGAGGGCCAGCTTCAAGAACGGCGTCCTCGAGGTGGTGATCCCCAAGGCCGAGGAGGCGAAGGGCAGGACATACCGGCTCGACATACACTAAGTGAGGGTCCGTCGGTTCTTGCCGACTCACCATCAGTCGCTGGGTTGCCGGTGCTGCACTCTCTCTTAGCGTCACCGGCAGCCCCTCCGAAAGTCGGAAGCATTTCTTCACCCTCACAGAGGGCTGGGTTCACGGGACGCCGCGTTTTGCCGGAGGCTCGCGGTGTCGCACGCTCGCGGCGGTGCACGTTGCTGTGTTCGGGTCAGGGGGCGGGCGGACGGTGCGCCTCTCGCGCGCCTACGCAGAATCTGGCAGCATTTGGGCTTGCCAAACCCTCGTGCATCTTCCCCTCCCAACCCTGCCGCCCGGTCATGGGGCTTGAATTCTGCGATGGGGCTTGAATTCTGCGCGCGTGAGTGTACACTTTGGTTAAGGAGCGCCGCCGCGCGGTGCGGACGGCACATGGCCCTTCAATGACGGGGTTGTGGTACAGATTATGGGGGTATACCTGGATATCGATGCGGACTTCATGTTTCGGCCCAGGACGAACGGCAACTCCGGGGTCCGGCAGGAGCTGTGGATGGCTCCTGGCGAGATCGTAGGGTGGCTGCAGCATGCGGGAGTGGGCTGGGACGCAAGGCCGGCCGCCGTGTTCACCGACCACAAGGAAGCATACTTCGTCTGGAAGGAGTGGGGCGCCCGGTCGGCCACCCTGGTCCACGTGGACGCCCATTCCGACTTCTACGATACCTTCACCTGGCTCGTCCACTGCGGCAACTTTGTAAGGAAGGCCGTCGAGGACGGCCTGTTCTCAAAGATCGTGTGGGTCGTTCCCCGGTGGCTCTATGACAGCGGCGAATGGGAGCCATGGGACACTCCTGGCGTTCGCCTGCACAGGCACAGGAAAACGCCGTCCTATCATGAACAGGGACGGTGCCGCGCGGGGCGCGAGGTGGAGGTCGAGATCGTCCCGCACGATCGTTTCTTCATGCCAAATAGCCGGGCAGCCCTGGTGACGGTGGCCACAAGCCCGGCGTTCGTCCCGCCGGAGGGCCTACCGCAGGTCAAGGACCTCGTGGACCGCGTTGCCGAACGCTGCTTGGGCCTTGCGGTGAGGCCGCACATCCCCATGAGCATCGAGGACGGGGCCCTGCGCCGCCTTTGGCTGGACGTCCGACGGGGCGATGGCGCGACGACGAGACGGGCTGCCGTCTCGGGCGCGGCGGCGGCCCACAGGCTGCTCAGCTACCTGTGGGTCGAGCACGATGTGGCCCAGCGCCGACACCAGGAGACCCGTGCTCCTGGGCCGCCTGCGCCGACGGCCAGGGCGGGCTTCGGCCGTGCGTCGTGAGCAAGGGTGGTATCATCGGCGAGCTAGAGGTATCTGTGGGCGGCGTGGAACCGGATGCCGGGGCGCTACCGGGGACCACAGGAGCGACGGTGCCGTCCAGCTTGGGCAAGTAGACCAGTGCCATGACGAGGGACGTTCCCGGCGAGCATTGACCGCGTCGCGGGAAGGGGCGCCTGAGCCTGCCTGATCGGAAGCGCCGGCTTCCGCAAGCGCCGGCAAGCTCAGGGCGGTCGGCAACGCGGAGCGGCCCCAGGCTCGCGACCACACACTACGCATGGAAGGTGATCCAGATTGACGAAGGACCTTGTCGAGGCCATCGAACAGCGCAGGAGCGTGAGGGAGTTCAAGCCCGACCCAGTCCCTGATGCGACGATAAGCCGTATTGTCGGCCTAGGCCTTATGGCGCCGACGGCGGGCAACGTTCAGCCGTGGCGGTTCTGGGTGGTAAAGCGGGCTGAGACCAAGGCTGCTCTCGCCCGGGCCGCCTTCGGCCAGAAGTTCGTCGAAGAGGCCCCGGTCGTCGTGGTGGTGGCGGCCGAGCCTGACCGTAGCGCGGCGCAGTACGGAAAGCGTGGGTCCGAGCTGTACTGCGTCCAGGACACCGCCGCCGCCGTCGAAAACATCCTCCTTTCGGTGGTCGCTTACGGACTTGGGGCCTGCTGGGTCGGGGCGTTCGACGAGGATGCCGCGAGGCGTGCTCTCGGCCTGCCAGAGGATGTGCGGCCGGTCGCCATGATTCCCATAGGCTACCCGAAGCGGGACCCTGCCGGCAAGCGCCCGCGTCCTCAACGGCCATGGGAGGAAGTTGTGACCGTAGTTGAGTGAAGGCCTGGAAGACCACGAGGGTGCGCAGCCGTTACGAGGATGGTATGCCGCTCTTGGCGCGGTGCTCCACGGGACGGCTGAACCTCCCCAGAGCTAAAGCTCGGGGCTTGCGGCGGCCGGTTTTGGTCACGCCTTGACCGGGGCAATCCCGTCGTGATCTCGCTCGCTCTTGTCTCCGGTCGCCGGAACGAGGTCTATCTGAAGCGAGCAGTCCAGAACTCGCGCCATCCGCTCCAGAGTCCGTAGAGTCACGTTGACGAACCTCCCCGATTCCAGCCTGGACACGACGGATTGCGAAGTCCCCATACGCTTGGCCAGATCTTCCTGCGTGATGCCGAGCCTCCTACGCTGTTCGACCATTGCAGCCACCAGCTGGTACGCCGGGGCTAACTCCTCGTAGTGCCGCCGCACCTCAGGATCGCGTAGAAGCCTCACCCGAAGCTCCTTCCAGTCCACCTTTCACCACCTCTCAGAACGAGACATAATGCACTACGCCAGTCACCGTTGGCGCCCGCGGCCTGCGCGTCCTTTCCGGGCAACCCGCTCTCTCATGCGTGACTCGGCGATTCCTAGCTCTCTTCTCGGCGTCTTGTTGCTCTGCTTTGCGTACGCGTGCAGGAGCACGAACTCACCCGGCGCGCCTTCACGCTGACTTGCCGCAGACAGCCAACCTAGGACTTGAACCACGCACAGCAAGTCCGTTGCTCACCCGCCCCTGCTGTGCGGACTCCCAGACGCGTCGCCCCAGCCGGACACCAACTTGAGATCGCTCTGTTGCTTGATCAATGCCCGGCTTCTCAGGTTCAACCGGAGCATACACGGTGACCCTCGCTCCCGGGACATATACCGTGGGTGTTCAGAAGGAGGGCTACGTTCCCCAGGTGAAATCCGGTGTTGTTGTGACGTCCGGCAAGACCACTCAGGTCGACTTCAGCCTGAGAGAGGCGAAGATACTGGTCTACGATGATGGCCAGCACCATTTCGCAACGGAAGCGCTGACGAACCTCGGATACACGTTCACGGAGACCAATGACTTCACGGCATTCAACGACGCCATGGCCGCTCAAGGGTGGCAGCTCATAGTTGTGGATAACCCTTCAAGCGCCGATCCTTGAGGTCCCTGGCCCTGCGAGTCTTGCCCGGGCGTTCTTGACCAGGGACTCGGCAAGAGATCTCTTTGCCTACCGGTCGTCGCAATTGGACCCCTCCTCGAGTTTACGGTCAGACAGGCCCAGCGTGAGCTGGAGCATGATGGCTGCGAGTATCCTTGTGGGCGGAACGGACTTGCGGCCCGTGTCCGAATAGAGATCGGCGAGGTCCTCGTCCCTCACATGAGTGCAGACCCATTCCCGAATCCTCCGATAGTGGAGTCCTTGAGTCAGGCGTGAGGTTCTCGCTGGCGTGGAGTCCTTGTGTCATCCTCGTCCAGATGGGCATATGATATCACGGCCGCAGGGAACCATGCGGCGGACGACCCCCTGTCGAGGACTTTTCGAGGGAGGTGGGTAATATGGCCGAGATCACTAAGCCGGATTGGGGCGGAGGCTCATGGTGGTGGATCATAATCATAATCATAATCATAATCATCATATTCATCCCCATATGTTGCCTCTTCTTCCCCATTTTCAGCAAGTAACCAACCTCCACGCACTTACTGTCTGAGCCGGCTCCTCCTGTAGCCCGGTCCCTTCGGAGGCCGGGCTTCTCCTTTCGCCCAGCTAGACGGTTATTGTCCAATCATTGTCCAGTTTCCATTTCCGAGGGGGACAACGGCGACATAAACGACAGTGAGCGGGACACGAAAGTCCTGCTCACTGCCTCAATGCCTGTCTGACCAATTCTGCTCAAAACGCTGGTGCCGAAGGGGGGAATCGAACCCCCATGGAGGGTCACTCCGCGCGATTTTGAGTCGCGTGCGTCTGCCAGTTCCGCCACTTCGGCACCAAAGGTTGGTTCGTTTGCGGTTCGTGACGGCGAGGCTGCCAGTGCGTCGGGCCCGGGCCCGCACGCCCCTGGACCTTCGCCCGCCTTGCATTATACATCACGTGCGGGCCTGAGGGCAAGTGGGGGTAGCCTCGGCCCAGGTGGGGGTCAGCCTCAATGTCAGGGATGAGCCTCAGGGGTTGCGGTGTGCGGTCGTCGCAATTTCAGTCCGTCGACCGCCAGCAGCTGCGGAGAGACCCCTCGCGCCTCGTCTCGGTCGCTTACCGTGAGCCGCCTGCTTCATTCAGTAGGTCCTCTATGCTACGAATGAACTCCTTTACAAGGGTGGGCGCCTCATCGATAAAAGCGCGCAACCCCACCCACCGGATATCAAGGTACTGGTGAGCAAGGATGTTGCGTAAACGTGTCATCTCTGCCAGTCTCTCGGCCAGACCGCCTTCGATGAATCCCGCCATGCCCGCCTGTAACATAAGGTCGCGATAGGTATCCGGGATAGGAAGGTCACCCGCGGACAGGACGATCTTGACAACATCGATGCTCGCATTCACCACGTTTTCGACCAGCCGTTCCAGGCTTCGCCTGCGATCTCGGTCCAGCATGTATTCGGCCTGGGTCATGCTGGTGAAGCGACTGATATCGCCTGCTTCAACCCTCATGAAGTCCAGTCTCCGCACGATGCTCTCTACCTGTTCAACCGAGAGACTGAGCACCTTCATCCCCCCAGCGACGCCTTCTTTCGCGCCAGAAGTCCATCAGGAACCCGCGGAAATCTTCAGCCTCCCGCGACCTTTCGAGCATCAGTTCCAGGTGTAGCTTTCGGTCTTTGTTGACAAGGACCTTCCCCTTCATCGCGGTCCACGATATGATCGGGGGAGCCGTGTTGAGCACCAGCAGATCAACGTCGCGATGGGTGAGATCCTCGAGATGGCTCCAGACGTCGGAAACGTCGTCAGCTGAATAGGGCGGCGCAAGGTAGACAGCCACGTCCACGTCCGAGCCAGCCTTGGACTTGCCCTTCGAGAACGACCCGAATAGAAAGGCCAGAACAACTTTGGGATGGGCCGTCAGGTAATCGGCGATCTCGTGTTCCCAGGCATCCCAGGCCATGCCCGTAAGCGCCTCCTTGCGATACTCGCGCTCGGGTTTACTGAGGCTACTCCTGTGCGGATGGACTCGTCGTTCACATCTACTATATCACGGCAGGTTGCTGCCAACAACACGCTTCAACCGCGGGGAGAACAGGGGCAAACAAGCACTTTCACGAGGTGTCTCGGGGTGGTATAATTCCTGAAAAGGCGAACAGGCCGGTCCGAAGGGAGCTTATGCGGTGCGTCGGGTTGTTGCGTTTCAAGGGGAAAGGGGCGCGTATAGCGAGGAGGCGGTCGTGAGGTTCTTTGGCGAGATCGTCCGGGGCCGGCTGGACGTGTTACCGTGCCGCAGCCTATCTGAAGTGTTCAGAGCCGTCAATGAAGGCGCGGCCACGGACGGCCTGATACCCATCGAGAACTCCCTGGCGGGGAGCATCAACGAGAGTTACGACCTTCTCCTGAAGAACGATCTCGTAATTCACGGGGAGGTCATCCTGCCGATCAGCCACTGTCTGCTCGCCCTGGAAGGGCAGACTTTGCAGGACATCCGGAAGGTCTACTCGCATCCACAGGCACTCGCGCAGTGCGACGAGTTCCTCGAGAGGCGCGGCGTTGAGACGATCGCCGTGTACGACACGGCGGGCAGCGCCAAGATGCTCAAGGAGACGAACATGCAGGGTGCCGCTGCCATAGCCAGCAGGCGGGCGGCCGAGCTATACGGCCTCGAGGTGATTGCAGAGGGGATTCAAACGAACAAGTCCAACTCCACGAGGTTCTATGCGGTCGGGCGAGGACTGGCCGCGAAAGGCAAGAGGAACAAGACCGTAATCGTTTTCGCCACGGAGAACAAGCCGGGGGCACTGTACTGGTGCCTCGGGGCGATCGTGTGCCGTCAGATCAACATGACGCGGCTCGAGTCTCGACCCAGCCGCGGCCAGCCGTGGGAGTACATATTCTACCTGGATCTCGAAACCCACATCTCGGACCCCTCCTGCCGGGAGGCCATAAGGGAGCTGGAGACAAAGACGCTCTTTATGAAAGTCCTCGGTTCCTTTCCGGCCGCCACTGGCGAGG
The DNA here is from genome assembly GCA_030024085.1 of Bacillota bacterium. GTDB lineage: Bacteria > Bacillota > SHA-98 > UBA4971 > UBA4971 > UBA6256. The sequence continues at coordinate 39,872 of JASEJE010000006.1, read as the reverse complement.
GCGACGGTCGTTACCATGAAAACGGCGGCCGTGGCCGCCAGGCGGACACGCGCTGCGAGTAGTATCGTCGCCTTGAGCAAGTCGATGAGGCCTGCCGCACCTGACGCCTTGCCCATGACCACCCCCATTGCAGAGGCCACACCCTCAAGAAAAGTGGCGAAAACTTATGGCGCCATACTTGGTGCTACTTTGCCAGGTAGGCAGCCGCACTCCAGTCGGGCGGTCGTCCGCGCGGTTAACCCGTCTGTGATTCGTATTCGAAGGGCCCCAGGCGGCCGCTTGGGCGATAGAATTGCCAGGGACTGCATATGCGACGGAGCAGTGCTAGCCTGAACGTCCGGTATGCGTCGTGGCCGCTGGAAGCACACTACCTTTGGCCCGCAACCACAGTGCGCCAGCGAAGCCCCTGGCGTCGACAGGGTCGCCGGGGGAGCCAGGGTTGCCAGGGCCTTCAGGGCCGCCAGGGTGGGGGCCATGCGGAGGTTCGGACCCACAGCGATCCGTGGCGCCGACGCCAGAGCGGGCGCTGGTGCCAGCGCTTGCACATCAACGGTGCAGGGGGCGCGCGCACGTCGCCGAGCGGTCACCTCAGGTGAGGCAAATCGGGGCTTACGATGTTCGTAGAATCTCAGCACTCATAGCAGGAATTTCGCCGCCTCTGGCGAACAAGGAATGGCTGGAAGGCCTAGCCATATGGGTCTAGCTCGGCCTAAGTATGGCGCCACAAGTTTGGGCCACTTCTCCTGACAGTGTTGGGGCTACCGGTGCCTGCCAGGGCGGGGCGCCTGGAATCTGGCTGGTTCTAAGCGCCAGATTCGAAGGAGACGCGCCGCAAGCGCGTGGCCTCCGGAGGGCGACACCGGCAATCCTGGGTAGGGCTCGCGCCCTGAAAAGCGGCGTGAATTTGTGGCGATCTACTTAGCCCAGGCATGCTACGCAGGATGTACAGGATGTCCAGGTTACGCGATTGGAGGAGTGGTCATGGCAACACGGGATCTGGCTGACTTTCTGGCCGGCCTAATCTCTGAGGCCGGCGTCTCGGGCCACGAGCACGAGGTTGCCGAGGTTGCGAAGGGGCAGATGTCCGGGCTTTTCGACGAGGCCCGCCGCGACGCCCTCGGGAACCTCATCGTGCTGAAGCGCGGCATGGGGCGTGCCCCGCACCCCCGAGTGATGCTTGCCGCCCACATGGACGAGATCGGCCTCATGGTCACCAAGATCGAGGACGAGGGGTGCCTGCGAGTCACGGAGGTCGGCGGCATCGACAGGCGCATCCTCCCCGGCCTCGAGGTCGTCGTCCACGGCCGCCGCGACCTCCCCGGGGTGATCGGCGCCAAGCCGCCCCACGTGCAGGAGCCCGACGAGCGCAAGAAGTCCGTGAAGTGGGAGGACCTCTTCATCGACGTCGGCCTCACCGGCGAGGAGGCGCGGGAACTCGTGGAAGTCGGCGACACCGCCACCTTCGCCACGCACCCCGCGCGCCTCAAGGGCCAGCTAATGGCGGGAAAGGCCATGGACGACAGGGCCGGCGTCGCCGTGATGTTTGAGTGCTTGAAGGTGCTGGCGAACGCGCGTCACCATGCGGACGTCTATTGCGTCGCGACCGTCCAGGAGGAAGTTGGCCTCCGCGGCGCCATCACGAGCACCTACGGCATCGTCCCCGACATCGGCATCGCCATCGACGTCGGGCACGGCGACATGCTCGGGGTCCCAGAATACGACACGCTTACCCTCGGGAAAGGCCCAGCGATAGCTTTCGGGCCGCAGGTCCACGCGGCCATCTACGCGAGGCTCAAGGAGATCGCCGATGACCTGGACATCGACGTGCAGGTGGAGCCAAGCCCGCACCCCGGAGGCACCGACGCCTTCGCGATCCAGGTCACCCGCGGGGGCATCCCGAGCGCCCTCATCTCCATCCCGCTTCGCTACATGCACACCGCCGTCGAAACCGTCTCGCTCGCCGACATAAGGAAAGCGGGGAGGCTGCTGGCGGAGTTCATCGTGCGGCTCGACAAGAAGTTTGTGGAGGGATTGACATGCTTCTAAAGGCCCTCACTGAGGCTTTCGGCGTGTCGGGACAGGAACACGAGGTCCGCAACATCCTGCGCGACCACGTCCGTTCCCACTGCGACGAAATAGAGACTGACTCCATCGGGAACCTCATCGCCATAAAGCGCCCAACTGCGAAGGACGGCAAGGATGGCCCGAAGGTCATGCTCGCAGCGCACATGGACGAGATCGGCCTGATGATTACTTACATCGAGAAGTCCGGGATGCTGCGCTTCTACCCCGTCGGCGGCGTTGATCCGCGCGTCCTCGTGTCCAAGCAGGTCCTGGTCGGCAGAGACCGCATCCCGGGAGTCATCGGGGCGAAACCCATCCATCTCCAGAAGCGCGAGGAGGCTGACAAGCCCTTCGAACTCGAGGGCCTGTACATCGACATCGGCGCCAAGGACAAGGACGAGGCGGAGAAACTAGTCAAGCTCGGGGACGGCGTGGTGTTCGCGACGCAGTACGCGGAGATCGGGTCGGGGCGCGCCAAGGCCAAGGCCTTCGACGACAGGGTCGGGTGCGCCATAATCGCGGAACTCCTCGCTCAGGACAAGGGCTGGAGCTTCACGCTGCAGGCCACATTCACTGTTCAGGAGGAGGTAGGAGCGCGCGGCGCGCAGGTAGCGGCATACCGGCTCGAGCCGGATCTTGCCATTGTGCTCGAGGGCACGACGGCGTCCGATGTCCCCGGCTCAAAGGAACACCAGTACTCCACCCGCCTGGGCAGGGGTCCGGCGCTCACGCGCACAGACGCAAGCCTCGTAGCCGACATGCGTATCGTGCGGCGCCTCATGGAGGTCGCGGAGGCGCGCGGCATCCCGTTCCAGATGAGGGAACTCACTGGAGGCGGCACGGACGCGGGCAGGATACACCTCATCAGGGAGGGTATCCCCGCTGCGGTGGTGTCCGTGCCGACAAGGTACATCCATTCTCCAGTGGCGGTCATCGACAAGAAAGACTTCGAGCACACGCTTGCGCTTGTAGGGGCGTTTCTTGATAGCATCGACGAGAGGGGGCTGCCGTGTTGAAGGAACTTCTGAAGAAGCTGGTCGAGGCGTACGGCCCGGCAGGCAACGAGGGTCCCGTGCGGGAGATCCTCCGCAAGGAGGTGGAGGGCCTCGCCGACGAGGTCAAGGTGGACGCGCTCGGGAACCTCATCGTGGTCCGAAAGGCAGCAGGCGCAGGCCCGCGCGTGCTGCTCGCGGCGCACATGGACGAGATCGGGGTCATCGTGACCCACATCGACGAGAAGGGGTTTGTGAGGTTCTCAAACATCGGTGGGGTCTCGCCCTACGTGCTTCTCGGCGAGAGAGTCGCGTTCGAGAACGGCACAGTCGGCACGTTCGGCACCGAGAAGCTCGATGACATCAAGGACCTGAAGCTTTCTAAGATGTTCATCGACATCGGCGCGGCCGACGAGAAGTCCGCGAGAGAGAAGGTGTCGGTCGGCGACATAGCGGGCTTCCAGCGAGATGCTCGCGTGAGCGATGGCGGGCGCATCATCGCGAAGTCCCTCGATGACCGCTGCGGGTGCGCCGTGCTCGTGCAGGTGCTGAAGGAACTCAGAGGGCGGGACATACCGAACCAGGTGTACGTGGTATTCTCGGTCCAGGAGGAGCTCGGCACGCGCGGGGCGAAGACTGCGGCGTACGGCATCAGTCCTGATATCGGGATCGCGGTCGACGTGACGGGGACCGGCGACACGCCGGAGGCGCGCACGATGGCGGTCAGCCTGGGCAAGGGACCCACCATCAAGGTGAAGGACTCGTCGGTGCTGACCCACCCGCGTGTTCGCCAGGTGATGGTGGAGACGGCGAAGGAGAAGGGGATCCCATACCAGCTGGAGGTGCTGGAGTACGGCGGCACCGACACTGGGCCCATACATCTCACGCGGGAGGGCGTCCCGTCGGGGGCTATCTCCATCCCCACCAGATACGTGCACACGCCGTCCGAAATGGCAGACCTGGGCGACATCGAGAACGCGGTCAGGCTCTTCGTGGCGCTGCTCGAGAAGCCGCTGGGGGAGAAAGTACTCTGATTCCGTGGCCTTCCGCTGCACCTTGCTACGTTCAGGCCCGGCCTCGCCGCGAGGCCGGGCCTTCGACATGGGTCAACCGGGAGGTTGCCGCAAGAGGTCCCAGTTCTGGCCGAGTCTCGGCGGTAACGATGCCCCCGCCCCCTGTTCTCCCCGACACCCCAGAGCCACCAACGCTCGTTCGTCGCGCGGTCTACGTGCTCGACCTCCTGAATATACTGTTGCCGGTAACGGCGGCGACGAGTTACCTGCAGCGGCGGGTCGGGTGGAGCAGGAGGGACCCTTCGAGTGCGTCGGAAAACACGGGCGTTGTGGCTATGTGTGGCGCTCGGCATCGCGCTTCTTGTGTTCTTTGGGGAAGCTGGACGTCCCGGGGCGTGGGCCTCGGCCCCGGCAGAGGGGGGTGGGGACTCCTCCATCACGGCTGAGGTCCTGGATCCTGCGCCCGAGCAGGCCGGGGGCGACGACCACGGCTACGGGCAGGGGAACGAGCACGAGCACGGCTACGGCCGCGACGGCCGCGAGGGTGGCAACGGCAACGCTGAGGCCGCAGGCGCAGGTCAGACTCAGGCCACTGGGACGAGCGGTGTGCCCAGTCGACAGGGAACGTACCAGGGAGTGTACAGGATAGTGATCAACATCCCGGCGTACCGGCTGTCCCTCTTCCGCGGCGATGAGCTGGTGAAAGAGTACCCTATAGCCGTAGGGAAAGCCGTTTCGCCGAGCCGCATCGGGACGTGTACTATTGTTCATAAGGCGAAGAACCCGACATGGTTCCCGCCCGACGGCCGTCCGGCGGTACCGCCAGGGCCCGACAACCCTGTCGGATCACGGTGGATGGGCCTGAGCTGGCCCGGGTACGGGATCCACGGAACCAACAACCCGGCGTCCATCGGCAAGGCGGTGAGCCTGGGTTGCATCCGGATGCGCGACGAGGACGCGAGGGAACTCTATGACATCGTGCCCGTCGGAACGCAGGTGGAGTTCGTCTACCGGACCATCGAAATCGAGCCGGGGGAGGTGCGGCCCGGGTTCATCGGCGCGCATATCACGGTGCACAGGGACATCTATGGACGTGGCGCCAACACCTTTGAAGCCGCTGTGGCGGTGCTTGCGGCGAGCCTGCCGCAGCCAGCGCCCGACCTGGACGAAGATGCTCTCAAAGCAATCGTCGCGACCGCCAGCGGCAAGCCAGAGCCCGTGCCATGGGTGCCGCGTGTCGAGGTGGACGGTCGCCCGCTCCTCGCGGGCGCGGCGCGGATCGATGCTGCACGGAACGTGCTGGTGGCCCTGCGGCCCATAGCCGAGGCCCTGGGGTGCTACGTTCACTGGGACCAGGTGCAGCGCCTGGCTATCGTCGGCGGGGTGCCGGTGCGCGGCGTCGTCGCATCCGGGAGGGCTTATGTGAGCCTCGACGACCTGCGACGGCTCTTTGCCACGGTGCTCGTCACGTGGGACCCGCAGACCCTCATGCTCATGATTTCGACGCGCCCGGTCATGCCCCCGAAAGAGGAGGGCGTGGTACCAGCGCCGACACCGCTCGAGCAGGCGCCAACCCCGGCACCAGCACTACCACCAGTGCCAGCGCCAGCACCAGCGCCAGCACCAGCACCAACATCGGCGGGCCGGCCACTTTTCGGGCAGGTGGTGCGCCAGAGGTCGCGAATTGCAGGCCACGCGCCTGGATTTTAGGACGGTTCGTTGGCAGGGTTTCCGGTGCGACCCATTCGGCCCAACGACCGCCGGAAACACCGCAGACTCCCGAAGGGTCCATGAATTACATAAAGGTGTGGCGCAGGCTGCGTTGAATTCGCACCTGTAGCAGGATAATGGGATCACGGCCCATCCAGGTGACGTCCGCTCTGCCGAGGGAACCTTCCGTGGCGTGACCCATGAGGGCCGTTCGTGGGACCATCCATCCAAGGAGGGATTTATCCTTGAAACACGCTCAGGACGGCATGGTTGTGATACGGAGCACTACGCATCGCGCGAAGCCCGCCCCTGGTGCGCCCCAGCACGGGGCAGCGCAGCTAGTCACCGCAGTCGGGCTGGCGTTCGTGGCACTCCTGGTGCTTTCGGCGCTTCCGGTTTTTGGCGCCGCTGCCGCGCCGGCGGCGCCGGCCTCCGGCGCAGCGGCCCGGTTGAAGGATGTCGATCTCTCATGGGCACAGGACGCCATCGTGTTCCTCGTGGACGAGGGGATAATCGCAGGCTACCCTGACGGGACCTTCAAGCCCGAGAATCCCGTCACGCGCGCCGAATTCGCGAAGATGGTGGCGAGGGCCTTCGCGATACGCCCGACGGGCGAACCAAAGTTCCGCGACATCGAGGCCAACTGGGCGAAAGCGTACATCACGGCTCTCGCCGAGACCGGGATCGTTTCAGGCTACCCTGACGGCACGTTCAAGCCGGACAGGCACATCACCCGCGCGGAGATGGTGACCATGCTCGTGCGCGTTGTGAAGCTCGCCGACAAGCTGGACTCGCTCGAGCAGCCTGAACCCAGCTTCACTGATGTAGGTCCCGAGCACTGGGCGTTCCGCGCCGTTGAGACTGCGCATACGCTCGGCATCCTTCCCGTCCACTTCGGCGTGGTGTTCGAGCCTGACGCCGCCACCACGAGGGCGGAGACGGCGTGGATGGTGAAGTCTCTGATCGACGTAAGGATTACCGAGGGCAGGCTGGCCCGCGTGGACGCACGCGAAGGCACGCTCACGGTGACCACGCAGGGGAACACGGAGCAGACTCTGACTGTGGGGCTTGACACGCAGGTCTACAGAAACAGCGTTGCCACCGGCCTGGACAAGCTCCTGCGTGGCGATGACGTGTACGTGGTGGCCGATGCGACGGGTGAACCCAAATTCATCAAGGCGAAGGGCCTGGTCACAAAGGACGACGTGACAACCAAGGTGAGCATCCTCTCCAAGGGCACGCTCGCTCCTTCCGATGTCGAGGCCCTCGCGCGCGGAGACTGGAACTCGGTCAAGGACGGCCTGCAGCCCAGGCTCATAGAGCGGCTCGTTGAGCGCGGCCTCACAGAAGAAGAGGCAACGAGCCTGCTCAACCAGAACTGGAACGAGCTCGGGGACCTTACGAAGAAGCGGCTCGCCGACGCGCTCTCGGCCGAGCTTGGCATATCGTCCGACCTCGTCACGGCCGTCCTCAACCAGGACTGGAAGCTTGCAAAGACCTACGGTGAGATCGAGGTGGCGCAGTACCTGCTCGCCCGGATGCTCAACCTCTAAGTGGGGGTCCGCGAGACTGTTGATTTTCTCCCGTTTATGGCAGCGCAGCTCGGTGGAACGCCCGAAACCGGTCGCCGTGCACGCCTGAACTGGCAGCTACTGGGGGGATCAACGGCCTTGTTCGTCGATTCCTCCCCGTTTTCCAGCGAGTGTCGGGTTGCCGGTGTCGCACTCGGGGACGGCGCCCCAGACGGGGAGCGCTTCGCCAAGGTCTTGCCCTACGGGCGCGTCGGGCCCGTAGGGCAAGTAGGGCCAGTCGGCCGAATAGCCGGATTTCGACACCCCTTGTGCAAGCACTGGCAACCCGTCTCAAAGTCGGGAAGATTCCCGCACCCTCACTTAGTTGCTCTGTTACGTATGCAGCGCCCGGGAGTGCCGTCACTCGAGCTGACGGCTGACGCACGTCACGGGTTCTTCATTAAGCGTTCCGCACGTCATCCTTGAGGGCTATCGAGTGACGTGCATCACTGGTCACGGCCCTACCCGTTCCCGACGTCACACGTACCAGGGGACGCGTGACCTACGTCACTCGTCAGGCTCTTCCCGTTCCGCACGTCACTCATCGGGAGCCAATCGGTGACGTACATCATCGTTGCCGCCTTACCCGTTCCCTCTGTCACGGGTTCTCCATGAATCGTTCCATACGTCACTCGTCGAAGCGGGACCAGTGCCGTACATCACGGGTTCCTCCTCAACCGTTCCGCACGTCACCATTGAGAGCCGTCCAGTGATGCACATCACGGGTCCGAGCCTTACCCGTTCTCTGCGTCACGCGTCGAATCCAGTCGCTGACGTATATCACTCTCCCCGCCTTACCCGTTCCGCACATCACGAGTCCTGCAGGGACTGCACGGTCAAGGGCCACCAGGGCCAGGAGTCGCCCTGCCAGAGAAGCCCGCCACGCCCGCCAGACCGGATGACGTTTCGTATCTAACATAGTGCTATCAGCCCTCCAGTTGCGCCTCTCAGCCCCCAATTGGCCTTTCATGCGCGAAACGTGCCGTTTTCTCCCGGGACCTGAAGGAATCTCGCGGCATATGAGGAAGAAACTGATGGTCCTTGTAAAGCGGGCGCATACTAATCCAGGCCGGTCCAGGCCCGTCCGGGCCGGGCGGGGGGCATGAACATGGCACGGAAGAAGCTCATCGTCATAGACGGTAACAGCCTCGCGAACCGCGCATTCTACGCCATCCAGGCCGATCTCAGCACGAAGAGCGGCGAGCGCACGAACGCCGTATACGGCTTCGCCAACATGCTGCTCCGCCTCGTTGACGAGGAAAAGCCTGACTTTCTCGCCGTCGCTTTCGACAAGGCGGCGCCCACTTTCAGACATCTAGAGTTCGACGGATACAAGGCCAACCGGAAGGGCATGCCCGACGAGCTTGCGTCCCAGATGCCTCTCATCAAGGAACTCGTGGAGGCCTTTCGCGTCCCGGTCCTGGAGATCGATGGCTACGAGGCTGACGACGTCATCGGGACGGTGACGAAGAAGGCCGAGGAGGCGGGCTACGAGTCCGTCATCGTGACGGGGGACCGGGACACGCTCCAGCTCGTGTCGCCGCTCACCCGCGCCATGATAACGAAGAAGGGCATCAGCGAGATTGAGACGTTCGACGAGGAAGCGGTGAAGGAGCGGTTCGGCATCGCTCCAGGCCAGGTGCCTGACCTCAAGGGCCTCGCGGGTGATACCTCCGACAACATCCCCGGTGTGCCCGGCATCGGTGAGAAGACCGCCGCCAAGCTCATCCAGACCATCGGTGGCGTCGAGGAGATCCTTCGTGAGATCGACAGGGTCGAGCCTGCGCGGGCCCGCGAGCTCATCCGCCAGCATGCGGAGCAGGCCGAGCTTTCGAAGAGGCTGTCCACGATAGAGCGAAACGTCCCCATCGAGTTCGATCTGGAGCGGTGCCGGCTGGAGGAGCCCGATTACGCGAAGCTGGCGGCCTTATTCAGGCGTCTTGAATTCCGCAGCCTGCTGAGACGCTTCGAGTCGAAGATCCCTCGCGGGGCGGGTGCCGAGGCGGGAGCGGAAGCGCGGCCTGGCAGACCGGGCGCGCCGTCCATGGGGAGCCTGTTCGGCGAGGGGGAGGTGCGACCGGGCGAGGCGGGCAAGACGGGAGAGGGCGCGGCCTGCGAGGGGGCCGGGGAGCGTCCGGCCGCCGCGGCCGCTGTTGGAGTTGGGGTAGCAGCGCACGGGGGCCGGTGCGTGACCGTGGCCGACCTCGAAGGCGTCCGGGCGCTTGCGCGCGACCTCGCCGCCGCGAAGGATTTTACGTTTGACGTGGTCGCCGACGGCCCCGACTCGATGCGCGCGGGCCTCGTCGGCATGGCGTTCGCCCTCCCTGACGGCAGGGCGTTCTACCTGCCCTTCGTCCACTCTTATCTCGGGGCGCCCGGCCTTGAGGAGAGGGCGGTTCTCGAGATCCTCAAGCCAGTCTTCGAGGATAACGGTGTTTCGAAAGCATGCCACGACGCGAAGCCCAAGATGATCCACCTTCGCAGGCGAGGCGTTGGGCTTGCCGGCCTGTACTTCGACACGATGATCGGCGCCTACCTCGTCAACCCCGAGCGCAGGAGCGACCTGGAGCACGTGATCCGCGACCAGCTCGCAGAGGACGTGCCGTCGGTAGACGCGCTCTTCTCGCGAGCGGGGCGCGGCGGGCTTCCGAGGTCCATCGCCGAGGTGCAGGCCAACGTGGTGCGCGACGCAGTCTGCCAAGGTCTCGTTCTGCTTCCGCGTCTTCGCGAGATGCTTACGAGGAAGCTCGTGGACTTCGGGATGCACAAGCTCTTCTGTTCCGTGGAGATGCCGCTCGTGGCGGTCCTCGCGGACATGGAGATGGCGGGCGTAGCGGTGGACCCGGAGAGCCTCGGCCGGCTCTCTCGCGACATGGCCGGGCGCATGGCCGAACTCGAGCAGGAGATATATCAGCTCGCCGGCGAGGAATTCAACATCAACTCCCCAAGGCAGCTTGGCCATGTGCTATTCGAGAAGCTGGGCCTGCCGGCTGTCAAGAAGACGAAGACCGGGTATTCGACCGACGCCGAGGTGCTCGAGGAGCTTTCCTCGCACCACCGCATCGCCGCGAAGATCGTGGAGTATCGTGAGATAGCCAAGCTGAAAGGGACTTACGCCGACGCGCTGGCGTCCTTGATAAACCCTGGTACAGGGCGCATCCACACGACGTTCAACCAGACCGTGACGGCGACAGGCAGGCTTTCGAGCAGCGACCCAAACCTTCAGAACATACCCATCAGAAAGGAGGAGGGGCGCCGCATCCGCGCGGTGTTCGTTCCGGGCAAGGCGCATAGTCTTATAGTGAGCGCCGACTACTCCCAGATCGAGCTCCGCGTGCTGGCGCACTTCTCGCGCGATGAGGCGCTCGTGGAGTCGTTCCGTCGCGATGAGGACATCCACGCCCGCACGGCCGCGTCTGTCTTCGGGGTGGACATCCGGGACGTGACCCCGGAGATGAGGACCAGGGCCAAGGCCGTAAACTTCGGCATAGTCTATGGTATCAGCGACTTCGGCCTGGCGAAAGGCGTGGGGATCTCCAGGAAAGAGGCGGGCAAGTTCATCGAGGCGTACTTCCGGCACTACCGCGGAGTGAAGAGATACCTGGACGAGGTGGTGGAGGCGGCGCGGCGCGACGGCTACGTTACGACCCTCCTGAACAGGCGCCGCTACCTGCCGGACCTTGACAGCAAGAATGTGCCTGCGAGGAAATTCGCCGAGAGGATGGCCATGAACACGCCCATCCAGGGCACCGCGGCGGACATCATAAAGCTTGCCATGGTGAACGTGCACCGCGAGATCGAAAGGCGCGGCCTTGCGAGCAAGATGATCCTTCAGGTCCACGACGAGCTTGTGTTTGAGGTGCCGGAGGGCGAACTTTACGACATGGCTGCGCTGGCGCGAAAGACGATGGAGGAGGCTGTGATCCTTGACGTTCCACTGAAGGTGGACGTCAAGTCAGGTCCCAACTGGCTGGAGCTTGTCCGGATTCACACAGCAAATGTCTAAATTGGGCCTAGAGTGCAGAAGGAGAATCTGGCATCATGTAGAATAATAGGGGCAGGGTGGAGCCGAAAGAAATCATTGACATCCCAGCAAGGCCCCGGTATTATTGGAAAAGAAGCCTGATCTCCTGGTCTACGAGCTTTGCCTTTGTGTTCAAGTTTAGCCGCGTAGCCGGAAAGGAGGTGAAACCCCAAGGTTAGCTACGGGGCTAAGTAAACGAACATGGGTGCATACGATGCAGCTTCATCGCAGCATACACCGGAGCAAGTTACGGACCAGAGGCCTTCGGGGAACGCGCGAAGTCGTGAGGAAACAAGGTGACTCATGACGGAGGTTTCCCCCGGGGTCTCAACGAGAGACAAACGAATAACCAGTAAGGGGGAAAGAAAATGAGGAAAAGCCTGGGAATAGTCCTCGCTGTTCTCCTGGTGGCGGCCATGTCCGTCCCGGCCATGGGCGCGACGCTCAAGGTGAGCGGCAAGTACGTGAGCGAGGTTGTGTATGACGGCGGGTACATCTACTCGAAGAACCCGTCGGCAGGCGTTGGGCAGTATGTGGGAGTCGACCTGCTCAACTTCTCCACTTTGTACTTGAACATAGACTTCGCGGAGGGCGAAGTGATGTCGGCCCATATCCCGCTTCGCCTCTATACTCGACCCGTGAGCTACTTCGACATCACGGACGGTGAGGCCGAGGTCGTGGCTTCAGGCAGAGTACTCGAGGTCCAGCAGAACCCTGCCGACAACTATCTGTTCGTCTTCAAGGGCGCTCCGCTTGCTCTCAGCCTGACGGATGCGACCGATGGCGAGTACTTCTTCGCCAGCTTCAACGATCCGCTCGGCCTTGTGAAATGGCTCGACACCGATAACTACGGCTATGCCACGTTCAAGGCGGCTGGCCAGCCGTTTGGGATCGGGTTCACCAGCTACTTCATAGCGACCGAGCCGACTGCGGATGCCAACGCGACTTACCCCAGGTATGCTCTCGGACGCGCGACCTACGGGCTCGCTTCCGGCCATACCGTGGGTGCCATCTACGCGGCGCGGGAGGAGGATACGGGCAACTCTGTAACGGTGAACGTTGAAGGCGACGTTACCGGTCCCCTTCCCATCTCTGAGGGTGCTACGTTCACTGCGGCGCTCGCACTGTCCAAGGTTCAGACAGCCGGCGTGTGGGCACCCCCGGCGAACGCATACGAGGTCAACGTCGCTGGTATCGCCGCTGGCAACTTCACCCTGAGCGGCAACCTGCGGGCTGTCGATGGAGACTTCGACGCAGTCGCGCCTGGTCCGTCGTGGGCTCCGACCGATATCAGCACCTACGACGGAAGGCGTCAGCTGCAAGGTGAAGCGGTCACCAACGTCAACGTTGGCGGCCAGGCCGTCAAGCTCACTCTGGGCGACGACTATCGCGTGGCGTATGACGGGGAGCTGGATGCGACTGCCTTCAACAAGGTCTACGGAAAGGCCGAGTTCAACCCGTCCGAGCCCGTGAAGGTGACTCTCAGCGGTTCGTACCAGGACTTCCTGACGAAGGATGCTCCTGTGAATGACGACTACCGGAAGAACATCTCCGGCAAAGTCGAGTACAATCCGGCCGAGAACCTCAGCGTGACCGGCGAGGCGCAGTGGATGGGTGCCAACCTTGCGGACAAGGAAGGGTCTGGCATCCAGCTCAAGGGTTCCGCGACAGTGAAGCCGGTGGCAGGCGTGGTCGTCGAGGGCGAGGCCCAGTATGAAGCAGGCGAGTACTGCTTTAAGGTCTGGGAAGATGAGGCGGGTACCGACATCGTGCCGGCAGGCAAGCTCGGCGCCGAGCACACGAGGCTCGATGGCCAGGTGTACGCCGAAGCCAAGCAGACGTTCGTTCCCGCAGGTATCAAGCAGGTCGATACGCTGCTGGCGGGCCTCGCAAGGGGCGTGTGGCTGTCCTCAGCTGATGCCCAGACCACGTACATCGGCTACGCCGAGGCTAACATGACCCTGAACGACCTGTTCTCCAACAGGATAGCCGTGATGGGCGGCAAGAGCACGGAGTACCAGGGCGTCGACCACTACAGGACCCTCGTGCACGACAAGTTCACCTACACCGTGTCGTCCAATAGCACCCTCGCGCTCGGCTATACGTATGACGCCACCGTGGCCAAGAAGGGTACGCTCGACATCGCGTATACGGTGAAGCTTGGCGACAGCACGATAGTGCTCAGCTACGGGAAGGGCGCTCTCCAGTCCTCGTCGTGCACTGATGCTTTCGACGAGGATAGACCGTGGTCGTGGCTGTGCAACGCGGCAGTGTCTCCGGACACGGACTACTACAAGCTGAAGATAACGATCCCGTTCTAGCGGGAAGTGCAAGCTGACTTCCAGCAGGCCCTGGGGATGTCCCCAGGGCCTGCTTCATTGGACGTACACAGCCGACACCGCCAGCGACCCCGTAACCGCGGCAGCGCAGCACCGGATGGCGAGCGGGAATTCGAGAGGGGCTGCCGCGCACCCGTAGACCCGTCGGGACTGACGAACCCATGTTCAAACCGCGCCGACAATACTGGTGAGGGTCGATGACCATCTCCAGGCCGCGCATCTGGACCTGATCCCCCTGCGTACACGCACCCTTCGCCTGCGTCCCCCGTATGGTAACAACCGGGACCATGGCGAAAGCGGCGATAGCCACGGGTGGAAGGGGCGACTGGCAGGTGCTCGGGGTTCTCCTGTTTGCGATTGCTGTCAGCATCGACGGGTTTGCCGCGGGAGTGGCCGAGGGTTTACGCGGCATAAGGGTGCCCATCGGATCGCTTCTCGCGATGAACGTGGTGTCGGCGGTCGTGGTCTTTCTATCGCTCGGGAGCGGGCGGATGCTGGCGGGGCTTATGGCACCTCTTGTGGGGAGACTGGTAGGTGGCGGCATCCTCATGGCGCTCGGGGGCTGGATGCTCTGGCGCGGTCGAGAGGAGAGGGCCCGGGTGGCAGGCCCAGGACTCGCGTCCGGGGATGCGACAGGGGCAGGCGCAGGGTCAGGGTCGCGGTCAGGGCCAGGCTCAGAATCAGGGAGGCGGGACACGCATCATCCCTGGGAAGCCTGCCGGGTTGACGGAATTCCAGACAGAATTCCAGACAGGTGGCCCAAGGGCGCGGGCAACGGCGTTACTGACGCGGTGGGCTTGAGTGGTCGCACCCATACACCCTGCGGTCAGGCGGAACGGAGAACCCATGGTACATCTGAAGACATGCGGGCCCTTGAAGGAGGGATCGGGCGCCGCCCCAAGGGCGACCCGGGGGCACGATGTCTGCAGGAGGTCGGAAGCCGCTGCGCGCGCAGGGCGCCTTCTCGGCCCGGCCCGCTCGGGCGACTCATGAGATCCCTTGCGATAGTGCCGGGGCTCCTCGACGAGCCTGCACGCGCAGACCTCGACTCGTCCGGCATTCTCACAGCAGGTGAGGCACTTCTTCTCGGGCTGGCCCTCGCCATGGATGCCCTCGGTGTGGGATTCGGGGCTGGGATGGCGGGGCTTTCGGGTGCCCTCACGCCGCTCACCGCCGGAGTCACCCAGTTCGTGTTTGTGAGCACGGGCATCGTGGTCGGGCGCAGAATGAAGACGAGCGTCCTCGCCCCGAACCTCGAGAAGGTGCCCGGCGGCATCCTCATTCTTCTGGGGCTCATGAGGCTCAGATAGAAGCGACGGATCTGGCGGGGGAGCCCGCTGGGCTACCGGGACTTCGGCCATCAACGGGCATTCGGGACGGTCAGAACTGAAGCCCGGCATGGTGTGATGTGATGTGATGCGGTGCGGCGTGGTGTGGCGTGGTGCGGCGTGGCGCGGCGTGGCGAGGTGAGTCGAGGTGAGCTGAGGCGAAGTGAGGTGACGAGGGGCGAGGCGAGGGTGCAGCGGCAATTGCGTCCCGGTGGCTGGTAGTGAACGCCCGCCCTGTCCTACCAGTTAGTTCCTGCCCGTCCCGCGCCTGCCGCTGAAGGAATTCCCGGGCTTCTCTCGAACTTCTCAATCCGTAACTTTCGGGACATCCGGAGGCACGAGCAGTGGTCATCGGCGTGACAGGCGGCATCGCAAGCGGCAAGAGCCTCGTCGCATCGGAGCTCGCACGTCGTGGGGCTTTCGTTATAGACGTGGACCAGGTGGCACGCGACCTCGTGGAACCCGGCGAGCCGGCGCTCGAGGCGATAATCGACGAGTTCGGTGCCGGCTTTCTCCGCGACGACGGCGCCCTGGACCGCAGATCTCTCGGGAGACTCGTGTTCGGCAACCCCGATGCTCTCGCGCGCCTGAACGGCATCATGTTTCCGCGGCTACGCGAAGCCGCCCAGGACCGCGTGCGCGAAGCCGCCCGCGACCATTCCCTTGTCGTGGTGGACGCCGCGGTCCTGTACGAGGCCGGGCTCGACGCGCTGGTTGACTGCGTCATCTGCGTCACGGCTGACGAGACCACGCGGGTCGAGAGGATCATGGCGCGAAACGGCCTTTCGCGCGAGGAGGCCATCGACCGCGTAAAGGCGCAGGCAGGCCTCGAGGAGCAGGCCGGCCGTGCCGACTTCGTCGTGGACAACTCGGGCGCGCCCGAAGCTGTCGCGCGGCAGGTGGAACTAATCCTGGACCGGCTCGATGCGAGCCCACGACGGGCGTGACGTGACGCCACGTGGCGCGACGGACCGCTACGAGACGAGACGAGACGAGACGAGACGAAGCGGAACGAGGCCGGGCGCGCCCATGAAAGCGAGCGATGGCGGGCCATATCGGGCGAGAGCGGGCAGTAAATGCAGTCCGGGGCCGATACGCAGCGTCGTGCCCGTCGGCGATGCGCTCGTTTGCAGTCATGTGAATAGATCGCCGCCGCGATGTATATCGAATAGTAACGAACGCGACCCCAGGACGGTGAGACCGTGGTAGTAGTCAGTCTTCGCAGGGCGGCGTGGTGGGCGCTCACTTTTCTCGGCGTGCTCCTCGGCATTTACCTCTTCTTTCATTCCAGGTGGTACGTGGAGCGGGCGTATCCGACCCCATACAGGGACCTTGTGACGCAGTACTGTGCTGAGCACGACGTGGACCCGTTTCTCGTGACCGCGCTCATGCGCGTGGAGAGCAGGTTCCGCCCGCACGTGGTATCCGAGAAGGGCGCGCGCGGCCTCATGCAGGTGATGCCCGACACCGGCAGATGGGTGGCCCAGGAACTCGGTATGGACCGGTTCGACCCCAAGATGCTCCACGACCCTGGGGTCAACCTCCGCATCGGCACCTGGTACCTGGCGTCGCTCAAGCGCGAGTTCGGGGACGACAGGGTCGTCATCCTCGCTGCCTACAACGCGGGGCGCGGGAACGTCCGTAAGTGGCTCGACACCTCGCGCTGGACCGGGCGGGTGGAGGAGATCGACTGCATCCCGTTCCCTGAGACCAGGGACTATGTGAGGAGAGTGCTCAGACTTTACGAGGCGTACGTCCGCGTCTATGACGGCCGATGGTCCGCACAGAGCGACAGGATAGAGGCGCCTCGTCGCTGCTGACCCGGGCCGCAGCGCTTCTGCGTTCCTACGCTCCCGCGCTCCCGCGCTCCCGGGCGACCTGGCAGCTACGCCGGTGCGCCGCCGCGCCGTGCGGCACTGATGCCCAGTTCCACTCGGAGGCTGTCCGTGGTATAATCGTGCTTGAATTGGGGCGCGTTCCCACGTTGCGCGCGTTTTAGTTCGCTTTAGTAGCTGGGGTCGGTGATGAAAGGAGAATGTCCTGCCATGCCTGAAAACGATACTGGCCGAAGACCCGCTCCCGAAGTCCCGGGTGAAGCTCGCGAGATCCACACGCTCGATGACGTCCGGGCTATGCAGGTAGATCCAAGGGCCAGGTTCTACTCCGCGCAGCACGACGAGATCCGCCGGGGCCTCACAACGGACATCTACTTCGTGAGGACGCGAGAGATCCTGGACAAGCTGCACCTCGGCCGCACACCCGTGGTTGGCGAGATCTTCCCTCGCAAACCCGGCATCCTTGCAGGCGTCGGAGAAGTGCTTCACCTTCTCGAGGGGAGAGAGGTCAAGGTATGGGCTCTCCCGGAGGGCGGGGAATTCGCGCCCAAGGATGTCGTGATGCGTATCGAGGGCCCCTACGAGGAGTTCGGGATGTTCGAGACCACGATGCTCGGGTTCCTCGCAAGCTCGAGTGGGTGGGCCACCGCTGCGCGCCAGGTGAAGGAGGCCGCCGGCGAAAGGCAGGTCATATGTTTCGGCGCACGGCACGTGCACCCGGCTGTGGCGCCTGTCATGGAGCGCGCCGCGGTCATCGGCGGCGTCGACGGGGCAAGCTGCATCCTTGCTGCGAAACTCCTCGGCCGCGAGCCATCTGGCACAGTCCCGCATGCGGTTTTCCTCATAGTGGGAGACACGGTGAAGGTAGCCCAGGCGTACGACGAACTGATGCCGCCCGATGCTGCACGGATCATCCTGGTTGACACGTTCAAGGACGAGGCGGAGGAGGCTCTCCGGGTCGCGCAAGCTCTTGGCAAGCGCCTCGGGGGAGTCCGCCTCGATACTCCGGGCGAGCGTGGCGGGGTGACCGCCGACCTTGTGGCGGAGGTCCGCGCCCGCCTCGACCAGGCCGGATACAACCACGTTAAGATCTTCGTCTCCGGCGGTCTGTATCCTGACAAGATCCGTGAGCTTTCTGCAGCAGGGGCGCATGCCTTCGGAGTCGGCAGCTTCATCTCACAGGCACCCCCGATCGACATGACCCTTGATCTCAAGGAGGTGGCGGGGAAGCCCATCGCCAAGAGAGGAAGGATACCCGGGCGTATCCCCAATGACAAACTTGAGCTGGTCATGGGGTGAAGCCGGGTAGACAGACTGCGGTTTACGCGCCAAGTTCGCGTTGCAGTAGAGCAGGAAAGAGAGTCCCGGCCTAGAATATTAGTTAGAGGCCCAGAAGAACCGTAGTGTGGTAGGGAGGAGTTGCGAGGCCATGAACGAGACCCTTCTGGAGGTAAGGGACCTCAAGACATACTTCTACACCGAGGACGGCGTCGTGCCGGCGGTAGACGGGGTCACGTTCTCAGTGGAGAAGGGTGAGACCATCGGAATCGTGGGGGAAAGCGGGTGTGGCAAGAGCGTCACGTCGCTCTCGGTGATGCGGCTCATCCCGAACCCGCCCGGGAAGATCATCGGCGGCGACATAGTCTTCGAGGGTGAGAACATCCTCGAGAAGAGCGAAGCCGAGATGAGGCATATCCGGGGCAACGAGATTTCGATGATTTTCCAGGAGCCCATGACCAGCCTGAACCCGGTGTTCACCATCGGCGACCAGGTGATGGAGGCCATCATGCTCCACCAGAAGGTGGGCAAGAAGGAAGCCCGCAAGAAGACCATCGAGATGCTGAAACTCGTGGGGATCCCGTCCGCCGACAGGCGCGTTGACGAGTATCCGCACCAGATGAGCGGCGGGATGAGGCAGAGGGTCATGATCGCCATGGCGCTGTCGTGCAACCCGAAGCTGCTCATCGCTGACGAGCCCACCACGGCGCTCGACGTGACGATCCAGGCGCAGATCCTCGATCTCATGGTCAAGCTCAAGCAAGACCTGGGGACTGCGATCATGCTCATCACGCACGACCTCGGGGTCATCGCCGAGACGGTGAACAAGGTCGTGGTCATGTATGCCGGGAAGATCGTGGAAAGCGCCGACGTGGTGAGCATCTTCAAGAAGCCCGAGCACCCGTATACGCTGGGACTTCTCGGATCCATCCCCAAGGTGAACGAGGATCGCGAACGCCTGCAGGTCATCGAGGGCGTCGTGCCGAACCCGTTCAACATGCCGACGGGGTGCAGGTTCCATCCAAGATGCGCGTATGTGCGGGACATCTGCAAGGAAGAGGAGCCGGGGCTGGTCGATGTCGAGGACGGTCACCAGGTCAGGTGCTGGAAGTTCCTCGGCTACCACAAGAACTAGGTAGATCGTCACAAGTTCGCGCTACTCTTCAGCGGGTGAGTCCTGTCTAGGGTTGCCGGTGTTGCCCTCCGGGGACGGCGCGCTTGCGGCGCGCCTCGTTCGAATTTGGCGCGCGGGCAAGCCAAATTCTCGACGCCCCGTCGTGCAAGCACCGGCAACCCGGACGCCGTCAGGGAAGATGGCGCAAACTTATGGCGCCATACTTAGTCGAGAACTCGAGAACTCGAGGAGGCAGGAGAGCGTCATGGGAGAGGTGCTTCTTGAGGTAAGGGACCTGGTGAAACACTTCCCGATAACGAAGGGGATAGTCATCTCTAAGAAGGTCGGGGCGGTCAAGGCCGTTGACGGCGTGAGCTTCTTCATAAAGCACGGCGAGACGCTCGGTCTCGTTGGAGAGAGCGGCTGCGGCAAATCGACCACCGGCAGGCTCATATTGAGGCTCATCGAGGCCACGTCGGGCGAGATAACGTTCGAGGGCAGGAGCGTTCTCAAGCTCGGTCGCGAGGAGATGCGCGAGCTTCGTAAGGACATGCAGATAATCTTCCAGGATCCGTATGCATCGCTGAACCCCCGGATGACCGTGGGCGACATCGTCGGGGAGCCCATGGAGATCCACAGGATAGCGCGGGGCAAGGAGAAGGATAAGAGAGTGCGCGAGCTTCTCGAGGTGGTGGGCCTTTCGCCGCTTCACGCGAGGCGGTATCCGCACGAGTTCTCGGGTGGGCAGAGGCAGAGAATCGGTGTGGCGCGGGCGCTTGCCGTGAACCCGAAGCTCATCATATGCGACGAGCCCGTGTCGGCGCTCGACGTGTCCATCCAGGCGCAGGTCATCAACTTGCTGCAGGACCTGCAGAGGGAATTCGGGCTCACGTATCTTTTCATCGCCCATGACCTCAGCGTGGTGAAGCACATATCCGACCGGGTTGCCGTGATGTACCTCGGTAAGATAGTGGAGCTTGCAGCGAAGCACGAGCTATACAGTAACCCCCAGCACCCATACACCGAGGCGCTTCTTTCGGCGGTGCCGATACCCGACCCGACCAAGAAGAAGCAGCGTATCATCCTGGAGGGGGACGTGCCAAGCCCGATAAACCCGCCGAGCGGGTGCAGGTTCCACACGAGGTGCAGGTACGCCCAGGACATCTGCTCAGAGGAGGACCCGGCCTTCATCGACATCGGCGACGACCATTTCGTCGCGTGCCACTTCAGAAAGTCTCTGGGGAACAGGAAGGCGACGGTGCACTGAAGGACTGGAGGCGCTACTACGGGGGCATGGTTTCGCGTGGCGCAGGTTGACGCCAGCCCCCCCGACGCCCGGACGACTTTGGTCCTCCCCCCGCAGGTTCGACCCTTGGCCCGCTTGGCGGCGTGACCTGGAGCGCGGTGAGGCAGACAAGGAGGATGGGTCGATCATGTGCCCGTTGCCTCACATGAAAAAGTACTCGAACGAGGAATCGTTGCCTCACGGGAAGATGTACTCGTAATGGCGACCGGCTCCCGTGAGGGGGGTAGCGGGTAGGTGGAGGCCTCCGTGGGGCCGAGGGGGGCCCGGCAGCCGACGGGGGCCGCGTCATGTGGTGTAGTTCGCCGCATGGGGCATTCCTCCTTCCTCGGACGACGGGTGCTTTTCCGATGCGGACCTTGCTTCCACATCAGGTGAACACGATTTCAGTAGTAGCCTTGTCAGGGCCAGGAGCCTGCGCTTGAGACGGGCGGGGTTGAGGGTTTGATATTCTGTTGTGAGGCGGTCTTTGACCTCTTGTGAGACGCACGCAGAGGCCATGACCCGCTGGTAAGGGGTCTTGGGTGCATCATAGTGTTTGGTGACCTTGCTTCCCTTGCGCTCCTTCGCGGTAAGCACCATCACCGGCTGGAAGTAGTTCGTGTAGAGGCGCAGGGTTTCATAGATCTCGTTCAAGAGCAGGACCTGTGCGTCGGTGGTGTATCGCGCATACCCGACCGTCCTACGTACGACCGACCAATTCTTCTGTTCAACGTAGCAGCTGTCGTTCTTGTTGTAAGCCCTTGACCTGGTGAACGTTATTCTGTTCTGGGCACAGAACCTGATGAGGTGGTCGTTGATGAACTCAGCGCCGTTGTCCGAGTCTATCCCCCGGACGGGGAAGGGAATCCTGGCGATGATATGCTTAAGGGCTTCAAAGACCCATTTCTGAGCCTTGTTTTTCACGGCCCGGGTTTCTGTCCATCTGGTCGCCACGTCTACCACGTCGAGGGTCTGAGCATACTCGCCTCGGGTATTTCCGCCGTCGTGGCCGACGAGATCTATCTCGACGAATCCGGGCTCTGTGTCGGACCACTCGGAGAAAGTCTTGATGGGGATATTATGCTTCAACAGGGTGCCGGGCTTAGTGCCGGATCGTCCCTTGATATCCAGTCTCCGGCGGTCCTGAGCCAGCCTTCTGTCGATGGTGGCTGCGCTCATGGATAGCAGCTTCTTTCTCGTATCGTCGTCAAGACGTAGTTCACCGTGGCGCTCGAGGATGGGGACGATCTCGGCCAAGAACGGCGCCAGACGCTTTCCGGAGATGCAGTCTAAGATGAGCCAGACTTTCCTCAACGCCTCGATAACCGGTGGGCCATACACGAGCCCACGCTTACCGTGGGGGCGACGCGGCTGACCGAGTCTCGGCGGCTTCCTGAGGACCCTGGCTGCATAGGAGCGTACGTAGCCAGTGAGCTCCGTCAGTTGTACTATGAGCTGGCTCTTTTCCTTCCTGGAAGCGCACGCATACCTGGCGGCAAGTTCCCTTATCACGGACTGTCTCTCGCGCAGAGTGAGCGGCATGTCTTGTCCACCCTTTCCCAACAGGTATGCTAGAGTCTTGGGCATGTTCCGCTCACTCCCTTCAGATACATTTTTGATATGAGGCAACGAATCCATTTCGAGTACTTTTTTGATGAGGCAAGTCGATGTGTTGACATTTGGGCTGTGACGCCGTATAATCACTTACGTAGATAGCAGAATACGTTTAAGCTTTGTGCCCGGGTGGCGGA
Source organism: Bacillota bacterium (assembly GCA_030024085.1). GTDB lineage: Bacteria > Bacillota > SHA-98 > UBA4971 > UBA4971 > UBA6256. The sequence goes on along the minus strand of JASEJE010000006.1, from coordinate 17,568 downwards.
AATGGCAGACGCGCACGTTTGAGGGGCGTGTGGGTAACCCCCGTACGAGTTCAAGTCTCGTCCCGGGCACCAATGTTTGGAAGACGACCGTACGTAAGCTACTACCAGCGGCTTCTTTAGCCGACGGACCGCGACCAAGCGACGGGTCGACGAACCGAACCGCCCTCGCTTTCTCAACTCATGCGCGTCCTCGAATTCGTCCTTAGCGTCTCATCAATAGCTCTCACTGTATCTGGTGGAGGGAATGAGCTACCGCCTGATCCGGCGCCCCGACCGAGGGCGGGCTGGTTTCGACCCATTCCGTGTTCCTAGCTGGGAAGTCAGCTGTGTGATACCCGACGGCTTCCTGAGGCGCTGGTCTGCGCCGGGTGCGACCGCCACCCTTAGCAAGTGCCTGCTGATACTTAGCCTGGCGTTGACTGAACCGTGACCCACCGTACCCACTTCTGTCGAGGAAGACGCCGGTTTCCAATCACAGGTCTGGCTTCTGCAACCAGTGCTGTCTTAGTTCCTCAAATCTCGCAATACGGTGGCCTATCTTCTCGATCTCTCTTGGGTAGAATTCAAGCAGAGTGTCACACAACTCTATCATCCATTTCTTGCGCGAATAACCGGGCCGTATCTCGATCATGTTTGAGTTCGCCACCTGAATCTGACCCCACCCTAGTGCTCCTATGGTGAGGCAATTCCAGCTCAGAAACTCAATGGGTGCAAAGCGAACCGTCTCTACAACAGCCGTTATACCTCTAATGCGATAGTCAATGAACAGAACGGCAAAGTAACTCCTGTCATCCTCGTACAACCGCGCAATTCGGTCAACAGAGGTTAGGTTAGGCATGTTAAAGCTTGTATCAAGCCTATGGGATTTTACATCGACGACGTAGTAAAAACCATCTTGGTCCTCAAAAGCGAGGTCTGCCATCGACCGCCGCGCGAACTGCGCCGAGTACCGACCGCACAATTCACCCAGTATGGATGCGAAGTTCTCTGCTAGGATGTCCTGCATGGCGTCTCCGACAGCTCGGGTGCTTTCCACAGTACTTGCTGACAGGTAATCCTGTCTGCTGTTCAGGAACTCCAGGATTCTTAGCTCGATCTCCTTGTGTTTTCCGGTAAAGAATAGGCTACTCTTCATATGTAACCCCCGTTCGGGCCGCATCCTCAAATAGTGAGGACTGGGATAGCCTCAGGCGGCGGTTTCGACGGTGCCGTTCTAGGTAGCTATTGCGCTCCCAAAAGACACCATCCTGGTAACCTTGAATCGTGTTGTCGGTACAGGCGATCTGGAGTCGCTTCTCCGCCAGGCAGCAATAGAACCTGTCGATTTCTATCCCGACAAACTTCCGTTGCAGCTTCTTCGCCACAACAGAAGTTGTCCCGGAACCCAAAAAGGGATCCAGCACTAAATCCTGAGGGTTACTGCTCGCGAGAATGATCTTTGCGAGCAGCTTCTCTGGTTTCTGAGTTGGGTGCACGGTGTTTTCCGGCATGGACCAGAACGGTACCGTGACGTCGGTCCATAGATTAGATGGATGCGTGAGGCGATAGTTACCGTCCCCGGCGCGTTCCCAATCCCTAGGGTCGCCGTTCTCATCGGTGTAAGGTGCAATTACTCTTCTCCTTGTTTTCACTGCGTCCAGGTTGAAGGTATAATCCTCTGAGACCGTGCAAAACCAGATGTCTTCAGAGCAATTCTTCCAGTTAGCTGTTGCGCCTCGGCCTTTCTCGCGTTCCCATGTGATGCGGTTTCGGACCGTAAAGTACTTCGCAGCAACTACATGGATGGCGGCAGAGGAACGCCAGTCACCACAGATGTATATCGACGCAGCGGGCTTGAGCAGCCTCCTAAACTTGGGGAGCCAGGAGTCAAGCCAGTTCTGGTAGTCCGTAACGGGAGTTGCCCTAAACGCTCTTCCGTTGAAGCTCTTATTGAGGTTATACGGCGGATCTAAGAATAGAAGATCGACGAACTGGTCTGGCAGGAACTCTACAGCCTGAAAGGCATCCTGGCATATGGTGCGGTTCTCAACATCGGCCACAGTTGCGGGCCTCTCGAGGTAAAGCAACCGCCGACTGAGGGAGTCTTCTTCCTCAGGTGTAAGCCTCATTGTCCTGTTCCGTGGCGCTCGAGCAGATTTCGCCATTGCTTCCTCCCTTGGGCCACTAGCCTGTCCAATCAATCAACAGGAGCGGCGTCAGGCAAGAGTACCAACATTAGTATATCATAGACGAAGGGAGGCTGTAACCGTCGAGAGCCTTTCAACCTCGCTGAAGTGTGTGGAGCGGCACAACGTGCCGCTCAGCGTGCTGGAATACATCTTCGATAGAATCGCATGTCTCTGCAAGCAAAAGGCCGCAAGAGATGGTCTTGCTCCCCCGCCGTAGGCAGTATTACCGGAGACTCCGACCGTCTGACCGCCGGTAGGTTCGGCGTCACCCGAGACAGCGGTTTCCAACCTGGTTTATCCTTGCGCTACCGAGTGCCCGCCAAACTCAAAGCCTTGGAGTTGCCACACCTTCCATAGAGCCTATCTGATAACAGATCCGCGATCTCGACGTGCACGTCTATGACGAGAACAAGAACCTCGTCGCCGCAGACACCCTGGGTGACGACGTGCCCGAGGCGGACGTCGCCCCGGAGTGGGACGGCCCGTTCTACATTCAGCTCAGCGCCGAGTCGCTTGATGAGGGGGCCAGCCCTGCCGAGGACTGGTACTTCTGCTTCATCATCGGGTCCAGGAAGCTGTAATCTCCTTTACGCCAGACGGGACTATGCCCCAGGTGTGGGTTCATTCTGTCTGTGCCGGTTTGCCCGAAGCTTCCGGGTAGGCCGTGCTTGCGCGACGGGGCTCTTGACAGTTGATAGGGGAGCGCAACGCCGGCAACCCCTGCAACAATGGCAGTGACTCTTGAACTCGCACCTGGCAGATGCACGAGACACCGCCGGAGCGCTCCGCCTCGCCTGGCCCGCCGTGCCGGGGGCGCGGGTGGGGCGTGGGAACCCCGGCGGTTGTGGTTATGAGTGGCTCCAGATGCTCACTCACATTCGCTGGACGTTATCGGCGTGCGTCTGGTTTGAGCCCTTCTGGACGAACGTCTTGCAGCAAGTCTCCTCACTCCGTCCTGCCGGGGTGGGGGGCGCCGTCGATGCCTGCGGCGCATCGAAGCTGTCGGGCTTCTCCTGGGCGAGCTGGTCAGAAGTGACCATGATCTGCGACGCGCTACAGATGTTCCCGTTTTTCCAGTAGTGGCAGTTGCTCACGCTGCACATTATCCTGTTGTCCACGTGATGAACCCTCCTTTTGCGAGTGAGATCCGGCACTGGCCTGTCCCGTGGCCCAGACGGCTGTTTCGCGTCTATTCTGCCCCGCAGGGGCCCATGTTATGAAGTCCTTCGCCCTGCGTCTTACGCCCGCGCCCAGGGGTTCTTCCTGTCATTTCCTGACCGCAGAAGTGCACGTCTAGCAGGATATTCAGAGACACGTAGCGAAATAGCGGATAGACAGGCGCCTTCCGGGACTGCGCGGCCTCACGCCGGCGCAGGATCGGAAGGCGAACGCATCATACGAGGGAAAAGGATGATTGTGCCATTATGAGGCGGGAACCAGGACAAAGAAGACCCCGGCTCGACTGCAGGGAGGAGCCCAGCCGTGGTGAAAGAGGGCGAGCTGTCCGGCGGGCGGCGCCGGTTACGCCCTCCTGCTCGCGACTCACCTTGCTCATCGAGAAGGCTCTGACACTTCTGGCTATATGCCTGCTTGGGGCCACGCCGGCGGCGGTTGCAGGAAACGCAGGTGGCGCCGGGGGCGCACGCTATGAGGGAGTCAAGACGACCCCCGGCCGTGTCGTGGTGCGCGGCGAGGGCAGCCCGCTCCTCTATATAGGCGGCACTCTCGGGATCACCGCGGAGGTGTTCCTCGGGGACATCCCCGTTGGATCGGACGAGCCTGGCGACGGAACAGGCGGCGCGACGAACGGCGGGGGAGGCAACGGGAGCAACGGCGCCACCGATCCGGTGCGCGAACCGGGTGGAGCAGACGGGGCCTATGTGACGGCCGACAGCAGCGCCTCCGGCCCCGGCGGTGCCGGCAGCGCCCGGCGCGACGACACCTTGCAGTCGAACGAGAGCGGAGCCGGCGGAGACAGCTTCCTGCCCCCAAAGCCGTCGGGGATCATCCTCCCGGGCATCAGGCAAAACCTCGATCTCGTGGTGGACGCGAGGTTCGGCGACGCCGTCCAGGCATTCACGCGCCTTTCGACACAGGGGTTCTGGGGGGTCGGCAGCCCGAGCGATGCAAGCCCCTGGATGCCGGCCGTGGCGCGCCCGCTCTTCGTGGACGAGGCCTGGGCCCGATACTCGGGAAAGCGTTTTCACGTATCCGCCGGAAAGCGCAGGTTCTCCCTCGGCCCCATCGGCCTTCTCGGCTGCACCGACCTTGAGGCGCCTGAGGGGGTATATGCAGACGCAGGCCTCGGAATGTGGTGTGTGACAGGTGTGTGGTCGCGCCTGAGTTCAGGGTATTACTACAGCAGCTCCTTTGTGACGCGGGCCGACGACCTTTTCGCGCTAAGGGTCGAGAAGTCGTGGAGGGACGTAGCCGCAGGCTGGAACTACCTCGCGAGCGGCCTTGGAGATGAGTCCGGCTACTCCCTGGACCTTGCCGGCAGTGTGTTCGGACGCAACGTCGCCGCTGAGGTTGCGTTCTTCAGGTCGAGCTCCACACTGTACTCTGAGTTTCGCACGGACGGGTGGGTGCCGGCCATCCTGGCCAGGGTTGAGCCCATCAACACGCCCGTCCACAGGCTGGGAGTCTCGTACGGCAGGATCGCCCGGGGCTTCGCGCCTTACTACTCGAGTGTCGCGTCGCGTTCCGGCGGGCAGGGGATCCCCTTCGACCAGAACACCGAGGGCGTGGCCGCGAACTACGACAGGCGGCTTTCGGCCGACACCGAACTGAGCCTCCACGCAACCTGGCTGCGATTTCTGGACGATACAGCGGCGCACGGTGCACCAGGCGTCGAGGGGCAGAACCAGACCCTGGCCCAGGCCGAGATCACGCCCACGCTCACGGCGTCTGTGCAGGTGACGAGGGATCTCGGCCCCAACACCAGCGCTCGTGTGGGGTATGAGCACTGGTGGATGGAGGGCGGCAGAAGTTACGGGAGGCTCACGGCGGGCCTGGCAGTCAACTTCTGAGTGTGCTTGCAGCGCCGGGGCGACGAAGCCCAATCAACGGAAGGAGCGCGAGGGCAAGGAGGGACGAAAGACGAGTGAGAAAGACGAGCATGAAGAGCATGAAGAGCATCATGAGGGTCCTGGTTCTGTGTGCGATTGCGGCGACCACTGTTGCAGCCGCATCGCCCGCGGCGCTTGCGCGTGGGGAGTTGCAGGGGGTCAAGATCTTCATTGACCCTGGCCACGGCGGGCCTGAGCCCGGCGCCATCGGACCGTCGGGGCTTCGCGAAGCAGATGTGAACCTGCGGGTGGCCACGGCCCTTCGGAACTGCCTCGTCGAGTACGGCGGCGCCACGGTGAAGATGTCCCGCACGGGTGATGTTGACGTGAGCCTCGGCGAGAGAACCGCGGCGGCGAACTACTGGGGTGCCGACAGGTTCCTCTCGGTCCACCACAACGCATCGTACAATCAGGGCTACAACGCGACCGAGGTGTACGCGTACACGTATGCGGACTGGACCGCGCTCGACCTTCGCAACAAGGTTCACCGGAGGCTCGTGGCAGGCCTCGGGCTCCCCGACGGCGGAGCGCGCACCGCGAACTTCTACGTCCTCAGAAACACCTGGATGCCTGCGATTCTAACGGAGGCGTCGTACATCAGCAACCCGTACCAGGAAGCACGGCTGAAGGACATGGGTTATACCTGGCGCGAGGGTTACTACATCTACCTCGGCGTCGCCGATCACTTCGGCGTGACGCCCTGAGTTGATCGTCATGCCGGAAGCCGGTGCCCGCAACTATGGCGCGGGCACCGGCTCTCATCCAGCGCCTGCTTCGAGGCTTCTTGCCCTGCAACGGGGCGGCGCGTTTCGATGCTTTGATGGTGCCGCCCGCAGGGCAAGGGCGGCGCAGGGGGCCTACCTTGCTGCGATCGAATGGTATAGTCCACCTGCATTCCCCTGAGGCCGGCCGACGAGGAGACCGGCAGGTCCGCTGCGACCGCGAGAGCCTCTCCGTTCTTCTGCAGCCTCACCATAACGCTCTTCGTATACTCCTCGGCAGCTTCTTCGGAGTCGGCGGATACAGTCACCGAATACCCCACCTTCACTTTCTCGGACGATGACCCGATGATGGTCGTATTGCCGCGGACGTTCTCGACGCTCAGCTCGGATACCCCTCGGCGCCGCATCCACGTGGATAGTCTCTGGCGTCCACCGGGAGGAGGACTGCGGCACCGGTGTCTTTCCGGAAGAGCCACGACAGGATGGGGACCAGGACCTGTGTGCAGACGCGGTCGCACTTCCGGCCACAAATCACGGCCGCGAATCTCGCCGCGAATGCCGCTTGCCGGGCGGAATTGCCTGTGATACCATTATGGTCAATACGCTGAAAGGAGCGAAGGCCGATGCTATGTGGCGACAGGATCGTGCTCCGCGAGTTCAGGCGCGATGACCAGGAGCCCATCCAGCGCTGGGTGAACAACGAGAACATAACCCGGTACTTGTCCTTTCCTCTCTTTCCGCAATCGGCAGAGCAGACAGCGGAATTCCCCGACAGGCAGCTTCACCGGCGCGGCGCGCCGGATGAAGGGATCTTCGTCATCGCCTTGAAAGACGACCCGAAGCTCGAGTACATAGGAGCTGTCGGGCTTCACAACATCGACTACAGGAACCGACACTGTGAGCTCGGCATCGTCATCGGCCGGGAAGACCTCCTAGGGAAGGGCATAGGCAGGGAAGCCATTCAGCTGGCCCTGGGCTTCGCCTTCAACTTCCTCAACATGCACAAGGTGAACCTTCGTGTCTTCGAGTACAACGAGCGCGGGCGGCGCTGCTACCTCAAGTGCGGTTTCAGGGAGGAAGGTCGAATTCGCGAGCAGCGTTTCTACGACGGCCGTTACTGGGACGAAATCATCATGGGGATGACCGGGGACGAGTTCCGGCGAGGCGGGGAGCAGCCTGCGCAATGCGGTGACGATGGGGTTTAGGACCCGTTCATCGAATGTTCAGGAGATGTTTACACTCTTCTTGTAGTACCCGGGTAGAATCAATGTGTGATGGGCGCAGGGTGTACTCGGACGGGTGTACTCAGGCAGGCTGAAGCCCCGCCGGACGGCGCTGCCGGTGCCCAGCGGAACCTGCGTCGCGCAGCGCCACATGACACCACATAATGGACGTGTCGGACGTGTGCGCCTGTATACGCATCGGGGGAAGGGGATGAGAAGGATGGATGCGGTCACTGTGTCCGGCTTGCGCAAGACCTACGGCAAGACCGTGGCCGTGGACGGCCTGGACCTTCGCGTGAAGGCTGGCCAGGTCTTCGGCATGCTGGGACCGAACGGGGCGGGGAAGACCACCACCGTGGAGATCCTGGTTGGCCTGCGCACCCGCGATGCCGGTGAGGTGTCAGTGCTTGGGATGGACCCTGCGAGGGAGGGCAGGGAGGTTCGGTCGCGCATAGGCGTGCAGCTGCAGGCACGCGGCCTCTACCCGCGGCTCACCGTGAAGGAGATCGTTACGCTGTTCGCGAGTTTCTACGACCGGGCCCTGCCCGTCGACGAGGTCATCGAGCAAGTAGGCCTCACCGCCAAGGCGAGGACCGTTGTGCGGGCGCTTTCGGGTGGTCAGGCGCAGAGGCTCGGCGTGGCCCTGGCAATGATAAACGACGCCGACCTCGTGTTCCTGGACGAACCCACGACCGGCCTCGACCCTCAGGCCAGGCGCGGCCTCTGGGACGTCATCCGGGGAATCCGGAGCCGCGGCAAAACGGTCTTCCTCACCACGCACTACATGGATGAGGCTGAGCGGCTGTGCGACAACGTGGCGGTGGTGGACCACGGCAAGATCATAGCGTTCGGGTCCCCGTCGGACCTTATCTCCGAGCACTTTGAGGAGCAGGCTATCGAGTTCTCGAACTCGGTCTCGAGGGATAGGGAGAAGTTCGAGAAGCTGCCGGGCGTGACGCGGGCCAGGTTGAGCGAAAACGCGGCGACGCTTTACACGCGCGACGTGCCCGCCACCATGACAGCCCTGATGCAGCTTGCGACGGGCGACGACATCCACATCGATGACGTGGTCGTCAGGCGGGCGACCCTGGAGGACGTCTTCCTCAAGCTCACGGGAAGGAGGATTCGCGAGTGATGAGGACCTTCTGGCAGCTTGTGCTTGCGAACGCCCGCGACATCGGGCGCGACAAGATGAGCCTGTTCTGGTTCCTGGCCTTTCCGGTGCTGTTCATACTGCTGTTCGGGTTCATATTCTCGAACGAGGGGACTCCCACGTACGATGTGGGCATCGTGTACAACTCGGGCAATCCGCTCGCCGATGGGCTGGTCAAGGGGGTCAGCGCCGTGCCGGTGTTCAAGGTCCATACCGGCGACAGGGAGGGTGAGCTCCAGGCTCTCAAGAAGGGCAAGAGAAGCCTCGTGGTGGAGGCCCTCTCGCCGTCGTTCGCCACGATGGCCGGGGGTGATCCCCTGAAGGTGCAGGTCTACTACAATGAAACCCAGCCCACGGCCCGCCAGGTCCTCCTGCCCGTCATGGAGCAACTCCTGAGCGAGGCTGAAAGACGCATGACCGGAAGGCCGAAGGTTTTCGACCTCGTGGCCGAGCCTGTCCAGAGCTCCGACCTTCGCATGGTGGACTTCCTGCTCGCGGGGATACTGGCGATGGCCCTCATGCAACTGGGCCTCTTCGGCGCAATGCGCGCTGTAAGCCTGCGCGAGCAGAAGATCCTGAAGAGCCTGGGCGCGACGCCGCTCCGAAGGAGCCTGCTGCTAGTGTCGGAGGTGGTGGTCCGCATCGGGATGGCGCTCATCCAGACCTTCCTCATCGTGCTGATAGGATACGCCGTGTTCCACGTCAAGATCCTCGGCAGCTGGCTGGCTCTCCTCGGTGCCGTGCTGCTTGGAGCGCTGACGTTTGTCAGCATGGGCTACATGCTGGCGGCGTTTCCCAGGACGGAGGAGGCCGGGATAGGGCTGGTCCAGATGGTGCAGTTCCCGATGATGTTCCTGTCCGGCATCTTCTTCCCTGTTGAGATAATGCCGTCGTTCTTGCGGCCGGTGGTGAACGCGATGCCGCTGAGCTACCTCGCGGACCTGCTGCGCCAGATCATGGTGGCCGCGCCTCCGGAGTACAGCATCGCCACAGACATCGCCGTGCTCGGGGGGTGGGCGATGGCCTCGTTCGTCGTTGCCGCGAGGTTCTGGCGGTGGGAGTAGCAATCTCTGGCTGCGCCCCCGGGGGCACAAGCCCGCGGCCTTTCTGGCAAGAGGCAGCGGGCTTTTCCGCTTTAGCCCTGCAATGCTGCTGAACGCCGCGGCAGAGCTCACGTCACCGGGGGAGAGGGGGGCTGACCCAGGCCGGTAGGTCGCCCAGTGGGACGCTGGGAGTCCCGCCCCCTCGGAAACCGAGGAAGAAAGTTCTTTTGCCTACCCTCTAGATATGCCGCTATAATGGAAATGCCGGAGCGGCCTATGCCTTGACGCTCCGGCCCGTGTTGTGGGGGGAGGCATGGTGTTGGGCGAGGTTGGTGGAGCACTGGGCCCCGCGCGCTCAAGCCGTGGGGTCAAGTTTCGCTATTTCGACCCGCGCGCCTCGCAGGCATACGTCGCCGGCGAGTTCAACGGATGGCGCGCGGCGGATTGCGAGATGCAAAGGTATCCGTGTGGAGTGTGGGAGGCCGTAGTCCCTCTTGGGAAGGGCGTGCACGAGTACAAGTTTATCGTTGACGGTGAATGGACGCGCGATCCGTATAACCCCTGTGTCATGCTGAACGAGCACGGGACGGTGAACTCCGTCGTGGAAGTCGCGCCGGACGGCGATGTCCGCGCGCCGGCGCCACCAGTCGAGGCGCGTGATCTCGGCAGACTGAGGGCAGTCCCGAGCCCTGACTGGGTCTGCGATGCCGTCATCTACGAGGTTTTTCCGCGCGTATTCAGTAACGAGGGGACCCTCGAGGGCGTGACGCGCCGAGTCCCCGAGATCGCGGATCTGGGCGCCACCTGCATCTGGCTCATGCCCATTCACGACATCGGCAGGCGAGGGCGGAAAGGGAGCCTGGGCAGCCCCTACGCGATCTACGATTACCTCAGCATACATCCTGACCTGGGGACGGCCGACGACCTTCGGCGGCTGGTGCGCGCAGCCCATGACCACGGCCTGCGTGTCATCATGGATTTCGTGGCGAATCACAGCGCGTGCGACTCACCTCTCACCGTGGCGCACCCGGGTTGGTACCGGAGAGATGCTTGCGGCAACATCCAGTGCGCGGGGTTCGGGTGGGATGACGTGGTGGCGTTCGACTACTCCAGCGCCGAACTACGTGATTACATGATGGGCGTGATGCGCCATTACGTGGAGGAGTTCGACATCGACGGCTACCGCTGCGACGTGGCGGCGCTGGTGCCTGTTGACTTCTGGCGGGCCGCGAGGCGTGAGCTCAAGAAAACCAGGCCCGACGCGCTGCTGCTGGCGGAGTCGCACGAGCCGTCCCACAACGCGACTGCGTTCGATGTCACATACGAGGAGACGCTCCCCAAGATCCTGGGGCAGGTGCTGGCGGGCGAACTGCCGGCGAGGGCGGTCAGGGACATGATCGAGCGCGACAGGTGCGTGTTCCCGGTGGGGTCGCTGAGGCTGCGCTACCTCGAAAACCACGACCAGCTCCGCGCGATGCGCGCTATCGGGCGCCGGGGCTATGAGGCCGCGGTGACGCTCCTGTTCACTCTCGATGGGGTCCCACTCATTTACAACGGCCAGGAGATAGGCGAGGAGGAGCGTCCGTCGCTCTTCGACCCGTTCAAGATCCGATGGGACGCGGGGGACCCCGTTGTCAGGGCCATCTACCGCGATCTCTGTCGCATGCGGCGCGACACCCCTGCCCTGCGACGCGGGTCGCTCGCTTTCCTTGACGTCACCAGGGAAGATGCAGTGCTTGCTTACTTCAGGGAGCACGGGCGCAGCCGCGTGCTCGTGGTGCTGAACTTCTCGGCCGATGTGGTTCGTGCGAGACTCGCTCCGTCTGCGGGTGCACTTGCAGGCGTTGAGCCGGATGCCGTATATGGCGTGCGAGCCCTGAGGGGCCAGGCATCTCCGTGGCCGGCGTGCCTGCGCGGCAGAGACCTCGCCTCGGTCGAGCCTGTGTTGGAGCCCTACGGCGTGAGGGTATTCGAGATCAGGAGCTACTGAACGAACTGCGCTGACCTGATATCGTCGGCCGGGAGAGGGTGCGGATGCCGTGCCCACCCGGCCTTCCCGGATCTGCAAGGTCCCTCCGTGGGAGGGTGTGCCACTGTACCATGGAGGAGATGGCACGCCTTCGGGCCACCCGTTCTCCCTCCCTTGATGCCGCTTCTTCGGTGCGTCCGTGCCCGGTTCCATCGGGCGATACGGCTGCCGATCATCTACCCAAATCAGACCATGGGAAGGTTCCGACTACAACCGCTTGACAGATCCATAAACGGCGTCTATACTGTGTATATAACGTATACACAGTGAGCGGTGATGCCGTGCAGGTCCACGTGTCATATAGTAACCCCGTGCCACTTTACAGGCAGATAGTGGACCAGATCAGGGAGAAGGTGCTGTCCGGCGAGCTTGCGCCAGGCGAGAGCCTGCCTTCCATCCGCCAGCTTGCCGAGGATGCCGGCACCAGCGTTATCACAACGAAGAGGGCTTACTCGGAACTGGAGGCCGAGGGGATCATCGTGACAAGGGCGGGGCTGGGGTCGTTCGTGGCGGATCTCGACGCCGAGCGCATGAAGGCCATCAGGATGCGGGTGCTCGGCGAGCGGCTCTCGGAGATAGTGGCGGACGCGCGGGCAAGCGGCGTAACCGACGAGGAGCTATTGCGGCTCCTCAGGGAGGCGATGAGGTAATGGCGATGGCAACGATGGCGGCGACGGCGACGGCGACCGCGAGCGCGAGCGCGAGCGCGAGCGCGGCAGCGGGGTCAAAGGCGAAAGGCACCGGTGATCGCGGCGACCCGGCACTGATGCTGTCAGGTGTGGGCAAGCGGTACCCGAGGTTCCAGCTGAAGGATGTGTCCTTTACGCTGCCGAGGGGCTACATCATGGGGTTCATCGGGCCGAACGGGGCGGGCAAGAGCACGACCATCAAGATCATCATGAACATGGTAAGGAAGTCCGCGGGTAGCGTGAAGGTGCTGGGCCTCGACCACGTGGCCTGCGAGACCGAGGTCAAGCGCCACGTTGGCTACCTGGGGGAAGAACCCCACTTCTACGGTGAGGTGACCCCGGCCTGGCTTGGCGGGTTCGTGGGCAAGTACTACCCGACGTGGGACGCGCCGCTCTACCAGGCAACCCTCGGAAGATTCGGGATAGATCAGTCGAAGCGTGTCAAGACCCTCTCCAAGGGCATGAAGGTGAAGCTGGGCCTGGCGCTCGCCCTCTCGCACAGGCCGGAGCTCCTGATACTCGACGAGCCCACGAGCGGGCTGGACCCGGTCATCCGCCACGACGTCCTGGCAGAACTGATGTCGGTCATCCAGGACGAGCGGCGCAGTGTGTTCTTCTCGACCCACATCACCCAGGACGTGGAGAAGGTCGCGGACTACGTCACGTTCATCAATGACGGACGGATCGTGATGTCCGACGTGAAAGACGACGTGCTTGGCAGGTGGAAGAGGATCTCGTTCCCACTCCCCGTGCGGCGCGAGGCGGGCGCGCCGTCCGACCCCGCCGGCCTCGAGGCGGGCATCGCCGAGGCCAGGGCCAGGGTGGAGCAGGCGATGAGAGACGGCCTGGAAAGGGTGTTTGCCGCGTACAGTATCGACGGCGTCACCTTTACTGGCATCACGAACGCGTTTGCGGAGGATGTTGCTGAAAGGATTGCACGTATCGCAGGAACCAGGCCCCGGGTGCTCCCGGTGTCCCTCGATGACATCCTGGTGGCGATCGTGAGGGGGAGTGAAGCATGCTAGACCTCGTATGGAAGGATATCGTCCAGGGCAGGAAAATGCTGGCGTTCTATCTTGCGGTGGGGGCGGTCATCGGGACCGGTCTCGCATTTGCCCTTGAGAACGTGGGCGCGGTGATCGCCTTGCAGATGACCGTCTCCGCATACGGGTTTGCCATCAGGTCGACCTACGACGAGGACAAGAACGGCGCGCTCCTGTTCCTGAAGGGGTTGCCCCTTTCCGATGCTGCCATAGTTGCGAGCAAGTTCCTCTCGACGTTAGCCGTGGCGATCGGGTTCGCGGTGTTCTTCGGCGGGGTCGCGGCGATCGGCCAGGGGATCATCGGACCGCGGAGCGGCCTCGGGATGTCGGGCCCACCTCGTGGCGGCACCGACGCCGGCGCCCTTCTCGAACCCCTCATCAGCGTTGCGACGCTCTTTGGTGTCCTCATGGTGATCCTCGGTGTCTACCTCGCGATGTTCTTCTGGCTGGGATATGCGAGGGCCGCTGCGTACAACCGCGTAGTCATGCTCGGTGTGTTCGCGGCGGTCATGGCCGGGTCCACGGTCCTCCAGAGGCTGAATGTGCAGCCGCCTGCGTGGATAGGCGGCCTGGAGCACTCCTTGAGGGTGCCGTCGCTGGTGGCCGCTGCCGGCCTTGTCATCTATGCCCTGAGCTGCGCGGTGTCGATTGCAAGCGTTCGGGCGAGAGACTGGTCCTGATACCGTGTTTCGCAAGTTCGTGTAGGTTCTTTCAGAGCGGGGTATGCGCCCGGCAGCCTCCTGCGGCACGCGATGGCCGGGGCGACGCCGAGTGGTGGCCATTTTCGCTCCACTCTCCCGCGTCAGACCGCGTCATCTCATGGTGGCACCCGGCCTCGTGCATGCTGTCATCGAAAGCAGAGATGGATGTGCTGGACGTTTCGTCGCGGGTCGTCCTCATCATCCCAATCAAGTCCGGTTACCCTGAAGGCCACTCTTGCTGCCACCCACATGGTATGACGTTGTCGGACGAAGTATGCACCATTCCTGGATGTGCCACAAGGAGGCATTCTTGCCACGTCCGCAGACCCATGCGGCTGGACACATTACTCTGCGTATTTCAGCCGAGAAATGCAAGGTATGGTCCATAAATCACGCCCTGCGAGCAGGCTCCATGTGTCAGTTTGAGACGCACACCGCACTGAGCAGAAAAAACGGAAGCGCCCTCGCCTGAAGAGCGAGCACGCTTCCGCCCGATGGTCCCCGTCCGGGTGCGTATCGGCGGCTACACGGGCAGCCAGTGCTGCAGCAGGGCACCGGCGAGGAGTCCGGCGCCGGTGAGGACGTAGGTCTTTACGGTGCCGGCGTTTGCCGGCATGAGCTCGGCTGTCGAGTCGTAGGCGAGCCAGCAGACCCTGGCGGCGCGAAAGGCCTCGACGCTCCCCGCGAGGCCCAGCAGCATCCAGGGGCTGCGAAGGTACACCACCACGGCAATGACCGCGATCTCCGCGAGGCCCACGAGCCATGCGTAGACCACCCTTGCCCTGGCGCGCCCCAGACGGACCACGAGGTTTCGCTTGTTCGCGCGCCTGTCGGCCTCATAGTCGGGGAATTCGTTGATCCAGAGGACCGTTGCGATGAGGATGCCAAGTGGAACGCCGACCACGAGCGGCCTTGTGGAAAGCTCCTGCGTCTGGACTACGTATGTGCCGAGCGCAAGGAGCGGGCCGAAGGTGATGCCCACCACGAGTTCACCGAGACCTCTGTAGCAGAGAGAGAACGGCGGAACGCTATAGCCGAGCGCGAGGAACCCGCCCAGGGCCGCGATCCAGAACGCGTGCCACGTGCGGAAGATCCCGATGGGAAGGCCCGCGACGGCCGCTACGACGAAGCTGCCCACTGCTATCCAGACGGCGTCGCGTTCGGAGAGCAGGCCGCCGGTTATGGTCTTCTTGCCTCCTGAGAACGGGGTGGCGTCCTCGGGCGCGACGAACCTGTCGGCGCCGGAGCGCCAGTCAACGACCTCGTTCGCTGCGTTCTTGCCCACTTCCACCGCGTAAATCCCGACGAGGGTGAGAAGAAACCACCCGGGCGCAAAGCGGCCCGTGTCTAGATAAGCCAGCGCCGCCGCCACGAACATGGGCACCGTCGATGCGACCCATATCTTCGGGTCGGCAAGCTGCACAAGCCCGCGCAGGCGCCGTGAGGTTGATGAAGCCGGAAGAGACATGGGTCCTTTCCTCCTTGGGGATGCTGCGATGTGCGGTTGGGACGGTTAAAGAAAGCCAGCGTTCCCCGGCGGCAGGTCCCGGGGCCGGGCCTGTCAATCATTATAGCTTTATAACGCAGAGCGGACAATGCCAGTGTGGGCAACTCTTGGGGCACCGGGACGCGTTATCGCGAGTGTGCAGCGCAGTCGTTGCTCGTTTCGGGCTCGTGTCGGATAGTACCCTGGATGATGCCGGGGGAATTTGAGCCAATGGTCTTCATACTTCACCAGGCCGATGCTATAATGTTTCCTGGAATGCCTGCCCCGGCCTGGCTTGCCGCGGCATCCCCGGGGCGGCGGGATCAGAGTCTGGATACGTTACATTACATAAAAGGAGACGTGGTAAGTGTGGCGCAGAAGAACGCGACGAAGCACATTCGCACCGTAAGCGAGGGCTCAACAAAAGCCGGCCTTGCCGAGGGCGGCTGCAAGGAGTGCCAGGCGTCATGCCAGTCGGCGTGCAAGACCTCATGCACCGTCGGCAACCAGGTGTGCCGGCAGCGCGGGAAGTGACCTCTCGCGAGCCGGAGACGGCGGCGACGCTCAAGGCGGGGCGGCGTCAGAGCCGGCTCCGGGAGGCTGAGGAGCCTGAGGAGGCTGAGCCCGGAAGGCTGAATACTGAAGGCTGGCAGGAAATGCAGAAGGAAGCTAACTGGCACGTATTCTCCGCACTCGGGACGAACCTTCTCCTCGACGTGAAGACAGGCGGGCTTCATGAGCTCGACGAGGTGGCCCGCGATGTGATTGTTGCTTACGGAGAGCCGAGGGACGAGGTCATCCTAAGGCTCGGGCCGGTTCACACGGACGAGGCTGTAGCCGAAGCTTACGACGAGGTCGACGAGATGGTGGCCGACGGCCGCCTTTCTCATCCTTTCGCTCCCGACGAGCCATACGAACCCGCCGGCGAGGTGCTCGTCAAGGCGCTCTGCCTTCACGTCGCGCACGACTGCAACCTCCGGTGCCGGTATTGTTTCGGCAAAACCGGGAGCTTCGGCATGACAAGGGAACTCATGCCGGAGCGGGTGGCGAAGGCGGCGATAGACTTCCTGCTTGCGAGGTCAGGTGGGCGTCGCAACCTCAACGTGGACTTCTTCGGAGGTGAGCCGCTCCTCAACTTCGGCGTGGTGAGGTCTGCCGTCGAGCACGGGCGGGCAGAAGCGGCGCGGCTCGGGAAACGTATTGAGTTCACTCTGACCACCAACGCCGTCCTCCTCGACGATGACGTGGCCCGGTTCCTCAACGACAACGACATGCTCGTGGTGCTCAGCCTCGACGGCCGCAAGGAGACGCACGACAGGATGCGAGTTGCGCCCGGGGGCGGCGGGAGCTACGATGAGGTCGTCCCCAGGGTGAGGCGCTTTATCGCCAGCCGCCCGCCCGAGTCGTACTTCGTGCGGGGCACCTATACCAGGGCGAACCTGGACTTCGCGTCCGACGTCATGCACCTTGCGGACCTTGGCTGCCGCAGCATATCCGTGGAGCCCGTGGTCGGAGCGCGCGATACGTCGTATGGGATCCGTGCCGACGACCTCGACGCCATCGGGAGGGAGTACGAGCGTCTGGCCACGCTCTTCCTCGAGCGACATGCCCGGGGAGAGGGGTTTTCGTTCTACCACTTCAACGTGGACCTGGACGGCGGACCGTGCCTTGCACGGCGCCTTGCCGGGTGCGGCGCGGGCGTGGACTACCTTGCTGTGGCGCCCGATGGCAGCATCTACCCGTGCCATCAGTTCGTGGGGCGGCGGGAGTTTCTCATGGGCGACGTGTTCAAGGGTGAAGTGGACCGCGCGCTCGTGGAGAGGTTCCGGGGCGCGCACGTCTACACGAAGCGCGGCTGCGCCGAGTGCTGGGCGCGGTTCATCTGCAGCGGCGGGTGCCACGCGAGCGCCCGCGCGTTTTCCGGCGACATCCTCACCCCTGACCCCGTCGCGTGCGCCATCCAGAAGAAGCGCATCGAGTGCGCGCTGGCTGTGCAGGTCCTGCGAGATGTACATGCCGCGTCGTGACCAGGCAGCCGCGGCCGTACCCTGTCTCGTCTTGCCATCTCGTGGTATCATCTGGTGAGGAAGCGGGGTGGACAGAGTGCGTCGCCTCTCCTCGGGTCATCCCGGGGCAAGAGTTCCGTGATCCCATCTGGAAGCTTACGCCGTTCATCCAGACTCTAGGCAGATCGCCAGAAATCCGCGCTGCTTTTCAGCGTGCAGGGGATCTCCAGGGTTGCC
>JASEJE010000065.1 GCA_030024085.1 Bacillota bacterium | reverse complement strand
CAAATTCGAACGAGGCGCGCCGCGAGCGCGCCGTCCCCGGAGTGCAACACCGGCAGCCCTGGACAGGACTATTCCATGCACGAGTTTACCACTCTTTGATCGACGCAGTGTAGCCCGGCTCAGGCCGCGCTTCCGCCCGGCAGGCGATTAACCTGTACTTTATCGACAACCCTTTCAACCTCATCCAAGCTCGGGAACGCCGTCCCTTCCATCCCCACGGTGGCAACGGCGACGGCTGTCGCAAAGCGAGCGGTTTCCTCCCAATCTCTGCCCGACGCTAGTGAGGCCACTGTAGCGGCTACCAGCGCATCTCCGCACCCAGCGGTGCTCCTGACCACCTCTGCCGGCGCCCTGGACCAGAATATCCCCTCCCGGCTGCCAAAGATTGCCCCATCTGCACCCAGAGACAAGATCACGATGACAATGGACTCGGCCAACAGCGTCTTCACCGCCGTTACCAAATCGGGGGCACTCTTCAGCGGCCGGCCCATGATGTCGGCGATCTCGTCTGAATTCGGTTTGATCATAAAGGGGCGTTTCCGGATCCCTCTTACCA
>JASEJE010000064.1 GCA_030024085.1 Bacillota bacterium | reverse complement strand
TTTCGTTGTGAGCGGCGGCTCAAACACGAACGGGTGGGGCACCCGCTCGAACTTCGTCAGCGCCTCGGATCCCTCGGGTGGCGCAGTCTCGAACACGTACGCATAAGGGCAGGCGTGTCTGAGGAGGCACTCGCCGCATTCGCCACGTCGCTGGTGGTCGGAACACGACACGGCCTTGAAGGCGCTCCCGAAGCCGCCGCGGAGCGTCGAGCCCTTATATGGCGGCAGTGACAATGGGTCCAGTGCCTCGATGACGAACTCGTACCGTGCGACCCTGAACTGCTCGATGCCCGTGATCGGGACGCTATCGGGGGATGTCGGTTCACAACGGTAAGTGTCCATGCGCTCCCGCCTTTCCGCGGTTGATCATGGCCGGACCGGGTTCTTTGGTCATGAAAGCCCTGGTGCGAAGGATGGTCGATGTAAGCGGTTTGATGGGGATAGCTTGTTCTGCGACTGCTGGCAGTGCAGCGGGAGCAGGCGGACTGCAGAAGACTGCCCGTCTCGCTGGGTCAAGCGCTAAGTGTGAGTTCAGAAATCCATGCCGGTTTGGGAGAAGATTCCGGGTTGCCG
>JASEJE010000063.1 GCA_030024085.1 Bacillota bacterium | reverse complement strand
AACGGTGGTTCTATGCGAGGTTTGGATGGTAACCGGGGCTGCATCGCTGCACCATGAGCCTGCCCGACTCTCGCCGGCATTCCTTTCAGGTGTCAGGATCTCTGGTCAGGCAGTCCCACCCACAGCGCCGGACGCCGCGAAACCCAAGCCAAAATGCTGGTGCGAGAGGAGGGATTTGAACCCTCACGGGGGTTGCCCACCAGATCCTAGTTAGCGCCCCGGCTTTCCTGCTGCGTCCTACCACCTCCATTGTGTCCTGTCTAGTAGGCGTCTAGCAGGCAGAATGAACTCCCCGACTCCTGGGGAGTTCTATCTTTTCCTGCCCTCTCTGAGGCCCCGTCGTTCCCAAATCCGTTCCCAAGCAGCCCCGCTGGACGCCCGCTAGGTGACCGCTCGGAAACCATACCCCATGGGGTATGCTCTGATGGGATTTGAAAAGTGGAAACCCGATGAGGAGTGATCATGGATTCCCCGAGACGATGAGCGATGATTCGGATGAGCTATGTCATCTGGACCTTGTCTTATTCCTGGGCTTTTGATATAAGCTTAAGCTGCTAGCATAAGGGAATTGGGGGCTAAGTGGGAGTTTCCACTGGCAGCAGATGACAGGGCAAAAGTCGTACAATTACTTCTTT
>JASEJE010000062.1 GCA_030024085.1 Bacillota bacterium | reverse complement strand
ATCGTCGCCTTGGTGAGCCGTTACCTCACCAACTAGCTAATGGGACGCGGGCCCATCCTGTAGCGGGTTCCCCCTTCCCTTACCACCCCATGCGAGATGCTAAGCTCATCCGGTATTAGCAGGCCTTTCGACCTGTTATCCCAGACTACAGGGCAGGTTGCCCACGCGTTACTCACCCGTCCGCCGCTGGCCTGCCTCAATAGTAAACTACCAAAGCAGACCCGCTCGACTTGCATGTATTAGGCACGCCGCCAGCGTTCGTCCTGAGCCAGGATCAAACTCTCCGTGAAATATCCCCGAAGAGCTATCTCTAGCCCTCACTCACACAAGCTCTAAATCAAAACCGCACCTTGCCATACTTCACTGTTTAGTTTTCAAGGAGCACCCTTTCGCCTCGCGGGACCCCCGCCCTCGCGGGGACTTCCGCTCACGAAAGCCGCCTTGTCGCAGGCGGCAGTTGTAAATATACCACCTCCGGTCAAAGCGTGCAACCCCCGATCTGGCGGTATAGGCTCATATAGACCCATATACGCTCACCTGTACATCTCTAGCGCATGCACTCGCACAGATGCTCAGTCTCATGCTGCTCACTGTCTCCTGTCGCCCTGCTAAGTAGATCGCCACAAATTCGCGCTACTTTTCAGCGCGCAGGTCCTCGCCAG
>JASEJE010000061.1 GCA_030024085.1 Bacillota bacterium | reverse complement strand
CCGACTTCGTCGGCACCAGCGAAGGATGAAAACGCCCGGCGCATTTTCGTAGTAGCACAATTCTCTCTGTAGAGATCAGTCGCCAGAAATGACGCCAACTGCCCGCTACGGCGAACCGACTCTGGGCGCGCTCAAGCCTCGTCAACGTCATTAGCCACTCATAGAGAGCTCGAGCATCGGTTTCCACGACTCAAAAAGTACCCGCTTAGGAACTGTGGCACAGACTATAATCCACGGCCTTCGGCTCAAACGGCGGTGGTGGTAAAGCTGGTCCGTCAGCAACAACTGCAGTACGGGATACTCCGCTATCCTGTTCTTGTGACCACGTCGAACTCGGAAGGATGACCGCAAAGGTTACCAAGAGAAGGACCATGACGAACCCCAATGTTCGCTTCATGTCAACCACTCCAGTCATCTTCATTCCTGATTCTGCGCGTGTTACAATATTCTTGAGTAATATACTAGTTCCTGTCAATTGTAGACCAGGATTTCGATTGAAGCGAGGCCTACATTTGACCAGCCAGGTAGGCCAAACCTGGAACGCCGCATGTATGGGAAGGAGCGGACCTGGTATGGGAAGACTGGGACAGCGCATCAAAAGCGCGCGGGTCTCAAGAGGGATGTCGCTGAATGCTGTCGCAGGAGCGGCATGTACGAAAGCACACTTGAGTGCCATCGAG
>JASEJE010000060.1 GCA_030024085.1 Bacillota bacterium | reverse complement strand
CAATCGTTCGCCCTGAGTCCAGACGGACCGTAAACCTTCGTAAGCTGCTCAACCTCATACACGTGGCCATTGTGGATGGCCGCAGTCAACATAATCCCTCCCGTCAGAATCCTATCCCTACAACGCCAGGATATGGAATAGCCCGGTCTGTAGTGTGGTTTCTTCAGCAAGGCTCTGATTCCTCTGAGCCGCCGGTCAACTGGCGCTTGCTCTCTTGGTCAACGTCGCCTCTGGATTTGACCAGCTAAGCAGGAGACTATGTTGGTTTGTCCATAGGAGGCAGTGATCCTGCTTGTCTAAGTCGGTGCAATCTGTCACCAAGGCGAGGCGATCATCCGGCTGGGGTGGCATAGGCCCGGCCATTCCTTCGCGCACCACCCCAGCATACGCAAGGGTCATCCTTATCCAACTGCCACTTTTCCCGGGACGTGCGACGGTGGCTTGTTCCGGCATCCTCAGGTGGCATCGCAGCTACTCTATCGGTCTGTATGTTGAGACGACATCTAGCCCTATTTCGTCAGATACGAAATGCCATTCGGCCTCGCGGGCCTGGCGCGCTTATCTGGAAGGGTAGCCTGGCAGGCTTGTCTGGGGGAGCGACTGCTAGCCCTGGTGGCCCTCGACTTGACCCCGCGGTTCCCGCAAGACCGTTCCCGGAAGATCCGTGATGTACGGAACGGGTGGGGAGGAAAGAG
>JASEJE010000005.1 GCA_030024085.1 Bacillota bacterium | reverse complement strand
GCACCGGCAACCCGGAATCTTCTCCCAAACCGGCATGGATTTCTGAACTCACACTAGGCGTGCGGACCTGGCAGCGCCAGGCGGGAAGTGGGGAGCGGGGGCGGAGGTGTGGCCATGGACAACACGGAGACAGCCTCCATATTCCGCGAGCTTGCGGACCTTCTGGAGTTGAAGGGCGAGAACCCCTTCAAGATTCGCGCCTACAGGCGCGCGGCAGACACGATTGAGAGCCTTCCCGGGGATGCGGCAACTCTTGCCGCCGAGGGAAGGCTCAAGCACATCGAGGGGATAGGCGAGGCCATCGAGAAGAAAACGGTGGAGATCGCGACCACCGGAAAGCTCAGGCTTCTCGAGGAACTGAAGCAGGAGGTTCCCCCGGGCCTTCGCGACATGTTGAGGATCCCTGGGGTAGGCCCGCGCACGGCGGCAGCGGTCTTCCGCCACCTTGGCGTTGCCAGCGTGGAGGAACTCGAGAGGGCGGCCCGCGCCGGCAGGCTCAAAGACGTCCCGGGGATGGGAGCGAAAACCGAGGAGAACGTCATCCATGCCATAGAGAGGATGCAAGATGAGCACTGGACCCGCGTCCCGCTGGGGGTCGCAGTGATGAGGGCTCGCTCCGTCCTCGACCGGATAGCCCAGGTGGAGGAGGTCTGCGAGGCAGCCGCAGCGGGAAGCGTGCGGAGATGGAAGGAGACATGTGGCGACCTGGACATTGTGGTGGGGACTCGGAACGGCGGCCTTGTGATGGAGGCCATGAGCGGGTGGCACGAGGTCGGCGAGGTCCTGACCATCGGTGACGAACGGGCGTCCTTCGCCCTTCGCAGCGGGATGAACGTCGATGTCTGGGTGGTCCCCCCTGCGGAGTTCGTGGCTGCACTCCACCATGCCACAGGCTCGAAGGCCCACAATGTCAGGCTTCGGGGCATTGCCCGCGAGAGCGGCCTCAAGATAAACGAGCACGGCGTGTTCAGCAGGACGGGCGCGCAGCTGCCGGTGGACGCCGAGGAGGATATATACGCCGCGCTGGGGCTTCAGTACGTTCCGCCTGAGATCAGAGAGGATTCGGGCGAGATCGAGGCGGCCATGGACGGCAGGCTTCCCGCTCTCGTCGAGGAGAGGGACATCCTCGGCGATCTCCATGTACACAGCGACTTCAGCGACGGCCTGTCCTCGATCAAGGCCATGGCGGACGCGGCGAAGGCTCATGGGTATGAGTACATCGCCATCTGCGACCACTCGAAGTCGCTCGGCATCGCCGGAGGCCTCACTGGTGACGAGGTCCTGAGGGAGGTGGAGTTCATCGCCGACCTCAACCGTCACCTCGATGGCATCACGGTGCTTACGGGCACGGAGGTTGACATCAAGAAGGATGGCACGCTGGACCTTCCGGATGAGGTTCTCTCCAGACTCGACGTGGTGGTCGCCTCCGTGCACTCGTCGTTCAGACAACCTCGGGATGTGATGACCGAAAGGATCGTCCGCGCCATAAGAAACGGGAACGTGGATATCATAGGCCATCCTACGGGGAGGGTCCTCGGGAGGCGCAGCGGCTATGACGTGGACATGCAGAAAGTCATCGAAGAGGCCGCGCGCTGCCAGGTTGCGCTGGAGATCAACGCATACCCCGAACGGCTCGACCTCGACTCGGGCTGGGCGCGAAAGGCAAAGGATGCAGGCGCGGTGCTCGCCGTGAACACAGACTCCCACAGCTCCGACCAGCTCGGCTACATGGTCTTCGGCGTCGGCGTGGCCAGGCGTGGCTGGCTCGAGCGGTCCCACGTGATAAACGCATGGTCTCTGGAGCGGCTGCGGAAGTGGCTTGCCCGAAGCCGTAATCGGACGTAATGGCAAGGCGTGAGCGTGGCAACACTACGGCCGGGTGAGGCCGATGGTGCGCAAAGACAACGAGGACGGCGTCCGCTGGACCGCCGCACGGCTTGTCGGCGGAATGTCCCTGTGGGTGGCGCCGAGGGTGGGTCGGGAACTCGCGAGGTGGCAGGCTGCGCTTCGCAAGTGCCCGGATCCGGAGCTTCGCAGGCAGGGGATCTCCAGCATACGACACAAGGGTTTCCATGCCGTGGGCGGGTCGGTATTCGGTCTCGACCCGCGCCCTTCCGGCAACCTGGTTTCCCTCATAGTTGCCTACCAGACCATCAGCGACTACCTGGATAACCTCTGCGATCGCGCCGGGGTCGAGGATGGCGCTGCCTTTTGCAGGCTGCACCAGGCCATGCTCGATGCCGTGACCTCGCTAGCCACTCCGCTCGGTGACGCCGGCGGACGGGACTACTACGCGCTATATCCCCACAGGGCTGATGGCGGTTACCT
Source organism: Bacillota bacterium (assembly GCA_030024085.1). Lineage (GTDB taxonomy): Bacteria > Bacillota > SHA-98 > UBA4971 > UBA4971 > UBA6256. The sequence continues at coordinate 114,903 of JASEJE010000005.1, read as the reverse complement.
CCGGTCGCTGGTGCACGAGTGTAGACATCGGGTGGCACGCCTTCCCGCGTATCATGCGGCTATAGAGGGCGAGGTGCTTCGACTCGCGGGACTGTACCGCGACCTTCAGGTCTACAAGCACGTCCGCAGGGAAGAGAGGGTGCCGCTTCTCGCGGACTGGTTTGCTCGCGAGGGCGCCGGCTGGCGCGCCGACCTCGCCTGGTGGGAGTTCGCAGCTGCCTGCGGTTCCACCCTCGGGATCTTCTCGCTTCTGAACCTTGCCGCGCAGGGGGACCGCAGTCCCGAGGCGGCTGGGACGGTATCACGCGCGTACTTCCCGTGGGTGTGCGGCCTCCACATCCTCATGGACTATTTCATAGACCAGGAAGAGGACGCCCGCGAGGGCGACCTCAACTTCGTCAGCTTCTACAGGGACTCCCGGGAATGTCGCGAGCGGCTGGGGTATTTCCTGACGAGAGCGCTCGAGAGCACGTCCGCCCTTCCGGGCCGATCGTTCCACCAGGGAGTCGTGAAGGGGATCGCCGCCCTTTACCTTTCTGACCCGAAGGTTCAGGCAGCCGGGCTCGACGATGTGGCCGCATTCCTCCTGGACAGGGCCGGCCCCGATGCGATCAGCATGTGGCGGGCGTGCCGGCTCCTCCGGCGGACGGGGAGACTGTAGGGCTGGGCTTAGCGTCGCCTGATGATGACCTGTCGTGTCAGCGCAGTAAGGGCGTCGCGGGCAGGCCCCGCGGGAAGCCTCGAAGCGCAGGCCGACGCGTGTTCGATACACTGCTGCGCACGCTCGTAAGTCAGGTCCACCCCTCCGCACTCCACCACGGCGCTGCGCACCCACATCACCGACTCCGGGTCGAACCGCCTCGACGCGATGAGATCCCGTGCTCTGGGGCCAAGGGACTCATGGGTGAGCAGCCTCAGCACCGGAAGCGTGAGGACGCCGCACACCAGGTCCTGGCACGTTGGCTTGCCCAGCTCCCGCTCGTCTGCCACGAAGTCGAGGGCATCGTCGGTGAGCTGGAACGCGATGCCGAGTTCGAGACCGTACTCGCTGGCGTCCGCCACATCCTCGGCGGACGCCCCGGCGATGACGGCACCCGCCCGGCAACACGCTGATATGAGCCTTGCGGTCTTGAGCGTGATCCTCCGAAGGTACCCGTCTTCCGTTTCATCGCACGAGAACGCGCACGCTGCCTGCTCCAGCTCGCCCTCGCACATGGCCGAGATGGCGTCCGTCATGAGTTCGACGACGCCCAGGTCCCTATGACGGGCAAGAAGCCCAAAGGCCTTAGCGAAAAGGAAGTCTCCGAGAAGGACAGACGGGCGCGCCCCGAAGAGCGCGTTCAGGGTTTCCAGGCCCCTGCGGGTGGTCGAACCGTCGATCACGTCGTCGTGGACCAGCGAAGCCATGTGGATGAGCTCCGCAGCCGCAGCGACCTCGATCGTGGCCCTGTCGTCCACCGCTTCCGGCCTCACGTGAGGGCATGCCTCCTTGCCTGGCCCTACCGACGCCCACAGAACGACGAGGGCCGGTCGGAGGCCTTTGCCTCTCGTCGCCAGGATGTGGTCCCTTGGACGGGCGACGTATTTGCTCTCTGAGGCGAGAGCCGCCTCGATGATGCGGTCCACCGCCCGGATTCGGTCCTCGAGTTGCGGTGGAAGGTCCAGGACTCCTCTCACGCTATCATCTCCCTGGTCCCATGTTTTCGCCTTGTCCAGCGCGCCCTGGCGCGGGCCTCGTGCTCGGGGCTTCGCCCATGGCCACCTGGCAAGCGGTACATAGTGTGGACACGGCGCTCCGGCTGTATACCGGCCAGGCCACGCTGGCTGGAATAGCGTTGCCCGGCCGGGACCATACTACATCTCTGGCTGGGGTTGTCTCATCGACGTTTCGTCCCATGCCGCAACCGCGGGGCAGCGCCGCGCGAACCCCGGAGACGGCAGCGTTTCCGGGTTCATGGGTTGACGCACGAGAAAGGGCTGGTCCTCGAGTGCTTTCCACCATCGGCAAGACCGCATTCATGTATGTTTTCGTCCTCTTCATCACGCGACTCATGGGTAAGCGGGAGATCGGCCAGCTCTCACCGTTCGACCTGGTTGTGGCCATCATGATAGCGGACCTTGCTGCAATGCCTCTCGAAGAGAAACGCATTCACATACACGATGCGGTCGTCCCTATCATCGTGCTGGCCGCGACGGAGGTGCTCTTCGCATACATAACGCTCAGGAGCGACAAAGCAAGGGCCGTCATCAGCGGGCAGTCCACCATCGTCATCCGCGACGGCCATATCCTCGAGGGCAATCTGCGCGAACTCCGCTACAACCTGGATGACCTCCTGGCAGGTCTGCGCGAAAAGAACGTGTCGAACATCCAGGACGTGGAGTTTGCGATCCTTGAGGGATCAGGGCGCCTCAGCGTCATCATGAAGTCCCAGGCCCGGCCGGTGACCCCGCGGGATCTCGGGATCACCACCGCGTACGAGGGGTTACCTTACCCGCTCATCACCGACGGCAGGGTCCACTACCACCACCTGGATCAGCTTGGCCTGACCGTTGCGTGGCTCAAGGAGGAGCTTGAGAAGAAAGGCGTGAAGGACCCGTCTGACGCACTCCTGGCGACACTCGATACCGCGGGCGAGCTGTACGTTGCAAAGAAAGAGAGCGCGGAGGTGCGAGATCTTCAATCGAAGGTGCGGCACGAATCTGACCAGACGTCCGATGAGCGATGAGGCATCTCGCAAGGCGTCCGACAGATCCGAATCTGGCAAGTAGGTGGGGATGGTTCCATGGATCTTCCAAGGGAGTTCCGGGAGAGATTCGTCAAGACGCTTCAGGGCAAGGACTACGTTCTGTATGGCGGCCTCCTTCAACTCGCCCGTCAGCACGGGCTCAAGCGTATCACCACGAACATAGTCCAGATCCCGTCGCCTGACAATGGCATGTACGCTGTGGTCGAAGCCGAGATCGAGATCGAGAACGGGCTATTCAAGGAGGTCGGCGACGCCTCGCCGGAGAGCGTGAACAGGGCGATCCAGCCGCACATCCTCCGGATGGCCGCGACGCGCGCCAAGGCGCGGGCCATGAGGGACGCGGTGGGCATCGATCTCGTGGCCCTCGAGGAGCTGGGTGACGTGCTGCCGCTGGATGAGGTCCCGGGGCCCGAGAACCCCGATGACCTCGTCCTCACGTTCGGCAAGTATGCGAGGAAGCCCCTGGGAACCGTGGTCCGGCAGGATCCGGCCTACGTGGGATGGCTTGCCGAGAACGCACGCGACGAGGCCGTGCGAAAGGCCGCCCGCGACATCCTGGGACGGGCTGATGCCGGGGGGATCGGCGGCGGGCCCGAGGGTGCGCCCGAGCCTGTCGAGCGGCCACCTGCACACTAATACCACTTTGTCAGATACGGGATGTCATCCGGTTTGCCGGGCCTGGCGGGAGTGTCTGGTGGGACGACTCCCGGCCCCGGTGGCTCTCGACCGTGCAGTTCCCAGGAAACCCGTGATGTACGGAACCGGAAGAGCCTGACGAGTGACGCGCGTCATCCTTTCCCTTGCATGCATGACACGACGTACATCAGCCTCACACATTCATGCCCCGGCGGAGGCGTGATCCATACCGGCATGTGGTATAATGGTGGCTGGCGGCCCGGAGGCCAAAGCCGCAAGGCGCCTCCGATCCGCCGGAGGGATGGCAGTTGGACGAGAGGACCCTGCGTGTCCTGGAATTCCATAAGATTAAGGAGCGCCTGGCGGCGGCGACCACGAACAGCCTGGGCCGGGAGCTTGCGCTTGCCCTCGACGTCGTCACCGACCCTGACGAGGTCCGCGCGAGGCAGCGCGAGACCACGGAGGCCAGGGCGATACTCGAGAACTGTCCGTCGGTGCCGCTCGGCGGGATCCGCGATATCCGCCGCGCTGTGGCCCAGGCGAGGGTGGGAGCCACTCTGGCGCCCCAGGACCTCCTCGATGTCTCGTGGACGATGGACGCATCCGCGCGCCTTCGCAAGTTCGTCTTCGGGCTGGGCGAGGGCTTCGGCACCATCCGCGCGCATGCCTCCAGGATCGCGCCGCAGCCTGCCCTTGTGAGGGAGATCGCCCGGTGCCTCGACGACCAGGGCAACGTGATGGACGAGGCGAGCCCGGTCCTCGCCAGGCTGAGGTCGGACATCCGCGCTGTGAACGGTCGCATCCGCGACAGGCTGGACTCGCTCATCCGATCCCCGGAGGCCTCGCGCTATCTGCAAGACCCCGTGGTCACCCTGCGCGGCGGCCGGTTCGTGGTGCCCGTGAAGCAGGAGCACCGCGCTGCGGTGCCGGGGATAGTCCACGACCAGTCGTCCAGCGGCCTCACTCTCTTCGTCGAGCCGATGGCCGTGGTCGAACTCAACAACGAGCTTGCGTCTCTCGAGGCGAAGGAGCGCGAGGAGGTGGAGAGGATCCTCCGTCACCTCTCCGGGCTCGTGCGGGCGGCACACCCGGAGATCCAGGGAACAGTCGAGGCCCTCGCCGCCCTGGACTTCGCCTTCGCCAAGGGCAGGCTCAGCCTGGACATGGACGCCGTGGAGCCTGATCTCAACACCTCCGGCTACCTCGAGATCCGGCAGGGGAGGCACCCGCTTCTGTCGGGGCGCGTCGTCCCGATAGACGTCGAGCTTGGCGGCGAGTTTCGCACGCTGGTGGTGACCGGGCCCAACACGGGCGGCAAGACGGTTTCTCTCAAGACGATTGGCATCTTCGCCCTCATGACCCTGGCGGGGCTGCACCTCCCTGCGGCGAGCGGCACGAGGTTTGCAGTTTTCCAGCAGGTATTCGCGGACATCGGTGACGAGCAGAGCATTGAGCAGAGCCTGTCGACTTTCTCATCGCACATGACGCACATCGTGCGGATTCTGGAAGAGACCGGGCCGGAGTCGCTCGTGCTTCTCGACGAACTCGGCGCGGGCACCGACCCCGCCGAAGGGGCTTCCCTCGGGATAGCCATTCTCGAACACCTGCACGCGCGCGGGTCACGCACGGTGGCGACCACCCACTACAGCGAGCTCAAGACGTTTGCCTACGAGCACGACGGCGTTGAGAACGCGTCATGTGAATTCGACGTGGCGACACTTCGGCCGACCTACCGCCTCATCGTGGGCGTCCCGGGAAGTTCCTGTGCGTTTGAGGTTGCATCACGTCTCGGCTTGCCTCGGCAGATCGTGGATGCCGCCCGCGCCCGGCTCGGAGAGGACCGGGTTCGGGTGGAGGACATGATCGCCGGGATGGAGCGAAGCCGCAGGGAGCTCGAGGAGGACAGGGAGCGGGCGCGTGGGGCGAGGCAGACGATGGAGAGGCTTGTTCGCGAGCGTGACGAGGAGGCCCGCCGGCTTCGCGAGGCACGCTCGGACATCCTCCGGAAGGCCCGGGACGAAGCGTCCCGCATTGTGTCCCGCGCAAGGCAGGACGTGGCAAGGATCATTGACGAACTGAAACAGGGCTCGTTCGACAGGAGCGCCGTGGACGATGCGGCGCGCAGGGCGAGGGAGGCGCTGAAGCAGGTAGCCGAGGAGACCTCCGGCGTCGGGATCGAGGTGCTGGAGGAGGCGCCCGCGCCACGCACAAGGCCCGTTGGCTCTGGCGATGTTGCGACTGGGGCAACCGTGTACGTTTCGAGGCTGGGCAGGCCCGGACGCGTGGTGAGCCCGCCGCGGGATGGGGAGGACGTGGAGGTGCAGGTGGGCGCCATGAGGCTCTTCGTGTCTCCGAAAGACCTTGCCGTCATCGAAGAGGAGCGTCCTTCGGCCGAGTCGCCTTTCGGCGGCGTGTTCATCGCACCGGTTGCCCGCGAGAAGGCAACCACTGTGTCGAGCGAGCTGGACCTGCGCGGGCTGACCGTCGAAGAGGCCCTCGCGGAGGTGGACAAATACCTCGACGATGCATGCCTTGCGGGGCTACCCAGGGCCAGGATCATCCACGGAAAGGGGACAGGCGCGCTCAGGCAGGCCGTTCGTGAGTTCGTCCGGAGCCATCCGCACGTCAGGGGCTTCGAGCCAGGGGGACCCGCCGAGGGTGGGGACGGCGTCACCGTCGTCGCCATTCGCGCGGACTAGCACGCCCGGCGCGCCGGCGGTCTACGTATGACGCCATAAGTCTGCGCCACTTCCTCTGACGGCGTTGGGGTTGCCGGTGCTTGCCAGGGCGGGGCCCCTGGAATTTGGCTAGCCTTGAGCGCCAAATTCGAACGCATCTCACCGCACGCGCCGTCCCCGGAGGGCAGTACCGGCAACCCTCGACAGGACTTGCGCGCTGAAAAGTAGCGCGGATTTGTGGCGGTCTACTTAGTTCGGGTTCGAATCGTAAGGCTTCGGCGGCGTATCCTGCGTATCCTGCTGGGCGGGGACGTCCGAAGGCGACTCGCTGTGCCATCCGTGAAGCGGGCAGTAGGTCCTGGGCATCGACTCCCCCGCAACGATGGTGCCGTCGCCGAGCACCCGGAGGCCGCTGGAAGCGAGGTACCTTCGGACCTCGACCCTGTCCGGCGGGCACGCGTCAGTCGCGAGGCACCCCGAGTCGGTGCAGACCGACGCCTCCACTATCCCACTATGCAGCGTGCAGAAGTCCTTGGGTTCGGTGCCGGGGATGAAGACCTCAGTGGCGACCTTTGGGCACGAAGCCGTCGCGAGCATGCCCGACTCCGGGCAGATCTTCGTGAACACCACGCCGCTTGGCACCGGGAATTCTGCGGGCTGCGTGTTGCGCAGGGCTTCCTTCATGAATGCGCCCCATATCATGGCCGCCCGCGCAGATCCGATTCGAACGCCCCCGTACACCATGGGTTTCTGCTGTTCGTCGTTGCCGATCCACACGCAGGCCACGAGATCCGGCACGAACCCGACGAACCATGCGTTCGTGTAGTCTGACGTGGTGCCGGTCTTGCCCGCCGCGGGGCGTCCGATGTTCGCCGACTTGCCGGTTCCGCGGGTGACGACGCCGCGCAGCATGTCGGTCATGATGTAGGCGGTCTGCTCGTCGAGCACCACTTTCTTCTCGGGCACGTTGCGCTCGAGCATGTTGCCGTCTGGATCCTCGACCCGCAGGATGGCGATAGGCTCCGCTCTTATCCCCTGGTTCGGGAATACGGCGTACGCCGCGGCCATCTCGAGGGGCGTGACACCTTTCGTAAGACCGCCCAGCACGAGCGAGAGGGTCACGTCGTTGCGTCGGCCCGACTCCACCAGGCTCGTTATCCCCATTGCCTTGGCGGTCTTTATGGCGTTCGCGATGCCTATCTGGTCGAGCAGCTTCACCGAAGCCACGTTGATGGAGTTCTCCAGGGCCTGTCGGAGCGACACCGGTCCCCGGAACTTGTTGTCGTTGTTCACCGGTGCCCACGGTTCTTTCTGGCCCGGAATGGTGTACTCGACCGGCGAGTCGTCGAGGAGGGTGGATGGTGTGTAGCCGGCCTGTATGGCCGCGGTATAGACGAACGGCTTGAAGGCAGACCCGGGCTGCCTATATGACTGGACCGCCCTGTTGAACTCGTCATTGCCGCGCCCGCCGACCATCGCCCTTATGTACCCGTCGTGCGCGTCCAGCACCACCACGGCGCCCTGCGGCTGCATGAGGCCCTTGGCGTCGGGCTTGCCCTGGGGGAGGTTGGAGATGAGCGCTTTCTCGGCAAGTTCCTGGAGCCGGAGGTCGAGGGTGGTGTAGACCTTCAGCCCGCCCTTGTACACCGTCTCCTGCCCATATCTCTCGAGGAGCTGGGAGCGGACGTAGTCCACGAAATACGGAGCGACCTCCTTCGAGGACCTCTTCTCGATGACTCCCAGGGGCGCCTTTGCCGCCGCCTGGGCCTCCTCATGCGAGATATAGCCGAGTTCCTCCATCCGTGCGAGCACCGTCGCCCGCCTCGCACGCGCGGCCTCGGGGTTCTTGGTGGGCGAGTAAAGCTGGGAGTTGCGTATGAGCCCCGCAAGGAGCGCCGATTCCGCCAGGTTCAGGTCGCGCACGTGCTTGCCGAAGTACCCCTGGGATGCGGCCTCCACGCCGTATACGGCCTGCCCTGGGTAGAAGTAGACCTCGTTGAGGTAGAGTTCGAGGATCTGATCCTTGGTGTATGCGCGCTCGAGCTGGACTGCGTAGATGAACTCCTGGATCTTCCGGGTGAACGTGCGTTCGTGCGTCAGGAAAGCGTTCTTGGCGAGCTGCTGGGTGATGGTGCTCCCGCCCTGCACGATCCTGCCTTCCCTGAGGTCCACGAGCAGCGCCCGCAACATCGCGGTGAAGTTCACGCCATGGTGGCGGCGGAAGTTGTGGTCTTCGATGGCGATGACGCCGTTTTGCAGGGATTCCGGGATGTCGCGCAGCGGGACCCACACCCGGTTCTCTATGTATAGCCGCGCGACGAGCTTGTTATTGATGTCGTAGATCCTCGTAGCCTCGCTGGGCCTGTATTCGAGGTCCTGGAGGGCAGGCATGTTCCGAAGGGCGCCCATGACGACGCCCACGAAGACACCGGAGGCCACGCATACTACCAGGATGAAGCCGACTACAAGGATGGATGTGATGCGCCCCATGCCCCTGGACATCATTGCGCCCCTCTCTGTGCATGCGACGTTTATGCGATACTCAGCGGCCATCCCCGCCGCCCTTCCGGCGGGATGTCGCCGCGGGACGGGCTTCGAGGCGCGGGCCTCGCGGATCGGTGCGCTCCGCTGGTGTAACCAGGCCCTTTGCGCCTTGCCCGGCCCAATTATACCACAACCGGTGTCGTGCGCGTCAACCTCAGCCCCTGACCGGCCCACCCATCCCCCGGCGATGCGCTCCTCCGGCGGACTCCTCCGACGACAACACCTCCGGCGGGACTCCTCCGGCGGCAATTGACGCCGGAGAACGGGCTGTGCTAAACTGAACGTAATGCTGGCTGGGAGGTTTTGGCTGTGACCGTTGAAGAGCAGATGAACGTTCTCAAGAAGAAGACTGCAGAGATCGTGTCCGAGGAGGACCTGCGCGAGAAGCTGGAGCGGGCGCAGCGCGCGTCCCGGCCCCTCCGCGTAAAGCTGGGGCTGGACCCATCGGCGCCCGACATCCACCTCGGGCATGCGGTGGTCCTCCGGAAGCTACGGGAGTTCCAGGACCTGGGTCACGAGGTCATCCTGGTGGTGGGCGACTTCACGGGGCGCATCGGCGACCCCACGGGCAAGTCGGAGGCGAGGCGGCAGCTCTCGCAGGACGAGGTCGTGGAGAACGCCCGCACCTACCAGGAGCAGGCGCACAAGATCCTGGATCCGGCGAAGACCCGGATCGCTTTCAACGGCGAGTGGCTTTCCAAGCTCATGTTCGAGGACGTCATCAAGCTTGCGTCCAAGTACACCGTGGCGAGGATGCTCGAGCGGGAGGAGTTCTCGGAGAGATTTCGCGAGGAGCGGCCCATATACATCCATGAGTTCTTCTACCCGTTCATGCAGGCGTATGACTCCGTCGCGCTGCGGGCCGACGTCGAGCTCGGCGGGACGGACCAGAAGTTCAACATCCTCTTCGGGAGGATGCTTCAGCGGGAGTACGACCAGCAGCCGCAGGTGGCCATGCTCATGCCCATCCTCGTCGGCACTGACGGCGCCAAGAAGATGAGCAAGAGTGTGGGCAACTACATCGGCGTCGCCGAGCCACCCTCGGAGATGTACGGCAAGACCATGTCGATATCCGACGACGTCATGATGACCTTCTACGAGCTTGCCACGACGCTTCCAGACGACGAGATCGAGGCGGTCCGCGTGGGGCTTGCCTCCGGCCGCCTGCACCCGAGGGACGCCAAGAGGCGCCTCGCCCGCGAGATCGTGGCGCTCTACCACGGACCGCGGGCGGCCATGGCCGCCGAGGAGGAGTTCGATGCCGTGTTTCGCGAGGGCAACCTCCCGGAGGACGTGCCCGAGGCGCCCATCTCCGGTGCAGATCTCGAGGACGGCAGGATGTGGTGTCCGAGGCTGATCGTGGCCGCGGGGCTCGCCGACAGCACCAGTGAGGCGCGCCGCCTCATCGACCAGGGCGCGGTGAGGGTCGACGACAAGCGCGTGACAGACCCGCAGGCGTACGTCGCGGTGCGGCCGGGGATGGTGATCCGGGTGGGCAAGCGCAGGTTCGCAAGGGTACGCGTGGACTGATTGGCGTCCACGCCGCTCCGGCCCTGGCCCCGGCCCCTGGACTGGGACCAGGCTGAACCGAGAGCTTGGCATCCGGCGTCTACGGCCGGTAATCCGGCCGGGGTTTTGCGGCCGTTCCCTGAGGCCTTTTCCAGAGGCGTTGCGAATATGATCTACCGCGGACTCCGTGCGATAGCCCGATCTACGCAGGAGGGCAGAGGGGGGACGCGGGCAGATGGCGCGCCGTCGCTGGGCGAGCGGCCTTCCACGGCACGCGTGGTGCGTGGAGCTTGGCCGGGCCCTTTCGAGGGCCTTCGGTCCCAGGTGGCCCATGCGCCGGGGGCCGAGGGTGATGCGTCCGTCCAGGCCCGCCGCACCTGTGCGCGGCGGGCGCATGAGGGGAGGGCTTCCTGCTTCAGTCCGCGACTCTGGGGGTTTCGCCTTCGGGGCCCGGCGTGGATCCGCGCGAAGGTGGCCCAGGCCTTCTCGCCGCCCACCATGGTGGTTGCGGCTGTTCAGGCTGGTGGCGGCCCTGACGATCATCGGCGGACTCCTTTTTGCCGTCGTGGACTGGCGCGTGCGGCCGACGCTGCACCAGATCGCTACGGCCCAGGCGCGGGTCCTCGCCACTGAGGCCGTGACCCAGGCCGTCGCCACGGAGATCGCGGAGGATATTCGTTGGGAGGACCTCTATGCCCTCAGGCCGGACAGCACCGGCCGCGTCGTCCTCGTGCAACCCAATACCGCAGAGATCGACCGGCTCACCTCCAAGGTGACCATCCGCGTCCAGGAGCACCTCAAGAAGATCACCGAGACACAGGTGAGGATACCCCTCGGCCAGGTGCTCGGAAGCCAGATCCTTGCCAATGTGGGCCCGCGCATACGTATCTCGGTGGTGCCGATAGGCACGGTCGCCACGAAGATACTCAGCGATTTCGAGCAGGCAGGCATAAACCAGATCAGGCACAAGATATACCTCGACGTCGCGGCCCACATCAAGCTGGTCGTGCCGCTCGTGATCTCCACCGTGGACGTGACCGTCCAGGTGCCTATCACTGAGGTCCTCATCATGGGCGACGTGCCGGAAACCTACATTCAGCTCCAGGGCACGGAACTCCGGAACCTCCTCCAGCCGCAGGCGTCGCCCGGCCAGTAGCGCGTCCCGAGACTGTTGATGTTGCACAGGCTCGACCGAAGGGCCCACGGGGCACGATCCTGCACCTCCCGGAAGGAATCTGCACGGCGGCGGAGAATTCATACACGCCGATGGCTGAGCACACGGGGGGTTTTCGGCGCAGATGCAAAGAAGCCGTGACATGGTCCTCACTCGAAGCTACATCGAACGCGGAATCATCATCTGGGAGACGCTCCTTGCGTTGTTCGTGCTGCTGAGCGTCGTCGCAGGCAGTGTGCAACTGGTAAGGTATATCGGGGCGCTAACTTTTCAGCCACCCGGGGCGCCGCTCCAGGACCCGTACGGCACGTTTCAGGCCCTCATAAGCCACGTGCTTCTGCTGGTGGTCGGGCTCGAGCTCGGCGTCATGCTCATCAGGCACACGCCCGGCAGCGTGATCGAGGTCCTCATGTACGTGGCCGCGCGGAAAATGCTGGGTCCCCAGACGACAATCGTTGAGTTCCTGGTGGGCGTCGCCGCTATAGGCGGCCTCTTTGCGGTCAGGAAGTTCCTCTTCGTCGCGCGGATGGAGGCAGGCGAACACGTCCTCAGCGCCGCGACGCCGGTCGGCGTCGCGAACCAGATCGCGGACGTGCACATGCCTACAGGGATGGCGAGGACCCTGGGAGGGATGGTGACGCGCCTGGCAGAGGAGCAAGGGGTTGACATAGTCCCGCAGCGAACGTTCCGCATGGCCGATGCCGTGATCGAAGTGGTGACTGTCACAGACGGCGTAGTGGAGACCGTGAGGGTGATGCGGGCCGGACGGGACTCCTGACGCGTGCCTGCCCTGCTCTTCGGGCACCGGGGAGCGCTCGCCTCTGCCTTGCACGCAGGTCACCTGGCTTCAGAGAAGTGGCGCAGACTTGCGGCGCCGTACCTGGATTATGGCATAGAGGCGGCCCCGGAGCCTTGCCCGGGGCCGTTTTCTCGCAGCGCATTTCCGTGTGCCGTCCCCAGCCGCCTAGTAGTCCATGCCGCCTCCGGGCGGGTATGGCGGGTTCTTCTCCTCCTTGGGAATGTCCGCCACAAGGGCCTCGGTGGTGAGGAGCATGGACGCGATGCTCGCCGCGTTCTGCAGTGCGCTCCGCGTCACCTTGACCGGGTCGACGATGCCGGCCTTGACGAGGTCCACGTATTCCTCGGTTATGGCGTCGAAGCCGATGCCCTGCTTCTCCTGGCTCTTGACCCGCTCCAGTACGACCGAACCCTCGAGGCCCGCGTTGTTGGCGATCTGGCGGAGAGGCTCCTCGAGCGCCCTCTTCACGATCTGGACGCCGACCTTCTCGTCGCCGTTCACATCGATCTTGTCGAGGGCAGGCAGGATGTTCACGAGGGTCGTGCCGCCGCCTGCGACGATGCCTTCCTCGACCGCAGCGCGCGTCGCGGCGAGGGCGTCTTCGATGCGGTGCTTCTTCTCCTTGAGTTCCGTCTCTGTGGACGCGCCGACCTTGATTATGGCCACGCCGCCCGCGAGCTTGGCCAGCCTCTCCTGGAGTTTCTCGCGGTCGTAGTCGGAGTCGGTTTCCTCGATCTGCTTCTTGATCTGGGCTATGCGGCCCTTGATCTTGTCGGCGCTGCCGCGGCCTTCGACGATCGTCGTCTTCTCACGGTTGATCTTGACCGTCTTCGCCTGGCCGAGCATGTGAAGCTCGACGTTCTCCAGCTTCACGCCGAGATCCTCGGAGAGGAACGTGCCGCCGGTCAGGATGGCGATGTCCTCCATCATGGCTTTACGCCTGTCGCCGAATCCCGGCGCCTTCACCGCGGCGATGTTCAGGATCCCGCGGATCTTGTTGACGACCAGGGTGGCAAGGGCCTCGCCCTCGACGTCCTCGGCGATGATGACGAGCGGCTTGCCGGCGCGGGCAACCTTCTCGAGGAGCGGCAGGAGATCGGCGACCGCCGTTATCTTCTTCTCGTGGAGCAAGATATAGGGATCCTCGAACACGGCCTCCATGGCTTCGGCGTTGGTCACGAAGTAGGGGGAGATGTACCCCTTGTCGAACTCCATGCCTTCGACTTTCTCGACGGTGATCTCGATGCCCTTGGACTCCTCGACCGTGATGACCCCGTCCTTGCCGACGAGGTCCATGGCCTCGGCGATCTTGTCACCGATGGCAGGATCGTTGCCGGCTATGGCAGCCACGTGCGCGATGTCCTCTTTGCCCTCCACTGGGATGCTGAGCTTCTTCAGCTCTTCCACGGCCACATCGACGGCCCTGTCGATCCCCTTCTTGATGAACATGGGGTTGGCGCCGGCCGCGACGTTCTTGAGACCCTCAGATACGATTGACTGGGCCAGCACCGTTGCGGTGGTCGTGCCGTCACCGGCCACGTCGTTGGTCTTCGACGCAACCTCCCTGCAGAGCTGGGCTCCCATGTTCTCGTACGGATCTTCGAGTTCGATCTCCTTGGCGACGGTTACGCCATCTTTGGTGATGGTGGGCGACCCGAACTTCCGCTCGAGCACGACGTTGCGACCCCTCGGGCCGAGGGTCACCTTAACGGCGGAGGCCACCTTGTCAACGCCCCTCTGAAGCGCGCGCCTGGCCTCCTCGCTAAAAGTGAGTTGCTTGGCACCCATGGTATGTATACCTCCTCCTGATTACGGTGAGAATGCGGCGTGCTACTTGATGGCCAGGATGTCACTCTGGCGGAGGATGATGTACTCCTCGCCGTCGATCTTCACTTCGGTGCCGCCGTACTTGGCGAAGATCACCTTGTCCCCGGGTTTCACGTCCATCGGCGCTCTCTGGCCGTTCTCGAGAAGCTTCCCGGGCCCGACGGCGATCACCTCACCTTCCTGTGGGCGCTCCTTTGCGGTGTCGGGCAGGACGATGCCGCCCTTCGTGCGCTCTTCCTCGGTGTTCGGTTTGACCACCACTCTGTCTTCCAATGGCTTTACCACTCGTCATACCTCCTCTGGGCTGAAATTTAGCACTCACCGAGGGGGAGTGCTAACAATCCGATACCATATTACAGAACCCCATTCCGGATTGTCAATAGGGGGATGGGCAAATTTCCGGGACCGCCGAGGGGGCCTGACCGCATCTTTACAATCTTGCGAGCCACGGCGTAGACACACCCCGATCCCGACAGCCTAAGTAGATCGCCACAGCTTCGCGCTACTTTTCAGCGCGCAGGTCCTCGCCAGGGTTGCCGGTGTTGCCCTCCGGGGACGGCGCGTGCGGTGAGATGCGTTCGAATTTGGCGCTCAAGGCTAGCCAAATTCCAGGCGCCCCGTAGTGCAAGCACCGGCAACCCCAACACCGTCAGGAGAAGTGGCCCAAACTTATGGCGCCATACTTAGCCGTCAGCCCAGCTTGCCAGGGTTTCGAGGATGCGGAGTAAGTCCTCTTCGCTCGAAACGGGTATGCCGGCTCGCAAGTCGGCCCTCTCATTTGGCGGAAGGCCAGTCACCTTTATCCGCGTCACGCTCTTTGGCCGGCACCGATGCTTGGGGTCTCCGTAGAACACCGTGACCCACCCGTCCTTCTCGCCGATGTGCATGGTCGCAAGGCACGCTGGGGACATCCCTGCGCGCCTCTGGGACATCACGACGCGGTCGGGGGAGAATTCGGTTATGGTCCAGTCATCGACCTCACGTGCCAGCTCTTCGCGGGTGAGGCCCACCATCTCGGGAGGGGCGGCCATCTTGTTGACTTCCTCATGGCCGCATTCGTACATGACCCTATAGACGATCTCCGTGGAAGAGGATATCCTGGCGGCGGCACGCGCGCCAATCCTCTCGAGCCCGGCATTGAGGCCCTCAGGAGGCAAGGATAACCCGTTCGGCTCGGGGTGGGCTTCCTCGAGCCTTTCCCGCGCGCGCTCGATGTTCTGGGCAGCTTTCAGGCTGAGATACGCGTACGTCGCCCCCGCCGACGCCAGGGTGAGGGCGGCGCACAGGGCCACGAGCCTGCCCTTGCGGTTCACGACGTCACCCCTCCGGGGGATTATCGGCCGGTCCCCTGGCTATCATGCCCGAAATTGCGCGGAGTATTCCTCCGAATAAGAGAACATGGCATCGTTGCCATGTTCTCCTGTGCCCGTGTCAACCTCGGCCTGAGTGAGGGTTCGTTAATCCCTCCCCGTTTTCCACCGGCTGCCGGGCTCGCGGTGTTGCACTCGTGGACGGCGCCCCAAGTGGGGCGCGCTTCACCGGAATCCGGCCGTGAACGAGCCGTGAAAAGCCCATGAACGACCTCTCGACGCCCGGTGAACCGCCGCAGGCCTCGTGTCACTACACATCGCGAAGCAGCCGGAGGTCATTCCTCTGCGGCCGCTTCCATCTCCTCATCCGGTATGTCGAAATTCGCGTGGACCTGCTGCACGTCGTCGAGTTCCTCCAGTGCCTCGGTCAGGCTGAGGACCTGCCTTGCCTCTTTGCCCGTGACCCTTACCGTGGTCTGAGGGACCATGGTAAGCTCGGCGACGGTGAAGTCGACCCCATGCTCCTTGAGGAACTTCTGAACGTTCTCGAATTCCTCGGGAGCCGTGGTGATCTCGGCGGTTGACCCGTCGGACTTGAAATCCTCGGCTCCCGCCTCGACCACGAGGGCCATGAGGTCGTCTTCACTCATCTTCAGGTCTGCGAGGTCCGCCACCAGGAGGCCTTTCTTGCGGAACATCCACGCCACGCATCCGGTCTCTCCGAGGTTTCCGCCGTGCCTGGTAAAGGTGTGCCGCACGTCGGAGGCCGCGCGGTTCCTGTTATCCGTCATGACCTCGACCATGATCGCGACCCCTCCGGGACCATACCCCTCATAAACGATCTCTTCATACGTCTCGGCCCCGGATTCGCCCGCGCCCCTCTTTATCGCCCGCGCGATACTGTCGTTGGGCATGTTCACGGCCCTTGCCCGGTCTATCGCTATCCTCAGCCTGAAGTTGGCCTCAGGGTCAGGGCCTCCTTCACGCGCAGCCACGAGGACCTCCCTTGCGACCTTGGTGAACATCCTGCCCCTTTCGGCATCGGCCCTCGCCTTCCTGTGCTTGATGTTAGCCCACTTGGAATGTCCAGACATATCTCACCCCTCCCGTCACGACAATCTTAGCATACGGTATCGGGGTTTGTCACCGGGTCTTGGCCGCTGCCCCTACCGGCAGAGGTCCTTGCCAGCGCCAACGGCCGGCGTCTCACTCAGCCGGGGCCGGAGGGATCGGCCTCCGTGACGGCCTCCTCGGACTGCGCGCTCGCCGGGACAGGGGACTGCGGGCATTCGAACTCGCCGGAAGGCGTCATCCCGGCGGCCCTGACCGGGGACGCGCTGCCGCCATGTGACCCCATGACGGACCGACCCACTCCCGGGCCTTCCCTTGCCGCCCTTGGACGTCTCCGGAACGGCGACAGCTTCCGGGCCTGGTCGATCCTGCGGCTGAGGTACGCGTAAGTCGCGAGCACCATGAAGATGCCGAAGGCCGGCGGGACTATGCTGCCGATTATGAGGAAATCGTACGCCCCGTGCAGGATGATGGCGGTTCCGATCCCCCTCGCCACGAGGCCAGTGGCGTGCCTTGCGTCGAACTTCGCCCTTCCGAGGTAGTAGCCGACTATGCCTGAGAACGAGGCGTGGGCGAGGTCCGTTATGAAGGCCCTGAACACCCCTACCGCAAGACCATACGTCGTTGCGTAAAAGAGGTTCTCGGTGGCCGCAAACCCGAGCCCTGCAGCAACGGCATATACGATCCCGTCCATCACCTCGTCGAACTCGGCGTTGTCGTATGCCGCCACCTTCACCGCCACGAACTTGGAGATCTCCTCGACAACACCGACCACGAGGACGGAGACCACAAGCAAGGCCAGAAGGTCACGACGGCCCGTGGTTATGACCCTGCGGAACGGCGCCTCGAGGATGGCGGCAGGAAAGACCGATGCGACGCCGAACAGGAACGCCTTGGTCACGAGCGCCTTCGGCTCGGGCTCAGCCCGGTCCTTTCGATAAAAGAACCACACCCACAGGAGGCCCGGACCGAGGGAGACGAGCGTGAGCGCCAGAAAACCCGGGGCTACGGGGTTCATTCTCATCACCTTCTGCGGCGGGATTTCATGCCGCCTTTAAGTCTTCCCAGTCCTGCCCGCCGCCAATCCCGCAGATACCATCCCATGACGCTGTCTGCCGCGCGTCCATTCCAAATCGCCCCGCCCGGCGTCGGTGTGGTATAATAGGGCAGGATCGGCCAGGCGGACGGCGGGGTGATCTGGGTTGGACGGGTTCGGTTCGCTCGGGAAGATGCTGATGGTGCTCGGGGCCGTGATGCTCGTGTTTGGCGCGATTCTCGCCTTTGCCGCCAAGATCCCGGGCATCGGCAGGCTGCCTGGAGACATTCTCATAAAACGTGGAAACTTCACGTTCTATTTCCCTCTCGCGACAAGTATCGTGTTGAGCGTATTGCTGACGCTTCTCCTCGCGCTTTTCTCCCGCAGGTGAGCCTTGCGGATCACGCAAGTCCAGTCCAGTCCGGGCCGGGCCTGACAAGGCCGGGCCGGACCAGACCGGGTCTGGCCGAAGGGACCTTGCCGGACCTGCCGGAGCGCCCGACCTTCCGGACCGCTGGACCGCGCCGCAGCGCACCGGATCGACCCGGCGCACCGGGCGCACCAGGCGGAGCCGGATGTACCGCGCGGAACCGGGCGGGAGCGGCCGTCGGCGCGCGCCGGAGGATCCACGACCGCCCGAGCGCGCGACGCAGCGCATATACCGTGAAAGGCCCGGGAACCCTAAACGCGACGGGGATGCGATTCCCTGGAGGTAGTGCCGTGGCGCTCTACAGGACTGAGGGGATCGTCCTCAAGACCAGGAATCTCGGCGAGGCTGACAGGATCGTCACGCTTTTCTCGCCTGCGAAGGGCAAGGTGCGGGCGGTGGCGCGCGGCGCCAGGAGACCCCGGAGCAGGTTCGTGAGCGCCACGCAGATGTTCGCTCACGCCGACTTTCTGGTGTTCTCGGGCAAGTCCCTTGACAGCATAAGCCAGGTCGAGGTGAAAACGTCCTTCCCCCGACTCCACGATGACCTCACGAAGCTGGCATTCGCCAGCTACGCCGTGGAACTCCTCGATGCGATGGTGGAGGAGGGCGCAGGAGGCGAGGCCGGCCAGGGGGACGAAGGGGGGCAGGGGAGCGGGGAGGTCTTCGGTCTTCTGCTTTCGTACCTTCACGCCCTGTCCGGGGGGCGAGACCCCGAGATGACCACGCGCGCCTTCGAGATAAAGCTTGCATCCATCCTCGGATACAGGCCTGTGCTCGATTCATGCGCGCGTTGCGGCGCAGCCGACCGCGGCGGCGAGGTGGGATTCGATCCCGAGGCGGGCGGGCTCGTTTGCGCAGGTTGTCTTGGTCGCAGTCCAGGCGCCGTACGGCTCTCGCGCGGCACGGTCGAGCTCCTGAAGAGGCTTTCTGACCTGGATTTCGAGCGCATTTCGCGGCTTGGGGCGGGCCCGGGCGCGAGGTCCGAGATGGAGAGGGCCATGAGGGCGCACCTCGACTACAGGCTTGACCGTAAGTTGCAGTCGCTCGAGTTCCTCGCGGCCGTGAAGGCGGCGCCGGGCGGAGGCCGGTAGACGGGCGCGGCGGGCGCCTGCCGGTGGGAAACGGGAGGCCCGAGCACGACGGAAGCAGGGAGGAGCAGGGTATGCAGATTGACCTCGAGAAGGTTGATATCATCCGCGAACGGGCGGGGCTTTCGTACCGCGACGCCGTGGAGTACCTCGAAAGGGCGGACGGCGATGTCGTGAAGGCGCTTGTCTTCGTCGAGGAGGACAGGCGCGCGGAGCGCGCCGAGTTCGCAGGCAGAGGGCAGGAAATCCTGGAGAGGATCAAGGACGTCATACGCCGGGGCAACGAGGCGAAGGTAAGGGTGGAGCGCGACGGGAGGACCATGGTCGAGCTGCCGGTCACCGCCGGAGTCATTGGAACGGCGATAGCGCCGCAGCTTGCGCTTGTGGGGGCCGTGACAGCCCTCGCAACCGGTTGTTCCATCTCTGTCGAAAGCGGAAGCGGGGATCTATCCGGCGAGGAGCAGCAAGGCCAGGTGGAGTGATCTGGCACCAGGAGCCCGCCCGAGTGTGAGTTCAGAAATCCATGCCGGTCTGGAGGAAGCTTCCGGGTTGCCGGTGCTTGCTAGGGCGGGGCGCCTGGAATTTGGCTAGCCCTAAGCGCCAAATTCGAACGCATCTCACCGCACGCGCCGTCCCCGGAGGGCAGTACCGGCAACCCTCGACAGGACTTGCGCGCTGAAAAGTAGCGCGAATTTGTGGCGATCTACCTAGATTTGGCAAACAGGTGGACTCGTGTCTGCACAGCCCAGGTGGCGTGGCGGCGCAATGGCTCGGCGGCCCAGGGCTGGGCGGTGCAGGGTAGCCGGTTCAGGTCGGGAGGTCCCGGGTCAGCTGCGGGCACCCGGGCCCCAGGTTAGGATTGACATGCTCGGAGACCTCTGGTATATTGGGAGAAAAATGATCGTGGTCCGGCGATGATGAAGAAGGAGTACCCGTAAGACGGGCGGCAAGAGAGAGCCGGGCAGGGTGGGATCCGGTGCCGCCGTCCCGGGGAACGGCGTCTTCCGAGCCGGTGTGTTCTCTGGATGAGTGGGCTCATCGCCAGGGCGCCTGGCTGCTATCCTGCCTCTTTGCGTGGCCGGCTGGCTGTTTGTGTTGTGGGTGTGATGAGCCAATCAGGGTGGAACCGCGGGAGCGACCTCTCGTCCCTGGATGTTGCGTCGAGGGCGAGAGGTCTCTTTGTGGGAGGGGATCGCATTGCGGATACCGGCGCTTTTGGCGCGGGTTCCCAGGGTCCTCAGGGCGAGCAGGCGATACATAGTTTTCACGAGCGTTCTCTTCGCGACGGGCGCCGTCTTCGGGTACGTGGCGTTCCGGCGCCACCCGGTCGACTCGTCGTGGCTGTTCCTCCTCCTCGACCAGAAGTTCGGCCCCATGGCCGAGGCCATGTCCAGCATGCAGGTGGCGGGCATGGCGGGCATGGTCTTCTGGAACAACATCAAAGCGGCCGGGCTCCTCGTCGTCGGAGGGCTGGCGTTCGGCATCCTGCCGATGATCATGGTCTTCGTCAACGGGCTTCTCGTGGGGCTGGTCTCCGGTGACGTGGCGCGGCAGGGGTTTGGTCTCTTTCCTTTCATCCTCGTGGGGATACTGCCCCACGGGCTGTTCGAGATACCTGGTTACGTCATCGGCGGCACGCTCGGAATACGGCTCGGATTCAATATCCTCGGATACCAGCGCGGCCGCCGCGAAGGGCGTGGCATGCGGGCGGTCATCCTCGACACCGTGCTCGTACTGGTGGCGGTGGTGGTCCCCCTCCTCGTGCTCGGCTCGCTCATCGAGGTCACGGTGACGCGGCACCTTGTGGAGTGGGTCATGGGAAACGCTCTCCGCTGGCACTAAGTATGGCGCCACAAGTTTGCGCCATTTCTCCTGACGGTGTTGGGGTTGCCGGTGCCTGCCAGGGCGGGCGCCTGGAATTCGGCTAAGTGAGGGTGCAGAAATGCCCCCGCGTTTTGGGAGGGGTTGCCGGTGACTCAAAGAGGGAGTGCAACACCGGCAGCGCTGGTGAGGACTTGCGCGCTGAAAAGCAGCGCGAATTCGTGGCGATCTACTTAGCAGGCGGAAGGGCAAGTCCCTGCTGGGTTGGAGGTGAAGCCGTGACGTTTCAGGAGATGATACAGCGACTGGAGTCGTACTGGTCCGCCCAGGGGTGCGTGCTCCAGCAACCTTACGACATGGAGGTCGGCGCAGGTACGATGGCGCCCGCCACCTTCCTGCGCGCCCTCGGCCCTGAGCCGTGGAAGGTGGCGTACGTGCAGCCATCGAGGCGGCCTGCCGACGCACGGTATGGCGAGAACCCGAACCGCGTGTTCCTTCACCATCAGTACCAGGTCATCCTGAAACCGTCCCCTGAGGACGTGGTGGAGAGATACCTGGGCAGCCTCACTGGGGCGCTGGGGATCGATCCCATAGAACACGACATAAGGTTCGTGGAGGACAACTGGGAGGCGCCCACCCTGGGCGCCTGGGGGACGGGCTGGGAGGTCTGGCTCGACGGGATGGAGATCACCCAGTTCACCTATTTCCAGCAGGTCGGCGGTATCGACGCCCGTCCCGTGTCAGCCGAGATCACCTACGGCCTTGAACGTCTTTGCATGTACCTTCAGGATGTGGACAACGTGTTCGACCTGGCCTGGACCCCGGAGATCACTTACGGTGAGATCCAGCGGCAGTTCGAGGTGGAGCACTCGAAGTATGGATTCGAGCTTGCGGACGTCCGCACGCTGAACCTCCTCTTCGACACTTATGAGGCCGAGGCGAAGCGGGGGCTCGCCGCTAGCGTCGTGCTCCCCTCCTACGATTACGTCCTCAAGTGCTCTCACATCTTCAACCTGCTCGACTCCAGGGGCGCGCTCGGGGTGAGCGAACGAACCGCCTTCGTCGGGCGTGTGAGGGCGCTTGCGAGGGCGTGTGCGGAGGCGTACGTTCGGAAGCGCGAGGATCTCGGCTTTCCGCTTATGGCCGCCTTTGGCGCCCGGTCGCTGCAGCGGCGCGGGCGCGGACGCGAGCCCGAGCAGACGCACGGTGAGGAAGGAGGTGGTTCGAGTGAGTGAGAGAACCGCCGGTCCCAGGGACGCCGTGCTGGAGGTGGGGGCAGAGGAGATACCGGCAAGGTTCCTTCCTGGAGCCCTCGAACACATAGAGCGCGAGGGGGCGCGCCTCCTCACGGAGGAGCGGGTGAGTTTCAGGGCCGCAAGGGCTTTCGGCACCCCCAGGAGGCTCGTGCTGTATGTCGAGGGTGTTGCACCGGTTGGGCCGGCGCTCGCGCAGGAGGTCAGGGGTCCTGCGTACAGCGTGGCTTTCGATGCGGCCGGGAAGCCGACCCGCGCGGCCGAGGGGTTCGCCCGGTCCCGCGGCGTGCGCGTGGAGGACCTGGTAACGCGTGAGGAGGCGAAGGGCAGGTTCGTGTACGCCGTGACACGAGAGGCGGGGCGGCCTGCAAAGGAGGCCCTCGGCTCGGCGTTTCTGCGGCTCGTAGCGGGTATGAGTTTCCCGAAGTCCATGAGATGGGCTGACCGGGATTTCCGATTCGCCCGCCCCATCCGCTGGATACTGGCGCTCTCCGGCGACGAGGTGGTCCCGCTCGAGGTGGATGGGATAAAGGCCGGCAGGCACTCCTCCGGGCACAGGTTTCTCACGAAGGGCGCGCTCGAGGTGGCGAGGGCTGAGGACTACATCGAGGTGCTCAGGGCAGCCTATTGCGTGGTGGATCAGCGCGAGCGGAGGATGGCCATATCCCGCGGCGCCTCGGATGCTGCGAAGGCCATCGGCGGGAGGGTCGTCCAGGACGACGGGCTCCTCGAGGAGCTGACGTTCCTTGCAGAGCACCCGGTGGCGCTCGTCGGGCGCTTCGACCCGGACCTTCTTCGCCTGCCAAGGGAGGTCATCGTCACCCCAATGCGCGACCACCAGCGCTATTTCCCGGTGGAGGACACCTCGGGCCGGCTCATGCCTGCTTTCGTTGCCGTCCGGGACGGGCTTGCCTCACACCTCGACGCAGTGCGCAGAGGCAACGAGCGGGTGCTCGCCGCGAGGCTCGAGGATGCCAGGTTCTTCTACGAGGAGGACACGAAGGTCCCACTCGAGCGGTACGTTGAGCATCTGTCTGGCATAATCTTCCATGAGCGGCTCGGGACCATGCTCGACAAAACGCGGCGAATCGAGGCGCTTGCGGCGGACGTGGCGTGCCGGCTCGGGCTTTCCGGTGATGCCCGCGCCGTGGTGGCAAGGTCGGCGGAGCTGGCCAAGGCGGATCTCGTGACGCACATGGTCCGGGAGTTCCCCGAGCTGCAAGGGGTGATGGGCCGGTATTACGCCCGGCTTTCCGGGGAAAGTGACGATGTGGCTCAGGCCATATTCGAGCACTACCTCCCGCGATTTGCCGGGGACAGCGTCCCGGAGAGCGTGCCTGGAGTCGTTCTCGCGCTTGCGGACAAGATGGATACGATTGCAGGGTTCTTCGGGATCGGAATCCAGCCTTCAGGCTCGGAGGACCCGTACGCCCTCAGGCGGCAGGTGGCGGGCATTGTGGCCATTCTCGTCGAACGTCGGGTAAGCATGCCCGTTTCCTTGCTTGCGTCGCAGTCTGCGTCGCTGTTTGCGGACGCTGGCGCTCTGAAGCTCCCGCCTGACGAGGTGGTCGAGGCCATACTGGATTTCCTGCGACAGCGCCTGCGCGCGACCCTTGTGGACCGAGGCATACAATACGACCTCGTGGACGCAGCACTCGCTGCGGGTTTCGACGACGTCCCGGATGCGCTCCGGCGGGCCGAGGCCCTCGCCTCCGCAAGCGACACCGAGGAGTTCCGGCGGGCCGTCACCGGCTACACCCGTGCATCGCGCATCGCCGGCAAGGAGGACCGCGGCGAGGTGGACGAGTCGCTTTTCGACGAACCTGCTGAGTACGCGCTCTTCGCCGCATACAGGAACGCCCGGGAGCGGGTGGCGGTCGCAATGGAGCGGCGGGACTATCTGGACGCCTTCGCGGCCATGGCTGCGCTTGCGGATCCCATCGACGTGTTCTTTCGCGATGTCCTGGTGATGGCCGAGGACGAATCGCGAAGGCGCAACAGGCTTGCGCTCCTCGCACGCGTGGCGGCGTTGGCCGGGGGCATCGCCGACCTCTCCAGGGTCGTGCAGTCGGAGGGGACCTGAGGATACAGGATTGCGTGACCGGCGGGCCCGCCCGTCTCGCAAGTCTCGGCGGGGGATGAGGGGGGCAGGCGGCGTTCGTACCACAATACACGACTGAAGGTCAGAAACGAAGGAGGCTGAACCATTCATGGCCAGGAAGTACGTCTATTTCTTCGGTAACGGCAAGGCTGAAGGCGGCAAGGAGATGAGGAACCTTCTCGGAGGGAAGGGCGCCAACATAGCCGAGATGACGAACCTCGGGATCCCCGTCCCGCCGGGGTTCACCATCACCACCGAGGTGTGCTCCTTCTACTACGAGAAAGACCGGCAGTACCCGCCCGAGCTTGACGAGCAGATCAAGGAGAACCTCGAGAAACTCGAGAAAGCGATGGGCCTCAGGCTTGGCGACGCAGAGCGGCCCCTGCTCGTGTCCGTGAGGTCGGGCGCGAGGGTGTCCATGCCCGGCATGATGGACACCGTGCTCAACCTGGGCCTCAACGACAGGACTGTTCAGGGCCTCATCCGGCTTACCGGCAACGAACGGTTCGCATACGATGCCTACCGCAGGTTCGTCCAGATGTTCGGCAACGTGGTGCTGGGCGTGTCCCACGACGACTTCGAGGAGATCCTCGAAGCGAAGAAGAAGGCGCTTGGGGTGCACCTGGACACCGAACTCGACGCGGCGGCGCTCAAGGACATCGTAAAGGCCTTCAAGGCGCGCATCCGCGAGAAGAAGGGGATCGACTTCCCCGAGGATCCCATGAAGCAGCTGGAGATGGCACGCGACGCCGTCTTCGGGTCGTGGAACAACCCGCGTGCCATAACCTACCGCAAGATCCACAACATACCCGGCGACTGGGGAACCGCCGTCAACGTGCAGGCGATGGTGTTCGGGAACATGGGCGAGAACTCCGGCACCGGAGTTGCGTTCACTCGTGACCCCAGCACCGGCGAGAAGAAATACTATGGCGACTACCTCAAGAACGCCCAGGGCGAGGACGTGGTGGCCGGTATCAGGACCCCCAAGCCCATCGCCGAGCTGGAGCAGGATATGCCGGAGGTCTACAAGCAGCTCACGGGCATCTTCGACAAGCTCGAGCAGCACTATCGAGACATGCAGGACGTCGAGTTCACAATTCAGGAAGGCAAGCTCTTCATGCTGCAGACCCGGGCCGGAAAGCGCACCGCAGCGGCCGCTGTAAAGGTCGCCGTGGACATGGTAAAAGAGGGCCTCATAAAGAAGGAAGAGGCGATCATGCGTGTGGAGCCTGCTCAGCTCGACATGCTCCTCCACAAGATGATCGATCCCAAGGCCAAGGTGCAG
This sequence comes from Bacillota bacterium, assembly GCA_030024085.1. Taxonomy (GTDB): domain Bacteria; phylum Bacillota; class SHA-98; order UBA4971; family UBA4971; genus UBA6256. The sequence goes on along the minus strand of JASEJE010000005.1, from coordinate 89,594 downwards.
GTCATCGCAACGGGCGTTGCGGCGTCTCCGGGCGCAGCGGTCGGCGCCGTAGTGTTCACCGCGGATGACGCGGCGGAGCGGGGCGCGGCGGGCGAAAAGGTTGTCCTCGTGAGGAAGGAGACCTCGCCCGACGACATCCACGGGATGGCTGCATCCCAGGGCATCCTCACGAGCAGGGGCGGCAAGACCAGCCACGCCGCGGTCGTGGCGCGGGGCATGGGCACGCCTGCTGTCACGGGCTGTGAGGCCATCACCGTGGACGAGGCGTCAAGGATCTTCCGCGTGGGCGACGTGGTCGTGAAGGAAGGCGACGTCATAACCCTGGATGGGACGCAGGGTCGGGTCATCCTGGGCCAGGCGCCCCTCGTCGACCCGACAATCGGCGGCGACTTCGCCACGCTCATGGAGTGGGCCGACGAGGTCAAGGCCCTCGGGGTCAGGGCGAATGCCGACACGCCGCATGACGCCGAGACGGCGCTCAAGTTCGGGGCGAAGGGCATCGGGCTCTGCCGCACGGAGCACATGTTCTTCGGGGAGGAGCGGGTGCCCGTGGTGCAGGAGATGATCCTGGCCGAAACCACCGAGGCGCGGCGGGCGGCCCTCGACAGGCTGCTTCCCTTCCAGGTCGAGGACTTCCGCGGGATCCTCAAGGCCATGGCCGGCTATCCGGTCATCATCAGGCTCCTCGACCCGCCGCTCCACGAGTTCCTTCCGAGCCACGAGGAGCTTCTCGTCGAGGTCACGAAGATGAAGATCCAGGGGGCGGATCCGGAGGAACTCAAGAAGAAGCAGGCGCTCCTTGCGCGCGTTGACAAGCTCCGCGAGCTCAACCCCATGCTCGGGCACAGGGGATGCCGCCTCGGCATAACCTACCCGGAGATCAACGAAATGCAGGCAAGGGCCATTTTCGAAGCCGCCTGCCAGTTGACGGAGGAAGGATACAAGGTCTTCCCGGAGGTCATGATCCCGGTGGTCGGGCACGTCAGGGAGATCGAGATAGCGCGCGAGGTGGTGGAGCGGGTCGCGAAGGAGACCATGGAGAAATACGGCGTAAAGCTCGAGTACATGGTCGGCACCATGATCGAGCTTCCCAGGGCGGCCCTCACGGCCGACGAGATCGCGAGGGAGGCCCAGTTCTTCTCCTTCGGCACCAACGATCTCACGCAGACCACCTTCGGCTTCTCGCGTGACGATGCGGAGGGCAAGTTCCTGCCCTACTACCTCGAACACAACATCCTGGAGCACAACCCATTCGAGGTGCTGGATCGGAAGGGCGTCGGCGAACTCGTCAAGATCGCCGTGGAACGCGGCAGGCGCACGAGGCCCGAGCTCGAGGTGGGTATATGCGGCGAGCACGGCGGCGACCCCTCGTCTGTTGAATTCTGCCACGATGCTGGCCTCGATTATGTGAGCTGCTCGCCCTTCCGCGTGCCGATCGCAAGGCTTGCCGCTGCGCAGGCCGAGATCAGGAACCCGAGGAAAGGGAAGGGGAAGGCCGGTCGCGTGGAGGAATACACCACAGCGTAGGAAACGGAAGCTCCCGCCAGCGGCACCCTGTGCAATGAGGTGGCAGTCGATGGCGCCCCCGCGACGCTTGAGGCGTGCGGGGGCGCCTGCTTGCCGTGGGCGGGCGACCGGACCCGAAGGCGCAGGGGAGCCGTGCAGGGGAACCCCGCCGGCGAGCCGTGCCGGGAACGATGCGGGGGAACGGTGCGGAGGAACGGTCTTGAACGCGGGACCGCACGCTGTCTATCAGCCTGTTTGTCGCACCCGATTGAATTTTCGGGCATATACTAGTCTAACTATGTTATACTATCGTATATGCGAACACGTGATCCGGTAGGCCGTAACCCTCATGCGAAATCTTCAGTACGAGGCAGGATTTTGGCGGAGTCCGTCGAACCGTGTATGCCGGTTTTCCTGCAGTCCGGGACCGTGCGGGAGGGGCGATCCACTAAGTATGGCGCCATAAGTTTGCGCCATCTTCCCTGACGGTGTTGGGGTTGCCGGTGCTTGCTAGGGCGGGGCGCCTGGAATTTGGCTAGCTGTAGGCGCCAAATTCGAACAAGGCGCGCCGCAAGCGCGCCGTCCCCGGAGGGCAACACCGGCAACCATGGACAGGACTCACCCACTGAGAAGTAGCGCGAACTTGTGGCGATCTACTTGGACACGCGCAGTCTCGGGACGGCGGCTTTCTTTGGGCGGGCGCGTCTGGCAAAAGAGGAAAAACGCCCGTAGTGGCGAAAGAGGAACTACAACGAACGCGTCTCGTTGACTTGGGGTGTGGCGAGGAGAACTGGCGCAATGCGCGGCTATAGTGAAGACGTGCTGGGCGATGTCCGCGCAAAGAGCGATATCGTCGAGGTGATATCCGGTTACGTTGCGTTGAAGCAGACCGGCAAGACCTACAAGGGCCTGTGCCCGTTTCACACGGAGAAGACGCCGTCGTTCGTGGTGTCCCCTGAGAAGCAGCTCTTCCACTGTTTTGGCTGTGGCGCCGGAGGCGATGTGTTCAGCTTCATCATGAAGACGGAAAACGTGGGCTTTGCCGAGGCTGTGAAGATCCTCGCGGACAGGGCCGGCATAATTATCCGCGAAGACTCAGAGGAGGCGCGGGAGGAGCGGGAAAGGCTGAGGGCCCTGTACGAGGTGAACGAGGCGGCGTGCGAGTATTTCCAGCGCGTGCTCATGGAAAGCCCCGAGGCCGGGGCGGCTCGGGAGTATGTGAGGCGGCGCGGTGTCCGCGATGAGATCGTCAGGAAGTTCAGGCTTGGGTATGCCCTCCCATCGTGGGACGCCCTCCTGAAGGCCCTCACGGCAAGCAAGATTCCAAGGGAAGCGCTTCTCGATGCCGGGCTCGTTGCCCCGGGCAAAGACGCCGGTGGTTACTACGATAGGTTTAGAGCAAGGCTCATGTTCCCGATATGCGATGCGCAAGGCAAGGTGCTGGGGTTCGGGGGGCGGGTGCTGGATGACTCCGTTCCGAAATACCTGAACTCGCCCGAGACCGCGCTGTTCAAGAAGGGCAGGAACCTTTACGGGCTGCACCTGGCAAAAGACGCCATTCGCAAGGAGTCGACGGCTGTCATCGTAGAGGGTTATATGGACGCCATCGCATCCCACCAGCACGGGTTCGACCACGTTGTCGCATCGCTGGGCACGGCGCTCACCGAGGACCAAGCGCGAATCATTCGCCGCTATGCGTCCCGGGTTGTGATCGCTTACGACGCCGACGCAGCAGGGGCGGCTGCGACGGTGCGCGGCATGGAGATCCTGGCAGGAGCGAGGCTCGATGTGCGGGTGGCGAGCCTGCCCGCCGGGGAGGACCCGGACTCCACCGTCAGGAAAGGCGGCGCGGAGGCCCTCGCGCGGGTGCTGACGGATGCCAGGCCTCTCATCGACTACAAGCTGCACCTGGCGATCTCGAGATGCGACCGCGGCACGGTTGAGGGAAGGGTGAGCGCGGCGCGCGAAGCGGCCATGGTTCTCGCGACCATAAAGAGCGCCGTCGAGCGCAGCGAATACACTCGTAGAGCCGCGACCGAGCTGGAGATAGACCCGAATGCCCTGGGCAAGGATGTCGAGGCGCTCGTTCGTGCGGGAGGTGCCCGCCCGGGACGGCCGGGGTGGGGCGGGCGGCCCCGAGTCGCGGTGCGTCCGGAGGAGTCCGGGGCGTCTGGGGATAGAAACGCCGCGAGCAGGCATACTAAGTCAGAGGATGATATTGCCAGATCAGGCGAGATGATGAAAGTTCTGGAAGCCGAGAAGATGCTTCTCAGGCTCATGGCGGAGAGCGGCGAGGTCCGGAGGATCGTCCTCGAGCAGGTCGGGGCCGACGGCTTCCGTGATCCAGGACACCGGGAGATAGCCAGGGCGATAGTTGCGGAGGGTACCATGTCCAGGTCCGGGTCTGGAACCCGCGCTGAAGCCGAAGGCGGGGCCGGTGGCGACGCGGTGGAACCGACAAGGGTTATGGCCGCGCTCGATAACGAGGAGACTCGCCGGTACGCCGCCGGGATATTCCTCGGACAGGCCGGCGAGGGGCAGGGCGATCCGTCGAGGATGGCCCAGGATTGCCTGAGTGTCCTGCGGGAACACAGCCTGAGGGACAGGATACGCGAGGTCGAACGGGAGCTTGCGTCCCTCGGTGGCACAGGAGAGATGGAGAGATCAAGAGCATTGTTGGCGGAGCTTGGGAGCCTCCGGGCGAGGCTCTCGAAGGAGTTTCAGCCGTTTTCTGGAATCGGGTGAGCACCGCGAGCCTGACGGCTCAAGACGCACGCAACAGCGAGCGCGGGGCCGCGAGATTGAGCTGCCATGGCCGGAGTCGCACCCGGCGGATGGCGTCGGAAAGGAGGGATGAGGATGACGAAGCCTGGGCAGCCTGACGTACCCGAGTTGAGGGAGCTCATCGAGCTTGGTAGAAAGAAGGGCACGCTTACCTATAGAGAGATAATGGACGCCCTCCAGAACGTGGAGCTCTCTCCCGAGCAAATAGATGACATCTACGAGGCCTTCGGGCAAATGGGCATAGATGTTGTGCCCGAGCCGGGAGACGGGGAAGCCGACGATGCGCCTGAGGAGGCCGTAGAATCTGAAGGGCCCGATGGTCCGGACGGGGATGCGATAGTTCACGAAGACGTGGAGATAGATCTCTCCGTCCCCGAAGGCATAAGCGTGGACGACCCGGTCAGGATGTATCTCAAGGAGATCGGGAGGGTCCCGCTTCTTACCGCTGAGGAGGAGATCGAGCTTGCGAAAAGGATCGAAAGGGGCGACGAGCAGGCCAAGCGCAGGCTCGCCGAGGCAAACCTCCGGCTCGTGGTGAGCATCGCCAAGCGTTACGTCGGTCGCGGTATGCTCTTCCTCGACCTTATCCAGGAAGGCAACCTTGGTCTCCTGAAGGCGGTCGAGAAGTTTGACTACCGGAAGGGATACAAGTTCAGTACGTACGCAACCTGGTGGATCCGGCAGGCGATTACCCGCGCCATCGCCGATCAGGCGAGGACCATACGGATTCCCGTCCACATGGTTGAGACAATCAATAAGCTCGTCCGGGTACAAAGGCAGCTCGTGCAGGAGTATGGCCGAGAACCTACGATAGAAGAGACGGCGAAGGCCATGGATATGAGCGAGGATAAGGTCCGGGAGATCATGAAGGTGGCGCAGGAGCCCGTTTCTCTCGAAACGCCTATCGGCGAGGAAGAGGACAGCCATCTTGGGGATTTCATCGAAGACGAGGACGTGCTGGCCCCTGCTGACGCAGTGTCGTTCCATCTGCTCAAGGAGCAACTCGAGGACGTCCTCGACACGCTCACTCCCAGGGAAGAGAAAGTGTTGCGCCTGCGGTTCGGCCTTGACGACGGCCGGTCTCGCACCCTCGAGGAGGTAGGGCAGGTGTTCGGGGTCACCCGCGAGAGGATCCGTCAGATCGAAGCGAAGGCTCTCCGGAAGTTGCGGCATCCGAGCCGGAGCAAGAAACTCAAGGACTACCTGGAGTGAGCCCCAGGAACCGGGCGGGGGCGGCGCGCGGATTTTCGCGGCGTCTGCCTCTTGACCGGGTGGCGGTACGCATGTATAATAGCTAATGTGAATCAGGTTTTGTTCCCTGGTAGCTCAATGGTAGAGCGGCCGGCTGTTAACCGGTAGGTTGCAGGTTCGAGTCCTGCCCGGGGAGCCATTTTTCGGGCCTATAGCTCAGCGGTAGAGCAACCGGCTCATAACCGGTCGGTCCCTGGTTCGATCCCAGGTGGGCCCACCATGTTTTCGGAGCGGGCGGGATACGCCCGCTCTACTTGTTGTCTGCGTTGTGTGCGGGCCACCCGTGCGATTGCTTGCGCCATCCTGTGGTTCCATTGAAGATCCTTGCGCCGGCCCCGCGCTGGCGGGGAACCACGCCCCGGGTTCCTGGTGTTCTTGCAGCAGCGGCTTTGACATTCGGGGCCTTTCGGGTCAGCCGGACGGGTGCGGGAACCGTGCAGGAACTGAAAACGCGGTGTAGAAATAACTATAGTAACGGAGAAGGCGGCCCGTGCCTGCCGGGGCCTGATGCGACAGCAGGGATGCTCCGGCATCGGGATCTTGAGGCCAGCGGGAACGGCAGACCGGAGGAGAAAGGGGCCCAGAAGGATGGTCGTAAAGTGCGAGATATGTGGCAAGGTCATCCCCAAGGCGAGGCTCGAGATTCTGCCGACCACGAAACGATGCGTTGACTGTGCAAAGAAAAACGGTACAGATGTGCAGGCCAAGCGCACCGAGGTGGGCATGGACATCGAAACCTACAAGGATCTCCTGGGGGCGACAAGAAGCTAGAGTAGCATAGAACGTGACGATGCACGCGGTCACTCCCTCGAGGCTTACACAATAGCGCGAAGGGAATAATGCCTATGACGGAGATACAGTTGCTCCTCGAACTCCAGGGGATGGACATGCAGATACGGGAGTTGGCAAAGACGCTTGCAGGACTGCCTGTCCGGAAGGAGATCGAAGACCTCGAGGCCACTCTGAGGGCGCTGCGCGCGAGCCTTGCAGATGCAAATGCAAGGCTTGCGCGCTGTCGTAAAGAGCAGAAGGAAGTGGAATGGAGCCTGAAGGAAACGGCGGCAGCGATCGAGGCCATTTCCAGGAAACTGTACGGGGGCGTGGTCACCAATCCGAGGGAGATCGAGGGCATGCGGGGAAAACTCAAGATGCTGGAGGCAGGCAAGGCCAAGCTCGAGGATCGGATCATCGCCTACATGGAGGAGAGCGAGGCTCTGGAGGCCCAGGCGAAGTCGACGGGTGAGGAGATAGACCAGGGTGCATCGAACCTCGAGAGGCTGAAGAGCGCTCGTGACACCAGGGTGTCGGAGATAGAGTCCGAGATATCGGGCATCACGGAACGACGCGAGGCGCTCGCAGCGAAGGTCTCCGGGGCGTTGCTCTTGAAGTATGAGCAACTCGTAAAGGACAAGGGGGGCGTCGCGGTGGCCCCCGTCCAGGGCGGGATATGCGGCGGGTGCCACGTGGTCCTGCCAGCGTCGCTCGCGTCCCGAGCAAGGCCCAACGACCAGGTGGTCAGGTGCGAGAGCTGTGGCAGGATTCTCTGCTGGGTCGGGTGATCGAGCTACTCGGGCGAGCGGCCGGAGGTGTGCCAGTCTGAGCCTGGCGGCCGGCATGCTCTCTGTCGGTTGCGCGATATTGTGGGAGAGGCCGGGATGTCAGCTATTGTTGCCTGAAGGCTCGAGTCTCCTACCGCATTCTCTGTGGTGCTGTTCTTGAGCCGTGGGAGATGCTGAAAGGAACGTGGTGGACGACTACTTGCAAGTTGGTACAGGTTGCGAGCTAATCATATACAGTGATGGCGCCTCGAGGGGCAATCCAGGCCCTGCGGGGATCGGCGCGGTGCTCCTTGACGAGAACGGGAACGTGGTCGCGGAGATAAGCGAGGGGATCGGCACGGCCACGAACAACGAGGCCGAGTACATGGCGCTCGCGAAGGCGCTCGAGCGGGCGAAAGGGCTCGGGGCGCGCAGGGTGCGGGTGTACGTGGACAGCGAGCTCGTGGCGAGGCAGATCTCAGGGCAATATGCCGTGAAGTCGGACCGGCTGCGTCCCTTGGTGGCGAGGGTGCAGAAGCTGAGACGCAGCTTCGAGTCGTGCCGCGTGACGCATGTGCAGCGGGGCATGAACGCCCGGGCCGACGAGCTTGCCAACATGGGTATCGACGCCGCAGACACTTGACATCGAGCCTGAACGAGGAGCCGTCTGTCCCGCCATGTGCTGGCAAGCTGCGAGGTCGTCCCACGGGCGGGGCCTGGGTTCAAGACCCGGCATCTGTTTACCGTGGCCGTATCGGTTCGCGTCCACGAATATGCGCGGGTAGACCCGGCCGTGGTTTACGGGATACTGAAGAGAGGGTGGGTCGATTTCGTCACGTTCATCGATGCAGTCAACGGGCGTCCTCGCGGCAACACGAACGGCATGGGACGGCATGCGGATCTGCGACGATGAGCCGGCGGGGTGCTATGGCAAGTGCTGGACATGGTAACCGCGGGATATGGTAGCTTCTGGGTTTGACAGGCTGGGCAGGCGGTGGTACAATATGAAGGTAGTTTTCGACAAGCAAGCAGACCAGGTGGTCGCGGGCGCAAAGCCGTGTGGCCGACGCGCCTGAGGAAAGTCCGAACTCCGCAGGGCAGGGTGCTGGGTAATCCCCAGTGGGGGCGACCCCAAGGAAAGTGCAACAGAGATTAGACCGCTCGGGCCAGCCGGTTCCCGACAGGGCAGCGGCGCGCGAGCAAGGGTGAAACGGTGCGGTAAGAGCGCACCAGCGGCCGGGTGACCGGTCGGCTAGGCAAACCCCACCCGGAGCAAGACCAAATAGGAGGGACATAAGGTGGCCCGCCTTCCCCTCGGGTACGGTCGCATGAGGCCCTGGGCAACCCGGGTCCAAGACAGATGGCCACCCTCGACAGGATTCGGCTTACAGGTCTGGTTGCTTGTTCGGCTTCAGGCGGGCGCTCATTTAGAAATGGCGCCCGCTTTCTGTTGTTCGAGGGTCCGCCGCGCTCGCCGCGCGGACCCTCCGGCCTCGTCGACACCTATACGATTCTGACTTGCCGGTGGATTTGTACCGCCGAACACGTCCGCCGCAGAGGTGTCCTGCGCCTTCCGGATCCGACATCGACTCCTCCTCCCCTTGTCTTCGATTGTACCGGCAGATGGATGTCTTTCGAACCCCAACTCAGCAGGAAGGCTGCCTCTTTCGAGGCACGAGTCCACCATGCGGCGGAGTTGGCCCAGGGTAGACCGGGAGTTGTCTGCAACCCGGGCTGCTTTGAGAAATTCCTACGTCGAGCAGAAGGATTTGCACAACCAAAGGAGAATCTTCTAGAACGACGTGCTACGAAATATGCATAACGTGCTACACAGGTACTGTATCGGAGGCGATGGGGGCGGTGAGGGACGGGTGCGGATGCTCCGCGGGCCTTGTGCGGTTCGGAGTGGCTGTGAACGGAAAGGTGCTTTCGGACTTCGACAGGGCTATCCAGGAGCAGGGCTACGCGAACCGGTCCGAGGCCATCCGCGACCTCATCAGAGCGCACCTGGTGGAGCGCGAGTGGGACGGCGGTGACCAGGAGGTCGTAGGCACGATAACGCTTGTGTACGACCACCACGGGAGGGGTCTCGGTGAGCACCTCACCGATATCCAGCACGACCACCAGGCGCTCGTCATCTCCACGCTCCACGTCCATCTCGACCACGACAACTGCCTCGAGGTCCTGGTGGTGCGCGGGAGGAGCGCGGTCCTCAGGAGGCTGGCGGATAGCCTCATCAGTGTGAAGGGGGTCAAGCACGGGAGGCTTACCATCACGTCAACGGGGAGGGGCCTCCGCTGACTCAGTAGATCGCCACAGACTCGCGCTACTTTTCAGCGCGCAGGCCCTGTCCAGGGTTGCCGATGTTGCACTCCGGGGACGGCGCGTTCGGTGAGATGCGTTCGAATTTGGCGCACGGGCCGGCCGAATTCCAGGCGCCCCGCCCTAGCAAGCACCGGCAACCCCAGCACCGTCGGGAGAAGCGGCGCAAGCTTGTGCCGCCATACTTGGTGTCGGTGCGGCCCCTGAGGTTGCCGCCAGCTGCGCGACGGGGCGGTGAAATGTTGGCATCGGCGACCGCGAGCAAGCCGAGCTTTGGCAAGACGCTGGTGGTTCGTGACGCTTCACCCGCCGGCGCGGCGGACGATACCACATGAAGGGAGCAGGTGGCAGTGCGGAGCAACGTGGTTCGAGGGATTACCTATGGGGCGATCTTCATCGCGCTCGGGATAGTCTTTCCGGTATTCTTTCACGCCGTGGGGGCTGGCAAGGTGTTCCTTCCCATGCATATACCGGTCCTTCTGGCAGGCTTCTTCACGGGCCCTGTTATAGGGGCGGCCGTTGGCTTCCTCACGCCGATCCTCTCCGCGCTTTTGACGGGGATGCCCCCCATGATGCCGCCCATGGCTCAGGCCATGATGGCAGAGCTCGCGGTGTACGGCCTCCTGAGCGGGCTCCTGTATAAGGCGCTGAGGCAGAACGTGGTGGTGTCGCTCGTGGCCGCGATGATCGGGGGTCGCCTGGTGTACGGCGTGCTCGCGGCGTACCTTTTGCCGCTGTTCGGGTTGAACCGGGTGCCGGTGCTCTACCCGTTGACTGGCGGGATCGTGGGGAGCCTGCCCGGCATCATCCTGCAGCTCGTCTTCGTTCCTACCGTGGTGTACCTGGCGGAGAGGACCCTCAAGGCAAGGTCCGCAAGCTCGGCAGGAAGGCAGGAGGCGTGACCGGATTCAGATTGAAAAGCGTGGGAGCAACGGGCGGACACAACAGGCTGGTTTGTGCCGAGAGGCGGGGTCTACCGGCGGACCGGGGTCGCAGTTGCCGGTAGACCCTCCTCATTTGTTGCGCATCCGGGGTCCCGGGTCGCAGCCCCGGGGCAGCCATGCCTTCCCGAAGGCGTGGCTGCTTACCCGTTGCACGCACAGCCGGGACGAGAACCAGTGCTGAGTGCTACTCCACCATCTCCCAGGTGCGGCCTGAACGGATCCGCCGCGTGATCTTGCCCACGGTGGCGATACGTTCCTCGGCGAGGCGGTCGGCAGCCTTGTAAGTTGGGATGCTGTCCCGCTTCGATATCTCGACCACCTTGAGTATCGTATCATAGATGCCCGCCGCCTTCCGGAGGGCTCTTTCGCGGTTGTAACCGAAGAGCCCGTCCGCGACGTTGATGACGCCGCCTGCGTTGATGATGTAGTCGGGCGCGTAAAGGATGCCCATGTCCTGCAGCACGTCGCCGTGGCGGTCCTCCTTGAGCTGGTTATTGGCGGAGCCTCCCACGATCTTGCACTTGAGTCTCGGGATGGTGTCATCGTCGAGGATGGCACCGAGGGCGCATGGGGCGAAGATGTCGCACTCGACGCCGTATATGGCGTCGGGATCCACCGCCTGGGCCCCGAGGTCGCGCACGGCCCTTTCGACCTTGTCAGGGAAGATGTCTGTAACGATGAGCTTCGCGCCCTCATCGCGGAGGTGCTTGCCCAGGTGGTAGCCGACGCTGCCGACGCCCTGAATGGCCACGGTGCGCCCTTTCAGCGAGTCGCTGCCGAAAACCGCCCTGGAGCAGGCCGCAAGGCCGCGCCAGACACCATACGCGGTCACCGGGCCTGGGTCGCCGCTGCCTCCCGAGGCGCTGGATGATCCCCCGACCCATCTGGTCTCGCACCTGATGGTCTCCACATCGTCCACTGTGATGCCGACGTCCTCGCCTGTGATAAACCTGCCGCCGAGAGTGTCCACGAACCGTCCGAACGCCCTGAAGAGCTCCTCGGACTTGTCTTTGCGCGAGTCACCGATGATGACGGCCTTCCCGCCGCCGAAATTCAGGCCCGCCGCGGCGTTCTTGTAGGTCATGCCGCGGGCGAGGCGCAGGGCGTCGGTAAGCGCCTCATCCTCGGTCTTGTACGGCCACATACGCGTTCCGCCGAGAGCGGGGCCGAGGGTGGTATCGTGGACGACGATTATCGCCCGCAAGCCCGTGGAGGTGTCGCTGCAGAAAAGGACCTGCTCGTAGTCGTGTTTTCTCATCGCATCAAACAGGTTCATCGTCATATCCTCCTTGTCTTGAGGGTTCGACAGGGGAGCTTCAAGTGAGAGCTGCCGGCGGCGAATCCTAGCCGCCCGGATGGTGCATTGGCAAGGACGGTGCCTCCTTTCGGATGACCTCTTGGTTGTGTGGGGTTGTGGTTGTGTTGTGCGGGCAGCAGCGCTGCCACTTAGTTGTTTGGACATATCGGTACAAATTCCTTCCGTGAAGGGGTCTGTATGGCAGTATTTGTCTTGACAGGGAAGATGGGGACCTCATATACTATGGATGCGAACAGATGTTCGAGAGTATTTTTACCGTCTATCTCCACGAAGGTGGTTTCCGTGTCCATGGTGATGGCTCATATCTGGTTGCCTGGCTTTTACGCGAGGGCTGAGGTTGTGTTGCGCCAGCAGCCTGAAGAGGCGCCTATTGTGGTTACAAGGGGCAGGCATGTGATGGATGCGTCGCCGGGCGCGAGGAAAAGGGGCATAGGGCTGGGGATATCGCTATCCGCGGCGCGCCTCATGTGCCCGGAGATCGTCCAGGTGAGCTATGCTCCTGAGCGGTACGACGGGTTTGCCGACAGCCTGTGGGAGGCATGCGCGCAGCATAGTCCGGCGGTTGAGCCCCTGGCCCAGCACGAGGCCTTCATCGACCTTTCGGGATGCGCCGATGTGCCGGGCGTGCTCGAAAGAGTATCTCAGGGTGTGGAGAGCATCATTGGAAGCCGCCCCGTGTTCGGAGTGGCCGGCTGCAAGCTGGTGGCGCGGGTGGCTTCAGGAGTGCTCGAGGAGACAAGGGAGGTCCTGCGGGGCAAAGCACCTGGAGCCTCGTGCCGCCGGGCGGGGTCGCGTCCCGAAGGAGAAGGGCAGGGGAGGCATCTGCCGGTCAGCCCGGCGCGCGAGGCTGGGAACGCCCTGATTGTTACCGGGAAGGAGAAAGAGTTTCTCGCCCCGTTGCCCGTGGGCGTGCTCTGGACCATCGATAGAGATGTGATCGAGCGCCTCCTGCGCCTCGGAGTGCAACGGGTCGGCGACGTGCAGGCGATGGGGAGATCGGCTCTCGTCGATGTGCTGGGAGAGGTAGGGCACGTTGTCTACGAGTTCAGCCTCGGCACGGATAGATCCAGGGTGATGCCTGTCTACCCGAAAAAGGCTATAACGTTTCGAAAGGTCTTCGACGACGAGGTTTCCGATGGGCTTGTCCTGGCCCGAATAGTGGAAGGCGGCGCCGCATTCATCGAACAGAGGCTGAGGGCCTGTGCTATGACGGCCCGCAGGTGGGGGATCGTGCTCGAGCTTGCCGGCAACTGCGGCGCGGGCCGGGTGGTGCGCGAGCGACGCCTTTCGAAGCCGCCGGAGCTCTATGGCGGCGTCCCGGCAATATATAGAAGCCTACTGAGAGAGGCGCTGTCGACGCCTGGCGGGGCAACGCCATCACCACCTGAGTTGCCTGAGTCGCCCGGGTCGCCTGAGCCATCTGAGTCGCCTGGGTTGTCTGGGTCGGCGCGGGGTCCGGGGCGGCAGACGGCGAGGCGCGGGCCGGCGACCCACGGGCTGTCCTGTCCTGTGGGAGCGATATCCCTTGTAGCAGCTGATCTCGTGCCAAGGGTAGCGGCATTGAAGCTGGATATGTTCGACCCGCATGTAGCCGTTGACTCGACCCGGGCCGTCGATGCGGTCGTGAGCCGGGTAAGGGAGAAGTTCGGCGCGAAGGGCCTTTTTCCGGCGAGCCTGCTTGAATGCGACAGAAGAGACAAACTTCTGCTAGCCTGGGAGGCTTGCGTGGGCTATGAGGCGTGTAAACAGGTCGCTTCAGGTTGTGATGCGAGGAGACCGGCGCCCGGAGAGGTTCTACTGGAAACAGAAATGGCTTCAGGTGCTTTCCATTGTTGACGAGTGGCGCGAGGTCGGCGAGTGGTGGGAGGGGGAAGGAGAAGAGCGCATTTTTGCCGTGCTTGCGGATAACGGAGGGATATACGAGCTCTGTTGCGACGAGCACAACGCCTGGCGCCTTACGAAGATCTTCGACTAAGGTGGCATTCAGGAGGCCATCTTCACGCAGAATGTGTTCCCGGGTGAACCAACTCGCCGAGTTTTCGAAAGCGAAAGCGAAGGCGATGGGGGTAGTTCTTCCAGTGAACCGTCCTATCAGCCAGTTGGCGGGCGGTTGAGGTGAGAAGCGCCATGGGGAAGTTCGCGCATCTCCACGTGCACTCGCATTTCTCGTTCCTCGACGGGGCGTCGAGCGTCGAGGCCCTTGTGAGAGGCGCGGTAGAGCTTGGCATGGAGGCCATCGCCGTCACGGACCACGACAACCTCTGCGCGGCGGCGAGGCTTGCCCGGGCTGCCCGGCAGCACGGGATAAAGCCCGTCCACGGCGCCGAGGTCACGCTCGAAGATGAGAGCCACCTGGTGCTTCTGGCGGAAGGGCCTGAGGGCTATGCCAACATCTGCGCGATCCTTACCGAGGCTTACATGTCGAGAGGCTGGGGAAAAGCCCTTACCGGCGACGAAGGAGCGCTATCTCCTGGCAGTGATGGCACTGAAGAGCTCTTCCCGCGAGGATCCTGCGATCTTGGGAGGTTCGGAGATCCTGGAAGGGTATGCAACCTGCGCAGCCCGGCTCGTCCAGACAGTCCCGACGGGCCAGATGGTCATGAAGGTCCTGTCGGCCGGGGCGGCCACAGCATTCCCGGCGAGGTGGCGCGCGACGCGGGGCCGACGCTGCCAGGGCGAGTACTCCCGGGGGCGAGGAGCGGGACCGTAGAGGAGTTTGCAAGGCGCCGCCTGGCACCGAGGGTGTCCGTGTCCTCGCTCGAGGAGCACCACATGGGGGTCATAGCGCTCTCCGGGTGCGTTGTGCGCGGCGCCATCCCGGCACTCGTCCGCGCGGGTAGGCACAGGCAGGCCCTGGAGCATGCCAGGCGGCTTGCGGACATCTTCGGGCGGGGTAGCTTCTACATCGAGCTTCAGAACCTCGCCCTCCCGGGGGGCGACCGTCTTGTCTCCAGCCTCGTCGAGCTGGCACAGGAGGTCGGCGTGGGCGTCGTCGTCACCAACGATGTCCACTATTGCAGGAAATCGGACTTCGCCATACACGACGTCCTCTCCTGCATCCGCACGCTGACACGGCTCGACGACGTGCATCCCGAGCGAAGGCTCAACGCCGAGAACTACCTGAAGCCCGTCGAGGAGATGGCATACCTCTTCCGCCGCTACCCCGGGGCGATTGCGGCCGCCGGCGAGATCGCCGACCGGTGCTCTCCCGGGCTTCTGCTCGACCAGACGCTTTTCCCGACTTTCGTTCCACCGAAGGGAACGTCCGCCGAGTACCTTCGGAGCCTTGTGTACGAAGGCGCCGCATCGCGCTATGGGACTGTCACTCCGGCGATAAAGGCGCGCCTCGACCACGAGCTCGACGTCATATGTACCCTCGGATATGAGGACTACTTCCTCATGGTATGGGACGTGGCAGGCTTTGCCAGGCGAAAGGGTATCAGGTTCGCGGGAAGGGGATCCGCGGCGGACTCCGCCGTGGCGTATTGCCTCTTCATAACCAGCGTGGACCCGATCGCCCGCGGCCTTCTCTTCGAGCGATTCCTCAGCCTCGAGCGGGCGCAGAAGCCCGACATCGACATCGACTTCGATGCCCGCAGGCGGGATGAGGTGCGGGACTACCTACAGCGCAAGTACGGCCCGGAGCGTGTGGCCACGGTGTGCACTTTCAACACGTTTCAGGCGAGGTCAGCCGTGCGCGACGTGGGCAAGGCCATGGGGGTGCCCCCAGAAGACATCGACCGGCTTGCGAAGCGCCTTCCGCACATGTGCGCGGACGAGATCAGGGCGGCCTTCGAGAGGTACCCCGAGCTTCGCGAGAGCGGCATCCCCGTGGAGAAATACTCGCGCCTCTTCGATATGTGCCAGGCCCTGGCGGGCGTGCCGCGCCACATCGGTACTCATCTGGGCGGGGTGGTGGCAAGCCGGGTGCCTCTCGTGAGGGTGACCCCCTTGCAGATGGCGGCGCGCGGCGTGGTCATCACCCAGTTCGACAAGGACGATGTGGAGGAGGTCGGCCTCATCAAGCTCGACTTGCTGTCGCTGCGAATGCTCGCAGCGGTGCAGGACTCCGTGCGCTCCAGCGGCGTCGAGTACCAGCGCATTCCCCTCGACGATGAGGCCACATACGAGATGCTGAACGCCGGGGAGACCATAGGCGCCTTCCAGCTCGAAAGCCCCGCGCAGCGGGCGCTCCAGGGGCGCCTCGGGGCGAGCGCCATGGAGGACATCGTGGCGAGTGTGGCGCTCATCCGCCCGGGACCCGTCCAGGGGAACATGGTGGAGCCATTCGTCGCAAGGCGGCGGGGGCTCGAAGACGTAACCTACGCCCATCCCAGCCTCGAAAGGATCCTCAAGAAGACGTACGGAGTGGTGCTCTACCAGGAGCAGGTCATCGAGATCGCAACCGTGGTGGCCGGCTTCACTCCAGGGGAGTCCGACCGCCTGAGGAAGGTGATGACCCGCTACCGCTCCAGGGCGGAGATGGACGAGATAGGGAAGGAGTTCGTGAAGAAGGCCATGGAACACGGCGCGTCCCGGGAGGTCGCCGAGACGGTGCTTTCGTACATAGTTGCTTACGCAGGTTATGGGTTCTGCGAGGCCCACGCTGCGGCCTTTGCCGACACTGCATACAAGACGTCGTATCTTTTGCGCCACTTTCCTGCGGAATTCTACGCGGCCATCCTGAACAACCAGCCCATGGGGTTCTACCCGCCCAACACCATATGCGTCGAGGCCAGGCGGCGCGGGGTCCGGATCCTGCCGGTCGACGTAAACAGGAGCGCCGAGAGGTTCACTGTCGAGGACGGCGCGATACGCGTGGGGCTACTCAGGGTGCGAGGCATGAACGAGGAGACGGCCGCAAGGATAGTGGCGTCCAGGGGGCCGCTAGGGTTTGCCTCCATCGAGGACTTCATCACGCGGGTGCCCGTTGCCCGGGATCTCCTCGAGAACCTGGTGTTATGCGGTGCGTTCGATTCCATATGTCCCAACCGCAGGGCCGCGCTGTGGAGGATCGCAGGGCATCTGCGGAGAGCGGGGCGATTGGGCGGCGGTTCTCTGTGGTCGTCCGGGGATATCCCCGACTTTTCGGAAGCTGAGAAGTTCAAGCATGAGTTCTACATACTCGGCCTTCATCCCGCGAGGCACCCGATGGAATTCTACCGTGACCGACTGGCCAGGGCAGGTGTGCTCACGGCCGCAGCCGCGAAGGAGATGGAGCCCGGCGCCGGCGTGCGGGTGGCTGGGATGGTGATAAGGCCGCACCGCCCACCCACGCGAAGCGGCAGGATCGTGGTTTTCCTCTCCCTCGAAGACGAGACCGGCCTCATCGACGTGACGGTGTTCGAGGACGTGTACAGGCGGTGCGGGGGAGTGATGTTCACAAGCCCCATCCTTGTGGTGGACGGTCGCGTGGAGCGGCGGGGAAACACGGTAAGCATAACTTCGCATGACATTCGAAAGGATCTCCCACGCCAGTATTGAACTACATACTCTCGGGGACGCAGGGAAACAAGCCTCGCCCGGGGCGGCGCTCAGCGCCGCTGCCTGTTGCGGGCTCGATGACCTCCGACAGCTTCGTAGCAGTCGCTGGATCACTGGTGCTACGCTCGACCGTCGAGCGGCAGAGCTGCCGCTCACTGTTCGTGGCGCTTGCTGCAACGTGCACGCACGACTGTGGCGCGAGCTTGCCACGTCCTTCGCGGACGCGGCCAGGCGACTGCGACCCCGACGCCTGAGTTGAGAAGGCGGTTTTCGGGACTTCGTGGCATGCATGCCGAAAAGCAGCGACTTCTTCGAGGGGTGGTACGAATGTCTGGAAGACGAGTGTTCGCCGTGGTACTCATTCTGATCGGCCTGGTCTTGCTCGCCAATAACCTGGGTCTTATCAGCTGGAGCCTTGGTGACGCAATCCGCGTTCTGTGGCCGGTCATTCTCGTCCTCTTCGGCGTGTCCCTGATTCTCGAAGGGAGCGGCACCAGGGCGGGTGGCGGGTGGTTCGCAGCCATCGTCCTGCTGCTCGTCGTGGGGGCTGCGGTCGCCCTTTCGGCGGGCGGCTGGGCTCCCGGCGGACGGCTCTGGGGGGTCTCCGAGGCAAGGACGCGAACGTTCGAGGTGCCTGCCGGGGCGTACCAGCCGGAGGCGGTCCGCCTGCACGTGTCGCTGGGGTCCAGCAGGGTAAGCATCGGCGAGAGCGAGAGACCAGGTTTTCTATTCACGCAGGCGACCTACTACATGCCTGAGGACGAGCCGCGCCTTTCCCAGAGGATGTCAGGGGGGACGTTGGTACTGGACTACGCCGAGAAAGGTGGCCGCACGTTCGGTATCCGCTTCCCGCATCCCCAGAACAGGCACGAGATCCAACTCGCAGACTCCGGCGTCGCCACCGACATCCTCGTGGATCTTGGCTCGGGAGACGGCACCGTAGAGCTTGGCCGCACGAAGGTTCGAGAGCTACGACTCGATATCGGCAGCGGCACGCTGTCTTGCCGGGCGACGGGGGCTCTTGCCGAACCAAGCGAGGCCTTTACATGCGAGGTGGGATCGGGAAGCGTGGAGGTCACAAGGCTAGGCGATTTCAAGCCGCGCGACGTTGAGGTGAAAGTTGGCTCCGGGAGCGCCAGGGTGGACCTCGACGGGGGGTGGGTGTCAGGGGTTGTGGACGTGAGATTGGGTGTTGGCTCTGGGGAGCTTGAGGTCAGGATACCTGCGGAAGCGGGGTTCACGATAACCGGCCGCAAAGGATCGGGCACTGTGTACGTCGATGGACGACGCTACCAGGACCGGGAATTCGAGCACTCTGAACGCTTTGACACGGCCCCGGTGAAGTTGCGTATCATCGCGGATGTCGGCTCGGGCGAGCTTAGGGTGCGGACGATTCGTGCGGGTGGAACGGAGGTATAAGGGGAGCCGGGTGGCCGCGCGATGGTCGCCCGGCCGTCGCCGGTTCCCCGGTGGGCCCGGGTGCCTGGTCCGGGCGCCGCGGTCACCAGATGAGGTTACGCGGCCACGCTGCTCTGGTAGTCGTACACCATTCGCGAGATCTCGGCGATTGTGGCGAAACCCTGGTCGATGTCGGGAACGTCCTTTGAGAGCACGACAAGGACATACGGCCTGCGTGCGAAAACGATACCGACATCGTTGGCGACCCCCGACACATCGCCTTCCTTGTGCGCCACTACCACGTGCGGCGGCAGCTTGCCCGGCAAACCGACGTGGTAGATGGGGTGCGCCATGTCATCCAGGAGGCGGGACCCGAGATCCGGATGACGCCGCTCGAAATCGAGCACACCCTGCATGTATACCGCCATGTCCTTTGCACATGTGATGTTGCGCCCATCGGGGAACACGGTGCGCCCACCTAGATCCCGCATGAACGCTGCGATGTTGTCCTTTCCGAGGTGTCGAACCAGCATACGGTACGCTACATTATCGCTGATCGTGATGGCCAGGTTCGCCAGTGTGCGAAGGGAGTAGCTGTCTCCATCCCTCGCTGAGAACTGCAATATCCCGGCGCCATCCTGGTAGTCTGTGGCGCCGTTGTACACGACGCGGTCGTCCCAGCTTGCCCGGCCCTCGGCGACGAGGTGGTTCAGGTAGAGCACCGCAGGCACCTTTACGGTGCTTGCTGCGGTAATGGGCTCGCGTTCGTTGATCCCGAAGCTTGTCCCTGACATGAGGTCGCGGAAATACACGCCGTACACCGCGGGCTGCGACCCCATATACGTCTCGAGCTCAGCTTTGAGCGGTCTGTAATCAGGTTGCGCTATCGATGAGACTGCGTCGGTGCCGACACCGCTGCCGACGGGAGCGTCGTGGCCCATCGAGACAACCCAGTACAGCGATGCAGCGCCCACGAGAACTACCACAACGGCAAGGCCGAGTATGCGGTACGCACGGCTTCTCATGACCATCCTCCTTTCTCTTGAGGTCACTGTCCCATTATACGACCTGCGGCGACAGATGACCATGGTAGTTTGTGGCTTGGCCAGCGCGTTGAGGAGCCATGGTAGTCAGCGGGTCAGGAATCGGCCCGGGAAGGGCGGTTTCCTGGTGCACCGGGCAACCAGCCCACACTCGGGTTTGCTGTGCTCCGGACGGAGCGGTGCGAAATCCGCACCGGAGGCGCACCGGGCGGGAGGAAAACTGAAAGTCATGTGGAACTAGAATCTATGGCTGGGGCGAACTGGCAGCGAGTCCACTGACGGCTCTGGAGGAGCAGGATAGATAGAACTGCATCGGGCTCGACAAGTTTACCCTGATCCGGAAGGATTCCAGACAAGTAGAGCGAATTATGGTAAGGCGAATCATCGGGTAGACCCATGCAGTGATTACTTCCGCAATTTGCAGTCTGTCAACGACTCACAACTGTGCGTCATGCAGACTAGTTCAGCGAAGGAGGTGGTAAGCAGGCTACCAGAGGAGGGCCTGGCGGTCTGTCTTGCGCTCTTGCAGAGATCGGGAGCAGAGGGTTCCGGAGAACAACTTTGGGAAGGTAAGAAGGAGGTTAGGCTTCAATGAGGAGATTCTGGAAGGGAATCCTTGCCGGGTTGCTTTTCGTGTTCCTTGTGGCAGGCGTTGCTTCGACCGGGTTTGCGGGCCAGGGAAAGCTATATGAGATGGCTATTTTCGCCGATCCCACCACCATAAACCTGTACTCGTCTCTAGGCCCGAGCTCGACAGTGTGGAACACGTTTGTCTCCAACAGCCAGTACTATACGTCCCTTTACGGGAACGCCGCTCCGACCTGGGCGTTCGTGCCGTCCGCAGCGGCCGATATGCCGAGCCCGCTGAAAGAGGAGAAGATCGGCGACAAGACCTACTACACGTCCATCGTCAAGATGCGTAAAGACATCAAATGGAGCGACAATACTCCGCTCACTGCCGATGACGTCGTGTTCAGCTACAATGCCGTTCTTGAGATGGACCCCAACAAGCTCGGCGGGAACTGGCCCAGCATCGTGGATCCGACCGTTCTCGAGCGCGTGGAGAAGGTAGACGACTACACAGTGAAGTTCATCCTTAAGGATAAGCCCGGGCTCTCTCAGTGGCAGTACGGAGTGCTCCAGAACTACATCGTTAACAAGAAGTACTGGGAGCCCATCTTCGAGAAGGCGAAGAAGGCTGCCGATCCCGTGAAGGAGCTGTTCGCTCACGAGCCGGAGAAGCAACCCACGGCCGGTCCGTGGAAGTTCGGGCACTGGGAGAAGGGCGCATTCTGGCAGAACGTGCCCAACCCTGTGTACAGCGGCAAGGGTGAGGTTACCACGTTCTATGAGAACGGCGTCGTCACCGTTGAGAACCCGAAGACCGGGTTTAAGTGGCAGAGCGGCAAGCCCGAAGGGAAGGTCCAGCTCAAGATCACCGATGGTCCGGACGCGACCGGCACGCTGTACCGAATATTCCAGAACCAGAGCGCGGCTGTGCTTTCCCTGACCGGTGGGCAGGTTGACTTCGTGCTGAACTCCCTTGGCCTGCAGCGCGGCTTCCAGGAGCAGCTGAAGAAGGCGCCCAATGTGGCGCTGATCGAGAACAACGTCAACGGCTTCCGGTTCATGGCCTTCAACCTGCGGAAGTACCCCTTCAACATCAAGGAGTTCCGCCAGGCGGTGGCTACCCTCATTGACCGGGAGTACATCTGTGAGAAGGTACTGCAGGGGATCGCGTTCCCGCAGTACTCGGTCGTGCCACCCGGAAACGCTTACTGGTACAACAAGGACGTGCCGCAGTGGGGGAAGGGGCTTACCCGCTCTCAGAAGATAGCCGAAGCGGTGAAGCTCCTGAAGAAGGCCGGGTTCAAGTGGGAAGTCGAGCCTCAGGTGGATCTTGAGAAGGACAAGGTCCTCAAGCGCGGCAAGGGGCTCATCATGCCGGACGGCAAGAAGATGCCTGAGTTCGAGTTCATGATCATGACGGCGGGCTATGATCCTCTCCGCTACACGTTCGGTCTGAATATCGCCTCCTGGCTTAAGGAGGTCGGCATCCCGATTGAGGCCGTGCCCACCGAGTTCAACGTGGTCAGCTCGAAGGTCTTCGATGAGCAGGACTTCGACGCGTTCATGATGGGCTGGAGCCTGAGCCTGTATCCGGATCACATGAAGTTCTTCTTCCACAGTGAACAAGCAGAGCCGGGCGGCTTCAACGCCGTGGGCTACAGTAACCCGGATTTCGATAAGCTGGCGGACGACTTCGTCAAAGAGGCCGACATGGAGAAAGCCCGCCAGAAGGCGTTCAAGCTGCAGGAGATCCTCGCGGATGAGCTACCCTACGTCGTGCTCTTTGACACCCCAATAATCGAGGCCTACAGGTCGGACCGTGCCCAGTACCCGTACACGAAGGTCCTGAGCGGCCTGCAGTACGTTGGGGCGCTCACGAGCACTGTCAAGATGCTCGACTGACGGGAAGTCGCATCCCGGGCGCAAGTCGAGCTGCGACCTCTCACGAGCGGGCCTGGGGTGCCCCAGGCCCGCTCTGGTTTGTTGAGTTTCGCGGGGAGGCTGCGTCAACCGGGCCAAATCTGGCAAAGATCGAGGGATGGAAATGCGCCGATACGTTTTGAGCAGGCTGGGACAGGTCATCCTGACCCTCCTGATATACATAACCCTGGTCTACTTCTTGCTCCAGGCCATGCCGGGCGATATCACCCAGATGTACCTGGCGAATCCCAAGGTTCCACAGGCGGCCAGGGAGGAGTTGAGGAAGCAGCTCGGGCTCGACCAGGGGGTCGTGATGCAGTACCTGACTTACGTCAAGAACTTCTTCAGGGGAGAGCTTGGGGTGTCATTCTCCCATTACCCCCGGCCGGTGTGGGATATCTTGATGGAGCGATTGCCGAGGACCTTCGTTCTCTTCCTCACCGCGCATGTTCTTTCGTTCTACGTTGGCTACGTCATGGGACGGGTCATTGCATGGCGCCGCGGCAGGGTGGTGGACTATGCTGCAACAGTCGTTGGCATAACATTCTGGACCGCCTTCTATCCTCTGCTGGCCCTGGTGCTTATCTGGATCTTTGCCTACACCCTTAGGCTCCTTCCCCTTAACCAGTTCATAGAGCCCAAGCTATGGCAAGGGGCGCCCTTCTCGGCCAATACGGTTTTCGGCTATATGGTGTACGGGGGTGGCGCGGTCGCAATAGGTCTGTTCCTCATCTTCTATGCCTTTCTGCGGGGCCTCAAGCGTACCCGCCGAAACGTGGCGCTGGCGTGGCTTTCGGGCTCTGTGCTGGTCGCGGTAGCCCTGCTGGCGGCTTCGCGCGCAGGATTGCTCGTCTATATCTGGGACATAGTCAATCACATGGTCCTTCCTGTGTGCACGCTCACGCTTATCAGCTTCGCGGGCACTATGCTTCTCATGCGTGACTCCATGCTCGAGACCGTGCAGGAGGACTACGTCATGGCAGCTCACGCCAAGGGTCTCCCTGACACGATCGTGAGGGACAGGTATGCTGCGCGGACCGCGATACTGCCGACTGTGACGAGCCTGGTGCTCAGCCTGGCGAGCTCCATGAGCGGCGGCCTTGTCACGGAGACCATGTTCTCCTGGCCGGGCCTGGGTCAGGTCCTCTTCCACTCTGCGCTCGCAAACGACTATCCGCTTGCGACGGGAGCTCTCGCGTTCACGGGAGTGTTCCTGCTCATAGCGCACTTTGTTGCAGACATTCTGTATGCGGTACTCGACCCTCGCATCGCCTACACGGGACAGCCCGCGGCCGAGGGTTAGAACGACGTGTGGCAAGGCAGGTGAGGAAACATGAGACAACTGGCACCAAGCCCGCAAGCGGAGGCCGCCGTCCTGAGGGAGCCGCTCTGGAGAATAAGGTGGAAGCTCACCATGCGCGGGCTTTCGCAGAACTGGGCCGTGTTCCGGGAAAGTCGCATCGGCATGCTCGGGTTGATCGTTATTCTGTTATTCGGCGTGTTCGGCGCGCTCTGGCCCATCATGATAAACACGGTGTGGGATCCTCTGATCTACCACCCTGTGGTGGGGTTTGATCCTATGCTACTCCATCCCTCACCGCCGACGAAGGCGCACCTTCTCGGCACCGACCCCATTGGCCGGGACATCCTGGCCCAACTCATGTTCAGCACGGGCCGGGAGTTTCTGCTGGGCGTGCTCTCAGCGCTCATCACCGTTGTGATCGGCACCGTCATCGGCACGGTGGCTGCTTACTATGGCGGGTTCACCGACACGTTCTTCATGCGGGTGGCCGACATCATGATGCTCTTTCCGTTCATACCGCTGCTTGTGGTTGTGGGCTCGATGGTGCGGCTGACCTTCTTCCCATTCGCGATAATCCTCGGTGTGCTGGGGGGATTCGGGGGCATAACGATCATCCTGAAGGCGCAGGCGCTCTCCGTCAAAGTCAGGCCGTATATCGACGCGGCCCGTGTGGCCGGAGGGAGCAGCTTCCACATAATCCGCGCGCACATCATCCCCAACGTGCTTCCGCTGTCGTTTCTATACATGATGTTCAACGTCACCGGGGCCATCTTGAGCGAGGCGACCCTGTCGTTTTTCGGCGTCTTGAACATCGACATGAGCTGGGGAATGATGATCCACACTGCTGAAGCGGCCGGTTACCTCTTCGACTTCGGCAAGTACTGGTGGTTGTGGCTGCCTTCCGGGCTCGCGATCACGCTGTTCTGTGCCGCCTTCTATATGGTGGGCAGAGGGCTCGATGAAGTTGTAAATCCGCGGCTGAGAAAGAGGTGACAGGATGGACCCCCTGCTTAAGCTCGACGATTTCACCATGCATTACCGTACAAAGGCCGGCTGGGTGCAGGCGGTTGACGGCGTGACGTTATCCCTGGCGCGAGGGCAGGCCCTCGGGCTCGTAGGAGAGTCCGGATGCGGGAAAACGTCCATTGCCATGTCGGTAATGAAGCTGCTCCCTTACAACTCGAAGGTGGTCAGGGGCCGGATCCTCTTCGAGGGCCGCGACATCTACTCGATGACCGACGGGGAAGTTAGAAAGATGCGATGGAAAGGCGTCGCCATGATATTCCAGGCGGCGATGAACTCCCTGAACCCTGTGTATCGTGTGGGAAACCAGATAGTAGAGGCCATAGTGACCCACGAGCCTGAAACCAGCGAGGAAGAGGCCTGGGCAAGGGTCAGGTCATTGTTTGAGCTCGTGGGGATTCCGAAGGAACGCATGTACCACTATCCCCATGAGTACAGCGGTGGCATGAAGCAGAGGGCCGTCATCGCAATGGCTCTTGCGTGTAACCCCAAGATGATTATCGCCGATGAGCCTACCACAGCACTGGACGTTATAGTACAGGACAAGATCCTGCGCGAGATGGACCAGATAAGGCGAAAGATCAACATGAGCATGATTTACATCTCTCATGACGTCTCCGTTATTGCCGAGGTCAGTGACGTGGTGGCTGTGATGTATGCAGGCAAGCTTGTCGAGCTGGGCCAGGCAGACGACGTGTTCAAGAGACCCCGGCACCCATACACGTATGCGCTCATGAGGGCTTACCCCAGCATCCTTGGGGAGAAGCATGAGCTTGCCACGATCCCGGGCGAGCCGCCGAACCTGCTTGACCCGCCCTCGGGATGCCGGTTCCACCCGCGGTGTGACCGGGCGAGCGCCGAATGCAGCAAGGCAGATCCTATGTGGAGGGAGATCTGCCCCGGGCATTACTGCACATGTCACAACCCGGTCGAGATCGGCGGCACGTGGGTCGGGCAAGTCCGGTCAGGGAAAGCGGCCGATGGAGGTGATCAGCTTGGCACTTCCAGCAACAGCTGATGCAGCCGACGCCATCCTGCGCGTGGAGCATCTCTGTAAGTACTATCCTGTGTCGCGAGGCTTATTCCAGCGCCGGCAGTTGCTCCTGCACGCCGTCGATAACGTGAGCTTCGAGGTCAAACGAGGCGAGGTCCTCGGGCTCGTCGGGGAGTCGGGTTGCGGAAAGACGACGACGGGTCGGCTCATCGCGCGCCTCACTTTCCCGACGACCGGGCGCATTTTCGTGGACAACGCCGATGTCTCGAAGATACAGGGGGCCGACATGGCGGAGTTCCGCAAGAAGATCCAGATGATCTTCCAGGATCCATACGAGTCGCTGGACCCCAGGATGACCATCTTCGACATAGTGGCGGAACCTCTGAACGTGAATGGCATGGGTAACCTCGAGGAACGGGAGCAGCGCGTGGCCGAGATGCTGAGCCTGGTCGGCATCTCTCCGCCCTCTGCGTTCCTGTTCCGGTTCCCTCATGAGCTATCGGGCGGGCAGCGGCAGCGCGTTGCCATCGCGAGGGCCCTCGTAATGAATCCCACCTTCGTGGTGGCGGACGAGCCCACGTCGATGCTGGATGTATCAATTCGCACGGGCATCATGAAACTCCTTGCACAGCTTCGCGAGGATCTGGGAATCAGCTACCTCTATATCACCCACGATCTTGCGGTCGCGAGGTATCTTTGCGACAGGATTGCCGTAATGTACCTTGGCAAGATCGTTGAGGTGGCCGAGGCTGAAGAGATCATCAAGGAGCCGCTTCATCCTTATACCAGGGCGCTCATATCGGCCGTTCCCGTTCCTGACCCGGCCGTGAAGAGGCCTGTCCCGACCATCAAGGGAGGCGTAAGCAAGCCAATAAACCCGCCGCGCAGGTGCCGGTTCTACGAGCGGTGCCCTGTGGCGAAGAGCACGTGCGCGGAGCAGGACCACCCGGCTCCGAGAGAGGTGTCAGGTGGCCACTTTGCTGCGTGCCACCAGCTGTAGACCCTGGAGCCAGGCGGGTCGGTGCGTGGGTAAAGCGATGTCCGGTGCGCGGGCGACTCGCGTCCCGGCCATGGGAGCCCGGAGGCGCGGCCCTGGGAAGGCGAGGTGAGACCTGGTGTCCGCTAGGGAAGTCCACGGGGTGTGGTCCTGGGCGACGCTCGTGGTTGCGTTCATCGGGACTCTTGTCCTTTTTGCAGCCACCGAGCGCCGGTACTTTGAGTATGCAAGCTGGACACGCGAGATACGAGCCTCGCTTGAGACGGCGAGCCTCCTGCAAGAGAAGGAGACCACCGTGCTGCGCGCGGTTATCGTGATGCAGTCGCCGAAGGTCGGATTCGGGAGTACGGTGGAGAGGGTTGAATTCACCTTGGACCGCGACGGGAGGCACCTCGGGTATTTCTTCACGCTGCCCGGAGAGATGGTGGTTGAGCCCGTGGCTGGCGCCGGTGCTGGCGCTCGGACACGTATCACCGTGACAAAAGAGGCCCCGCGCGAACTCGTTGCAGGCGTGCTCGCCGTCGAAGAGGCGCGTCCGGCGGGAGAGGCGGACGGCGAAAGCGTCGGCGTGCGATTCGCCGGTGACGTTGTCCTCGAGGTCGCGCTCCCGCGAGGGGGGAAGTTGCTGCGCGTTCCGGTGAAGGGGGAGGTGAAAGTGGGCGATGGTGCGTGAGGAGACACCGAGGCGCGGCATGAGAGCTGCTGGGGTTGCCGTGCGCGCCATTCTTCTCGCTGGCATGGGCTCGATATGCCTAGCCGTGCTTCAGCTCGGGGACTTCACCCCTGTGCCTTCCGCGTGGAGCCTGCTCATCCCCGTGCTGGGCGGCGTGGCTATAGGGCCTGCCCGGATGAGCATTCACGAGGTGATAGGGTGCGTCGCGGTTGTCCTGGTGCTGTCTCCGATACTGGCACCTTCCCTCGTGGCTCTGCCGGCGTCGGCGATTGAGAGGGCTGGTGTTGTGCGCGCTGCGCTCCGAAACTCATTGGCGGCCGACGGGCTTTTGCTGCTCCCGTGTGTCCTGGGAGGGATCGTCATCGGCAGGTGGGTTGCGGGTGTGTCCACTTGTCGTTCCGAACCGATGCGCGAGAGAAGGTGATCACTGGCGGTCATTGGTCCCAGGAAGCAGGAGCACGCGTCGGTAGAGGACGTCGAGGCTGCCGGCCGTGGCCGCCATGTCACAGCCAATTGCTGGGCAAGACGGGCCGTTGCTACACCGGCAAGGGCGGGTCTTGTACCCGTGCGGCCGGCGTCATGGGGCGGAAGAGCGTGGGGAGGTAGAGTGGGAAGCTCGCGGGCGTACACATGAGCTTACGCCAGGCTGGCTTCTCTGGGGGGATCGATGTGGGACGACCTGGCAAAAACAAGCAGGCACGCTCGGGGCCATGCCGCACACATGACAATGGGACAGGCCTCATTGGCGCCAGGCCGCAGGCGTCGATAATCGAGGATTTCGTGAGCTTTGTGTCGCCGGGCAGAGTCGCGGTGTACCGGGCCCTCGGGTTCGACGCAGTTCCTGGCAGGCGCGAAGGGGTGTACGTCTGGGACCTCGACGGCAAGAGGTACATCAACTGCCGGTCGAGCGGCGGCGTGTTCAACCTTGGGCACCGGCCGCCCGCCGTGGTGAACGCGCTGAAGGAAGCGCTCGATGTTCTCGACATCGGGGACCACATGCTCCTCAGCGAACAGCGGGCCAGGCTGGCTGCCCGGCTCGCCGAGCTCACTCCCGGCGACATCACGTATAGCTTCTTCACACCGAGCGGCGGCGAGGCGTGCGATGTCGCCATCAAGCTGGCCCGAGGTTACACGGGCCGCCCGGGAATCGTCTCGGCGATTGACGGTTACCATGGTCACACGGGATTTGCTCTTTCAGCAGGGGATGCCCGCTTCAAGAGGCACTTTGAGCCGCTCATGCCCGGATTCACCCAGGTGCCTTTCGGAGACATTGACGCCGTAAGGCGTGCTGTCGATGAGACTACGGCCGCCGTGACATTCGAGACTATCCCGGCCACGGCGGGGATCATCATTCCACCTGACGACTTCTACCCGGCTGTCAGGAAGATCTGCGATAGCAAGGGCGCTCTACTCATCCTCGACGAGGTGCAGGCCGGGCTCGGGCGGACAGGCCGCCTGTGGGCCATCGATGAGTGGGGCGTGGTCCCGGACATCCTGGTCCTGGGCAAGGGGATGAGCGGCGGCGTTTACCCTTTATCTGCGGCATGCTACAGGGAGCACGTGGATGAGTTCTTCAAGCGGAACCCGTTTGTGCACCTGACCTCTTTCGGCGGCGCGGACCTGGGGTGCGTGTGCGCCCTGGCGATGCTTGACGAGATCTGCCGCCCCGGGTTCCTGGACCACGTGGAGGAGATGGGCCTGCGTTTCGAGGGTGGGTTCGCTCGGCTGAAGGGGAAACACCCGGAGACCGTGGCGGGCTGGAGGCGACGCGGGCTGATGATGGCCTTCGAGCTTGCGGAGGACAGGCTTGGCGCCATGATGACTTATGCCCTCGGCAAGAACGGTGTAATTGCCGTGTTCTCCGACTTTCGCCCGAGGGCGATGCAGATAATGCCGCCCCTCATAATACAGCCTGCCGAAGTGGACGAGGTGCTCGACGCGATGGACCGGGCGCTTGACCTGGTGGAGAGCATGGTCGCCGCCGGGGTGCCGGCCCCGTACATCCCCTGAAAGTGACCAGGGCCATGGAGGAAACGTCCAGGTGGATCCCTACGTTTTGAGGCTTGACGAGATCGGACCCGAGCATGATGCCCTCGTGGGCGGGAAGGCGCGCAACCTCGCCAGGCTGCTCCGCGCAGGGTTGCCGGTGCCCCGAGGGTTTGTCATCACGACCGCAGCCTATCTTCGGCATGCGGCAGGGGACCACTGTGATGCGCGGGGGATAGCGGAGCCCGAGAGCAGAGCGTTGCTCTCGCCCATGAGCGTGCCAGGCGACTCAAGCGCCGCGGGCGGGGAGCTGCCGACCACGGATGCCGGGTGCGGGGCCGACTCTGGGCCGCAGCGGGACATGGCGTCCAGGCTGTGGAGCGCGGTCCGCGAGGCCTACGAGGAGCTTCTTCGCTTTCATCCGGCTGCGTCTTGTGCTGTACGATCCTCTGCTAACGTAGAGGATGAGGTGGGGTCTTCGCATGCGGGACAGTACGACACGGTCCTCGGAGTCGAGGACTGGGATGCCCTGGTCGAGGCCGTCCTCGCCTGTTGGGGATCGCTGAATGGGGAGAGAACGCGCGGGTACTCGCCGCATCGCGAGACACGGCGTGGTCGGGGCCACTTGGAGCAGGCTATGGCCGTAGTCGTGCAGCTCGAGGTGCCCGCGGAGGTGAGCGGCATCCTCTTTACCCTCAATCCCCAGTCTGGCAAGGAGAACGAGATGCTGGTTGAGGCCACCTGGGGACTGGGCGAGGCGCTGGTGGCGGGCCTCGCCACGCCTGACAGATTCCTGGTAGACACCTGGGCCGAAGCGGTTGTGGATGTGCGGGTGAGCGACAAGAAGGTTATGGTGGCGCCCGGTGGTGCGGGGCCAACACCTGTGCCTGACGAGATGCGGACGAAGCGCACGCTCGATGACGGGGCTCTGCTACACCTTGCCCGACTGGGCGAGAAGATCCAGGAGGGGTATGGCCTGCCCCAAGATATCGAGTGGGCCCTGTCTGGTAGCGAGATCTTCATACTTCAGGCGCGTCCCCTCACAGCCTTTTCTTTCGCGGCAGATTTCGGTGAGTGGACGTCGGCGAACTTCAGGGAGGTGATGCCTGGGTTTGCCTCTTATCTGAGCCAGTCCATGTCTTTCCACCACGATTTTGCCCGAGCGATGGACGAGGTCTTCAAGCGCATAAGGCTGTACCGTAAGGAGGACGCAGGCACCAGGTGGGCAGCGACGTTCTTCGGCCACGGCTACTGGAACGTGGGGGCGGCCAAGCGGGTGGCGGCGCGGGTCCCAGGTTTCAGGGAGCGTGCCTTCGACCGGACGGTCGGGATCGTCCCCTCATATGAAGGGGACGGAGATGTGACCCCATGGACGCCTGCGACGGTCCTGCGCGCGCTTCCCTCGCTTTTCGCTCTGAAGAAGCATTACCGGCTCGCGGTCGAGGAGGCTAGACGTTTTATCTCATGGTTCGACGCAAATGAGCGCAAGTGGGACGAGGTCAAGCCGGAAGCGCTTGACGACGCGGACCTCAAGTCGTGGGCAAAGTTCGCCATCGACCTGCACTGGCGGGCCAACCGTTGGGCCCTCGTGATCTCTCTCCTCGGGACGCAGGCCCAGGACGACTTTCATGCCACGGTAGAGAAGCTCAACAGGCACGCGAAAAAAGCAGGCAGGGCGGTATCCGAGGCCCGTCTTCTCACCGGCATCTCCCGAATGGCCACGGCGAGGCCCCTGGCTGCTCTCTGGGAGCTTGCCAGGTTTGCCGAGGCAAGGCCCGTGGTTGCAGACACTCTGAAGAGGCTGTCGCCCCGGGAGCTTTCGGAGGTGTTCAGAAGATGGGAGGCCGAGGCCGGGGACGGCTCGTGTACCACCGGCGGCGAGCCGCCCGATTTGGGGGAGTTCTGGAGACAATTCACCGCGTGCATCTCGCAGTTCCGCTATATGTCGGAGGTTGACGAGGACCTCGCTGTTCCAAGATGGTCCGAGGACGTGGCCCTCCCTCTCTCGATGCTGCAGGCATGTTTGTCTGGAGAGGTCGGGGAGGACCCGCGGCTGCAGATAGCCCGCCAGGAGCAGGTGCGCAGGGAGGAGGAAGAGGTCGCCGCCTGTATGCTGCGGTCGCCGGGGTGGGCCGCCTGGCTCAACGCCTTCCGGCTTCGCGGCTTCCGCGCGCAGCTCGAACTGGTGAGGCATCTTGCGTGGTGGCGCGAGGAAACCCGCGTGTATCTCAGCCGCGCCAGGTACCATACGAGGCGCTTCCTCAAGGAGCAGGGGAGGCGCTGGGCGGCAAGGGGCATGCTCGGCGTGGACGACGACATCTTCTGGATGTCCCGCGATGAAGTGCTCGGCTTGCTTGAGGGGTCAGCTGACTTTCGGAAGGTACTTGAGACGGTCAAGAGAAGGCGCCGCATCCCCGTGGCGTACAGGAACTTCGTCCCTCCACCTGTGATCCAGCCGGGGCCTGCTCGCATTCTCACAAAGCGTTCTCTGGCTCCTCGCGCACGGAGCACGGAGGATACAGTCGCCATGGTATACCTCAACCGCCAGAATACCAGGCCTGCTCCCGTGACGGAGGCTGAGAGCGCGCATCAGGCGTATACGGGCGTGGGCTGCTCGGCAGGGGTGGTTCGCGGCGTCGCCAGGGTGATCCGATCTCTCGACGAGGCGGGCACCCTCCGGAAAAGCGAGGTCCTGGTGGCGCCCTTTGCAAACCCCGGCTGGATGCCCCTTTTCAACGTTGCGTCTGCCATCGTGCTTGAAGAGGGAGGCCTTCTGTCCCATAGCGCTGTGGTTGCCAGGGAGTACGGAATTCCAGCGGTGCTGCAGGTCGAAGGGGCGACGACCAGGCTGCACACCGGGGATCTCGTAGTTGTCGACGGGGGGCGGGGCGTCGTTGAGGTGCTCCGAAGGAGCCACGAGGAAAGCTAATGGTCAGGCTGGTTCCGCGGAGTTCATCGCGGGTAGACGCTGCTCTGTCCGCCGAGCCGTAAACCCGACCCGATCCGGTCCAAAGTGGCGGGCCGGGTGAGTGACTGGCGGTATGTGACCCTGGCGCGTTCAGTCCGTCGCCGGCTCCCAGTCGAAGAGCTCTTCGTCTGCAAGGCCGAAGATGTGCTCCGCAGCGGCCCCCTCGTTTTCATGCTTGAGGACGTCGGGGAGGGACCGCTGTACAGCGAGTTTGAGCCTGACGACCACGGCTCTCCCGCCAGATGTGATTCTTGCGCATGGGTCGCCGGACGCGATGTTCCTGATGTTGCCCTTACCGAACGTGCAGCCCGTTGAGAGCTGCAGCCCGTCGTTCATGCAGGAAACCGGGGGTGTATCTCCTGCGAATGACTCGACCGTGATGCCGAAGTACTTCTTCGCGCGGAGCTGTTCGAGGGCAAGGAGCCCCATCCTGTAACCGATAACTACGTACGGACCAAGATGGCCGTGGAACTCCCTGATCCGCCCCAGAACCTCGTTCATCGTGCTCCCCTCCCTGGGACTTGAGGCCGTTGCCACGGGCAGCCGTCTCGGGGCCTCCCCGGAGGCGGTGCCGCCGGCCCGTCGCGCGCCGCCGCGTGGGCAGCGCGGCGGCCGACAAGACCGACAGCGCGCCGCGCCGTGGCCTGCGTGCTGCGACCACGTGGAGAGCGCCGCGAAGGCGCGCCTTTGCATTTGCCTGTGGTTTCTCTTTTGCCTTACGATATTAGACAGCGGGCCTCCGAGTCCTTCTCCAGGCTCTCCAGCCGCTCCTCGAGTTCCTGTATCCTGTGGCTGAGGGCTTCAAGCGCCGACTGGACGGGGTCTGGCAGGTTCTGGTGGTTGAGGTCAATACCCGGGACGCGCTTGCCGTACCTGGCGACGACCCTGCCCGGCACGCCCACCACGGTCGCACCGGCCGGCACCGGCCTCAGCACCACGGCTCCGGCGCCGATCTTCGCCTCATCACCGACCTCGAATGACCCCAGTACCTTCGCTCCGGCGGCTATGACCACGCGGTTCCCAATGGTCGGATGGCGCTTACCCTTCTCCTTGCCGGTGCCGCCGAGGGTCACCCCCTGGTAGATGGTGACGTCGTCGCCGATCTCCGTGGTCTCGCCGATCACGACGCCCATGCCGTGGTCGATGAAAAGGCGGTGTCCGATGCGCGCTCCAGGGTGGATCTCTATCCCGGTCAGGAAGCGCACCACGTGTGAGATGAGCCTTGCGATGACGAACATCTTCTTCTCATAGAAGAAATGGGCGATCCTGTACCCTATGACAGCATGAAGCCCGGGGTAGCACAGGATGACCTCGAGCACGTTCTTGGCTGCGGGGTCCCGCTCGAATACGACCTTGATGTCCTCGCGAATGCGCTCAAACATGGGAAGCTCCCCCCAACTATGAATTCAGGAATCCGTGCGGCTTTGCCATGGCGGCCAGCACTCGACACGCGGACAAAGTCCATACAGCGCGCCTTCCCGTCCACAGGTTGCGCCGGCACACCCCCACAATACCCTAGTATTTTACTTGGGTTTGCTGTATTATAGCACATGAGGACGCGGTGCGCCAGGGGTTGACGCCGGACCGGGCTTTGGAACCGACAGGGCATGCGGAGTGCAGGCCGAGCTTACGCGGAACGCGACCGGAAGGAGTCGGCGGGCAGAACAGCCGCTGAGTGTTTCAGGACCGCGCGCTGGGATGCAGGGGCGTGCCTGCAAGGCAGCGTGGAGAGTGGAGCGCGCATGTTGCGGCTGGTGGCGGCGCGCACCGGCAGCAGGAGCGTTCGAGGAGAGTGATTGTCGTGGCAAGAATCGCCGAGAGCGTGCAGGACATCATCGGGAGGACACCCCTTGTCAGGATCCGTCGGATCGCGGGAGGGCTACAGGCGCAGATCGCGGCGAAGCTGGAATTCATGAACCCAGGCGGGAGCGTGAAGGACCGCACCGCCCTTGGGATGCTCCTCGCAGCGGAGAAGGATGGCAGGCTTGGACCAGGGTCGGTCGTCGTGGAGCCAACCAGCGGCAACACGGGGATCGCCCTTGCCATGCTCTGCGCATCGCGCGGCCTGCGCCTCATCGTGACCATGCCTGAATCCATGAGCGTCGAGAGGCGCAGGATCCTCGAGGCTTACGGCGCAGAGGTTGTGCTTACCCCCGCCGGGGAGGGGA
Source organism: Bacillota bacterium (assembly GCA_030024085.1). GTDB lineage: Bacteria > Bacillota > SHA-98 > UBA4971 > UBA4971 > UBA6256. The sequence goes on along the minus strand of JASEJE010000005.1, from coordinate 55,404 downwards.
TGGCCGGGGCGGTGCGCCGGGCCGCAGCCATCGCGGGTTCAACGCCTGGGGCGTTCATGCCCCAGCAGTTTACAAATCCCGCAAACCCTGACATCCATCGCAGAACGACGGCGAGGGAGATCTGGGAGGATACCGACGGCAAGGTGGACGTGCTGGTCGCGGGGGTGGGTACAGGCGGAACCATCACGGGGGTGGGCGAAGTTCTCAAGGCCAAGAAACCTTGCCTGCGCGTCGTTGCGGTGGAGCCGGAGGAGTCCCGGGTGCTCGGGGGCGGACCGGCCGGACGGCACGGCATCCAGGGCATCGGCGCAGGGTTTGTGCCTGACGTGTTGAACGTCGGCATCATAGATGAGGTCGTGCCTGTGTCAAGCGCTGACGCCGTTCTGACGGCCGGCAGGCTTGCCAGGGAGGAGGGCATCCTGGCAGGCATCTCCTCGGGCGCGGCGCTTGCGGCCGCCGTGCGCGTCGCAGGGCGGCCCGAGAACGAGGGGCGCCTCGTGGTCGTGATCTTTCCTGACGGCGGCGAGAGGTACCTGTCAGAAGCCGACTGAGATGCGCTTCGTTACAGACGGAGCTACTGTGTGCTTGTTGGCCGAGAGCCAGCCGGGACATCTCCACCGAGCACGGCTGCTATGGGTCCTCTGTTCTGCGCATAATAGCCACAGAGCAAAAGGGAAGTGGCAGCACGAGACAAGTTGCGCAGGACGGAGGCTGATAGAGGTGGATGGGAACAGAAACAGGAGCTTGCTCTGGCTTGGAATCGGTCTTCTTGTCGTGGTGCTCGTAGTGGTCGGGTTGTCGAGGGGAAGGAGGACGGCCCTCGCGAAAGAGCCCACGATAAGGGTCTACCTCGCGGACCAGAAGCGGGTCCAGGCGATGCCCATGGAGGAGTACGTGGCCGCCGTGGTGGCGGGAGAGATGAGGAACTACTGGCCGAGGGAGGCTCTCGCGGCCCAGGCGATCGTGGCGCGGACGTTCGCCCTGAAGACCCTTGAGGAGAAGCGCGGGAAGGGACCGATGGGTTCGGACATTCAGGCAGGGTTCAAGCAGGCCCAGGAATTCAAACCGGAGAACATAAACGACGTAATCAGATCAGCCGTCCGTGAGACGCGGGGGAAGGTGCTCACCCACAACGGCAAGCTCGTCGACGCGTGGTTCCACTCGAACGCCGGGGGTATCACGGCCCTCGCCAAGGAAGGCCTGAACTTCCGCGGTCCCGAGCCGCCCTACACCGTGGTCAAGAAAAGCCCCGACATGACGTCGGACGTCCCTGCCGAGGACCGCGTCTGGTCGGCGACGTTCAGCACGGCCGAGATCGAGGCTGCTCTGAACAAGATCGGGATCCCGGTCAGGGGGATAACCGGCATGACCATAGCAAGGCGGGGTCCTTCAGGGCGTGCCCAGACGATAACCATCCGCCACTCCGGCGGGGATGTCACGATCGGCGGCAACGACCTCCGGGTGGCCCTCGACCCGATGCGCATGAGGTCTAACTTCATAACGAGCCTTGAGGTTCGTGACGGCCAGGTGCGCATGAGCGGCAAGGGTTTCGGCCACGGCGTCGGGATGAGCCAGTGGGGCGCCCACAACATGGCGAAGGCAGGGCGTCGGCACGAGGAAATCTGCACCTACTATTTCAAGGATGTGAGGGTGGAAAAGCGCTGGGCGTAGCCCGTGGCGAGGAGGGAACTCCATCGTGGGAGCGGAAAGGAGAGGCCAGGGGGGAGAGGTCCTGGAGCGAAGCATCACGCGGGAGGAGGATGCACTGGTGAAAGAGGAGTGCACACTGGTGGAGGGCGGTGCAGGCGACGCTGCGTCCGCCGGGTCCGGGCCCGTGAGGAGCGCAGCCGACGAATGCCCCGTGATGCTGCCTGAGGCGCAAAGGGAGGGCGGTCAGGACAGCGCTGTGCCAGGGAAGGCACGGCTGCCGGGGCCGAGCTCGGGGGCTGCCGGGTCTCGCGGTGACGAGAGGCGCATCACGCTCCGGATCACCGGTATGACGTGCGCGTCGTGCGCCGCCCGGGTCGAGCGAACGCTCGCGAGGTCCGAGGGCGTGCTCTCGGCCCGCGTCAACCTTGCCACCGAGCGCGCTACCGTTGTGTACGACCCGTCCCGCACTAGCGCGTCCGCGCTCGTCGACAGGGTCCGCGACGTTGGCTACGACGTGGGCCTCGCCACTGCCACCCTCGCTGTTTCGGGCATGACGTGCGCCTCGTGCGTGGCCAGGGTGGAGCGGGCGCTTCGGCGCGCCCCGGGCGTCATCGACGCAGCAGTGAATCTTGCCACCGAGAGGGCCACGGTCCGCTACAGCCCCGACGAGACCTCTCCTGCCGATCTTGTGAGAGTCGTCCACGATGCGGGGTACGAGGCCCGCGAGGTCCGCGAAGGTGAAGAGGCGGGTGCCGCGAAGGACAGGGAAGAGCGCCGTCGCGAAGCCGAGATAAGGCGCCAGAGGGCCCTTTTTGTCCTGGCGGCGGCTTTGTCGGCGCCCCTCCTCACTCTCATGCTTTCCCACCTCTTGGGCGTACACCTGCCCTCGCCTTTCACCGACCCACTCTTCCAGTTCGCCCTCGCCACGCCGGTGCAGTTCGTGGCCGGGTGGCAGTTCTACACAGGGGCGCTGGCGGCTCTTCGGGCGCGCTCCCCGAACATGGACGTGCTCGTTGCGCTGGGCACCACGGCAGCATACGGGTTCAGCGTATACCAGACGTTCGTGGGTCGAGGCCACGTCTACTACGAGTCTTCAGCCGTGGTCATCACCCTTGTGCTCCTTGGGCGGCTCCTCGAGGCCCGGGCGAAGGGCAGAACCTCTGAGGCCATAAGAAAGCTCATGGGCCTTGCGCCCCGGGTTGCGCACGTGGTGCGCGATGGCAAGGAGGTGGACGTGCCCACGGACGAGGTGCGGGTGGGCGACGTAGTTGTCGTGAAGCCCGGCGAGAGGATACCGGTGGACGGGGTTATACTCGAGGGCACCTCGGTCGTGGACGAGTCCATGCTCACCGGCGAAAGCATTCCTATGGAGAAGGGCCCCGGCGACGAGGTCACGGGGGCGACGGTCAACAGGCACGGGTCGTTCAAACTCCGTGCGACCAGGGTGGGAAGGGACACCGTTCTCTCCCAGATCGTACGGATGGTGGAAGAGGCGCAGGGGTCGAAAGCGCCCATCCAGCGCGTCGCCGACGTTGTCGCGGGGTACTTCGTCCCGGTGGTGCTCGGGGTGGCGCTCGTGGCCCTCGTAGGGTGGCTCATCGTCACGGGTGATCCCGGCCGCGCGTTCTTTGCGTTCACGGCGGTGCTGGTGATCGCGTGCCCGTGCGCCCTCGGCCTTGCCACGCCAACTGCCATCATGGTGGGCACGGGGAGGGGGGCCGAGGCCGGCATCCTCATCCGTGGTGCGGAGCATCTCGAAAGGGCGCACAAGATCGATACCGTGGTGTTCGATAAGACCGGGACCATTACCAGGGGCGAGCCGGAGGTGGTAAGCGAGGCAACGGCCCAAGCTGCGGGAACGTCAACAGCCGCGGTTGTGGCAACGGCAACGGCTGCACCTGCGGCGGCGGCAACGGCCGAGGTTACGACCGCGACTGGGATCCCAGCTGGGGTTGCGCTCACGGCAGAGCAGGCAGCAGCGGGAAACGCGTCGGCGACATCACGGGCGCAGGTCGGGCCTCGCGGCGGGTGCGACCCGGCCCGCGAGATGCTGAGGCTGGCGGCGTCGGCCGAGATGCGGTCTGAGCACCCGCTCGGCGCGGCCATCGTGCGGCGGGCCCACGCCCTCGGGATCGAGCCGGCGGAGCCCACGCAGTTCGAGGCGATCCCGGGGAAGGGCATCCGCGCCCAGGTGGACGGCACCGTCGTACTCGTCGGGACGCGACGTCTCCTCGAGGAGAACGGCGTGGACGTGCCTTGTGGTCTTGATGAGGCACGGCGCTCCATGGAGGCGCAGGGGCAGACCGCGATGCTCGTGGCGGCGGACGGACAGGCCCTCGGTGTCATCGGCGTGGCTGATACTGTGAAGGAGACTTCGCGGGAGGCCGTCAGGGCCCTTCGTGCCCTGGGCGTGGACCTCGTCATGATAACGGGCGACAACGAGCGCACGGCGCGGGCAATCGCGCGCCAGGTGGGCATCGAGAGGGTGCTCGCAGAGGTGCTCCCGGGCGACAAGGCGAGGGAGGTGGAGCGGCTGCGTGCCGAGGGCAGGGTCGTGGCCATGGTCGGCGACGGCATCAACGACGCGCCGGCCCTCGCCGCGGCTGATGTCGGGATTGCCATGGGGACAGGCACCGACATAGCCATGGAGGCGGCGGATATCACGCTCATTCGAGGGGACCTTCGCGCCGTGGCCGCGGCCATCCGCCTCAGCCGACGCACCATGGCAACCATCCGCCAGAACCTGTTCTGGGCCTTCATCTACAATGTAATTGGCATCCCGCTCGCGGCTTTCGGCCTTCTCTCTCCGGTGATCGCCGGAGCGGCCATGGCGTTCTCGTCGGTGTCGGTCGTGACCAACTCCCTCAGGTTGCGCCGCTTCGACCCGGTCAGGTAGGAAGCGCAGCGATTATGGCATCCGCCATTTTGTCGGTGGTGGCCTTGCCGCCGAGGTCGGGAGTAAGCACGCGGCCTTCGGCCAGCACCTTCATAACCGCAGCTTCAACGGCGGCGGCGCGTTCAGCCTCTTCGAGGTGTCGCAGCATCATGGCGGCGGACAGGATCGTGGCGATGGGATTTGCGATCCCTCGCCCCGCGAGCTCGGGGGCACTTCCGTGGACGGGCTCGAAGACGGCTATTTCGTCCCCGATGTTGGCCCCGGGAGCGAGTCCCAGCCCGCCTGCAAGTCCCGACGCGAGGTCCGACACGATGTCCCCGTACAGATTGGGCAGGAGCAGCACGTCGAAGCTCTCTGGTGCCATGACGAGCTGCATGCACAGGGCGTCGATGATGCGATCGTCGAACTCGATCTCCCGGTAGTCGCGGGCCACCGTGCAGGCGCAGTCGAGGAAAAGCCCATCAGTGAGCTTCATGATATTGGCCTTGTGGCCGCAGGTCACCCGACGTCGTCCCTCGCGCCTGGCGAACTCCATCGCGGCGCGGGCGATGCGTTCCGAGCCCCTTCGGGTAATGACCTTGACCGTTTCTGCCGTGTCCTCGTCCACCCATCGCTCCTTGCCCGCGTATACGTCCTCAGTGGCCTCTCGAAAGATCACGAGGTCCACTCGAGCATACCTTCCGGGCACGCCGGGCAGCGTTCTAACCGGGCGGACATTGGCATAAAGGTCGAGAGCAACACGCAGACCCACATTGACGCTGCGGAACCCGCTCGCTACAGGCGTCGTGACGGGGCCTTTGAGCGCGACGCCGGTCCGTCGCACCGACTCGACGACCTCGTCGGGGAGCGGAGTGCCGCAGCGCGCCAGCATTTCCGCACCTGCCTGCACCTGTTCCCACTCGATCGCGGCTCCGGTGGCTTCGAGCACTCGCTTTGCCGCGAGGACCACTTCGGGACCGATGCCGTCCCCGAGGATGAGCGTTACTCTGTGCGACACGGTCTATTTCCACCCCCGCTACGCGGACGCTATTGATGACCACGGAAGACCCCTAGCCCCCAGGTGGGCGGGTGCGGTGGCTTCGTGCGGTTGACACGGCAACATCATGTGCCAAGGTGGAATCCCCCGTGCTTGCGGATATGGGCCGCAAGACCACCGTCCTCGAAGATTCGCTGCATGAACGGGGGAAGAGGGCTTGCCCTGACGGTGGTGCCGCGCGTGAGGTTGCGCACGGTGCCGCGGCTAAGGTCGACCTCGAGCTCGTCCCCGTCGAGAATGCTGCCGGTGTCGCACTCCACCACGGGCAGTCCGGTGTTCACCGCGTTTCTGTAGAAGAGCCTGGCGAACGATGCTGCGATGACCGCGCCGACCTTCGCGTGGATGAGGGCAAGCGGCGCCTGCTCCCGGGAAGAGCCGCACCCGAAGTTCTTCCCTGCCACGATGAAGTCGCCAGGCTTGAGCCTCGCATGGAATCCAGGGTCAAGGTCCTCCATCACGTGCCTCGCGAGTTCGTCCATGTCGAGCGTCTTGAACTTGTACTTCCCGGCGATGATGTAGTCGGTATTGATGTCGTCGCCGAACCTGTGGGATCTTCCTCTCAAGACCACTTAGCCATCACCCCTGTGATAACCAACCGTTGGCCGGGCCTTTTCTTGCCCGTTACCCGAGGAACTTCCTGGGGTCCGTGATCTTTCCTGTGATGGCCGAGGCCGCCACCGTCGCGGGTGAGGCGAGGTATATCTCGGCCGAGGAATTGCCCATTCTTCCCTTGAAATTGCGGTTGGCGGTGGATATCACGACCTCGCCGCCCGCGGGCACGCCGGCATGCGTGCCGACGCACGGCCCACAGCCGGGGACCACTACTGCGGCACCCGCCTCCAGGAGGATCTTCAGCACGCCCTCGCGCATCGCGTCCATGAGGACCTGTCTGGACGCCGGCGCCACCACGAGGCGCACAGAGGGGTGTATCTTCCTTCCTTCGAGTATCGTCGCAGCGACGCGGAGGTCTTCCAGACGGCCATTTGTGCAGGTGCCAATGAAGGCCTGGTGAACCTCGGTCCCCGCGAGGTCCGACGCATCGCATACCTGGTCCACCCTGTGTGGACGGGCTACCTGTGGCGCGAGACGTGAGACGTCGTGCTCGCGCTCGTCCACGTAGGAAGCCCCTTCGTCGGCGAAGACCGGACGAAACTTCTTCTTCGAGCGACCGCGCACCCATGCAAGCACCTCGCCGCTGGGAGCGATGATCCCGGCCTTCGCACCCGTCTCCACCGCCATGTTGCAGAGCGTGAGCCTGCCATCCACGCCAAGAAGCTCCACGGCCTCGCCGCAGAACTCACACGACACGTATGCGGCACCGGAGGCTGTGAGCCTGCCGACAAGGTGTAGCGCCAGGTCCTTGCTGTACGTCCCCGCCGGCAGCCGGCCTTTGCACACGATCCGCATGCTCTCCGGCACCTTGAGCCACGTCTTGCCCGTGATAAGGGCTGCCGCGAGATCGGTGGACCCTACCCCGGTGGAGAACGCGCCGAGGCCGCCATAGGTGCAGGTATGTGAGTCTGCTCCTATGACGAGGTCTCCTGGCAGAACGTGCCCGCGCTCTGGGATGAGTTGATGACACACGCCCTCGCCGATGTCATAGAGGATGATGCCTTGCTCTCTGGCGAAGTCCCTCATGAGCCTGTGCAGGTTGGCCGTGCCTTCGTTGGGGCTGGGCGCGCCGTGGTCTATCACCATGGCGACCTTCGCGGGGTCGAAGACTCTCTCGCCGCCCATTTCGCGGAACGCCTTGATGGCGAGAGGCGATGTCCCGTCCTGCCCCATCACGAAGTCCACGTCAGCGAGGACGATGTCTCCGGCACGCGCGTCGATGCCCGAGTGGCTTGAGAGGATCTTCTCGGCGATGGTCTTTCCCAAGCTGACGATGCCTCCCTTATGCGCTGGCGCCGCTCGCTACCTGTGAGCGGACATGTCCCTCATGGCGTCCTCGTATATGTATACAAGCTCCTTATCGAAGAGGGGGCGCTTGAGGTTTACCGCAGCGGTGCGCACTGCGGGCAACATGGCTGCCGCCTGCTCGTCTGTGAGGTTGATGCCATATTCAAGGAACTTCGCCTTGAGCGCGTGCTTCCCGGAGTGCTTCCCGATGATGATCTGCCGCTGGAGCCCTACCTCCTCGGGCGGGAAGACTTCGTACGTTCTGGGATTCTTCAGGACTCCATCTGCATGGATGCCCGACTCATGGGCGAACGTGTTTGCGCCGACAATGGGCTTCGAGGGCGGTATCTCCCTGCCCGAGGCCTTCGCCACATACTCGGAAATCTCCCTGAACCTGGTGGTCTTGATCCCGAGGTCGATGCCGAAGATGTGCTTGAGGGCCATCACGACCTCCTCGAGAGCCGCGTTGCCTGCTCGCTCACCGAGACCGTTTACCGTGACCCCGACGTACCTGGCACCCGCCTGCACGCCTGTCAGGGCGTTAGCGGTCGCCATTCCGAAGTCGTTGTGGGTATGGGTCTCGATGTCGAGCCCGGTCTGCTCGCGAAGGGTTTTGACGCGGTCATACATGGTCAAGGGGTCCAGCAGGCCGACGGTGTCGCAGTAGCGGAGCCTGTTCGCGCCCGCGCTCTTCGCCGCCATGGCGAACTCGAGGAGGAAGGCGGGCTCAGCGCGGCTCGCGTCCTCGGCGTTCACGGATATGTACAGGCCGTGCTGTGCTGCATGAACCACCGCCTGTGTCATGGCGTCAAGGACCTGCTGGCGTGTCACCCGGAGCTTGTGAAGGATGTGTATGTCCGAAACCGAAATGGATACGGCTACGGCATCCACTCCGCACTCGACCGAGGCATCTATGTCTGAGATTACGGCCCTGTTCCAGGCCATGATGCTGGCCTCGAGACCCGCGTGGGCGATTGACTTGACCGCCTCCTTCTCGTCGCCACCCATGGCGGGGATCCCGGCCTCAATCTGGTCCACCCCGATTTCGTCAAGCATCCTCGCGATCCGCAGTTTCTCCGTGCGGGCAAACACGACGCCTGCTGTCTGCTCCCCATCACGTAGCGTCGTGTCAACGATCAGCACCTTCTTGTCTCTCTCATTCAATGCTTCTTCCCTCCTCTTGTTCTCTAAGTGTGGGTTCAGAAATCACCGCCACTTTTCCAGGGTTGCCGGTGTTGCCCTCCGGGGACGGCGCGTGCGGTGAGCCTCGTTCGAATTTGGCGCTTAAGGCTGGCCAAATTCTCGACGCCCCGCCCTAGCAAGCACCGGCGACCCGGAATCTTCTCCCAAACCGGCATGGATTTCTGAACTCACACTTAGCGCGATGCATACATATGCACAGCGGGTGCGGCGATGGTCGGCACACGCGAGTGTATTACCTGCTAGTCGCCAACCAACGGCAAGCATATGTATGTATATGGCCTTAAAGTATACCCGTTCGGCCCTTCCTGTCAAGGGCGAATTTGCAGCATTGCAGCATTATGCCTCTTCCGGAAAGTACCGGTCTGGAGACCACGCTGGCCCGCTCACCTGAGTCAGCTGCGGCGGCCCCGGCTTGAGGGTGACCGGCAGGAGAAGGCGCGATTTGTGAGGAATAGTAGACTCATCCGCTGACGCGCAGTGACAGGCTGCTTTCATGGGAGGAATTCGATTGGTTCTGGTCTCGTGCGGTTATGTGCCACTTGAGATCCCGCTTGCCCTCGGGATGCCAGCGAAGAGGGCCGTGTTCTGGGGACCGGGTCCCTCCTGCGAGGCCTATCTTCCGCGTGACTTCTGCTCGTACGCGAAGGCGTTCGCCCGTGAATACCTGCAAGACGAGCGCATCGCCATGGCCGGTTCCTGCGATGCCATGAGGCGCGCCTGCGATGCGCTGCGCTACTTCGGCCTTGCCCGAGAGGTCCATTTCGTAGATGTGCCCCGAGCTTGCGGCAGCGGTGCCGAGGCCTACTATGCCGAGGTGCTGAGGGAGTTCGCCCAGGGTCTTGCGGGGATATCAGGCCGCGAACGGGGTGGGGTCGGGACACTCGTGGACAGTGTGGACGGTCCGTCGTTCCAGCGGAGGCTTCTTGCCGTCACGCGCTCCATGAACCGGCTCCGGAGCGGGCTTTTGCGGGTGTTCGAGCTTCAGGCGGCCGGCCATATGTCGGCTGTGGATGCGATGTACCTGACGCTCGGGGTGAACGACGCCCTTGGAGGGGAGTTGAAGGGTGACCTCGAGGACCCTCGCATTGCCGCGCAGCCAGATGGCAGAAGGGGTCTAGGGGACGGAGATGAAGCTGCCAGGGCGCTGGCGAGAGCTGCGGCCGTGCTTGAGAGAACGATGCACCGCGCCGACGCCACCGGAGATGGACGTGCAAGGGACCAGGGCGTGCGTGTTGGGGTTTCGGGGACGTGCCTCCTGGAACCCGCGCTTCTCGGCGTCCTCGAGGACGCAGGGCTTGCGGTGGCTTTCGTCGATTCGTGCCTCGGGTCGCGCAGCTTCGGCCTCGAGGTCCCGGTGGACGCAGGCCCTCATGAGACGGAGAATGGGGCGGATGGGGCGCGCGCGTGCGCGGACGCGGATGGTCCTGGCGGGGCGCGACCTGATCCGTTCCGCGTGCTCGCCCGCGCATACCTCAGTAAGCCCGCGTGTCCCAGGATGTTCGCGGGAGATGCGCGAGCGCGGCGTCTCTGGGCACTCGCCCGTTCATCGGGGGCCCAGGGGATCGTATATTTCGCGCCGAAGTTTTGCGACCACGCGTATTACGATTTTGCAGAGCTGAAGGGGCAGGTGGGCGAGGGTGAAGGGCTGCCCATGCTCTTTCTGGAGGGCGATTATGGGTCAGCCATATCGGGCCAGACCCTTACCCGCGTCACGGCCTTCAGGGAGATGCTGGAAGGACGGTTGGGGCTGGGATGATGCACCTCGGCATCCCATCGAGGCTCCGGCGGACGGCCCGCCGAGCGGCCGGGCGAGCGGCCCGGTGGGCGGTGGCCCGGCCGGAGGTCCTGCTGCGCAGGCGCTGGGCCTACCAGGTCGCCTCCGCGGCGCTTCCTCTGCTTGAGCTGCGCGGGGCGAAGGCATACCAGGTCGCGGCGATAAGATGCGTGCTCTCTGATTTCGCCGATGCCTATCTCGGCCGCAGGCCCTGCATATTCACGAGCGCCTTCGTACCCACCGAGCTGGTTTACGGCCTCGGCGGCGTGCCGTTCCTGCCTGAGGCCGCAGCCGGGCTTGCGGCAGCCTCCGACCTTGCCGCAAGGAGCCTCTCGGCCTGCGAGGCCCTCTGGTACTCGCCGGACCTTTGCAGCTTCCACCGGGCGGGCCTGGGCGGAGCCGCGGCGGGTCTTCTGCCGCGCCCGTCCGCCGTCATCGTCACGTCCCACCTGTGCGACGGGGGAAAAAGGTCGCTCTTTCACATCAGCCGGCTCGCCGGATGCCCGTTCTACATGCTGGGCGTCCCGTACGTGCCTTCCGACCGGGCCACGCGGTGGCTTGCTTCCCAGATCGAGCAGGTGGCGGGGGACCTCGCACGGCGCGTGCCGGGGCTTTCCCTCGAGGGGCTCGCGCAGGCGCTTCGCCGCTCCAACGAAGCTCTTGCCGAATACGAGCGAGTCTCGGCACTGAGGCGAAACGTGCCGGCTCCGTGGCGTGGGTCCGAGGCGCTGAACTACGTCCTTCTGTTCCTGTGGTCGTGGGGAAGCCCCGGCCTTTCGCCGTTCTATCGCGCGCTTCGGCTGCATCTCGAGAGGACGATCGCCGCAGGTGACTTCCCCATCCGGGAGGAGCGACACAGGCTCCTGTGGCTGAACCTGAGGCCCTACTATGATACGGGGGTGTTCAAGTATCTCGAAGGCGACTGCGCTTCGTCGGTGGCTTTCGAGGAGTACAGCTTCGCATACTGGCCCAGTCTCGACCTCCGTGATCCATTCGCGAGCCTTGCGGAGAAGATGATGTCAAACTTCGGCTGGGGCCCGATCGAGCGTCGGCTCGAAGCCATCGCGAGACTCGTGGACGAGTACTCCATCGACGGTGTGGTGCAGTTCGCACAGTGGGGGTGCAGGCAGTCCAACGGCGGGGCAGCGATCCTGGCCACGGAACTCAAGGAAAAGGGCATTCCCTTCCTCAACCTCGACGGGGACGGGGTGGATGCGAGGTGCGGCAGCGAGGCGCAGGCCATCACCAGGCTAGGGGCCTTTATCGAGCTTCTCGGTGCGCGGAGGGGCGGGTGACAGAGGGTGTTTGTCGCGGGAGTAGACGTCGGGTCAACAACCACCAAGGCTGTCCTCCTGAGTGACAGGAATTGTGTGGCAAGGCACGCGATGCCCACTGGGGTGGATCTTGCCGCCGCGGCGGACGAATGCCTTCGCATCGTTTGCGGTGCAGCGGGTGTAGGCCATGACAATCTTGCGGCCCTCGTGGCGACCGGGTACGGGAGGGACAGAGTGACCGGTGTCGCGAGGACGGTGACCGAGATTACGTGCCACGCCCGTGGCGCGCGGGCGCTCGTTCCGTCAGCGCGGGTGGTGGTGGACGTCGGAGGCCAAGACTCGAAAGTCATCCGGCTGGACGACGACGGCATGGTCGCGGACTTCGTGATGAACGACAAGTGCGCGGCGGGCACCGGAAGGTTTCTCGAGGTGATGGCCGCGAGGCTGAACGTTCCGCTGGAGGAGTTCGGCATGAGGTGGCGAAAGGCGAAGGAGGCTGCGAGGATCTCCAGCACCTGCACGGTTTTCGCTGAGTCCGAGGTCATAAGCCTGCTCTCTCGTGGCGTGGTCCCGGAGCCGATAATCAAAGGCCTGTGTGACGCGGTGGCTGACAGGCTGGCGGGGATGGTGCACCGGGTAGGGCTGGGCGGCGGGGTGGTCATGACCGGGGGCGTGAGCCGGAACGACGGCGTCAGGAGGTCGCTGGAGGAGAGGCTCTCCTGTCGGGTGACAGTCCCGGAGGAGGCGCAGTTCGCCGGGGCGTACGGAGCCGCCCTCATCGCTTTCGAGATGGCGTCGTACGTTCTGAGCAGCCAAGTACGACGCCCCAAGTGAGGGTGCGCTGATCCTTGGTCCGTTTTCCGGTAGTTGCTGCGTTGCCGGTGATTGCCGGGGCGGGGCGCCTGGAATCTGGCTGGCCTCAAAGCGCCGAATTCGAACGCATCTCACCGCGCGCGCTGTCCCCGGAAGGCAACACCGGCAACCCTGGCGAGGACCTGCGCGCTGAAAAGCAGCGCGAATTCGTGGTGATCTGCATAGGCGCTGACGCTGGGGGCAGGTTCGCGCGGGCTGGAACTTTCGCCCACGCTCCACCGTTCTATTGGAGTGGTCTTCCAGCGAGGCACGTTGCGACCGCCCGTCCCGGATGTGGGTGCGCGCCCCGCCTTCGCCCGTGACGGGTTTTTGGTCCCCTTGGATCGCGACACCGCCGCCTCGGGTCGAGGCGCGCGAAACGTGCGGGGACGCGCGAGATCTGTGATGCGCAATGAAATGATCCGTGATGCGCAATGAACGGAAAGGGGGAACACGTTGCTGTGATCGAGGTGAAGAACCTCACCAAAACGTATGGCAGGGCAAGAGGGGTTGAGGATCTCACATTCTCCGTGGAGAAGGGCGAGATCCTCGGGTTTCTCGGGCCGAACGGCGCCGGGAAGACCACGACGATGCGGATCATAACCGGGTACCTGGCGGCGACCTCGGGCACCGTCAGGGTCGCGGGGTACGACGTGTTCGAGGACCCTATGGAGGCGAGGCGGAGGATCGGGTACCTTCCCGAGAACCCGCCCCTCTACCGCGAGATGACGGTCAGGGGTTACCTGCACTTCGTGTGCGAAATCAAGGGTATCCCCAGGTCCCGACGTTCGGGGCACATCGCCAGGGTCGTGGAGGCGTGCGGCCTGGGCCCGGTCTACGGGCGTCTCATCCAGAACATCTCGCGCGGGTTCAAGCAGAGGGTGGGGCTTGCCCAGGCGCTCCTCGGAGACCCTGACGTCCTCATACTGGACGAGCCCACCGTGGGGCTCGACCCGAGGCAGATCATAGAGATCCGGGAGCTTGTCCGCGGCCTCGGAAGCAAGCACACGATCATCCTTAGCTCGCACGTTCTGCCCGAGGTGAGCATGGTGTGCGGCAGGGTCGTGATCATAAACAACGGCCGCCTCGTCGCCATCGACACGCCGGAGGGCCTGGCGCGCAGGCTGCGCGGATCGCGATGCCTTGCGGTGCGCGTGCGCGGCCCGAGGGACGGGGTCGTGGCGGAGGTGGGCGCGCTTGCCGGCGTGAGGTCGGTCTCGGTCGGGGAGGCGGGAAGCGGCGCCGGCACGCCAGGCGGGCCGGCCGGCGAGGCGGTTCTGTCTGTCGAGACGGAACTTGCGGCGGATGTGCGTGAGGCGCTCTTCTTCAAAATGGCCGAGCGCGGATGGCCCATCCTGGAGATGAGGTTCGTCGACCTCAGCCTCGAGGATGTATTCCTCAGGCTCACCACCGAGGAGAAGCTGGACGACGCATCGGAGGTGGCGGCAAGTGCTTAAGACATGGTCCATCTTCAAGCGAGAGGTGGCGGCATACTTCCTCTCGCCCATTGCTTATGTCACGGGAGCGGTGTTCCTCGTGCTCTCCGGGTACTTCTTCTCCATCCTCCTCTTCGCGACGAGGAGCGCGAGCATGCAGGGGACACTCGGAAACATGGCGGTCACGTTCATCTTCGTGGCCCCGGTGCTCACCATGCGGTTGCTTGCGGAAGAGAAGAAGCTCGGCACAGATGAGCTTCTCCTGACGTCTCCTGTCAGCATCACCTCGATCGTGGTCGGGAAGTACCTTGCGAGCGTCCTCACCTACCTCGTGTTCCTGGCGGTCACCCTCATCTACCCTGCCATCCTCAGGCACTACGGCAGCCCCGACATGGGCCCCATCTACTCAGGCTACCTCGGCATGTTCCTGTTCGGCGCAGCCTGCCTTGCGGCGGGGACTTTTGCATCCGCGCTCACTGAGAATCAGATGGTCGCCGGGATCGTGGGGTTCGGCATCCTTCTTCTCTTCTGGATCTTGAGCTGGGTCAGCGCGGCCGTCACAGGACCCGTCGGGCAAGCGATATCGATGCTATCCATTCTGAAGCACTTCGACGACTTCCAGAAGGGAATCATAGACCTTTCTCACACCTTGTACTATCTCAGCTTCGTGTTCGTCTTCCTGTTCCTTGCTGTAAGGACCATCGACTCCAGGAGGTGGAGCGCATGAGACTTGCGATTCCTCGCGCGTGCCCGGTGCGCAGGTTCATGCTGAGCCGCAGGATGCGCTATGGGTCCAATGCTCTGGTGCTGACATGCGCCGTGGTTGGGATAGTTCTCATGGTGAACTTCATCGTGGCGCGTCACCCGGCCAAGCTGGACCTTACGCAAAACAAGATGTACACCCTCTCGGAGGAGACGCGCCAGGTCCTTCGCAAGATCGACCGGGACATCAAGATAACGGCCTTCTTCCCTGAGGGGGATGCCATGGGCGAGATGGTGAAGGACCTTCTCAAGGAGTACACGCGGCTGTCCCCCAAGATATCCGTGTCGTTCGTCGATCCGGACAAGAACCCGTCGCTTGCGAAACAGTACGAGATCACTGCATATGGCACGTCCGTGGTTGAGTCGGGGTCGGAGTCCCGCAAGGTGATGCAGTACGACCTCGTAGAGTACAGCGGCGAGTCCCAGATGCCGGGGTTTGCAGGAGAGCAAGCGTTCACTCGCGCGATAATCGGCGTGCTTCAGGAGGAGGAGAAGTCCGTCTACTTCCTCGTGGGTCACGATGAGCGCGACCTCGTGCAGGACTACTGGCAGGCGAGGTCGTTCCTCGAGGGCGAGGGGTACACCACGAAAACCGTCAACCTGGCGACCGAAGGCAAGGTCCCCCAGGATGCGGCGCTCCTGGTGATAGCGGGCCCTCAAAAGGACCTTGCGCCGAAAGAGGTCGAGGCAGTCCAGGATTATGTCAACCGTGGCGGCAGCGTCATGGTGCTCGCCGAGCCGCTCCGGCAGAAAGGGCAGCTTTCGAACCTCAAGGCCATGGTTGCCAGGTGGGGCGTGGGCATGCACGATGATGTGGTCATCGACCCTGCGAGTCACTACTTCCTTGACGCAGGGAGCCCGATTCCCGAGGTGCGGTACCACGACATCACCATGAAACTCGTCACCGCGAAACTCGGGTGCGTGCTGCCGAGGAGCCGGAGCCTGTATGAGGTGAAGGACACGAGAGACTCGGGCGTTACTCTGACGGCGCTCCTCGAAACCTCCGGTGAGTCGTGGGGTGAGACTGACCTTGCGGCGAAGCGGGTGTCGTTCGACGCGAAGACCGACATCAAAGGGCCCCTTGTGCTCGCGTACGCTGTTGAGCGCACCCTGGAGGCCAAGGCCGGCGCGGAAGGCGCGGGAGGCGCAGAAGCCGTTGAAGGCGCGAAAGGTGCGTCGGACGCGCCTGCAAGCGATGGTGCGGAGGGGGCGACTGAGGAAGCAGGCGAGAAGGCGACGGGCAAGGGCGTCGCCGGGTCGAGAGCGAGGATGCTCGTGGTGGGCAATGCGAGCTTCCTCGACAACGACGTCGTGACGTTCCAGGGGAACATCGACCTCTTCATGAACTCCGTGAGCTGGCTCGTGGGTAAGGAGGAGTCCATCACCGTACGGGCCAAGTCCCCCAGCTACAATCAGGTGTTCCTCACGGATACGCAGGTGGCCTTCGTGTTCTACTCCACGGTCGTCGGGCTTCCGCTCTTGTTCGTGCTGGTGGGCGGCGGTATCTGGCTGAGGAGGCGTAACCTATGAGGAAGTTCGCAGGCACTCTTGCCGCCCTTGCAGTGCTGGTAGTCCTCGGGGCGTACATCCTTTTCGTTGAGGGCGTGAGGCCGCCGGACAAGGATGCGGATAAGGTCCTCGTCAATGTGCCAGCTGATGACGTGACGCGCGTTGCCATAGAGCAGGCGTCCGGGCGGGTGGAGATCGCGAGGAACGCGGACGAGGGCGACGCCACGGGCGACGGAGGGGGCAAGTGGGAGATCGCGTATCCGAGGCGCCTGGCGGCCAGCAAGGCCGCTGTCGACGCCCTCGTTGACGCTGCCAGGAACCTGAAATGCGAGAAGAAGGTGACGGCCAGCGCCGGCGCGGATGATCTCGACGCGTTCGGGCTTGCGTCCCCGTGGCTCAAGGTCACCCTCGACACAAAGCAGGGGGGAAAGACCCTTCTCGTGGGGGCCGAGACGCCTGTCGGAGGCGCACGCTACGCCAGGCTGGCCGATGGCGATCCTGTGTATATTCTTGCGTCGAGCACCGTGTCGGCCCTTGCAAAAACCCTCGACGACCTGCGCGAGCGTCAGATCTTGGGGGTTTCGAGCGATTCCGTCACCGCCCTGCGCCTCGTTGCGCCCGGAGGGCAGGATATCAGGCTGGAGAAAAAGGGCGAGGGAGAGGGCGAGTGGCGCATCGTCCACCCCTTCGACGACGTGGCCGACAGGTGGAAAGTGAGTGACCTCGTCTGGGATCTCACGGGCCTCAGCGTCAGCAAGTTCGTGGACGACGAGGGCAAAGACCTCGCGAGATGGGGCCTCGACCGCCCGAGGCTGCGCGTGGACGCTCACAGCTCTGAGCGGTCGTCGCCGTTCGAGCTGTTCGTGGGCGCACCCGGCCCTGATGGCAAGGGGTTTTACGCGCGTACCTCCGACTCCCCCTCAGTGTACCTGGCGAGCCCGGCGGCATTCTCGCCTCTTGAAACCGGGGTGTTTGACCTCGTCAAGAAGGACCTTCTATCATGGGACGATGACGATCTCCTGCGCGTCACCTGCGTGGACCAGGGGAAGGCCGTGGCCTTCCTGAAAGAGGGCAAGGAATGGAAGGCCGTGCACCCTGACCTGGGTACCGGGGCGGCAGCTGGGATACTGCCTCGCGGCACGCCCGCGCCGCAGGCGCCCGAGGTCGTCAAGGAGGGCGAGAAGTGGCAGCTCAAGACGGGCGAAAAGCGGTATTCGTCCGAGGACATGGGTAAGCTCCTGTCAGCCGTGCGCGACGTCACCGTGGCCATGGTGGTCCAGGGCGCGGTGGCCGGGGCCGACGACGCCCGCTACGGCCTCGACCGACCCAGGGTCCGCGTGGAACTCGACCTTGGCGACGGCAAGGTCCTGGAGCTGAAAGTGGGAGCGGGAGCGGGCGCTCGCGGTGGTGGTGGGCACTATGCCACTGCAACAGGCAGGGGGCTCGTGTACGTTGTCGAGGAGAAGAAGGTGCAGGCGCTGGAGAGCGCGATCCAGGCGTTGGGCTGAATGTGGGTTTCGCTCAAAGGGGCGTACCAGCCTGTCCGGCCTCTCTGGCTCCAGGTCGGGGTTCGTTAGCTCCTCCGCGTTTTCCAACGGCTGTTGGGCTCGCGGTGGCCGTGCGAGTGGTGTCAGAATCCGCGTACTTGCCCGACAGGCTGGATTCTGGCGAAGCGCGCTCCGCCATCCTCATTCAAGGTATGCGTCATGGCTCGCTGCCATCTGCAACAGGCGGCGACTTTTCCGCGAATGTGCAGGAGTTCGGTGGCCGGGCGATGAAGTATTAGCGCTGGGCTAATGCAAAAGGGCGGCGCAGCACCACAGGGCAGGAGGCTGGCACATGAGAGCCACCGCGTTCGTAAAGGGGATTCTGACGAGCCCGGGGCAGCCGCGGCGCAGGTGCCACCGTAACCCTCATCCAGGAACCCGGCAGGGGGGCGCGCCGACGCGCGCCGCCCGTCTGCCCCGCACTGCGACAGGGATGCCGATGGCTGCGGCCCTTGTGGCGCTTGCAGCGATGACGCTCTGGGCTGCCATGATGGGGGCAGACGCAGCGGGTGCGGGCACCGGAAGCGGGGCTGGGCGTCTTGCGGTCCACTTCATCGATGTCGGCCAGGGCGACTCCATCCTCATCCTGGCCCCCTCGGGAAAGACGATGCTCATCGATGGTGGCCCGGCTGATGCGTCCGAGCGGCTGATCGCCTACCTGAAAGAGCAGGAGGTCGCGAAGATCGACGTGCTGGTGGCCACCCATCCTCATGCAGACCACATAGGCGGTCTTGTGGAGGTGCTTCGCGCGTTCCCGGTGGGCCTCGTGGTGGATTCGGGGAAAGTCCACACGACGGCGACGTACGAGCGATTCCTCACCCTTATAGACCAGAAGAACATCCGGTTCCGCCTGGGGCGGGCGGGGGATAGCATCGATCTCGGCCCCGGGTTCGCCGCCAGGATCCTGCACCCAACAGAGCCGCTTCCGGAGAACATGAACGACTGCTCCGTCGTAGTCAGGCTGGAATATGGCAAAGTCAGCTTCCTCTTCACAGGCGATGCGGAGAGGGACGCAGAGAACGCCATGCTGAAGAGCGGGGCGGACCTTCGCGCGGCGGTCCTCAAGGTTGCCCACCACGGGAGCAGGACCTCGTCGAGCCCATGGTTTCTCAAGGCGGCGAAGCCTGCTGTTGCGGTGATCCTGGTCGGGGCGGGGAACTCGTACGGCCATCCTCACCGGATAACCCTCCTGAACCTGGCGGACTACACAGACAGGGTGTACCGCACCGACGTTGACGGCGACGTGGTCGTCACCACGGACGGGACCACGTTCCGGGTGGATACGGCGCGTGGGGGGCCGTGACTACAGGGAGGGGTTTCGCGCGGCGGACGAGGCACGCGGCAGCGCGTTAGTGAGAGGCGGCGGGCCCTTCGAGGGGGAAGGCCTGCCATGTCTATGCTGGCATGGGGTGGTGCCCACGCGGTAGGCCGCCAGGTCCGGGATTGGCGAGGACCGGATTGATGAGGAAGGAAGGTGGAGTCATGCTCGATCTATTGAAGTCGGCTCTGGCAGGAGCGCCGGGTTACGCGGAGATCAGATACCACAGGCGGCTCCAGACAGCCATCGATGCGCGGAACGGCACGCTCAAGCGCGTGGAGCGGCGCACCCTGGCGGGTGCCGGCGTGCGATGCCTCGTCGATGGGTCGTGGGGGTTCGTTTCGACCACAGATGTAACCCGGGAAGGGCTCGTGAAAGCCATCGCCGAGGCGTCCGACGCAGCGAGGGCGGGCGCCCGCCTGAGGCGGGAGAAGGCGAGGCTTGCGCCGGCCCGCCTCGGGAAAGGGGAGTTCATCTACCAGGCCCGCGAAGACGAGCCGGACATAGCTACGAAGATTGGAGTCGTTATGGCTGCCGAGAAACGCATGCGCGAGGTCTCGCCGCTCGTTGTGGGAAGCATCGTGATCTACACCGAATATGCAGATGAGAAGTATATCGTGACGTCCGATGGCGCCGAGGCGCACATCGTGGACCACAAGCCCAGTTTCCACGTATTCGTCACGGTCGGACGGGGCGATGAGCGCGAGACCGGCGCCAAGGGCTGGGGGGTCACCGGCGGCTGGCATGACCTCATGAGAAAGCGGGACCTCAACAAGATGGTTGACGAGGCCGTTGACCTCGCCGTAAGGAAACTCGACGCAGGCTATGCGAAGGGCGGTCAGTACACCGTCATCCTCGACCCGCAGCTTGTGGGGGTGCTGTCCCACGAGGCCATAGGGCACACGGTCGAAGCAGACTTCGTACAAAGCGGGTCCGTCGTGAAGGACAAGATCGCCGAGAAGGTCGCGTCCGACCTCGTGACGCTGGTGGACGACGGCACGATGCGTGGCGCAGCAGGTATGGCGCTCGTGGACGACGAGGGCGTGCTGGGCGAGCGGACGGTCGTCATCGATAAGGGAGTCCTTCGGAACTACCTTCACAGCCGCGAGTCGGCGGCTGCATTCGACACGGTGCCGCGTGGCAACGCGCGGGCGTTCACTTACCGCGATGAGCCGATCATAAGGATGACAAATACGTTCATCCTCCCCGGCGCCTCGAAGCTCGACGATATGGTCGCTGGTATCGAGGATGGCTTCTTCCTCAAGGAAATGGGGCAGGGGGGGCAGGCTGACGCCACCGCCGAGTTCATGTTCGGGATCTCGGAGGCATACCGGGTGAGGCACGGGAAGGTCGGCGAGCTTGTCAAGGGCATAACCATCTCCGGCCAGGCGTTCGAGGTGCTGAAGAGCGTGGATGCGGTTTCCGGCGACTTCGAGCTGAACCTGGGTTCGGGTCATTGCGGGAAGTGGCAACCTGCGAAGGTCGACGCGGGTGGGCCGTACCTCCGGTGCCGCGTGACCATCGGCGGACGCCATGAGTGAAGGAGGGCGTGGCATGAAGGGCGTGGAACTCTGCGATGAACTCGTGCACCGCGCAAGGGCGAGGGGTGCTGACGAGGCCGAGGTTTATTACCTTAGGACGCGCAAGCTCGAGGCGGTCTTCGAGAAGAACGACCTCCAGGTGCCCAAGGGCGACACCTACGAGGGGGTCGGGGTGCGCGTGATCCGCGGCGCAAGACAGGGGTTTTCCGCAACGAACGTGCTGACAGACGAGGCTGTGGACGATGCCATCTGCGCGGCGCTTGCCATAGCGGCGGCATCGCCGGAGGACCCGAACCACGTACTTCCGGAGCCGTCGGAGACGCGGCCGGTGCCCGGGATTTACGATGAGAGGGCGGAGGGCCTTGCGCTGGAAGACGCGCTCGACCTCGGGCGCAGGTTCGTGGAGTCGGCGAGGGGATACGACCGTCGCGTCACCATCGACTCCGCCAGCTTCGTCGTGCAGGTCGGCGAGCGCGCCATCGTGAACTCGGAGGGCGTGCGCCTGTCGGAGAGAGGAACCAGTTTGTCGTGTGTGGGCATGGGATTCGCCCGCGACGGCGACGATGTGTCGTCGTTCGACGTGGAGTACTCAGGATCGTGCGTCCTGGCGGACATCGACCCGGAGGCGAGCGGGCGGCGGCTCGCCGAGAAGGTTGTGAAGGCTCTTGGGGCGACGACCATCCCCAGCTTCAAGGGGGCCGTGATAATCACGCCCTACGCCGGCGGCGAACTCATCGCGGAGCCCATCGTGTTTTCGGTGAGCGCCGAAAACGTCCAGAACGGAAGGTCCCGATGGGCGGGGAAGCTCGGGGCGAACGTGGCGTCGGGGCTTCTTCGCGTCACCGACGACCCGCGCATTCCTGGGGGCGTGGGCTCGACCTCGTTCGATCGCGAAGGGGTGCCGCCTGAGCCGCTTGAGATCATCGGAGGCGGGGTGCTTGGACACTATCTCTACAACTGCTATACTGCGCGCAAAGACGGCGTTCGGTCTAACGGGCGCGCGGTCGGGAGCGACCAGACCACGCCCGGCATCGGAACGACCAACCTCGTCGTTGCGCCCGGCACGATTTCCCTTGACGAGATGGTCCGGAACACCCCGAAGGGCCTCATAGTCAACAGGTTCTCGGGCAACCTCGACCCCGTAAGCGGCGATTTCTCCGGCGTGGTCAAGGGCGGCCATTACGTCGAGCACGGCGAGGTCGCAAAGCCAGTCAAAGAGGTGATGATCGCAGGAAACATCTACGAACTATTCGCACACATAGTGGCCGTATCAAGAGAAGCAGTAACCATCGGCGACATGAGGCTGCCTTACATCCAGCTCGAAGGTGTGTCCGTGACGGGCAAGTGAGGGCGGGTGCCCACCTTGCAAGCACCCGACGGGCAGGGGATGAGGAGTGGCCGGATCCGGACGGATTGGAGGCGATCGTATGGGGTGCAACGGGTTACGGGAGATCCATGTATCGGACGTCACAGCTGCGATGAAGAAGTTGTGTGTCAGCGCGAACTGCAACGTTCCGCGCGAGACCATAGGCGCGCTCGAACGCGCGGTGGAGACGGAGGAGTCCCCTGTGGGCAGGGAGGTCCTCAAGCAGATACTCGAGAACCACCGCATCGCACGGGAAGAAGGGGTCCCTGCATGCCAGGACACGGGAGTGGCGATGGTCTTTCTTGAGGTAGGGCAGGACGTCCACTTCGTCGGCGGCGACCTTTATGCGGCCATCAACGAGGGCGTGAGACAGGGCTACACCGAAGGATACCTTCGGAAGTCCCTGGTGAACGACCCCCTTTTCAAGAGGGTGAACACTGGGGACAACACGCCTGCCATGATCTATGTCGATATCGTCCCCGGCACGAATGTCAAGATAACGGTGGCGCCCAAGGGCGGCGGCGCGGAGAACATGAGCGGCGTCGCCATGCTGACGCCTGCGGCCGGGGTGGAGGGCGTGAAGAAGTTCGTCGTGGAGCGCGTCCAGAAGGCCGGCTCCAACCCCTGCCCCCCGGTGGTGGTCGGGGTCGGGATCGGAGGGACCTTTGACCGCGTAGCGCTACTCGCAAAGAAGGCGCTCCTGCGCCCTGTAGGGTCCCACAACCCTGACCCGGTGTACGCGAAGCTGGAAGAGGAACTCCTCACAGAGATCAACAATCTTGGCATCGGGCCGCAGGGGTTTGGCGGGAGGACCACGGCGCTTGCTGTCAACATCGAGTATGCGCCGTGCCATATCGCAAGCATGCCCGTGGCGGTGAACCTCAACTGCCACGTCGGCCCGCACGAAACCGTTGTGCTCTGAGCGCCCAGTTGAAGGAGGCATCACAGGTGGCCATCGAAATATCTACTCCGCTCACTGATGAAGTCGTTGCCAGGCTGAAGGCTGGCGACAACGTGAGGATATCGGGAGTCCTGTACACTGCGCGGGATGCCGCACATAAGAGGCTGGTGGCCTTGCTTGCCGAGGGGAAAGAGCTTCCCATGGACATCCGGGGGCAGATCATATACTACGTCGGCCCGGCACCGGCGCGCCCCGGAAAGCCGATCGGATCAGCGGGGCCGACCACAAGCTACAGAATGGACTCGTACGCCCCGCTTCTCATGGAGGATGGGCTCAAAGGTATGATCGGCAAGGGGAGCCGCTCTCAGGCCGTCAGGGACGCCATGGTCAGGTTCAAGGCAGTGTACTTCGCCGCCATCGGCGGTGCTGGCGCGCTTCTCGCCAAGTGCGTGAAGGCATCGGAGATTGTGGCATACGAAGACCTCGGCCCCGAGGCTATCAGGAAGCTCACCGTGGAAGGCTTCCCGGCTGTTGTGGTCAACGACATGTACGGGAACGACCTTTACGAAGAGGGCGTGCGCAGGTACAGAATCGGGTGACCTCCGGCGGCAGGAGCGGATGGGAAGTTAGGAGGCCGGGATTCGTCCGGGATGTCTCTTTGAGTCAGAGCGGGGCACCTCAAGACGCCAGTGCGATGGTCGGTATCGTGGGAACAGCCGAGGCTGAAGCCTGAGATATCGTACGGGGGCCTCTCGCGTGCGGCAGGAACGCCCGGATGTCCCCGCCTGCCGCCGGCAGGCCAAAGTGAAGCGAAAAGCACGCAGGCCTCAGGGCCGGGTTGTAGCTCGGGAGAGGCCAGCGTCAGGAGTCAGTGCCAGATAGTAACAGGCGAATACATCGTAAATATGTGCTATGATTCAGCAGGAAAGTGACCGGCTGCATCGAAGAGGAGTGCAGGCAGAGTTGCCGGACGACCAACGTCTGGTCGCCAGGCATCACGGGACCAGACACGTGGCGCGAGCTTACAAGAGGCATAGCAGCATCAGGGCCCGCGGCCGGACGGGCTGGGGTTGTGGCGGGGTCGCGGGTCTTAAGGCCCGGCAGGCCCGGTAGGCTTTCCAACGGCGAGCATGCGAAAGGCCTCGGAGGTAACGAAGTGGCGCCTATGGTGCAGAGCCCGCCTTCAGAGGAGGATTGCCCGTGCCGGTGGTGGCAAGACCCATCTTCCTGCAGGTGAAGGATGAAATCGTCGCCATGATCGAAGCTGCGCATCAGCCGGGTGACCGGCTGCCGTCTGAGCAGGAACTGGCCACTAGGCTCGGCGTAAGCCGCTCGACGGTCCGGGAAGCCCTCAGGGTGCTCGAGAACCAGGGCATCATCGCTCGAAAGCATGGCGTAGGGTCGTTCGTGAGACGCCGCGCCGGGATGATACAGAGCGGCATCGAGGAGCTTTCGAGCATCACAGATCTCATCAGGCAACTGGGCATGCAGCCTGGGACCACCTCCCTTGTAGTGAGGTCGGAGCGCGCGGACGCGCGGCTTGCGGAGCGGCTTGGGCTTGGTGACGACCTCGATATAGTTACCTTTGACCGGATAAGGACCGCGGACGGGCAGCCCGTCGTCTACGGAAGGGACAGAGTGCCAGCCAGGCTGGTGCCCCGCCTGCTTTCGCCGGAGGAGTTTCTCACAAGGTATGCGGGTTCGCTCTTCAGGATGCTTGCCGCCCAGCGTATCCAGGTGGAGCTGGTTAGGGCTGACATCCGACCTGTCGGTGCCGATAGGGCGCTTTCGCGAAAGCTGGGGCTTACCGAGGGACAACCACTACTGCTTCTTGAGCAGGTCCACTATAGTGAGGACGGCGATGCTGTGGCGTTCGGCGAAGACTACTTCCATCCGGATTTCTTCCACTTTTCAGTCATCAGGAGAGCCATGAGAACAGAAGGGGGCATTCGAACCTCATGAACGCTGTCGAGGTCCAGGGCCTGTCCTTTGCGTACAAGGGCAGCGAGCGCGAGGCCATCTCCGGGGTAGACCTCGCAATAAGCCCCGGGGAGTTCGTCGTTCTGATGGGCCCGAGTGGCGCCGGGAAATCTACGTTCTGCCTCACCTTGAACGGGCTCATCCCGAACTTCAAGAAAGGAAAATACTCGGGCGAGGTCAGAGTGTTCGGCGTACCTACCAAGAAGCACAAGGTCAGCGATCTCGCGAGGGACATCGTCCTTGTCTTCCAGGACTTCGAGACGCAGATCTTTTCCACTAACGTCGAGCTCGAGGTGGCCTTTGGTCCCGAGAACTTCGGCGTTGACCCCGACGAGATAGGGCGGCGCATCCACGCCACCCTCAAGAGGGTACGCCTGGATGGCTTCGAGGCGAGACAGCCCGCCACGCTCTCCGGTGGCCAGAAGCAGCGGCTCGCCATTGCCTCGGCGCTGTCGATCCAGCCACGGATCATATGCATGGACGAGCCTACCACTGACCTGGACCCCATCGGCAAGTTCGACGTATTCCAGGTAGCCGACGAGCTCAGCCGGGAGAAGAACATGACCATGCTCATAGTGGAGCATGAGACCGAGGAGGCTCTCAAAGCCGACAGGATCGTCCTCATGCGTGACGGCCGGATCGTGGCAGAGGGGAACGCGCGGGCCATCCTGGCGAGTCCCGCGCTGCTCGAAGAGTGTTCCGTCAAGCCCCTCGAGGTTGCGGAGTTCTTCGCATCCCTCGGGCCAGGGGCATCCCTCGATGGGGGCGAGCTTCCGCTCACCGTGGAGGAGGGCCTCTCTGCCTGGGAGAGGCTGGGCCTCGCCGCCGACAGGAGAAGGCTGGACTCCCTGGTGTCGGAGAAGACCCGGCAGCAGCAGGCGGGCTACGGCGACCCCGTGATTGAGGTCAGGAACCTCGTTCACCGCTACGAAAACGGGCTTGAGGCCTTGAGGGGCGTGGACCTCACCATCCGGCGAGGAGAGTTCGTCGCGGTGCTCGGCCAGAACGGCAGCGGCAAGACGACGCTTGTCAAGCATTTCAATGGCCTGCTTGCACCCACCGGCGGCGAGGTCGTGGTGAACGCCAGGGACACGCGGGCCACCAGCATGTTCGAGCTGAGCAAGACGGTGGGCTACGTGTTCCAGAACCCGGACCACCAGATCTTCGCGCAGACCGTGTTTGACGAGGTCGCGTACGGGCCAAGGCTGTTCGGCGTGCCGGAGGGGGAGGTGAAGGCGCGGGTTGTCGATGCCCTCGAGGCCGTGGGGCTTACCGGGAGCGAAGAGGAAGATCCGTTCTCGCTCACGAAGGGGCAACGCCAGCGCGTGGCCGTGGCATCGGTGCTTGCAGCGAAGCCTGAAGTCATCATCCTCGACGAGCCGACTACGGGCCTCGACTACAAAGAGCAAGAAAGCATGATGGACCTCATAAAAAGGCTGAACGAGATGGGCCACACGATCATTATTGTCACCCACAGCATGTGGGTGACGGCAGCATACGCCCACCGTGCCGTAGTGCTCAAGGAGGGGCAGGTGGTGATGGACGGACCCGTGAGGGACGTGTTCGTCCGCGAGAAAGAGCTTGCCGACGTGTTCCTCAAGCCGCCGCAGATCGTGCGCTTCGGCGCCAGGCTCGGGCTTCCGGTTCTCACCGTGGATGAGCTCGTGGCATGCGTGGGACGGGAAGAGGGGGCAAGGAAGTGAACCTGTACCTGTACCTTGACAAAGATACTCCGATCCACCGGATGGATCCCAGGGCCAAGCTGTTCGTGCTTCTCTTCTCATTTGCGCTGCCTCTGCTCAACCAGCACCCGCTCTGGGTTGCAGGGGCTTTCGCCGTCATCCTGGCATACGGCGCAGCGGCGAGATCTCTCGAGAACCTCAGGCGGATACGGCAGATCCTGTTCTTCATCTTCATATTCTCGACCCTGGTCTGGACCTTTTTCGCGAAGGGGACAGACGTCCTCATCTGGCGGGTCTCGAGGCAATCCATCCTGTACGGCATCGGCACAGGCCTGAAGCTGGACGCCATGATCATCGCAGGAATGGTATTCCTGTCTACCACCAAGAATGAGGAGATCTCGCAAGGGCTCATATTGCTGGGCCTACCATATCCGATGGCGTTCGCGTTCTCGACGGCGCTTCGCCTCGTGCCGACATTCGTGGGAGCCGGCGCCACCATCGCCCAGGCGCAGAGATCCAGGGGCCTTGACATCGACTCGGGGTCCTTCATCGAGCGTGTACGGAAGTACATTCCACTTCTCGTGCCCATATTCCTCACCGCCATCAGGAGCAGCGACGGCCTTGCCATGGCGCTCGAGGGGAAGGGGTTCGGTGCGTCCACGAAACGCACGTTTTACCTGAGATTCAAATGGACCGCCCGGGAAACCGTTGTGGTGGGGCTGTTCCTCGCCCTGGTGGTCGCAAACACGTATCTCACGCTGACCGGGCGGACGCTTATCCGCGGCCTCATGAAGTGAGCGGCCCGCGCGCTCGGTGTTCATGTGCTGCTGCTGCGGCGCAGGTTCAGAGTCGGCAGAGCGCGAGATCGGACCGCAAGAGGGGGAAATACGACATGCTGAAAGCACTCGTCTGGGACGGGAGCGCTCTCGAGCTTCTCGACCAGACCCGGCTTCCGCTCGAAAAGGAGTATGTCACCTGCAGGAGTTACCGGGACGTAGGCGATGCAATCCGCACGATGAAGGTGCGGGGAGCGCCGGCCATCGGGATAAGCGCCGCATATGGCATGGTCCTCGCGTCTCGTGAGTTCCATGCGGGCGAGCGTGCCGTGTACATCGAACGCTTGAGAGAGGCGGCACGGGATCTCACAGCCGCGAGGCCCACAGCTGTGAACCTCGCGTGGGCCGTGGGAAAGATGCTGGACGTTGCCCTTGGGTGCCCAGATTGGTGCAGGATTCCCGAGGTTATGGAGGCGGCTGCCCGGGAGACGGAGGAGGAAGACGTGGAGGCCAACCGGCAGATAGGCAGGAACGGGGCGAGCCTCCTGGGGGACCCGGTGACCGTGCTTACTCACTGCAACGCCGGCGCCCTCGCTACGGCCGGGTACGGCACAGCGCTGGGTATCGTGCGCGCCGCGGTGGAGCAGGGAAAGCGTGTCCACGTTTTCGCCGATGAAACCCGGCCATATCTCCAGGGCGCGAGGCTCACCGCGTTCGAGCTTGTGGAGGACGGTATCCCTGTAACGCTCATCACGGATAACGTGGCTGGCTACGTCATGAGCCTTGGCAAGGTCGACTGCGTCATCGTGGGGGCCGACAGGATCGCAGCGAACGGGGATGTCGCGAACAAGATAGGCACGTACAGCGTGGCGGTGCTTGCGAAGGAGAACGGGATCCCGTTCTACGTCGCGGCCCCCGTCTCAACGCTGGACCTTGCCTGCGCGACCGGTCGGGATATCCCCATCGAGGAAAGGGATCCGAGGGAGGTGGTGGAGATCCTCGGGCATCGGGTGGCTCCCCAGCACGTGGCGGTCTTCAACCCGGCGTTTGACGTTACTCCTGCACGATATGTTACGGCAATCATCACCGAGAGAGGCGTGGCTCGCCCTCCGTACCGGGAGAGCCTGAAGGAGATGGCCGAGGTCGAGCACAGCAAATGATTGGTCTGGCTTGTAGGCAATGTCGCAGGTGGTATCACAGGCGCGACCTAGGTCGCATGAGACGACTGGCATGAGGGATCGATGAGTGAAAGCGAAATGCGACACGTGACAGAAATGATCATGCAACAACCGTAAAAGGAGAGGAGTTGTTACCATGAGAGAGATGTTCACCATGTGGAAGAACACGAAGATGGTGATGCTCACGGCCCTGACTGCTGCGGTTTACGCGGCCATCCTCATACCGTTCAAAGGCATTCCCATCATCCCTGGTATCACCGAGTTCCGCCCGGCGCAGATCATCGCTGCTACGTTCCCGCTGTTCTTCGGGCCCGCCGGCGCGTGGGGTCTCGCATTCGGGAACCTTATCGGCGACTTCTTCGGGACTCTCGGACCAGGGAGCTTCTTCGGCTTCTTCGGCAATCTGTTCCAGGGGATCGTGTTGTATAAAGTGTGGCAGGCGCTGAGGAAAGAGGCGACCATAAAGTCGGGCAAGGACTTCCTTCACTATGCTCTTGCGCTCATCGTTTCCAGCGCGGCGTGTGCGACCATCATAGCCTGGGGGCTTGAGGTGCTGCGGATGCTCCCGTTCGCGGTGCTCGGCAGCATCATCTTCCTGAACAACGCCGCGGTGCCCATCATCCTCGGGCCGCCTCTCATCCTGCTTCTCTATCCCCGTATCAAGAAGTGGGACCTCCTGTGGACCGAGGTCATGGATGAGGACGACATCTCGCCCGTGAGGCGCCCTGCAGTGGGGCAGACCCTCACGTGGGCGGGCGCCTTCGGCGGCCTTGTCGTAGGCCTTCTGATATCTACGGGGGCCTATGGCGCAAAGCTTGCGGGGTTCGGGGTAGGCTCCTACGGCGTTGGTGTTCAGATCGGGCTTGTTCCGTTTATCATCGCTCTTGTAGTGGGCTGTCTTCTGTAGGCCGGCCACAAGCCGGCATGGCCTGGGGCGGTTCGATGACCGGAGCCGGGATGGAGCCGGCCGGGCCGCCCCAGGCAGGTTCCCGCGGGAAATCGGGCCGGTCACCCGTGGAATATGCGGCTGACCCGCGATATCGGGTGCCCTCCGGAGAATGTATGTGCAAGACATGTGTGTTGGGGGGGTGAAGATGGCCAACGAGAGAATGTTACCGATATTGAAGGTCTACCCGGGCCAGGTCTCGCAGTACGCAATCGTCTGTGGTGATCCTGGAAGGACTCGCGTCATCGCGAAGCACCTTGAGGATGCCCGCGAGGTTGCGTACAACCGCGAGTACCGCGTTGTAAACGGTGTGTATCGGGGCACGCCCGTGACGATCGCATCCCACGGCGTTGGGGCGGCCGGGGCATGCGTATGTTTCGAGGATCTCATCAAGGCTGGCGCCAGGGTCCTCATCAGGGTCGGAACAGCCGGGTCGCTGAGCCGCTCCATCGTGGACGGGGACCTCATCGTGGCCACGGGTGCCGTGCGAGAGGACGGGGTGACGGACCAGCTTGTCCCCCTGTCCTTTCCCGCTATTGCCGACAGCAGGGTCGCAGATGCCCTTTACGGGGTGGGTCTTGCGCGCGGCGCGAGGATCTCGAGAGGCGTGGTGCTTTCGGTGGGGGCATTTTACCCGGGCATCCTGCCGCTCCCGAACGCCGAGATGAGCCGCGCGGGAGCCATAGGGGTCGAGATGGAGGTCTCGGCGCTCCTCATAGTGGCGGCGCTGCGTGGGGTGTGCGCAGGTGCGATCCTCGCCGTGGACGGCGTGGCTGTCGAGTTCGAGGGCGACGCCTACAATCCCAACCGCGAGGTGGTGGCGAAAGCCATCGAGCTCGAGGCCGAGATCGCCCTTGACGCCGTGGCACGGCTTGCGGGCGAGGAAGGGTGAGCCGGAAGGATCGAGAGGGTGAGGTTTTGTGCGCGCGGTTGTCTTCGACGGTGAGCGCCTCCTGGTGCAAGACGGCTTTCCCGTCCCTGGAAGAGGCAAAGGCGAGGCCCTTGTGCGGGTGCGGCTCGCGGGCATATGCAACACCGACCTTGAGATCACCCGAGGATACCTCGGGTATACCGGCATCCTGGGCCATGAGTTCGTCGGGACGGTGGAGGATGCGGATGAGCCGGCCCTTGTGGGTAACAGAGTGGTCGGCGAGATAAACATACCCTGCGGGGAGTGCCCCATGTGCCGCATGGGCTACCCCCGGCACTGCCAGCGCATCCGCACCATGGGAATGCGCGCGTGGCCCGGGTGCTTCGCTGATTACACGGTGTTGCCGTGCGAAAACCTCCATCCCGTCCCGGGGTCGGTGAGCGACCGCGAGGCCGTCTTCACCGAGCCTCTCGCGGCGGCAGTGGAAGTGCTGGAGCAGGTCCACATTCGCCCGTCGGATAGTGTCGTGGTGCTCGGCGACGGAAAGCTCGGCCTTCTCGTGGCCCAGGCTGTCCACGCCTCGGGGCACCACGTGATCCTCGTCGGACGACACGAGGAGAAACTGGACATCGCGCGAAAGGCCGGCATCGAGACAGCGCTCTCCGGGTCCCCGGCCTTGTCGCGGAGGGCTGACGTGGTGGTGGAGTGCACTGGAAGCCCGTCGGGGCTGGCGGAGGCGGTGGCTCTTGTGCGCCCGCGCGGCACGATCGTCCTCAAGAGCACGTTTCACGGCGAGGCCCCTACGAACCTCTCGCCGGTGGTGGTCAATGAGGCGACGTGCGTCGGCTCCAGGTGCGGACCGTTTCCACCTGCCATGCGGCTCCTGGAAGAACGGAGGATCGATACCGCGAGCCTCATCGATGGCGTCTTCCCGGCGGCCTGTGCGATAGAGGCGTTCGAAGAGGCGGGAAGGCGGGGAAGCCTCAAGGTCCTGCTGGATTTCGGTGGCGGTGTGTCGTAGCTTCACGCCCGAGCGAGGCCGGAGGCAGCGTCTGGAAGACCCAGCCTCCGCACCGTGCATGGGTGTGAGTCTTGAGATCGCTGCCCCGAACCTGCTGGAGAGCTCGTGGGACTCTCTGAACGAAACCGTTGGTTTTGCCTAAGTATGGCGCCATAAGTTTTCGCCACTTTTCTTGGGGGTGTTAGGGTTGCCGGCGCTTGCTAGGGCGGGGCGCCTCGCCTGACCTTCACCCTGCAGCGTTGCCGCGAAGTGGAGAAAGCCAGCGGGTTCATGAACCCGTACATAGATGGGATGGTGAACACGGGATGAGCAAGGAGGCAGGCCGAAACCTGGGGTTCGATACGCAGGCGATCCACGCCGGATGGGACGGTAAGCATGCCCTCGGCGCTTTGAACCCCCCGATCTACCAGACGTCCACCTTCGTGTTCGACAGCGTTGCCCATGCCCAGAAGGTGTTCTCGGGGGAGTCCGCAGAGTACGTGTACACTCGCGGCAACAACCCGACCCTGCGGCTGTTCGAGCAGAAGATGGCCGTCCTGGAGAAGGGCGAGAAGGCCGTGGCCTTCTCATCTGGGATGGCAGCGATCTCGTCCGTACTGCTGTCGCTTCTGGAGGCGGGGGACGAGCTCGTGACATCGCGCACGCTCTACGGCTCGACTTACCACGTGGTGACCCACTTCCTGCCGCGATATGGCATAAGCGCTAGGTTCGCCGACCTCGCACGCCCCGGCGCGCTCGAGGCCGGCCTGACCGACGCGACGAAGGTTGTGTACCTTGAAACCCCCGCCAACCCAAGCCTTGAGCTTGTGGACATCGCCGCCGCCGCGGAGGCAGCCCATCGTCGCGGAGCCACGGTGGTCGTGGACAACACGTTCGCGACGCCCTATTTCCAGAACCCGCTTGCTCTCGGGGCGGACGTGGTGGTGCATTCGTGCACCAAGTACATCGGCGGCCACGGCGACGCTCTGGGCGGGGTGGCGGTTGCGCGCGACCCTGACTACGTTTTCCGGCTGCGCTTCGACTTCCTGTGTGACCTCGGCGGGGTGCTGGCGCCCTTCAACGCGTGGCTTTTCCTGCGGGGTCTCAAGACCCTCGGCATTCGAATGGAGCGTCATGCCAGCAACGCGCTGGCGGTGGCGAGGTTCCTGGCGGGCCACCCGAACGTGGAGCGCGTGCTGTATCCGGGGCTCGATGACTTCCCCCAACGCGAGCTTGTCACGCGCCAGATGCGTGGGTGCGGAGGCATCGTGTCCTTCGAGGTGAAGGGCGGCTATAACGCCGCGGTCCGCTTCATGGACGCCCTGCGACTGTGCACCATCGCGGTGAGCCTGGGAGATGCGGAGACCCTCGTGGAGCATCCGGCGTCCATGACGCACCGCGAGTATCCGAGGGAGCGGCTCGCCGAGTTCGGGTTCAGCGAGGCGCTGGTGCGGGTCTCGGTGGGCCTCGAGGACCCGGAGGACGTCATCGCCGACCTCGACCAGGCCCTGGCGAGAGTGTAGACGCGTGTCTGGTTGCGTGCGGCCGACGGCCCTCACGTCAGTCCGAGGAGCCTTGCGGCGGAAGCCGCGGTGAAGCACACTGCACAGGCCACGGCGAGCGGCAGGAGCGCCGCTACCGCGGTCCACCTGGCGCTTCGGGTCTCGTGCCAGATGGTCCAGAGGGTCGTGGCGCACGGATAGTGGAGCAGGGAGAACAGGATGACGCACGCCGCAGTGAGCGGGGTCCACCCGTTTGCCACGAGCACCGCTCGAAGGGCGTCGAGCCCGCCGACATCCACCATGGCTCCGGCACCGGAGTACCCCATCAGGAGGATGGGGATCACTATCTCGTTCGCGGGTAGCCCGAGCACGAAGGCGGTGAGGATGTGTCCGTCGAGCCCGATCAGGCGTGCGAATGGATCAAAAAAGCCTGCCACGCGGGCGAGCAGGCTTGCGCCGCCCGCCATCACGTTCCCGAGCACCCACGTCACAGCCCCGGCGGGCGCCGCAACCGTCGCAGCCCTCACAAGCACGAAGAGGGCGCGGTCGAGGAGGGACCTCGCGATCACCCTCACGGCCTCGGGTCTTCTGTACGACGGGAGCTCGAGCACGAAAGAGGACGCAACCCCGCGGAGCAACGTCCGCGACAGGAGCCACGACACGCCGAGCGTGACGGCGATGCCGAGGACCACTGCGCCGAGGAGCGACACGGCGGAGCCACCCCTGCCAGTGCCGCCCCGCAGGCCCGCCCCGAAGAACATGGCGGACATGGCTATGAGGGTCGGGAACCGGCCGTTGCACGGCACGAAGTTGTTGGTGAGGATGGCAATGAGCCGTTCGCGCGGTGAGTCGATTATGCGGCACGAGACCACCCCCGCAGCGTTGCAGCCGAACCCCATGCACATGGTCAGGGCCTGCTTGCCGTGGGTGCCCGCGCGCTTGAAAAGGGCGTCAAGGTTGAAGGCCACCCTTGGGAGGTAGCCCAGGTCCTCGAGCAGGGCGAAACACGGGAAGAATATCGCCATCGGCGGCAACATGACCGACACGACCCATGCGAGCGCCCTATACGCTCCCATGACGAGTACGCCCGTGAGCCAGGCGGGAGCACTTGCCCACGAGAAAAGGTCCAGGAGCCGGTCCTGTCCCCAGAAGAGCGCGGCCGCCAGTAGCCTTGAAGGGACGTTCGCGCCCACCAGGGTTATCCAGAAGACCACGCCCAGCAGGGCGAGCATGAACGGGTACCCGAAAAGCCTCGACGTGAGGACGTCGTCCAGGCGCGTATCCCAATCGCGCGCTGGTTGAGGCGCACGGCGCACCGTCTTCTGGCAGATGGTCCCGGCCACCTCGTATATCCTGGTTACCATGAGGTCCCTGACGTCGCCCGGCACCTGTGATCTTGCCTGCCGGGCTTGCTCTACGATATCGAGAAACTGCCGGCTGGCCACGCGAGTCACGCCGGGATCCCGCTCCTCGCAGCCACAGGACGCGCCGCGCGCCTGGATCGTGTGTCCTGTGCTCGTTTCTTGCTCACCCTCTCGTTGATCGCCTCGATAAGGCCGCGGTCGTCGTCTATGAGCCGGAGGGCGAGCCAGCGGAGGGAGATCCCTGGGGCGATCTCACCCATGATCGCCGCAAGGGGCCGTTCGATGTCGCCCACCAGCGCCTCGATCTCCGGGCTGTAGGTGACCTCAAGCGGCCTTGTGGGAAGCTGCCCGCTTGCCACATCCGCTATAGCGTCCATGAGCGCCGCGAGACCCTGCCTCGCCCGCGCCGCGGTAGGCACGACGGGGACCCCGAGCTCCGAGGCAAGCCCTTTCGCGTCCACGGAGATCCCCTTGCGCCTCGCCTCGTCCATGAGGTTGAGGCAAACCACGACTCGCGGCCTTATCTCCATGATCTGGAGGACGAGATTGAGGTTGCGCTCGAGGCATGTTGCATCGGCCACGACGGCCGTCGCGTCGGCCTCGCCGAAGCATATGAAGTCCCTCGCGACTTCCTCCTCCGGTGACGTGGCAAGGAGGGAGTATGTGCCGGGGAGATCGACAACACGGTAGGTCGTCCCACGGTGGGTATAAAAGCCCTCCGCCACGACCACGGTCTTACCCGGCCAGTTGCCGGTATGCTGGCCGAGCCCCGTGAGGGCGTTGAAGACGGTGCTCTTTCCCGTGTTAGGGTTGCCCGCCAATGCGACGGTGCGGCAGACAGGCGGGGGCGCACCTTGCGACCGGCCGGGCCGGGGCTTGCGAACACCGCACGATACGCGCAATGATGGGTGGTGCATGAACCTCACAGGACTCACCTCCGTCAGAGATGCGGTACCGGACCCGGGGTCAAGGCCGGCGTCGAAGTCGGGGCCAGGGGCGACGGCCGGGGTGCGAGAATCGTTCCAGACCACGCGTCCGGCGGCGGGCAGCCCCGGCGGCAAGATGTGCACCATTATCTCCTTCGCCTCCTGCGCCCGAACCGCGATGAGGGCGCCCTTCACACGATACGCCGTGGGATCGCCGGCAGGGCTGCGGCGCACTGGGGCGACGCACGCTCCCGGGACGAATCCCACGTCGAGAAGCCGCCTCCTCGAAAACCCCGCAGCAACCAGGCATACGATGCGGCACGCGGAGCCCAGGGGCGCCTCTGAAAGCGGGACGGGCGCTTCGTTGCCATTCCCCAGGATCGGCACAGGCTGACTCTCCCTCCGGGCAGCCACGGTCCCCAGTTCTGCCCAGTTGTCCACTCGGAGGCGGACTGCCCAGGGCAACCGAGTCGAAGGCGGCCAGTAGTATAGTATGAGCGGCCCTGTGAAGTAGGTGACCCATAGATGAGCGCCGGCCGTCCCTTCCGGCGTTCCGCGGGCTAAGTGGGGGTTCGTTGGTTCCTCCCAGTCTTTCAACGGCTGTTGGGATTGCGGTGTTACACTGGGCGACGACGCACCAAGCGGCGCTTTGAGAAGGATAGAGTTGGGAGCACTTCTGCATCCTCACTTGGGGGGGCAGGTATTGCTGCGTCGGCCATCCCGTGGTAGAATGAGGATGGAGCCAGAATGGATACCAGATTTGAAGCTGGCAGGTGCCCCATCGGGGGAGAATAGGGAAGAGGCGGCAGGGCGATCCCAAGCCCTGCAAGCCCGCGGTTCCCGCCACTGTACCCGGGGAGCAGCCCTGCACGGTCACTCCGGTCCGCGTGTCCAGGCCCGGCGGTGCGGCGAGTCACCCGCACCTCGGAGGGATGCGCGCCGGGGGAAGGCCCAGGGCGGATGCGACGATCCGGAAGCCAGGAGACCTGCCTGTCAGCGTGACCTTGCGCCTTCGGTGAAGGGGAGTGGCAGGTTGTTTTATCGCGAGCAACAGGCCCCGGCCGAAGGCCGGGGCCTTGCCGTTCTGACGTGCGGCGTGTGGCAGGGTTCCGGCTGCAACCTGGAGAGCAGGTGGGTCGCGGGCGCGATCATTCCGCCCCGGCACCGGCGCGCGTTTCTCGCTGCGTCCATGGAGCGGAGCGCCAGACGTGTCGAAGCCACACGTAAGTGTACAGGCCCGGCCGGCAATCCGTGGCCTTCAGGAGGATGCCGCGACCCGACCCCACCCGACCTGACCCGGGCTGGTCTCCGTCGAATCCTGGGATACTCTCCTGCGCCAACCAGACGGTTCGGTTCAACGGAAGGAGGCTCGCAAGTATCATGGTATCACTTACGATAGCGCGAACGCGGCGCCGTCGAACAGCTCTCGCATTCATCGCTGCGCTTGCTCTTGCCGTGTGCGTGTCGTACGTCCCGCACGGTGCCGGGGCATCAGCCGGGACCGCGATCAGCGTCATAGACGACCTCGGGAGAAAGGTTGTGCTCGCTCGCGCGCCTGAGCGCATCATTTCCATCGCCCCCAGCAACACCGAGATCCTGTTCGCCCTGGGTCTTGGCGAGAAGGTCATCGGCGTCACCGATTCCTGCGATTACCCCGAAGAAGCGAAGGCCAAACCGAAGGTAGGCTCCATTCAGCTCGACTACGAGAAGATTGTCGCCATGCGCCCCGACCTCGTGGTGGCGGTCGGAAGCCTTCAGCGCCAGGGGATCGCAAGGCTCTCCGAACTCGGCGTCACGGTGCTTGCGGTGGACCCGAAGAGCATCGACGGGGTCCTCCGGGCCATAACCCTCATCGGGAAGGCCACAGGCAAGGAGGACCGGGCGTCCGAGATGGTGAAAAGGCTTTCGGCCAGGATGGAGCAGGTCGCGAGGAAGCTCGGTGGGCTCAAGACATCGGAGAGGCCGAGGGTGTTCGTGGAGATCTGGAACGAGCCGCTCATGACGGCAGGTCCGGGGACTTTCGTCGACGAACTGGTATCGGCGGCAGGGGGCGAGAACATCGCCCACGACGCGCCTTCGGAGTGGCCCCAGTTCAGCCCGGAGACCGTGATAGAACGCGATCCAGAGATAATCATCCTCACGAACTTCAACAGGGCGGAGGCCCTGGCGCGCCCGGCGTGGCAGCGGATATCGGCGTACAGGGACGGGAAGGTGTACGAGGTAC
The DNA here is from genome assembly GCA_030024085.1 of Bacillota bacterium. Lineage (GTDB taxonomy): Bacteria > Bacillota > SHA-98 > UBA4971 > UBA4971 > UBA6256. The sequence continues at coordinate 17,991 of JASEJE010000005.1, read as the reverse complement.
ACCCGGACCTCCTGGTGCGGCCAGGCCCGAGGCTCGTGGATGGTCTCGAGGCCCTTGCCAGGCTGTTCCATCCTGAGATCTTCAGGTGACGCAGGGAGAGGTTGGTGTATCGGTGACAGCTCCCATGAAAGGCGACAACCAGGCGCATCGCGATGAGGACTGTTCCGGCAAGGTGCCAGGCGGCGCTGTGGTCCGGCAGGGCGGGGATGGGGACGGGAAGAGGCGAACCATGGGCCCGGCATCGGCCGGCCAGGTTCGGGGGGCCGCCCGCGCGGCGAGGGTCTCCGGTGTCCGGGCGCCCGGGGGGGTGCGCCCGGTCTGGCATGCCGCCCATCTGCCCCTCCTTGCGCTGGCCGTCGTCCTGGTGATGGCGGTTGCGGCCGGAATAGGCTCTGTGCATATCCCGCCTGCCGAGGTCGCGGGAATCCTCCTCCGACGGCTACCCTTTGTGAGCAGGGGCGCCGAGCCTACCTGGTGGCCGGCGTCCCACGAGGTAATCCTGCTTCAGGTGCGGCTCCCGCGCATCCTGCTTTCGGCGATGGTGGGGGCGTCGCTGTCCGTTGCCGGGGCGGCCCTCCAGGGCCTGCTTCGAAACCCGCTCGCAGACCCGTACGTGGCCGGCGTGTCCGCCGGAGCGGGACTCGGCGCGACGATTGCGATGGTGGCGGGCGTGCCCCTCTCGGTCCTGGGCGTCGGCTCAGTCCCGATCCTCGCCTTCATCACCGCCGTCGCCACGATGGTGGTCGTGTATTCCATCGCACGGGTGTCGGGCAGGCTCCCCACCGACACGTTCCTGCTTGCGGGCGTGGTGGTGGGGTCGTTCCTGTGGGCGGTGATATCGTTTCTCCTTGTCGTGTCCGGCGATACGCTTCGTGAGGCCATGATGTGGCTCATGGGGAGCCTGTCCGGCAAGGGGTACGCCCACGTGAAGATGGCGTTCCCGTACACGGCGGCAGGGATCGCAGCCCTCGTGGTGCTGGCGCGCGACTTCAACCTCATCAGCCTGGGCGACGAGGAGGCACGCTACCTCGGGCTCGATCCCGAGGAGTTCAAGCGCGTCGCTATACTCGCGGCGTCCCTCGTCACTGCCGCGGCCGTCTCGGTCGGCGGCATCATCGGCTTCGTCGGCCTCGTGGTTCCTCACACGATGAGGCTCATCCTGGGCCCGGACCACAAGGTCCTCATGCCGGCGTGCGTGTTCGCAGGGGCGGGTTTCCTGGTGGCCGCGGACACCCTTGCGCGCGTGGTCGTCGCGCCGGGGGAGATCCCTGTGGGTGTGATCACGGCCCTTGCGGGCGGGCCGTTCTTCTTGTATCTACTGAGGCGGCGGAAAACCTCCGGGGCGCTGTGAAGGCGGCGCAGGGAGGCCGTGACCGGCCGGGTGGGTCGCACCCGGCCGGCCAGCCTGGAGCGTGATAGGGCGGAACAGGACCAGAGCTACTGGATGAGGCATGGCAGGACGTGGTGAAACGTATGAGATTAGACGTGTTTTCCATCCGTTGCATGTACGGTATAATAACGGCGTTGGACGGAGTTTCGCTCTCGGTTGCCGGGGGCGAACTCGTGGGGGTCCTCGGCCCGAACGGGTCCGGCAAGACCACTCTCTTGCGGGCGATGGCCGGGGCCCTGCGCCCGACAGCTGGCAGGGTGACCCTCGACGGACAGGACGTGCGGAAGATGGGCGCAAGGGCCGTGGCGCGGCGCGTTGCGGTCGTCCCCCAGAACGGATACACGCCTTTCTCGTTCAGCGTAAGGGACATCGTGCTCATGGGCCGCTGGCCTCATCTCGGAAGGTTCGCCGGAGAGACCCAGCGCGACATCGAGGCTGCGGTCCGGGCCATGGAGGCGACGCAGGTGGCGCGTCTCGCAATGCGCCCCATCACAGAGCTGTCCTACGGGGAGAGACAGCGGGTCATGGTGGCGCGGGCGCTCGCCCAGGAGCCGCGGATTCTGCTGCTCGACGAGCCCACGTCGCACCTTGACCCGAGGCATCAGGTGGAGATCATGGACCTCGTCCTGGGCCTCTCGCGGCAGGAGGGCTTGGGTGTGGTGGCCGTGCTACATGACGTGAATCTTGCGGCGCAGTATTGCGATAGAATAGTGATGCTGAGGGACGGGCATCTTGCGGCGTCCGGCACGCCCGGTGAGGTGATCACTGCCCAGGTCATCGAAGAGGTATACGGCGTGAGATCGTGCGTCGGACCGCACCCAGTGAACGGGAGGCCCCAGGCGGTGCTGGTGCCGGGCCTGACGCTCACGGGGGTGCGGTGAGTCGTTTGCGCGAGGGGGGAGTCCGGTTGGGGCTTGGCGTTGTCGAGAAGACCAGGGATCTTCCTGAGGCCCGCACGGCGCCGACAGACCTCGAGAGAGGCCTCGTGCAGGTGTACACGGGCGATGGCAAGGGCAAGACCACTGCTGCCCTGGGGCTTGCCCTGCGGGCAGCGGGGCACAGGTTACGCGTGGTGGTGATCCAGTTCGCAAAAGGGGCGAGCTACACCGGAGAGCTGTTCGCCCTGGAGCGCCTCTACCCGGAGGTCCGGCTCTTCCAGTTCGGGCGGGACTGTCGAAAGGCGTCAGCGATAAGGCAGGGCTTCGCAGAATGCTGGGGGTGCAGCGAGTGCTTTCTGCGGAAGGGCGAGGTGAAAGATGAGGACAGGGACCTTGCCCGCCGGGCGCTGGCCATGGCGAACGATGTGGCCGCGAGCGGGTCAGCTGACATACTCGTCCTCGACGAGATCTCCCTTGCAGCGCATTTCGATCTCATATCGGTCGACGACATCGTGGGTGTGATAGAGCACAGGCAGCCCCACGTCGAGCTGGTGCTCACAGGCAGGAACATGCCACGAGAGGTGCTCGACAGAGCGGACCTCATCACGGAGATGCACCAGGTGAGACACCCCTTCGAGCAGGGCGTCATGGCGCGGCGCGGGATCGAGTACTGAAAACGGAACATCGCTTCGGCGCCGGCGGAGAAACGGCGGGGCCGGCGGCGCGAAAGGACGGCGAGAGTGACGAACATCAGGTTTGGCACTGACGGCTGGCGTGCCGTGATGTGCGAGGAGTTCACGTTTCCAAACGTCCGGGTCGTGATCCAGGCCATTGCCGACTACCTTCACGAGGCGGGCCTGGCAGGTAGGGGAGTCGTGGTCGCGTACGACGCGCGGTTCCTGTCGGAGAGGTTCGCGCAGGAGGCAGCATCGGTTCTTGCCGGGAACGGCATAAACGCCTGGCTGACGTCGCGCGATACCCCGACGCCCGTTGCGGCCCACGCAGTGGTCCACGGAAAGCATGCGGGGGCCGTCATGTTCACTGCGAGCCATAACCCACCGGAGTACAATGGCGTAAAGTGGATCCCCGAGTACGGCGGTCCCGCGATGCCTGACGTGACGAACGGGATCGAGAGGCATATCGCGAGGGTACAGGCCACAGGCGAAATAAGGCGCGCTGGGGGTGCGGGCGGGGCCGACGAGGCGGACGGGGTCATGTCCTTCAGTCCCATGGACGACTACGTTGACCATGTTTCGCGCCTCGTGGACCTCGATGCCATCAGGCGCGCGCGGCTACGCATCGTGCACGATGCCCTTTGCGCGTCCGGGCGGGGATACCTCGACCGCATCCTGGAGGGCCAGGACGTGCTCGTGCTAAATGATAGGAGGGACCCTCTCTTCGGCGGGAGCCCTCCCGATCCATCAGAGAAGAGGCTCCAAGGCCTCGCTTCAAAGATGCGAGAGGTCGGCGCGAACCTCGGCCTTGCGACCGACGGCGACGCTGACAGGTTCGGGATCATCGACGAGGACGGGACCTTCCTCTCCCCGAACCAGATCATTTCTCTCCTCACGGCGCACCTTGCGCGCAACCGCGGCATGAAGGGCGTCGCCGTGCGGACCGTGGCCACGAGCCACATGGTGGACGCCGTCGCGCGCGCTTGCGGGCTCGAGGTGCGGGAGACCCCCGTCGGCTTCAAGTACATATCAGCGGAGATGAGGCGCGCGAAGGTGGTCATCGGCGGCGAGGAGAGCGGGGGTCTCAGCATCGGCGGGCACGTGCCGGAAAAGGACGGCATCCTTGCATGCCTGCTCGTGGCCGAGATGCGCGCCGTGACCGGGCGGCCGCTCAAAGAGACGCTCCGCGCCCTCATGGACGAGGTAGGCCCCTTCTATAGCCGCCGGGTTGACCTGCATGTCGCCGGGCTGGCCAAGGACAGGGTCATCGGCATACTCTGCGACACCCCTCCGTGCGCCGTCGCGGGCGTGCCTGTGGTGGATGTATCGACTCTAGATGGCGTGAAGACTCGGCTTGTCGACGGCAGCTGGTTCCTCGTGAGGGCCTCCGGCACAGAGCCGGTGGTCAGGATCTACGCGGAGGCTCCAGGAGAGGAGCGGCTCTCGGCCATCCTCGGTAGCGTCCGCCGGATGGTCGAAACCGGCGGGGCAGGTCGTGCTTGACGCTCAGGAGCATGTGATGCCCGGCGCGAGGTGAGGGCAATGAGTTCGTTCGGCTTCGGAACGAGACGCGGGCCTCTCGGCTCGTACTTTCTGGCGGCCCTGGCGGGAGCCGTCGTCGGGGGGCTTCTCGTGGGTGGCATCCTCCTCAACGCCGTCGACAGGCGGATGGCCGCCCTGCCCCAGGTGCCGGGGCCGGACGCAGGGGCGGGGCAGGCCGACAGGGCGCCCGCCGGGGACGCCCAGCCTCCGGCGACGGGCAGACCGACGAGCTCTGTCGTGGCTGCCATCGCAAGAGACGTGGGCCCGTCGGTGGTGAAGATATCCACGCTCCGCGAGAGGGTTTTCTACAACTTCTTCTTCGAGCGCATGATCCAACAGGAGGAGGGCCTCGGGTCGGGGGTCATCTTCGACCGCCGAGGCTATGTGCTCACCAACTATCACGTGATCGAGAAGGCCACGCAGATCGGCGTGGTGCTGAGCGACGGGCGAGAGTTCACTGCGAGCGTGGTGGGCGGCGACTACTACACAGACGTCGCCGTGCTGCAGGTGAAAGGCGACAACCTGCCCGTGGCGAGCCTGGGCGACTCGGATGCCATCCAAGTGGGCGGTCTCGCCGTGGCGATCGGAAACCCGTTCGGCTTCGACCACACGGTGACGGCCGGGGTCATAAGCGCCCTCGGGAGATCTCTCCCCCTCGATGAGGAGCAGGGGATATACCTCGAGAACCTCATCCAGACCGACGCCCCCATCAACCCTGGGAACAGCGGCGGCGCGCTCGTAGACGAGACCGGCGCCGTCGTCGGGATCAACACCGCCATCATCTCGCAGGCGCAAGGCATAGGGTTTGCGATTCCCATCAAGACCGCAAGGAGGATCGCGTCGGAGATAATCGAGTACGGCAAGGTCCGGCGGCCGTGGATCGGCATCACGCAGGTGTGGGCGATAACGCCTGATGTCGCGCGCGACTATCGTCTTCCGGTCGATAGCGGCCTTGCCATCGTGAGCTATGTGCGGCAAAGCCCCGCCGCGGCGGCGGGCCTTCGTCGCGGAGATGTTATCATCTCTGCCGGCGGCAAGAGGGTCAAGACCATTGCCGACCTCCGCGACGCCGTGACGTCCGCCGGAATCGGCGGCCGGCTTGATCTCGAGGTTTACCGGGATGGTCGCGTGGTCAAGGCGACGGTCGCGGTGGGCGAGGCGCCGTAGCTCCTACGTGCGCCGCGACGGCCGCGACGGCGCCCTTTCCTGTCCATGCGGCCCTGTCTCGTCTGCGCGCCTGTTTCGAGATCGGGGGATAGCCCGGCCCGCTGCGTCAGCGGACCCATGGGGCGTACCGGAGGGCCTTCACCTCGTACATGCGCCGCGCATCCTCGTATGCCTTTGCTGCCTTCACCTTCTCGTATGTACGCCTCGCCATTTCCTCGGCGTTCGGACGTGGTACCCTCGTTATCTCGATCCTCACGTCGCCCAGCACAATGAACATGGCCAGCACCTCCGCGTGGGGTTTTGGGTAACCTCAATAAGATTAAGCCTTGCATTAACAGCATAAAGCCGGCACTTCACAATGTCAATATCCAGATCAAGAAAAGTTATCATGGGCTCAGAGATCTCTGCATGACCAGGGCATGCCAATGAGGGCGCCCCGCGGCCGAGCGGGGCGCCCTCACCACAGGGGACTTTACATGTTTTGGGGGAGCCTACAGGCCGGTCGGGCTTTCGATGAAAACCGTGGGTATGCCGAAGGTGTCCTCGAGGTGCTTTGCGAGCGCCCTGGGGCCGAGGGTCTCGGTGGCATAGTGGCCGCCGAAGATGACGTTGATCGCGGCATCCCGCGCAAGGGTTGCCGCCCCGTGGCTGGTCTCCCCGGTGAGGTACACGTCTGCGCCTGCCTCGACGGCCTGCGCGAGATCCGGCCCACCCCCGCCGCTGCATATCGCGACCCGCGCAACATCAGGCCTTCCGAAGTCGAGAAGCTTCGCTGGAGAGCCCAGGCGACGCTCGACGATGGCGGCGAAATCCTGCACGTTCGTCTTCTCGACCTGGCCGATGAGGCCGATGAGAGATCCCCTGTACCGGAGGAAAGGCCTTGCGTTCGCCAGGCCGATCATCCTCGCAAGCTGTGCGTTGTTGCCCACCTCAGGGTGCATGTCCAGCGGCAGGTGGGCGGCATAGAGGCCCATACCGTTTTCGATGAGGAACCTGACGCGCCGGTAGAGCGCCCCCCGCAGGGGCGTCTTCTCCCAGAAAAGCCCGTGGTGGACGAGGAGGAGTTCGGCGCCGGCTTCCTGTGCGCGCGTGAACGCGTCGAGGCTCGCGTCCACCGCTGCTGCGATGCGTGTGATGTCCCTGTCTGTCTCCACCTGAAGCCCGTTCACTGAGGAGTCATCGATTTCGGCGATACGGAGATAAGAATCGAGGTGCTCCGTGATTCGGGAAAGCTGCATAATGGTCACCACCTGCTGTTTTCTCTGGAGCCGCCGGACGCCGCGGCGATCTGGGCGATCTGGGCGGTCGCGGGTCGATCATACCATACTGGTGGGTGATTCCGCCAGCCCGATGGAGGTGGATGGTTGTGCACAAAAATGTTGACACCGGTCGCTGCCCGGTGGTAGACTGAGGGCAGGGTGTCTTCCCAGAATTCGGCCACGCCCCGGCCACAAGGAGGCTACGTCATGTCGGTATCCAGGAACTCCCTTCAAAGAAGGATAGACGCCTTTTCCAGCAGGCTTTCCAAGGTCAAGAACGATGACCTCTACTTCTACCTCCAGCAGGTGGACGCCCTCGATGGCGCGAGGGTGGAGATCGGCGGCAGGTGGAAGGTGATATTCTCGTCTTACTCCTATCTCGGGCTCATCACCCACCCCAGGATCAACGCCGCCGCCAACCGCGCCACCGATGCGTTCGGCACGGGCACCCACGGCGTGCGAATCCTCGCAGGCACCACGAAGCTCCACGTGGACCTCGAGAGCAGGATGGCCAAGTTCATGGGCACTGAGGACGCAATCGCCTTCAGCAGCGGTTTTCTCGCCAATGTCGCCACCATAGGGTCGTTCGTCGGAAGAGGCGACGCCGTCATATGCGACAAGCTGTCCCACGCAAGCCTCGTTGACGGCTGCAGGCTCTCGGGGGCGGAGTTCATCTGGTTCGACCACAACAACCTTGATGACGTGGAGCGCATCCTCGCGGACGCAAAGGACAAGTACCGCGGCAAGCTGGTCATCGTCGACGCCGTCTACAGCATGGACGGCGACGTGGCGCCGGTGCCGGAACTCATCGACCTCGTGAACAAGTACGACGCGTGGCTGCTCGTGGACGAGGCTCACTCCCTTGGCGTTCTTGGCGAGACGGGCCATGGCATCCAGGAGTATTTCGGGCTTCCCGCGGGGGCAATACATATCCTCACCGGGTCCCTTTCAAAGACCATCCCGGCTGTCGGAGGGTATGTCGCCGGCAAGGCCGACTTCATCTCGTTCCTGCGCCACAACGCCCGTGGGTTCGTGTTCTCCGCGGCGCTTCCGCCTGCTGCAGTCGCGGCCGCGCGCGAGGCTTTCGACATCATCGAGGAGGAAAAGTGGCGCATCGGCAAGCTCCGCCGCAATATCGAGAGGTTCGTGGGGGGGCTCAATGAGCTTGGGTACAACACGCTCAACACGAAGAGTTCAGTGATCCCCATCGTCATCGGCGACGAGGAAACCACGCTCAGGCTCACCATGCTCCTGCATAACGAGGGCATATTCATCTGCCCGATCCTGCCGCCTGCGGTTCCGCCGAAGACGTGCAGGCTCCGGGCGAACGTGCTCGCGTCCCACACCGATGAGGACATCGACTTCGCTCTGGAGTGCCTCGAGCGTGCCGGCCAGCAGCTCGGCGTCATCGGGGCGAGGAGGACCGCCGTATGAAGGCCGTCCAGTTCCTCGGCACTGTCCCCAGATACCTCTTTTCCAAGGCGGCCGGCACGCTCACGGAGAAGGCTTTCTACGGCCCGCTGTCCGGGGTGGTCCTAGGCGAGGTGGGGGAGCCGAGGCTTCCCAGCCCCAACTGGGTGAAGGTGAAGACCCGTTATTCTGGGATATGCGGGAGCGACTTGAACCTCATCCTGCTCCACGATAGTCCAAGCTCATCCCCGTACGTGTCGTTTCCGTTCACGTTCGGCCACGAGAACTGCGGCACCGTCGTGGATGTGGGCGCCAACGTGGACGATATCCGCGTCGGCCAGAGGGTGCTCGTGGACCCGGTCCTGTCCTGCGGCCCGCGGGAGATAGCAGAGCCGTGCGAGTTCTGCAAGCGGGGCGACTATTCGCTATGCCAGAACTTCACCGAGGGAATCGTGTCGCCCGGCTTCGCCATAGGCCTTTGTCGCGACACCGGGGGTGGCTGGAGCGAGCGCTTCGTCGCCCACAGGTCCCAGATCATCCCGCTCGATGACGACATAACATTCGAAGACGCGGCCCTGGTGGACGCGTTTTGCTCCGCACTCCACCCGGTCCTCCGCAATCTCCCAGACGATTCCGACACCTGCCTCGTGATGGGAGCCGGAGTCATCGGGATATCCGTGGTGGCCGCCCTGCGCGCCCTCGAGAGCCGGGCGCGGGTGGTCGTGATGGCGAAGTACCCGTTCCAGGCGGAGCTTGCGCGTAGCTTCGGAGCTGATGCCGTAATCTGCTCGCGAGAGAGCGACGACTACTTCAAGGACCTCGCGGACGTCCTCGGCGGCAAGGTGCTGAAGCCCATGGTGGGCAAGAGGATCGTCCAGGGCGGGGCGGACCTCGTGTTCGAGTGCGTCGGAAACTCCACCAGTATCGACGACGCCCTAAGGTTCACGCGGTCGGGGGGCCGAATGGTGCTGGTGGGCCTTGCCGCATTCCCGAAGGGAGTCGACTGGACGCCCATCTGGCTCAATGAGATCACGGTCCGGGGGTCGTTCTGGTGCGGCGGTGAAACCTATGAGGGCGAGAAGACGACCACGTATAGGCTTGCGTGTGCGCTTCTCAGGGAGCGGAAGGTGTCGCTTGCGCGGCTCCTCACGCACACTTTCAGGATCGAAGACTACAGGCAGGCCATCGAGGCGAACCTCCGCAAGTCCGCAAGCAAGGTGGTCAAAGCCGCCTTTGCGTTCGACTGACGCCTGACAGCGCGGTCCTGCCCGGCGTCAGCGGGCGCCGACGCCTTGCAGGACTTGCCTGCCTGGGGAAGCGCGAGGGTGACGTTCCCGGTGCGTTGTCGCGGGAAACGTCGCCCTCGAACCAGCGGGGCGCAGGGACGCCGGGTCGGGGATCTGGACCCGTGTCACTTCAGGCGAAGTAGCGCTTCAGGAGGCCCTCGAGCATCTGGGCGTGCCTCGCCTCGTCGCGCGAGGACTCGTCGAAGTAGTCGTGAGCGTGGTCAATGCCGAGCTCCTTCGCCTTGACGGCCGACTCTCTCTTGCCCTTGTTCGCGGCCTGCTCGCCCTGGATCATTTTCCCGATATTCTCCTTCGTGCTGGCCGATATCATGCCGTTCAGCTCAGCGTAGTGAGATGCGTGCTCGGCTTCCTCCTTCGCGATCTTGATGAGAGCCGCTGCGATTTCGGGGTAGCCCTCACGCTCGGCCTGCCGGGCCATGGCGAGGTACATCCCGATCTCTCCCGTCTCGCCCCTGAAGTTCATGTTCACTGCTTCCTCGAGCTCCGTGCCTTTGGTGACTCCCAGCTTCACCTCGTTAATCAGCTCTGCCATCCCGTGTCTCTCCCTTCTTCAGGTCTGTCTTATGGCAAGCATCGGTCACATGTGACCGTGCAAGCTTCGCCTCACAGTCCACGCAGTAGCCATAGAAGTAATGCTCGTAGTCGATGACGTGCCTCGGGATCCTTGCCTCGAGCCCTGGCTCGATTCTGGTCAGATCCTCGTCCACGCTGGCGGACACGTCCTCTACCCGCCCGCACCGCGTGCATACGAAGTGGGCATGCGGAAGTGCGTTGGCATCGTACCGGAAGACGTTCTCGCGCATCGCAAGCTTCCGCACGAGCCCCGCGGCGACGAGGGCCTGGAGCGTGCAGTAGACGGTATTGAGACTCATAGCCGGAAAAGCATGCCTCAGCGCTTCGTACACTGCTTCGACGCTGGGATGACTTGTGGTGCCCTTCAGCATCTCGTATATGGCGACTCTCTGGGGCGTGGGTTTCATTCCCGCCCCGCGGAGCTCGCCTGCAATAGACTCTTTCGCGGCTCTGCTCACGTCTTCATCATCTCAGCTTCCCTTGGACCCCAGCATGACCCGTGTGAGTTCCGACGAGCACATGCTGCCCTGTGGAGGCGACACCGACGTCGGCCGGGTCTACCCTGCGACATTGTCATCCACCGGACCCACAATCCTCATCACATGGGCAGGGGCGATAGCGATTACCACTCAATAATCATTACTATCACCTACAGTATCCCCGGACCGGACCACACATGCAACACCGGCGAACGGCCTAATTGGACGCGTATGCCCGGAGAATGTGCAAACACGTGCCCTCTGCTGGATGATTCGCAGTCATGATTAGCCGATCGCCATGGTGAGCGTCGTGATGATGTCTCCACACCCGCGTTCGCCGCTTTCCACTGCTATGCCGGCGCGTTCCGGGCTGCAGTTCCCGGTGCCACCTCTGCTGCGCATAGCGGTCACCTCTCGCGGCATAATAATCCCGAAGTCTCAAGTGGCTGCGGGGGGTGGCAGCGAGTGCATAGAGCAGGCAGGGTGTGCGCAGGACTCCTCCTCCTTGTTGCTCTGGTGGCCGCCGTGTGGTATGCGTATCCGCGAAGCAGGCCGGGTAGCGTTCGCGCGTGGCAGGGTGCCCCCGGCCCGGGCGGCATTGCGGAGCCGGCATCGTGGGACCTTGCTGATCCCGGGCAGGCCTACAGCTACAACTACGATCTGATGGCCCGCGTCATATCCGCGGAGGCAGAGGGCGAACCCTACGTCGGCCAGGTGGCCGTGGGAGCGGTCATTCTCAACCGGGTGCAGCATCCCCACTTCCCCAAGACCATTCCGGGGGTCATCTTCGAGCCCGATGCGTTCACCGCTGTATCGCAGGGCACCATCTGGTTCCCACCGACGTCGTCGTCCATGCGCGCTGCCCAGGACGCTCTCGCCGGATGGGATCCCACGGGCGGGGCGCTCTACTACTACAACCCCGCCAAGGCCACCAACTGGTGGATTACGACCAGGCGTTTCCTCGTCCAGATCGGGAGTCATATCTTCTTCAGGTAACCCCGGGTGAGGTGGAGTTCATGAGACGAGAGTGGCTGCGGTTCGGCGGGGTCGTCCTCGTCGTGGTTCTGGGCCTCATGGCCTTCCGTGAGTACAGGTTGCGCCGCGAGATCGAGGTGAGAACGGAGAACCAGTACCAGCGCGCCTTCCAGGAAGTGGTTTACCACGTGGACGGCCTCGAGCAGGAACTCGGGAAGGCGTCCGCGGCAGGCTCCGCGACCCAGACGGCCAAGGCGTTTGCCGATGCATGGAGGCATGCGGAGTCGGCGAGGTCGGCCATAGGCCAACTCCCTGTCGGAAACGTGCCGCTTGCCACCACCGAGGACTTCATCGGACAGGTGGCGGCGTTCACGTACACGCTCGCCCAGAAAGGTGCGTCCGGTGCAACCGTCAGCGAGCGGGAGTGGACGATCCTCAGGGATTTCCGCAGACAGGCGAAGTTCGCCGCCGACGAACTTGCCGGCATGGGCAGGGCTTTTGCCGCCGGAGCACTGCGCTGGACCGACTTCCAGCGTGATACGGTGGCTGCTGCGGCCACCCGCCCCGATCGCACTCCCGCGCGGGTACCTTCGAACCAGGTGACCAAGGGGTTCAAGATGCTCGAGGACGGGATGACCCGGTTTCCATCCCCCGACCTCGAGGGCGTCCTCCCCCCGCCCACGAAGAAGCTCCCGCAGGTGCCCGGCCCCGTGGTCACAGCGGATGAGGCCGCGCGAGTGGCCCTGGATTTCGTAGGGCCGTCGGTGGCGGCGGGCAGGCGCGCGAGGGTCGTTGGGAGGATACGCTCCGATCCCGAAGCCTACAGGATCGAGATCCCCGCGGGGGGCGGCCGCGGCACCGTGTGGGTGGACGTCTCGGTCAAGGGCGGACGCGTCCTCTGGGTGATGGACGAGACCCCGATCGGCCCGGTCACGGTCAGTCCCGCGGCGGCTGAGCAAATCGCCGCGGACTTCCTTGCGTCCAGAGGGTTTGCAAACATGCGCCGGATCTCCAGGCAGTCTTACCAGGGGGTCGCTGTCATAGGATTTGCGTATGAGCAGGAAGGTATCCTCGTGTACCCCGACCACGTCGTCGTGAGGGTGGCGCTGGACACAGGCAGGGTTGACGGCTTCGAGGGCACGAACTACCAGGTGTTCCACAGGCCGAGGCAATATGCGCCGCCTGCCGTCACAGAGGACGAGGCGAGGGCTGCGGTGAACCCCAGGCTTGACGTCACCGCATCGCGACTCGCGGTCATCATGGACGATTTCTACAGGGAGACGCTGGTGTACGAGTTCCGCGGCACGGTGGACGGCCAGAGATACCTCGTTTATGTCAATACGAACACCGGCGAAGAGGAGAAGATCAAGAGAGTCGGCCCGCAGGGCATCGAGACGATATGATGCGTGACTACGACGTCGTGGTGGTCGGAGCGGGGCCCGCAGGTTCAACGGCTGCAAGGGTAGCCGCCGAGCGCGGCCTCGATGTACTCCTTATCGACAAGGCCAGGTTCCCGCGGAACAAGCCATGCGCCGGCGGGGTGACGACAAAGGCCCTGAATGAGCTGGGGTTCGACCTGCCTGGCTCCGTGGTGGAGCGCGACATCATGGGGATAAGGCTCGTCTCTTCGGGCGGCAGGTCCGTCTCAGCGAGGGATTCCAGGAGGCTTGGGGTCACGGTCCGACGGGCCACCTTCGACGGCTTCCTCGCTAAGAAAGCCGTGGAGGCAGGCGCGTGCTTTCTGGATGACACACCCCTCATAGATCTCGGGACAGAAACGGGAGGCCGGGGCGAGCGTTACCTGGTGACCACGAGTCGCGGGCGGTTCAGGGCGAAGGCGATCGTGGGCGCCGACGGGGCCTGCGGGAGGACGGCGAGGCTCGTGGGAATCCGCCGCAGGTGGTGCAGGTGGGAACTTGGCGCCTCGGTTTCGGCTGAGGTGGACCTCCCACCCGATCTATCGCCTGATGCCGTCGGCAGCGAGCCAGACCTCATCGAGCTCCATCTCGTTCCACCCCTGCGTGCGGCCTTTGGCTGGGCATTTCACCGCAAGGGCGGCCTGCACATCGGCATAGGTGCGACGGCTTTCGATGCGCCGAGGATTGGTGAGGCGTTCCGGGGTCACTTTCGCCGCGTGGCTCAGGCCCGCGGGCTCGAGGTCCCATGCCCGAGGGGAAGGGGGCACGTGTTGCCTACGGGCGGAATCAGGCGGCCTGTGGCGCGCGGCGGGGTGCTGCTGGCCGGCGACGCTGCCGGGTTCGTGGACCCGTTCTCGGGCGAAGGGATCTACAACGCCATCCGGAGCGGGAGGACGGCTGCCGAGGTCATTGCCGACGCTGCGAGCTCAGGTGACTTCTCTAGGGCAGCACCCGTGTACATGCACAGATGCCGCCAGGAGCTCTTGAGGGAGTTCCGGCTCTCGATGCTCCTGGCGGCTATGCTCGGGCGAAAGGACGGCCTTCCATTTGCCATGGTCGAGGCGAACCCGGATCTCGTCTTCCTGCTCGCGGACATCCTTTACGAGCCAGGGTCTTACAGGCGGTTGTTCCTGGCAAGCCTCGTACGCTCACCCAGGATCGTGGCCCGCTTCCTCATGGCGCGGCTGGGCCTCGTGCCCACCGGGAGCGTGAGAATCTCGCGGTAAAGGCGCCCGGACCCGGATCACCTCACGCGCCTTCCATCATTCCGAGCCGCAGGTCTTCAGCGACGCGGGCTATGAAGAAGGAGTTCGTAGGCGCCCTGCCATCGCGGAGTGCAGCGGAGTGACCAAATAGCTTCTTCAGGAGTTCCGCGTTCCCGTGCTTCCATGTCTTCTGAATTGTGTACCTGATGGCGGCTTCCACGATGAGCGGCGTGGTCTGGTGCTTTTCGGCGATCTTCGGATAGAGGCTCTTGGTTATGACTGCAAGCAGGCTGGGGTCGGCTTTCACCATTTCGATTGCTTCCTTTAGATACTGGTAGCCTTTGAAGTAAGTCGGGGTTCCCATCCTGAAGAGCGCCTTTGCTACCTGGTCGGATGCTCCGCCATGTGTGGCCATTGGCATTGCTGGCATTGCGCTCCGGACCTGCACACGCGCGGGCCTGTTGTCGGTCCCTGCGACCTGTCGGATCCGGCTGACAAGAGACCTGCCATCGAACGGCTTCAAGAGATAGTAGTCTGCGCCGAGCCTCGCGCTCCTCTTGACCATGCTCTCCTCCTCGAACGCGGTGACGATGATGATCCCGGGGCGCCTGGGAAGGTCCATCTCGGTCAGGCGCTGGAGGACGCCGAGCCCATCGAGATAAGGCATTATGATGTCAAGGAGCACCACATCGGGCTTTGACTGGACGATCATCTCCAGGGCCTGCACGCCGTCTTCGGCTGACCCAACCCACTCCAGGTCCGGCTCCCCGCGGACGAGAGCCTCGAGGACTTCGCACATGTCCCGGTTGTTCTCCGCCGCCATGACATGAATCCTGTCATCCATGGCGCGCTGCTACCTCCTTTCGCCGGGTTGGGACGATATTAGTGATAGTTCTCTATGTTTTGCAAATATCCTCTAAGCGCTGCCTAATGTGGGTTCGCGTGAGATTCGTCCGTGAGATTGGCCCGTGAGATTTGCCCGCGCTCGCCGTGGCAAAAGGCCGGTGAGCGGAAAAAGCGGCATGAAATGGTGCGCCTAGCAGGACTCGAACCTGCGCACCCGGCTCCGGAGGCCGGCGCTCTGATCCTCTGAGCTATAGGCGCACTCACGACCATAATGATAGCAGCTTTCACGCGCCGTGTCAAACGCATCGAAGGCCGGAAACGAAGGCCGGAAACGCCTCATCGAAGGCCGTCGCAAGGCCGGGAGGCCATGAGCTAAGTAGATCGCCACAAATCCGCGCTGCTTTTCAGCGCGCAGGTCCTCGCCAGGGTTGCCGGTGTTGCCCTCCGGGGACGGCGCGCTCGCGGCGCGCCTCGTTCGAATTTGGCGCTCAAGGCTAGCCAAATTCCAGGCGCCCCGCCCTAGCAAGCACCGGCAACCCCAACACCGTCAGGAGAAGTGGCGCAAACTCATGGCGCCATACCTAGAGGCCCGCTTGCTACCGGTTCCCGCGCTTAACTGCACAAAACCGTCCGCGCCCACCTAGTATATGTGTGGAATGTCTTCTGCACGAGAAAGCGAGGTGATCGGTGTTGAAGTGGCTGAAGGTGTTATGGAACGTGGTCACCAGCGACGCGGTGATGGAACCCCTCATCATAATCCTCGTCGGCTATGCTCTTCAGGTGTACCAGAAGAATCGCAGATACCAGATAGTCCTCGATACCACGGTAGACATCGTGGACTATATCGAGGAACACTATAAGGAATGGGGGATCAAGGGCCACAAAAAGATGGAGAAGTTCACGGAGCTCTTCGTGAAGGAGTTCAAGAAGGCCACGGGCAGGCCTCCACGGAAAGACGAGATCGAAACGGCCATGCTCCGGGCCGAGGCCCACGTGCAGCGCGCGAGGCGTGGGGAGATGCTGCGTCACGGCGACCGCAAGGTTGCATGAGGCGAAAGCCCGAACAGGATTGATACACCGGCCGGACGGCACCTTGCGGAGCGCGGAGCGCAGGATTGTGACAAGAGCCGGACTGGTGAGGAGTCGGAGGAGTGTGGGGTCTGGGGAGACCGGGGATGCATGCACAACCTGGAGGACCCGCAACAGCCGGGAGGCCCGCCGGATGCGTCCTACTGCTGAACCGCGAGGGAGACCTCCGTTGACATGACCTGCCGCCATGGTATAATTTAACCGTTGCACTCGCGGGACACCCGGGAGGGTCAGATTGTGGTTTCCAAAGCTTCCGAGGTATACTCGGCCGGGCGGCGCTGGTTCCTGTCTCGAGTGAACGCAGCGAGCCCGGCACAGATTTTGGTGGCGGGTTTTGCATCTCTCATCGTGCTTGGAGCCGTGCTCCTGGCGCTTCCGACCTCGTCGAGAGATGGCGTGGCACTTCCATTCCTCGACGCTCTTTTCACGTCCACGTCCGCCGTCTGCGTGACAGGCCTGGTGGTGGTCGACACCCACGACGAGTTCTCCCTCTTCGGCCAGCTTGTCATATTATGTCTCATCCAGGCCGGGGGTCTTGGCATCATGACCGTGTCAACCCTCGTCTTCCTCGTGCTCGGCAGGAGGGTGACCCTCCGGAACAGGCTTCTCATCCAGGAGGCCATGAACCAGTTGACCCTCGAGGGGATGGTTCGGCTCATCAGGAAGGTGCTCATCGTCACCGCGGTTGTGGAGGGCGCGGGCATGCTGCTCCTCGCTGTGCGCTGGTCATTCGATATGGGTATCCCGAGGGCGCTTTACTACGGTCTCTTCCACGCCATCTCGGGCTTCTGCAACGCCGGCTTCGACCTTTTCGGTGGCTTCAGGAGCCTTACGGGCTACACAGCTGACGTCTGGGTCAACCTTGTCATGACCAGCCTCATCGTCATCGGGGGCCTCGGGTTCTCCGTGGTGAGCGAGGTTATCGCGCACCGGCGTGGTTGCAAGCTGAGCCTCCATGCGAGGGTGGTGCTTCTCACCACCGCGGTCCTCATCGCTGTCGGGATGGTCGTCATATTCCTGCTGGAGCTGGACAACCCTGAGACCCTGAAGCCGCTGAGCCCGCTCGGGAAGGTGCTGGGGGCGTATTTCCAGGCAGTGACCCCGCGCACTGCCGGATTCAACACAGTGTCCATCGGCGGCATGCGTGCCGCGACCCAGCTTTTCATAGTCGTCCTGATGTTCATCGGTGCGTCCCCGGGGTCGACGGGCGGCGGTATCAAGACATCGACGTTTGCAACCTTGCTCCTCGCGGTGAGGAGCGTGGTAAGAGGCAGGGAGGACGTGGAGGTTTTCGAGCGCAGGATCCCCCATAGGATTGTATACAGGGCGCTGGCGGTGTCCATGATATCCCTTGCCCTTGTGATCGTCGTAACGATGGCCCTCTCGGTAGTTCGCCGGAGCGAGCTTCTGCCGGTCCTCTTCGAGGCGACGTCGGCCTTCGGAACCGTCGGTCTCTCCATGGGGATCACGCCGACCCTCTCGGCTCTCGGAAAGGTCCTCATCATCTGTACCATGTTCGCTGGTCGCGTCGGCCCTCTTACGGTGGCCACGGCCATCGCGCAGAGGCAGCATGCCAACGCCGTCCGGTACCCCGAAGAGAGGGTCATGGTTGGTTGAGAAAGACATGTTGCGGCCCACACCGGGGTTAGCATATTATGTAGTCGATTCGAGGTCTAGGTAGATCGCGACAAGTTCGCGCTACTCTTGTGCGGGTGAGTCCTCTTCAGGGTTGCCGGTGTTGCCCTCCGGGGACGGCGCGTGCGGTGAGATGCGTTCGAA
>JASEJE010000059.1 GCA_030024085.1 Bacillota bacterium | reverse complement strand
GGTCTGCATCGGGTTGGTGATGCCCGGGAAGCAGTTGCGGGCTGCTGTAAAGAGGGCGCCGCGCGAGGCGAGGAGATTCAGGACGGGCGTTCCCGGCCCGCCGGCAGTGTTCGCCCATTCGTAGTAGTCACAGGCAAACCCGTCCCAGTTGATGTATATGACGTAGTCCGCAGGAGCACCCTGCGCCCCCGCCAGGCGAAGCGAGGCGCCCGATCCATCTGTCACGTTATCACCCGCTTCCAAAGCTCTTTCTTTCTGCGCGTCCCGCCCGGACACGGAGACGGAGACGGGTACGGACCGGGGTCGGGACACGGACCCGGACTCAGCCCCGAAGCTGGAACTGGAACTGGAACTGGAGTTTGGGCTGCGGCCAGGGCCAGGGCCAGGGCTGGGACTGGGACTGGGACTGGGACTGGGACTGGCACCAAAGCCTGCCCCGGGACCGGACAGGTCCCTGGAATGCAAGCCAGGGCGCGACCCGGCCTCGACTGCACCCGGTACGTCGTCCGCCGGGCCGACGACCTGCCGTCCGAGCGCCGGGGCACACCGCCGCGGCAACGACGCGACCGCCATGAGCGCGGCTCCCAGGACAAGGGCGCAACCAGCGCAGGCAAGGATGACCAGCGTCCGAATCTTCATCGCATCACCGCCGTCCGTACCACCCGTCTCCGTCTCAGTCTCAGTCTCACGCCGCACGTCACACATCCGGCGAGCCGGGCCGGGTGTGGGTTCGCAAGTCCGTGCCAGTCGGCCCATGAG
>JASEJE010000058.1 GCA_030024085.1 Bacillota bacterium | reverse complement strand
GTGTGCTGCTTGGCGGCTTGCTCACATCGATAACCTTCATACTTATGCTAATGACAAGCACAGAACTAGCAGCTTCCGACGCCGAGACCAGGCAGATTATTGACCGTTTCATTACAAGGTTAAGACGGCACGTTCTCCTTGTGCTGGTTTTGTTCTTTCTGAGCGTCCTGGCCTGTGCATGGCCCGACGCATTTCATAAGCTTGTGCCCCATTTCGTATACGTAAGCTTAACGAGCACCCAGCTCTCAGTCTCCGTGTTGGTTGCATGTGTGAGCATAGTCATTTTCTCAGCTTTCGAAGTCGTAAATCTCATGTTCGTTCTCGTAAAGGTTAAGTGGGAACTGGCTAAGCGGAACGTCGACGCCGTCGCACAGGCTCAGAAACTCCGCCCGGTCCAGCGCACTCCTGATGCACATGAGGATCAACGCTAGAGCACGAATGCAGCCGATGATGTCAGCGCGGTGGTCAACTTTTCGATTGACGTTTGCACGCGGGGATCTGCCGTAAGGATCCTGACACAGTCCTTGTCCCTTAGCAGGACTGAGGCATGTTCTGTGCAGAGGGTCGCTTGGAGGCGCGTTTCCGCTAAGCCGCCATAGAGTTCGGTGTCGTACACCAAGGGGGGTGAGTGGTGTGCCGAGGAAGGCCACCAGCCGGAAGGTAGCCAGAAAAGCAAGTAAGCTTCTCAAAGACGGACGTACCGGGAAGACCACCAAATCAGTGGCAGCGAGTGCGTTGTCTCAGAGGGAAAAACGCAAGCGATAACCGATGCGTGTGTGCACAGCATGCATG
>JASEJE010000057.1:324-2132 GCA_030024085.1 Bacillota bacterium | reverse complement strand
CCCTATATCCTTCACGGTTGGAATCCTTCCCGGAGCCAACGTCCTTGCGGACTTTGACGAGCTGCCATCCCTTTTCCTTGACTCGGCTCCGGGCTTTCTCCTCCTGGTACTCCAGTGAGTAATGGTCGTCGCTGCTCTGTTCCTCTGTGCTCACGCGGCAGTATATGAAGGCGCGCAAGGAAAACACCCCCTTTGGATCTCATTATATCCAAAAGGGGGCAATTATGCAATAGCTCCTCAATGACTGGAACTGGGACACGACGGATGGGTCGAGCGGCCTGCCGTCTGTACTTTCAGTCCCCTCGTCGTCGGGTCAATGACTGGAACTCCCGAGGGCCGTCGCGATGGCCTTGACGACTACGGAGCTTTCAGTCCCCTCGTCGTCGGGTCAATGACTGGAACCCGCCTTCTGGCGTGCGCAGCAGCCGGAGGACGATTCTTTCAGTCCCCTCGTCGTCGGGTCAATGACTGGAACACGTGTCCGGCTCCATCAACGAGTGTGGCATGACGTACCCTTTCAGTCCCCTCGTCGTCGGGTCAATGACTGGAACCACCAAGAATGTCCGTGATCACGTCGAAAGTACTGTAGACTTTCAGTCCCCTCGTCGTCGGGTCAATGACTGGAACCCGTAACACCCCCGCGCCCCGTATGGAGCGTCCAGGTTGCTTTCAGTCCCCTCGTCGTCGGGTCAATGACTGGAACGCGCGCAACGCAACGCATGGCCTGCAATTGTCGCAGGCTTTCAGTCCCCTCGTCGTCGGGTCAATGACTGGAACGATCCGACGGCATACCGCGCCAGGCTGCCGGAATCGGTCTTTCAGTCCCCTCGTCGTCGGGTCAATGACTGGAACTGCAGACCTGAAGCGCAACGAGGAGGGCAAGATAGCTTTCAGTCCCCTCGTCGTCGGGTCAATGACTGGAACTCGTAGAAGATGGCTGGGGTCACAGGCTCTAGCTCACTTTCAGTCCCCTCGTCGTCGGGTCAATGACTGGAACGCAGGATCGGTTCTTCCAACCCGACGATATTGTAGCCATCTTTCAGTCCCCTCGTCGTCGGGTCAATGACTGGAACCCTGGGAGGAAAGCTCCCGCCTGCAGCCGGGCATTCGGGCTTTCAGTCCCCTCGTCGTCGGGTCAATGACTGGAACGCCTACCTCCGTTCGCGCTATGACAAAGCTCCTGTACCTTTCAGTCCCCTCGTCGTCGGGTCAATGACTGGAACGCGCCCACGCCTCGTGCGCCGAAGCGTCGTCCGGAGGCCTTTCAGTCCCCTCGTCGTCGGGTCAATGACTGGAACCGGACGGCGCGCAGGCAGCGCGGGCATCGCTGATATCCCTTTCAGTCCCCTCGTCGTCGGGTCAATGACTGGAACGCTGAAGGAACTCGCCGAGGCGCCCGTCGCCTTCGTCCTTTCAGTCCCCTCGTCGTCGGGTCAATGACTGGAACTCACTGCCGTTGCTGGCGTGGCGGTCACCGTGGAACTGACTTTCAGTCCCCTCGTCGTCGGGTCAATGACTGGAACTTTGCCGTCGCTTGTGGTTATCAGATTAACCAATTCCTTTCAGTCCCCTCGTCGTCGGGTCAATGACTGGAACTATACGGTCGGCGTAGGCGATACGCTGTGGGGAATTGCCTTTCAGTCCCCTCGTCGTCGGGTCAATGACTGGAACTGAGCAACTGGCAGAGCCTGTGCAAGCCATGCCATGACCTTTCAGTCCCCTCGTCGTCGGGTCAATGACTGGAACCGACCGTGGCGCGCCGGCGCACCCCGCGTCGCTATTGGGTTCTCTGTTCGTCCAGCCACCGG
>JASEJE010000057.1:0-314 GCA_030024085.1 Bacillota bacterium | reverse complement strand
GAAAACCCCAGGGATTTTGACATTCTACTTCAGGACCGCAAACCCTTGGGCTGCAAGGATTTCGGGCCAGGTTTCCATATGCTCCCATAGATGCTCCGGCGACTACTTTGCGCGAAGAAGGGGGGATTTGAGAGACAAATCCTACCAAACAGTGCTTCGTTTGTCATACGTATTCTACTCGCCCCTCGGTTCTCCTCCTGATCCACCTGATCCCGTGGGTTTGCCCCTCGACCGCTCGTTCCTGGCAGTGACTTGTGAGCTCGGGCGCTATTCTCCTCCTAACCCTACGCGTGTGGCCGCCCGGCTCGCGCCTA
>JASEJE010000056.1 GCA_030024085.1 Bacillota bacterium | reverse complement strand
CCCCGTCGTGCAAGCACCGGCAACCCTGACACCCTCAAGAAAAGTGGCGAAAACTCATGGCGCCATACTTAGTCTGCGGGCTGCCCGAGCCTTCGCTCCGTCCCGGCCACAAGCCGTCTGATGTTGGAATGGTGCTTCACGAGAGCGATCCCCCCGACAGCCGCCGCAAGCAACACGTACTCCCGGGGCATCCCCAGCAAGTATGCTGCCACAGGCGCAAGCACCGAGATCACGACCGAGCCGAGGGAGACGTAACGTGTGAGCGCCACCAACACCGCCCATATGGGCGCAAGGACCAGCGCGACCACGGGCATGCTGGCAAGCACGATACCGCTCCCTACTCCCATGCCCTTGCCTCCCCCGAACCCGATGAAAATGGACCACGCTCCGCCGACGGCAGCGGCTATGCCGCACGCCGCAGCCCCGACCGTCCCCGCGACCGCCTGGCCCATGCACACGCCAAGCGCCCCCTTGCCCACGTCGCCGGCGAGCACTGCAAGGGCCGGCCCCGGACCGAGCACGCGCAGCACGTTTGTGGCCCCGATATTACCGCTCCCGCGACGCCTCACGTCCACGCCTTTCCAGTACTTCCCGACAATGTACCCGAAGGGGATGGATCCAAGGAAGTAACTCAAGATCACGAACGGAACCAGCCTTCCCCACCCCATGGTTTCTCCTCCGATCCCTTCTATCCTCTCCGGCGGAAGCTGAGTCTCACCGGGGTGCCCTCGAAATCGAAGGCTACACGTAGACTGTTCTCGAGGTAACGCCTGTACGAAAAGTGAACCAGGTCCGGATCGTTTACAAAGACCAGGAACGCAGGCGGCCTTATCCCCACCTGGGTTCCATAGAAGATCTTGAGCTGTCGCCCCTTGTCGTGAGGCGGATCCACCCTCGTCTGGGCCTCCCGAAGCACCTCGTTGAGCACCGAGGTCGTCACGCGGCGCGCATGGTTCTCTGCGACCTTCTCGACGGTTTCCATCAACCTCGAGACGCCCGCGCCAGTAAGAGCGGACGCGAACAGTCTGGGTGCGTACGAAAGAAAGACGAGATCCACGTCAATAGTCTTCTCCAGCCTCGCCCTTGCC
Source organism: Bacillota bacterium (assembly GCA_030024085.1). Taxonomy (GTDB): domain Bacteria; phylum Bacillota; class SHA-98; order UBA4971; family UBA4971; genus UBA6256. Next base: position 3,581 of record JASEJE010000056.1, on the reverse strand, counting down.
CCTTCTTCCTTCCGGACGAGGTCCCACTTGTTCACCACGATCACCGTGGCACGCCCGGCTTCGTGGGCGTATCCCGCGATCCGCACGTCCTGGGCGGCAAGGCCTTCCGATGCGTCGAGCACCAGGACCGCCACGTCGCACCGCTCGACGGCTCTCGCTGCCCGGAGCGTGCTGTAGTGCTCGATCGCGCTTCTCAATCTCGCCTTCCTGCGCATGCCGGCCGTATCAATGATCACGAACCTCCGACCCCGCCATACGAAGGGCGTGTCCAGCGCGTCCCTGGTCGTTCCCGGCTCCGGGCTCACAATGGACCGCTCCTCGCCGAGAATCGCGTTGACCAGTGAGGACTTGCCCACGTTGGGCCTGCCGAGGACCGCGATCCTCACCACCTGCTCCGCCTCGACGTCCTCGTCAGGCGCCTCCGACGCAGGCAGATGCGAGATGATCGCGTCCAGAAGGTCGCCTATCCCGGCACCGTGGACCGACGACACGGGGACGGGCTCGCCGAGCCCAAGAGCGTAGAACTCCACGTACTCCTCGCGCCGAGCGCCTTCCGCCTTGCTCGCGACAAGGATCACCGGCCTAGCCGAACGCCTCAGCATGTCAGCGATGTCCCGGTCCTGTGGGATGAGCCCAGCCCTGGTATCCACGACAAACAGGATGAGGTCCGCCTCGTCCATTGCGATCCTGGCCTGCGCGCACGTCATCTCCTGGATGAGATCGCGGCCGTCGCCGGTCTCTAATCCGCCCGTGTCCACCAAGACGAACTTCCGCCCGCGCCACTCCACGTCAGCATAGATCCGGTCACGCGTGACCCCGGGCGTCTCCTCCACGATGGCGTGCTGGGTGCGGGTCAGCCTGTTGAAGAGCGCGGACTTGCCGACGTTGGGTCTCCCGACGATGGCGACTACCGGGGCTCCCATGGAAGGCCACCTCTCTTCAACGCACACGCCACAAGGGATGCGGGGGTGGGGCAGGCCACATCCACCGCTACGCCGCACGTCCTCTCGAGGTCGCGCACTGTCATGTCATCGAGGAACCGGGGCTCATCCGCCTTCAGCGACACGCTGGGAATCATCATGGCGTCGCAGCCTCCCCGACCTACGGCCGCGAGATAGGTCCTGGCGATATCCTGCCCCGTCAGAAGGCCGGCCGCGCTCACGCGCGGCCCGAAGAACCGGTTCTTCACGAGAAGTGCCCGGCACGAAAGGCCCCTCACGCGCGCGAGCAGCCTGCAGGTTTCGTTTATTACCGGATAGGCCGCCTCGCCCGTGACGACTACCAGCCTTGCGGGCACCTTCACCTCAGAGGGCAGGGCCCCCCTTATCTCGTCGAGCTGGTCCATATAGTCCCGCAGCAGGCCGACGCCGTTTTCGATCTGCGGGAAGTCCTCATACGCCTCGCGGGCGGGGATCGGCCGTCCGGCTCGCAGATAGAGTTCATCGGATGCGAAAACAAACCTCGACGAAAGCCTGGACAGGAATCCCTGCTGCCACCTTTCGACGTCGTCCACGGTCCGGGCGGCGTCATCGCCGGTGACCGGGGCGACCGCGGGGAGTCCTCTTCTGTGCCTCGTGAGCCCGACCGGGACCACCGCACACGACCTCACGCCGGGGAAAAGGGACGACAGGTCGTGCACGGTCCTCTCGAGCTCGACACCGTCGTTCAGCCCAGGGCACAGCACCACCTGGGTGTGGATGACGATCCCGGCCGCGGCAAGCCTGGCGAGACCCCTCATGGCGTCGCACGGGCTCTTGCGGCCCAGAAGCCGTCCGCGTGTAATCGGGTCGGTGGAGTGTACCGAGACATAGACTGGAGACAGCCTCATGGATATGAGCCGGTCGTAGTCCTCCTCCGAAAGGTTCGTGAGGGTGATGTAGCTTCCGGTCAGGAATGAAAGGCGGAAATCATCGTCCCTGACGCGGAGGGTCCTTCGCACGCCCCGCGGAAGCTGGTCGACGAAACAGAACACGCATCGATTCCGGCATGCCCTCACGCCGTCGAAGATGGCATCGTCGAACTCGACGCCCACGGGCTCGTCGTAATCCTTCGTCACGTCGACCACGAGTTCCTCGCCGTCAGGCTTCTCGATGACGAGGGAGATCTCATCTTCCGCACAAAGAAACCGGTACTCGAGCACGTCGCGGACCAGGCGGCCGTTTACGCTCACGAGCCTGTCTCCGGGGACGATGCCGGCCTCGTCTGCGATGCTTCCCGGCTCCACCCGGGAGATGACGGCGCCTGGCGCCGCATGCCCTGACATGCCTTTTGTGCACACCCCCGTCTATCCCCGACCTCTCAGACCGTTGGGCTTGAACACCGCTCCAGTCTACAAGAAGAGGAGGGACATATGCCCTCCTCGCGTGCTCTCCCTGCAGAGATGATCCCGACGAGCTCCGATACTACAGGCTAGTATATTATGTCGTAGAGGGCGTCCTGCAGATCCTTGTCGTTGATCTTAATCTGAGAGGCGTCCTTGAGCTCACTGATGACCGTTGACGCAGGCTTCGCCTTCTCGCGCTTGATCCGCTTTTCGACCTCGCTGCGGACCTCCTCGAGGGGCGGGATCCGCTCGGGTTTCCTATCTTCCACTCTTATGATGTGATACCCGAACGAGGACTTCACAGGGCCGCTGGTCTCGCCTATCTTCAGGGAGAACGCGGCCTTCTCGAAGGCCGGGTCCATGGCTCCCCTCCCGAAGTAGCCGAGGTCTCCGCCCTTATCCTTGGAACCGGGGTCCTCCGATTTCGCCTTGGCGAGTTCCGCAAAGTCCGCACCGGCGGCGAGCTGCTTCTCGATGTCCTTCGCCGTCTTCTCGTCCTTGACGAGGATATGGCGCGCCTTCACCTGCTCGGGCTCCTTGAACTCGTCCTTGTGCTCGTCGTAGTACTTCTTGATCTCGTCCTCATTGATCGTTACGTCCTTCGAAGCGATGGCTTCCAGCAACAGGCTGGTCCGGATCTGGCTGCGGAGATCATCGAGGGTCATCCCGTATTGTGCGAGCGCCTGCTCGAGGCCGGCGTCGGAGCCGAACTCCGCCTTGAGCTTATCCACCTCGGCGGCCACGTCTTCGTCGGTGACCTGGATATCATACTTGGCAGCCCCCTGCTTGATGAGCTCTTCGCGGATCATCTTCGCCAGCAGTTGCCTGCCAGTCTGTTTCTCGAGGGCTGCGTGAAACTCCTTCCAGGTGATGGACGTGGAGTTGATCTTGGCAACCGCCTTGAGATCCGAATACGTCCACACGACACCGATAGCTACGAGGCCAAGAACCACGATGGCTATGACTGCGGTAAGCGACCTCCTGCTCTTCACCCCTGGTTCCTCTCCTTTCGGTTAGGGCCCGCTGCGGGCATCACAAGAACGCAATCAGTGTACCACACCCCATTTCGAGTGTCAACTGCGGCCGCTGGCGCCCGGCGCGACCGCCAGCGCGACCACGCATGGCGCGATGAGTTTGCGCCGCTTCTCCTGACGGTGTTGGGGTTGCCGGTGCTTGCTAAGTATGGCACCATAAGTCTGCGCTACTTTTCCCGACGGTGTGGGGTTGCCGGTGTTGCACTCGGGGACGGCGCCCCAAG
>JASEJE010000055.1 GCA_030024085.1 Bacillota bacterium | reverse complement strand
CCCTTGGCGTGCTGGGGCACGCCAAGGGCGTCCTCCTTCAGAACCGCGTCCTGGAACCTCACCAGGTACTCTCCTGGCACGAACTCCTCTCGCTGCTCCTGCCACGCGGTGGGAACCTCCTGGAGCACCTGGGCACCCTTCGCCTTCTCCTTTGCGAGAGCACCGCAAGAGGCCGCCAACACGAGCAGGCAGGCCAGTGCAGCAAGGGCTGATACCTTAGAATGCTTATGCGTAACCAAAATCGTCCCTCCTTCCGAGAATCCGCCAGCACGTGTACCGTCGAGGTAGTCCCGGCAGCCGTCCACCGGGCCCTATGCACGCTTCGCTTTGTCGCTCACCCCCTTGTGGCCGTATTCCCAACTCGATGTGGACCTGCGTGGGACGCCGTTGATGCGGCCGGGTGTCCCTCGCTGGCAGTCCCACCTCCGCCGAGGCTATCGCTTGGAGCGTCGCCACCTACCGGTTGTCATGATGCGTAGGCTGTATCTCGACGCATCCTCCGGGGACGTCTGCAACCAGCCTCCGGACATTCCTATGGCAAAGCGGACACGATTATTCCTCGCCCAACCACGGACATCGCAGCGTTGGATCAACCTCCGCCACGTCACCGTGCCTCCAATAGCGTCCCAACCGCTTTACATGATTACCACCTCAGGCTTGTCGATTCCTCCGGAGAAATTCCGCGATTCTGAATTTTGTTTTTATAGGAACCTCTCGCTTTTTCTAGAGGATGCGTGCAAGATGGCGGGGTTGAAGGCTCATTCGCCAGAAAGCGCGCCAAGACCACAAGAGCACCGAAGGCCAATGACCTTTACCGAATCTGGCTGGGCGTTTGCCCGTAAACCGGCAGGCGAAAGGAGGCGAAAACCGCGGCGTTCCGACACAAGCTTGAGTTCGCGGGCGCCATCGGGCGATCGCGCCATCTCCGCGTCCGCCTGCGCCACCGCGCCACAGCTTCCGCACAACGACAGCACGAAGCAAGGCACCACAGGAGTCGAGGGTACCAAAGCCGTTAATGTCAATGGAGGCCAAGAGGTTTCTCAACAGAGATCACGCCACGGGCGTCTGTGTGGGGAGGCTAATTCTGATCGCTGCTGCGCCCGCCCGCGGGGAGGTGAGCCTTGGCATGTTGCGGCTCGCACAGACGGCAGCCGGGGCAGGCCGACACGCGGCCCTCGAACACCCTCCGCACGGTGTCGGCAACGCCTTCGCCCCGGCCGAGGTGAAGGACGATCTTCCTGGGGGACACGCTTATGAGCGCACTCATGAGCAGGTCCTCGTAGTCGACGTCGGCTTCCACGAACTCGGGCGTCACACCCTCGAGATAATCGTTGTCCACGACATTCCCGTCGCTGTCAAGCAGCCTGAAGAGGCCGCCCGGCCGCATCACGACGTGCACCTCGTCGATCCTCGGCTCCTGGATGTCGACGAAGTACTTGAGGAGCCTGATGAACTCGTTGTATTCGCGCTCGATCATGTAGTCATCCACGGCGGCGTCCACGGCCTCGCGCAGTTCATCGACGAACCCCTTCAGCCTGAAACGCACGAAGCCCTCGAGCACGAGGCAGCTTGCGGTATCGAGGTAGTCGAGGATCCTGAACACCACGTCGCACCTGCGCCTCGCAAAGGCGCGCGAATCGCCGTCGCTCGCGGCGGCCACGCCGGCCACAGGGTCAATGTCCCCGCCCTGACTGGCGAGCGTAGCGGCAGCGCAAGCGACGATCTTCTCCCGCTCCACCTCATCGAAGTACGGGTAGCGCTCGCGCACTGTCCTGGCCACGAACCCTTTCGCGACATCGTAGAGGATCGCATCGGCCAGCGCGCTTGCCGCGTGGTATCGCACGAGGTCGCGCTGGCCCGCGGGAATGCCGCGGCCGGTATCGCGCAAATGGAAGCAGAGAAATGTGAGAGGTCCTGCGGACCTCTCGGTCATCTCCACATCGATCCCCTTGTCTCGAAGCATCCGGACCTTGCAGGCAAGCCGGTCTCGGACGGCGTCAGTGCGATCCTGGACCCCAATGGCGATAAGCTCCATCAGGATCACGCCCCTTCCCCGAGTATTATATGTCCGGCCCGTACCTCAATATACAGTCAGGGTTGGGGCGGCTTCCTTGGATTATCCGCTGCGTCCAGCTTTCTCCACCTGTGCCACCGTTATGCAAACTAATGTTTTGACCGAAAGCATCATGAACCCGTCGGCCTCTTCCTGCACGTGACGCGCGGCGGTCGTCGTTCACCGGACGCCATGAAACGGGATGCCAGGTGCGGGTTCAGAAATCGCCGCCGCTTTTCCAGGGATTTCCGGTGTTGCACTCCGGGGACGGTGCGCTTGCGGCGCGCCGTGTCAGATCTGGCATTCACGCTTGCCAAGTCTTCCACGCCCCGTCGTGCAAGCACCGGCAACCCGGAATCTTCTCCCAAACCGGCATGGATTTGTGAACTCACACTTAGTGCGCGGCCAGGCCGTGCCGCTCCACCGCAAGCTCAAGCAGTGTGAGGACAAGGCGCTCGTAGGAGTAGCCTGCCACGGCCGCTGCCTTCGGGAAGTCGCTGTATCCCTCCTTCATTCCGGGAAGCGTGTTCAGTTCCAGGATATGCGGGCGCCCCTGCCCGTCCACCCTGAAGTCCACCCGGGCACAGTCAGAGCACTCGAGCGCCTGAAAAGCACCAACAGCAAGCCGCTGGATTTCCTCGGCAAGGGCTTCCCGGATGCTGGCGGGACATCCGGTGCCGACGACATCCTGTGACTTCAGCTCGTGCGAGTAAAAGCCCCGCGTGCCCCGTCCCGCCGAGGCGAAATCGACCTCAACTACGGGCAGCGCCCTGGGAGGCCGGTTCCCCAGGACTCCGACGGTGAACTCCCGGCCCTCGATGAACTCTTCGGCCAGGACGGGGCCGCCGTACGCCGCGAGGGTCCGATCGAGGACCCTCCTGAGCGCCCGCTCATCGTCCACCACGCTGTCCTCGGAGATCCCGACGCTCGACCCTTCCTGGGCCGGTTTCACGATGAGCGGAAACCGTAGCGCAGGGTCGAGGGGCGTCTGTGGTCGGTGGAACGTCTGGAACGCAGGAGTCGGCAGACCGTCGTGCCGCAGCACCTTCTTCGTTGTGTGCTTGGCGAGGCCGAGCGCATGAACCTGCGCGGCCGACCCAGTGTACCTGACGCCGACAAGGTCCATGACAGCGCACACCTGAAACTGCGAGGCCCGGCCCGCGGCACCGGCATATGTGTTGAACACAATGTCAATGTCCACAGTCCTGAGTCGCTCCATGAACTGGTCGTCCACGGGTATCTCCACCACTTCGTGCCCCGCCTCCGCCAGGATACGCGAGATAGCGGCGGTCGTGGCGTCCTGTTGGGCTATGCTCCGGGCGCGCTCCAACTCCGTCCCGCCCTTTCCGGGGCGCGCTGGCCGCGTGGTGCGCGCCTCTTCAGGATCAAGCGTCAGCACCCCGACTCTCATGTCCGCAAGCCACCTTCCTTTCTGGCCCTGGCCGTTCTTCCTACGAGTGTAGGTTAGGCAGGCCGTTCGCTTTCGTCAGTTCGCAGAAACGGCGTTGGTTGATTAGCTACTTCAACGTGGGGGCCGGGCAACCCTCCCCGGCCCATCGGCGGCGACGCGGCCACATGGCTCGCGTCCCGACACAAGAGTGAAGTGAGGCACGCTTTTCCCATACACCACGCACATGTGCGAAAACGCCGACGTAAAGAGGCCCGAGCGACATTTGGGATACCGGACCGGATCTCAGGTCGAACCCCCTCCCCCGCGGACTGTGGTGTTCGCGCACGTTGCAAAGTACTTCAGGATCTCCATGGGCAACGGGAACAGGATCGTCGAGTTCTTCTCCACGGCGATCTCGGTGAGGGTCTGCAGGTACCTGAGCTGGAGCGCGGTGGGCTCCGTTGCGATGACGAGCGCCGCCTCGCGCAGCTTCTCCGACGCCTGGAACTCCCCGTCCGCCGAAATCACCTTCGCGCGGCGCTCGCGCTCGGCCTCGGCCTGCTTGGCCATGGCCCGCTTCATGCTTTCGGGGAGCTCGACGGCCTTTATCTCGACGCCGGACACCTTCACGCCCCAGGCATCGGTTGCCTGGTCGAGCAGCGACCTCAGCACCTCGTTCAGCTCCCCGCGCTTGGCAAGCATATCGTCGAGCTCGTGCTGCCCAAGGACGGAGCGGAGGATCGTCTGGCCAAGGAGAGTCGTGCTCTGCACATAGTTTGCCACTTTGGTCACGGCCAAGGTCGGATCGAAGACGTTGAAGTACACGACGGCGTCCACCATCACCGGGACATTGTCGCGCGTTATAATCTCTTGCCTTGGGACGTCTATGGTGAAGGTCCGTAAGTCCACCATCCAGACCTTGTCGATGCCGAACGGGAATATGACGTTGAGACCTGGCCTGAGGACGCCCGCCAGGCGTCCGAAACGGAAGAGCACTCCGCGCTGGTATTCCGGGATGATCCTCGGCATCCTGGGAAGGACGATGATGGGAATGAGGAGCAGCAGAAACGACAGGACCGTCCCTGCGGCGCCAAACGTCAACAGCCCCCAGAAGACGCCCACCACGAACATGAACGCGAAGAGCAGCCGGACCCTCGCGACGAGCGCGAGGGTCGTCCACAGACCCCACCACGCAGCAACAAACCAGAACACGACCAGGCAGATCTCTCGAAGCCCAGGCACCAACCTGGCCACCCCCTCCTGATGGTGTCGTCGCCCTGCTTCCGCTTCCGCTTCCGTCACAACTGCGCCCGCCGTCGCCGCCGCGGCTGAGGCTGCTGATGCCGCTGCTCCGGCCGCTACAGATGGATCGCACACATTGTTACCGCGTTGTGTCAGCACTCCTTCCCAACCTCGACGGGGCTCCCATTTACTGCTCCGTCACGTGCGGGGCTTCTGCCGGTACCGTCATTTGAGCCGACCCATGACGTACATCACGGGTCCGTCAGGAGCCGTTCCCTACGTCATCGTTGAGGGTCGACGACTGATGTACATCACCGGTCCGGGCCTTACCCGTTCGCTACGTCACGCATTCAAGGGGAAGGGTGACGTAAGTATGGCGCCATAAGTCTGCGCCACTTTTCCTGGCGGTGTTAGGGTTGCCGGTGCTTGCTAGGGCGGGGCGTCGAGA
>JASEJE010000054.1 GCA_030024085.1 Bacillota bacterium | reverse complement strand
TCTGGATCTTTCCGGCGTGAGGATGGTGGGGATTGCGGCGGGGGCATCGACGCCGAATTGGGTTATCGAGGAGGTCATGGAGAGGATGAGCGTGCTGGGCGAAGACAGGATGGACGAAAGGGAGGAACCAATGATCGCACAAGGGGACGAAAAGAACCCGCCGGCAACCGGCGGCGAGGGCGAGGTGGCGCCGAACGGCGGGGAGCAGGCTGCGAAGGCCGCTCCCGACGATGGGTCTGCACCTTCGCACGACGTGCCCCCGGAGTCCGCGGAACCTGAGCGGCCGGAGGAACCCGCAGAGACTGAGGAGGCGGCGGGGGAAACGAAGCCACAGCCAGAGCCCCAGCCGGAACCACAGCCCGGGGCGGCGCCGGGATCGGAGCCGGAACCGGAGAGAGAGGCCGTCCGGCCGGCTGAAGCGGCTGAGGCGGGCGGTTCGGGAGCGCGGGACGAGGCGGCACCTGCCGAGCCTGCAGAAATGACTGAGGGCGGCGAGATGCCCGCCGGAGAGCAGATATCCGAGGGGGATATCATCAGGGGCACGGTCGTTGCCGTAAACCCTGATGAGGTCCTTGTCAATATCGGGCTCAAGTCCGAGGGCGTCGTGCCGAGATCCGAGATATCCAGAAAGCCCGTGCAATCGTGCGTGGGCGTCGTGGACGTGGGGCAGGAGATAGATGTCCTCGTGGAGAGGCTGGAGGATAAGGAAGGCAGGCCACGTCTATCCAAGAGGAAGGCCGATACGGAGCGCGCCTGGGAGACCGTGCAAAGCGCGCTCGATAGTGGCGAGGCTGTCGAGGGCGAGGTCACCGACGTCGTCAAGGGCGGCGTCGTGGTTGACGTGGGCCTGAGGGGATTCGTGCCTGCCTCTCACGCGAGCCGGCGCCCGATGGCGGATCTCTCGCCCCTATTGGGCCGGACCTTGCGGATGAAAATCCTCGAGGCTGACCGCAGCAAGAGGAACGTGGTGCTTTCGGCGCGCCTCGTGCAGGAAGAGGAGGCAGCCGAGGCTAAGGCCAGGGTGCTCGAGTCGCTGCAAGAGGGCGCAATCGTGGACGGCATCGTGAGGCGTGTCGTGAGCTTCGGCGCGTTCGTGGACATCGGCGAGGGCGTCGAGGGGCTGCTTCACGTGTCCGACATGGCCTGGACGAGGACGACGGACCCCCACGATGTGGTGAAGGAAGGCGACCGCATAAAGGTCAAGGTGCTCTCCGTGGACAGGGAGCGGGAGAGGATATCCCTCGGGCTCAAGCAGACACTGCCGGATCCGTGGGAGGGCGTGACGTCGCGTTATCCTGTGGGTGGCATCGTCACCGGCAAGGTGACGAAGCTCGCCGACTTCGGAGCCTTCGTGGAACTCGAGCCAGGGATCGAGGGACTCATCCACATATCTCAACTTGCGGACAGGAGAGTCTCGCGTCCGGATGAAGTGGTGAAGCCGGGAGAAGAGGTGTCCGTGAAGGTCATCAGCGTGAGGCCTCGCGACCATCGAATAGGCTTGAGCCTGAAGGAGGCCCAGGCGGAGGGCGACAAACAGGCATACAGGAAGTACACAGACAAGGAAGACGAGGCCGGGCCCACCATTGGGGACGTGTTCGGGGATCTCCTGAAGAACTCCAGGGAGGAGTGAGCGCGCCCCTGAGTGCTCGAAAGGTTGCCGCACGTAAAGCTGCCGGCAACCGTGGGCAGCGGTCAGCAAACTCAGGGTGGAGCAGGGCCGGGTTGACAGGGCCGGCGGCTTGACGAAGCCGTCGGTCTTTCGTTTGCGCATAAGGGAAGGCGCTTCAGGGTACCCTACCTTCCAGGGTGTGGCAGATCCGACTTTCGCGCACGTGACAAGGCTTTACACCGGGAAGGGAGGCGACAACACGATATGACTGTGGGGCTTGTCATCCTGCTTGCAGTGAGTGTACTCGTTTTTCTCGGGGTCACCCACCGGGTGCTGGACAGGATGCACCTCACCGACAGGCAAGCCCTTCTGGCACTCGGGCTCATGCTTGCCGGAAGCTTCGTTGATGTGCCGGTGTACCGCGGCCTCCAGTCCGTGAGCATCAACCTCGGAGGAGCGGTTGTGCCTATCGTTCTCGCCATATACGTGCTCGCGCGCGCCGATACCCCCCTCGAGACCGGGCGGGGGGTCCTCTCGGCCATCATAACGGGGATAGCCCTCTTCGCCCTCACCAGGCTGTTCGCATTCGAGGAAGGCCGCACCATCCTCGACCCCTTGTACGCCTTCGGCCTCGTGGCTGGAGTCGTCGCTTATCTGGCGGGACGGTCGAGGCGCGCTGCATTTGCCGGGGCAGTGCTGGGAGTGGTGCTCCTGGACGCGGCCCACCTCGTGGAGGTGACCACAAGGCGGATGCCGGCCACTGTGCACCTCGGTGGGGCCGGAGTGTTCGACGCTGTGGTGATTGCAGCGGTCGTCGCGGTGGGCCTCGCAGAGATATTCGGAGAAGCCGTGGAGCGCATTCAGGGCGGCCCGGTCTCCAATGTGGAGCGCGAAGTGAGAGTAGACTCCCCGGTTGCGGGGCGAGGTCCGGAGGCTGCGGGCGACCAAGACCGGGAGCATGAGGGTTCGCGGACGCACCAGAGCGGCGCGGGGAGGGATGACAGTGACCAGGCCTGACTTCCGCGCGTCTGGCGGAGATGCGTGCCGCCGGCATGGGCTTGCAATGGCAGTACTTGGGGCGCTCGTGGGCGTGATGGTTGCGGTGACGGTCTTCCCGTTCCCAGCCTTCGCCCATGAGGAACGCAACGAAGGTTATTACACTGTGCTCGACGAGGACAGGCGCGAGATATTCATGACAGCCATCATGGTTGCCCCTGGTGATATCTTCATCGCCGAGGACAACCGCGCCTACGAGATCACCTACCTCGATGGCGACACGGCACACGCGGTGTTCCTGGACGTCATGGGACCTGAGGAGGAGTCGGACGCTGGTGGCGGAAGGGGCCGCGCGCTCGGCCGCGCGCTCTCAACCGCCGTGTCGGCACTTCGCAGCGTATTCCTCGGGCAGGGCGCGCCGGGCAAGGGTAGAACCGTCGTGCTGTACAACACGCACAGCGACGAGTCATACGCTCCCACGAGCGGGACCTCGACGAAAGACTGGGGCGATGTATACAGGGTTGCGGCCACGCTCGAGAACGCCCTGAAGAAACAGGGGTTCCGCGTGGTGCGGTCAACGGCGAACCACAACCCGCATGACGGCGGAGCATACGCCAGGTCCAGGCGAACGATGGCACAACTCATGAGGCAGAACCCCATTGCGGCCTTCGACGTTCACAGGGATGCGGTCCCGCCCCAGGCGTACAGGGCTACGGTGGCGGGGGAGGATGTCACCAGGATCACCCTGGTGGTGGGCCAGCAGAACCAGACCAGGGGGCAAAACATCCAGTTTGCGAAGCAGCTCAAGGCCGCTGCCGACCGACGCGCTCCGGGGCTCATCAAGGGCATCCTGTGGGCTCAGGGGGACTACAACCAGGACATGCTCGGGCGCTCGGTGCTGATGGAGGTGGGCGCGCACACCAGCCGCCTCGATGAGGCGGAGCGCGCTGTGGATCTTTTTGCATCGGCCATCGGGCCCGTGCTGGGCGCATCGGCGCCGGGTGTCGGGGTTGCGAGGGGCGGCGTCGGGCGTGCCGTAGCATGGATAGTCGGCCTTCTGGTTGTCGCAGGAGGCGGGTACCTCGTTGCCAACTCCGACAACTGGCGGAAGATCCGGACACGGCTCGCCGGAATCGGAGCGCGCGGGCTCCTGAACCTCCTGGGCCTGCGCCGCAGGAGAAAGCGGTGACCCTCAGTGAATGAGGGACACTTCCTTCGGATCGCCGCGGCCGTCGCGGTGGGAACCTTCGCCCGTCTTGTCATGCTCCGGTCCGACTACAGGCAGTACCCGAGCTATCCTCACGCATACGTGGTCCACCTGGGTCTTGGGTTCATAGCGGCGAGCCTCGGGGCGCTCGCCGTGCCGGCGGTGGTCACCCGCGACTTCATGGCAGCGAGCATCCTCGCGCTTGCAGGCCAGCAGTTCCGCGAGGTGCGAGACATGGAGCGGAGGAGCCTTGAGAAGCTCGAGGACACGGAGCTCGTGCCCAGGGGCACGGCGTACATCGAAGGGATAGCCCGGGTCTTCGAAGCCAGGAACTACCTGGCCATGGCCGCCGCTCTTGCGACCAGCCTGGTATCGTACGCGCTTCCGCTCCCGCGGAGCATGGCTGTCGCCGCAGGCGCCGCGTGCGGGCTTTTCGTCGCCGCCATCATCGTGGGCGTCTTCGGGCGCAGGGTCGTGGGGGACATCGCAGTTGTGCGCCAGGGGCGCATCCAGTTCGATGGCCCGCTCCTCTCGGTGGAGGGAATCGTGCTGGCGAACATCGGTCTCGCGGAAGCGCGGCGAGTCATCGAGGCCCAGGGGGTCGGGGTGGTGGTGGAGCCCAGGGACGACAACGCCCGGGCGACTCTCGCGAACGTCGGCCAGAGACAGGCTATAGTGCATGATGCGGCGAGCATAATGGGCGTGCGAGTCGACGTGAGCGAGCGCGACTTCACTCCGCTCATGCGCCTCGACATCTCCACGGGCAGGGCGGGCATGATCATGGTGCCCGTGGAGCCGGATGTGGAGGCGCTCCTGGAGGTCGTGAGAAGGGTGCCGATCATCGAGACATCTGTTCGCAAGCCTCTCGCCACGCGGGCGGGCCGCATCGCCGCGGACTGAGTGAGGGCGGGCTGGGCTATAATCATGGATGTGACGCTGGAACACGCGATCGCAGCAATCGTCACCACCAGACGAGACAGGGTGGGAGGCGGTGCCCCCATATTCTTCGCCGACGATGAGGAGGACCTGCGCAGGACGGCCGTGTACCTTGCGAAGATCCTCGACGGCGTGGTGCACGACCTTGGCGGTGGCACGTACATCGTGGTCAAGCACTGAGAGAACGGAGATCGAGCGCTGCATTGCGCCGCGGCTGGGCGCCGGACCGATAGACGGAGGATGCCCCTGGATGAAGGTGATCTACCACTGTTACGGAAGCTCGCACTCGTCGGTTGTTGCGGCAGCCATTCACCTCCGGTGGCTGCCTTCTGATAGGATACCTGAATCCCGCGAGATCCTGGGATTGCCGCATTATGACAGGACGGATCCGGACCAGATCGGCACCTGCTTCCTTATGGGTACCGACGAGGCGGGAAGGGAGGTGTATATTATCGGCATGGGCGCCGCCAAGGGTGTGGTGCGCCGGGCCATCGAAAGCATCTTCCAGATTTGCGGCGTATCGCGGGACGAATACATGCTCGTGGACACTCTTCCCAATGTGGGCCTCGTAACCAAGATCGGTGGATTCCTATCCAGGGCTGTGGGCCTCATTGGGGTCGGCCGCCCGCTCACCGTCTGGGGAGTGAGGCGCTCATATCCCAAGTTCGTGCAGCTCGTCCAGGGAGTCAGGCGTCGCCTCGACGACGCGGGCGGTGGTCGCTTCGCAGGTGACCACAGCGCTAAGTAGATCGCCACAAATTCGCGCTACTTTTCAGCGCGCAGGTCCTCGCCAG
>JASEJE010000053.1 GCA_030024085.1 Bacillota bacterium | reverse complement strand
CAACCCTGGACAGGACTCACCCGCTGAAAAGCAGCGCGAACTTGTGGCGATCTACTTAGTCATCAATGTCGAGTTGATGGACGCCGCGACCGGCAGGTTCCTCGCGGCGGAACGGCTTGAAGTCGCGACCGCCGAAAGGTGACGGGAACTGCCTGGTGAAGGGAACCATCCGCAGATTGGGGCGACCGGAAGAGTGAACTCACCGAGGGACAGAGCAGGCTAGGCCCGGAGTCCCATGCCGTCGAACACGACGTCGCCGCCCATAATTGTGGCGAGGACCTTCGTCTGGATGATCTCGTCGGGCCGGATGGCGAAGATGTTCTGAGAGAGCACAACGAAGTCGGCGAGCTTGCCCGGGGAAAGCGAGCCCTTTACAGCCTCCTCGCCGGAAGCGTACGCGGCGCCCAGCGTGTAGCCGCTAACCGCCTGCTCCACCGTGAGGCACTCCTCTGTGTGCCAGCCGGGCAGCAGGACCTCGTCGGCGCGCTTGCGCGTCACTGCGGCGAAGATCCCTTCGATGGGGTGGGGCGGCTCCACGGGCGCGTCCGAGCCGAACGCGAGGCGTGCCCCCAAAGCCAGGAGAGACCTGTACGCGTATGCGCGGGAGGCTCGCTCGCCCCAGTGGCTGTCTGCCATGTACCTGTCGGAAGTGGCGTGGACGGGCTGGACTGACGCTATGATCCCGAGCGACGCAAACCTCGGGAGGTCGTCGGGATGAACTAGCTGTGCGTGCTCGATACGGTGACGAAGAGGGAAAGGGATACCCCGGCGTTGCACGGCTTCGAATGCGTCCAGGACCATCCTGTTGGCGCGGTCCCCTATGGCGTGCACGGCGACGGCTATGCCGGCCTGCGACGCCCGGAAGATGACGTCCTCGAGTTCCCCGCGCGACGCAACCAGGATCCCGGTGTTCTCGCGGTTGCTGGCGTAAGGCTCGAGCAGGGCGGCGCTCTGGGAGCCCAGGGCGCCATCGGCGAACACCTTGAGTGGGCCCACGCGCAGCGTGGAGTCGCCAAAGCCGGTTCGTAGCCCGATCTTGATGGCAGCGTCGAGGTTCTGGCGGGGGATCATCATGAACACGCGTAGGCCTAGCCTACCCCGGGCTGCAAGGCCCTGGAAGGCGCGGAAAGCAAGCTCGTCCTCGCAGTCATGGATGCCTACCACGCCGAATTCGTGCAAGCGCGGGATGGCGGCGGCAATGGCCTCCTCGCAGGCATCAGGCCCGGGGACGGGGATGACGCCGTCTACGAGGGCTTGGGCGTTCTCGCGCAGGAGGCCTGTGGGTTCGCCCGTGCGCGCGTCGCGCTCGATCTTCCCGCCCCCGGGGTCGGGCGTGTCCCGGTCTATGCCTGCCACGGCCAGCGCAGGCGAGTTCACCCACATGGTGTGGCCGTCTTTGCTGGTGAGCGCGACAGGGTTCGCGGGAGACGCAGCGTCAAGCTGTGCGCGCGTCGGCACGTCGGCAGCCGGCCAGAGGCTCCTGTTCCAGCCGTGGCCCAGAATCCATTCGCCGGGTCTCACCTGGGCTGCTCTCTCGGCGACCATCCGGACGACTTCTCCGATGGAGGCGACTCCGTCCAGGTTCAGCCTGCGTGCCCCGAGGGCGTACCACAGGAAGTGGATGTGGCAATCGATGAATCCCGGCACCACTGTGAAGCCCTGCAGGTCAACGACGCGGTAATGTCCGGACAAGGCGGCCTCCGCCTCTTCGCACGTTCCGACGGCAATGATTCTCTCGTCCACCACAGCCATGGCTGACGCCCGGCGATATCGTGGGTCCATGGTGTGAATGTTCGCGTCATGATAAAGGGTTTTGTCGTGCATCTCTACCCTGCCCCGCATTCGTGCCCCTGCTTTCGAGGCTCTCCCAACAGGAGTATACGGGGAGGAGGCTCGTTGTGCAATGGGTGGCGGGGCTGGATCTCATTCCTTTGGGTGATTGTGGATCGTTAAGGGCCGTGATACGGTCTGGTTGTGGCGAACGAGACCATGGCATGGCGTGGCATGGCGAGGGCTTGCCAGTGCAGAAGTGCGCGGGAAGGCGTTGACGTCTGGAGGAGCTGATGTATAATGTAGATGTATACAGCTAGCCGAGGAGTGAGCGAGCATGGAGCGCACGCAGATCTACCTTACGGCCGAGCAGAAAACCGCGCTTGAAGAGATAGCCAGGCTGAAGTCGGTACCAATGGCCGATGTCGTGCGTGAAGCGGTCTCCGAGTACCTTGCTCGAAAGACGGCTGATCACCGTTTGCAGGTGCTGGATGGTACGTTCGGGGCCGTGCCGGAGTGGAAGGGCGTGGACAGCATAGAGCACGTCCGCAGGCTTCGGTCTGGATGGGAGGAAAGGCGTGATCGGCTTGCGGGGGGAGTAGCCCATAATGGCCGGGATCGGGAGTAGTAACGCAGGAGAGGTAAGGACAGCGACAGGGACCGGAGTGCTCTACGTGCTGGATACGTGTATCCTTGTCGATCATCTCAGAGGGTACCCTGAGGCCCGCGAGTGGCTCGGCAACGCAATCCGTCAGTCCCAGGCACTCGATCTTGCGTGCTCCGTAATTACGTTGGCGGAACTCATCTCCGGCTTGCCCAGGACATCCTGCCAAAGCCAGGAAGCGGTTGAGAACTTGCTGTCGCTAATGAAGGTCGTCCCCGTGGGGGAGGACATAGCGCATCGTGCAGGTGCGTATGTCCGGGAGTGGGGCGCAAGCCATGGCGTCGGGATCGCGGACGCGCTTGTAGCTGCGACTGCGAGACACCTTGGAGTGCCTTTGGTCACAATAGACAAGCGGCATTTCCCCATGGACGACCTCGAGGTCGTCGTTCCCTATTGACGCCTCAGTAGGGGCGCTCGGTCGCACACATAAGCCTCCTGTCGGACATCTCGGTCAAGAGCGGGTATCTTCACACCGGCCTTATGTCGGCTTGCGTGCATCGCACTGGCTCTGCGGCTGTGCTCGGCCAGGCGCGAGCACAGCATGCCGAGGCCCGGGGTTAGCAAGTGATCGGCGGCAGGAACAGGAATGGGGGTTTGGCAAGGTGCGCGTGTACGACGTGTCCATGGAGGTGCGTCCGGGTATGCCCGTTTACAAGAACGAGGAGAAACGTCGGCCGGTCTTCGAAACTGTCTCCGGGTACGCGGACGGGGCGCTCGAGACCCGACTTGTTCCAGGTGAGGAGATGGGCCGAAACGCATGACAGGAGGAGAAACGCCCGATGAAGAGGAACTGTATGTTGGGACCAGCGAGGGGCGAAAGGATGGTTCTATGCAGCCGTTCGAGACCATCGACCACGAGAAGTTCATGCGCGAGGCGCTGAGGGAGGCCGAAGACGCCCTGAAACGCGGGGACAGGCCTATCGGTGCCGTGATAGTGCACGACGGCCGGATAGTCGGCAGGGGATCAAACAGGTTTGCAACTACCCGGAGCCACATCGCGCACGCCGAGATGAACGCGCTGATGGCGTGCGCATCATACCTTTACGACCACAGCCACGAGTGCGTCATCTATTCCACGGTGGAACCCTGCATGATGTGCCTCGGGGCGATCATAATGGCGAATATCCGGAACATCGTCTTCGGCATGTACGACAACCACCTGCGCCCCCGCGATTTCGTAGAAATGAGCCCCTATGTCAGGCAACGCGTCCATAACTACCTCGGTGGTGTGCTGGAGGCCGAATGCGTTGCAATGTACAGGCGGTACTCCGAGGATGAGGCAGACCTCGTGCTCGCCGGGAGATGACGAGGCCAGTGTCAGCCTGCATCTACCGCGGGCTTTCCGGCGATAGCCGCCTCCACCTTCGGCACGAGACGGAGGAGCTGCTTGAAGTGGATCAGCTCATGCCAGACCGCGCGTCGCAGCACCTTGCGGGCGGACCACGTTTCTCCAATGTGGCAGAACGTCCGGCAGCGCTCCGACGCAGGAGCGTCTCTCAAGCCCGCCAGGAACGTGTGCAGGAACATTGCCCTGATCGAGTTCAGCCGCTCGAAAGCGGTGTTGCCGTAATCCTCACAGTCTCCCACTGCGGACGGGTCGGGGAGGACTCGGGTCGCGTACCACCACTCCGCAACGGCGATGTGGTCCAGGATCTCGAGGATAGTTCTCTTGCCTTCCACAATGCGCAGGTTGAGCGCCGCCTCGCGGTCCCGCAGTCCTTCCATGAGGCGGAGGAGATCCTCCCGGCTGAAACCAAGGAGCTTCTGGGTAAGGTCCACTTCATGGTCGGTGTATGGCTTCGCGTCCCAGGTGTAGAAGCCCTCCGAATCGCACTCCAGCGGCACCCCGGTGGCCGGCACGGTCTCGACCACCGTCAGGCGGAGCGGTCTCTCGTAACGGCGCTCTACTCCGTGAGACAGAAGCCATGAGTGCGTGAAGCCGATATCCCGCTCCAGCCTGGAGAGGGCAGCGTCGAGGGACGCCCCCCACCCGCACGCT
Organism: Bacillota bacterium; assembly: GCA_030024085.1. Taxonomy (GTDB): domain Bacteria; phylum Bacillota; class SHA-98; order UBA4971; family UBA4971; genus UBA6256. The sequence goes on along the minus strand of JASEJE010000053.1, from coordinate 1,286 downwards.
CCCGGCCAGTCGAACGCGAAGGTGATGGATTCGCCTCTTTCGTTCACTTCGGCATATACCGGTGACGCGTGACCTGCCATGCGTTGCCATTCTGCATCTTCTAGAGTCTGCACATCATTCATGATCGCGAACCCTCTCTATCGCGCCATGAGCGCCCGGAGGTTGCGCCCAATGACCCGATCGCACTCCGCCGAGCCTACGGCTCTCGTAACTGCAACTACGTCGTCCTGACCCGATTTCCTTCTGTGCGAGCCGAGGCTCCACATCGGAACGTGGAACTTCAGTTTCTGAGGAAGCACGACGAAATTCGCAGGCGCCACGCGGAGCAGCACTACGAGTGGAGTTGCCTCATGTTGACACCGCCGGATGGCAATGGGATACTACAGGCGTATGCTGGCTGCGCACTTCAGTGGAGGGGGGACACGGTCCTGTGGAGCCTATCGCGGGCACGGACATGCAAGAGTTGATACTGTTCCTGAAGAGGGACTATGCCAACAATCTCTACTTCTTCACTTACCTTGACGAGACCGGCTGGCGCAAGCCACGGGACCCGGGCGTCACCGTCCTGGTGGGCAGGGAGAGAGGCGCTATCACGGTCGCCGTCCTCATATCTCCGGTGCACTGCTGCGTATCAGCGTCGGATATCGGCGTTATTGACAGGATCGGGCAGGATCTTCCGGAGATAAGGAGCGCCCACATTCTAGGGAGGTCAGACTTTACTCTCAAGTTGGTCGACGTCGCCACGGGCCCTCAGCGGAAGGTAACACCGTACTCCTTCTGCAAGCTTGACCCGAGGCGCCTGCCCCAGCGCACGGACTCATCCAGCCTGAGAGCCTCGCCATCGGACATACCAGATCTCATCCGTTTCTACCGGGGAACTGACATGCTGCTCAACTGCGAGGCCAGGTTGCCGTCGATTCTAGGCTTCGGCACGGTCTACTTTGTGCGGCAGGACGACCGGGTGGTCTCGTGCGCGCTCACGACCACCGAGACGGCAGACATGGCCATGGTGGGCTCCGTGTATACCGGGCCGGCCTACCGCCGTAAGGGGTTCGCGCGGGGTTGCACGTTGAGCCTGTGTCGGGACCTCGTGAGCAGGGGCAAGGAGGTATATCTCTTCCACCAGGAGGACGACCCCGTGCTTTCGAGAATGTACCACGACGTAGGGTTTGACAGAATCGGTTCGTGGATCCTGGCAACCGTCGCCTAAGTGTGGGTTCAGAAATCACCACCACTTTTCCAGGGTTGCCGGTGTTGCCCTCCGGGGACGGCGCGTGCGGTGAGAT
>JASEJE010000052.1 GCA_030024085.1 Bacillota bacterium | reverse complement strand
TTCGAACGCATCTCACCGCACGCGCCGTCCCCGGAGGGCAACACCGGCAACCCTGCACAGGACTCACCCGCTGAAAAGTAGCGCGAACTTGTGGCGATCTACTTAGGGTTATCCCGCCTGATCTGCAAGGCCATTCAATGCAGGGAACACGCTCTGGGTATCTCTGCGTGGCGTAGATCCCCGCGCTCGGGTGAACGATCCTTTCGTGAGTCCCACAATCGATGCCCACGAGCTCAAACCTGGGGGTAAATCCCTCCCTTCACTCGAAGTTGTCGATGAGTGACCACATGAAGAGCATCTCCGGGTTGCGCAGGGAGGAGCCTGCATAAGGCTACGCGGATAGCAGTTGATTCCGGCGAAGTCCGGGATCCTTGAGAGCATGGGACCGGACTCCCTCGCCGCAATCGGGCCATACGGGTCCTTCCCACGCAGGTATCGGAGAACCTACGAGGATTATTCTCTGCAAGAGAGTTTTTCCCTGCAATGGGTCCCAAGAAGCTCCCTCTCGACAACCTTACATTTACGGGCTGTCCATATGCCGCCCCTCTCGTGGAAGGATCCGCGAGAGGCGCCGGGGGAGGGTGGGCATCTCCACGGCGCTATCGCGCCGGCCTATCATCCAGGTATGGCGACATAAGCTTGCGCCATTTTCCCTGACGGTGTTGGGGTTGCCGGTGCTTGCTAGGGCGGGGCGTCGAGAATTTGGCTAGCCCGCGCGCCAAATTCGAACGCATCTCACCGCACGCGCCGTCCCCGGAGGGCAGTACCGGCAACCCTGGACAGGACTTGCGCGCTGAAAAATAGCGCAAACTCGTGGCGATCTGCTTAGCGACCTGTATGCCGGTAGCCCCGACGGACAAGGAGAAGCCCCGGGTAAGCACCGCCCGGGGCTTTCACTTTCCAGGTGCTCTTGCTGTCATTTTGCTGTCAAGAGCCGTTCACGCTGCCATATCCTGGTATCAAAATCCCAAAATAGCTGGCGCGCCTGGAGGGACTCGAACCCCCGACCCTCTGATCCGTAGTCAGATGCTCTAATCCGCTGAGCTACAGGCGCGCAAAACTCGCTCGACATGCGTTCTTGTTGCTTGCTCCGAAACGTATAATACCACAATTGTGTCGGCTCTTCAAGGGTAACGCGAAACAACGGTAACGCGAAACAAGCTGGGCCGTTCGCTTGACAGGGGCTGACCCTCTGTGGTATAAACGATGTGGAAGCGAAAGCCCCTGATTGGCTTGGCCGCCAGAGGGACGCAGCACAGTTCGAAACCCACATATTTGCGCGAGCGCCAGGGCGGGCTTGGTGGCGCATCAGCGTGAGTTCAGGTGGCCCCGTAGCTCAGTGGATAGAGCAGCGGTTTCCTAAACCGCGTGTCGCACGTTCGACTCGTGTCGGGGCCACCATTTTCTTGTCCAAATCTTTACCCAGCCTGCAGGAGAGGATTAAGTGGCGGCTGATCCAGATAACCAGTGTCTTCAGGCCGAGATCGAGGTCCTGCGTCAGGGCCTCTTTAGAGTCATCGAGGCGAACGGCGGCAACCTGACTTCAGAGGAGGTCCTTGCGTTTAGCAGGAGGCTTGATGAAGCGGTGGTCATGCTCCAGCTGAGGATGCCTGGTGTTAAAGAGGCCTGTGACGCTTGCGCCGCCGTGAGGCGGGTCGCCGCGCGAATCAGCGCAGGGTGATGCTGGGATCGGTGGGAAGGGCGTGCCCGAACCCCGCACGATAGCGCAGGCGCCTCAGGGGGCGCGGAGGGCGCGCCAGGGGTCTTGTCGCGGACCAGCGACAATGTTATCATAATAGACAGGTGAGCGGTCGCGTCCCATGGATGACGAGATGTTCATGCACAGAGCCCTCCTCGAGGCAAAGAAGGCTTACCTCAAGGGCGAAGTTCCGGTGGGAGCGATCATTGTCGCCGACGGTCAGGTGGTGGCGAGGGCTCACAATCGCAAGGAGGAGCTGCACGACCCCACGGCCCACGCCGAGATGCTGGCCATAAGGGAAGCGGCCTCACGCCTTGGCTCGTGGCGGCTTCTCGGCACGACGATGTACGTCACGCTGGAACCGTGCGCGATGTGTGCGGGAGCGCTGGTCCTGGCGAGGGTCGAACGGCTGGTGTACGGCACACCCGACCCGAAGGCGGGTGCGGCCGGGTCGGTGACAAACCTCGTGCAGCACGAGGCGCTGAATCACCGCATGGAGGTTACGGGCGGAGTCCTCCAGAAAGAGTGCTCTGCGCTGCTACAGCAGTTTTTCGCCGACCTCCGCGACTCATAGCCCTGTAGCGCGCAAGCCATATGGTGGGCCGGCGCGGCAAGAGCGGCTGAGAGCAGGCGGGTCCCGGAACAAGAGGCGGAAACGGCCGTAGTTTTTGGCGACGCTACAACTACAAATGATAGTCGCGATACCCTCGATGCCGCAGGACCGGCGACGTCGGGGAGACTATTGACCGCGCGGAGAGATGGCTGAGTGGTCTAAAGCGCTCGCCTCGAAAGCGAGTGGGCGGGTAGCCCCTGCCCCGTGAGTTCGAATCTCACTCTCTCCGCCACCTTTTGCGGAGAGGTGGCTGAGTTGGTCTAAGGCGCCCGCCTGGAGAGCGGGTAGGCAGAAGCTCTCTGCCTCGCGGGTTCGAATCCCGCCCTCTCCGCCATGTTATTCTTGTCACCGGGAAATAGCCCGTGAGAGTTTGGTCGTGCTAGACGGGGAGGTAGCGGTGCCCTGAACCCGCAACCCGCTATAGCGGGGTCGAATTCCCACCCGAGGCCGTTTCCTTTTGGGGCCTGGCCCTGTTAAGTGGCGAAGATGGCTGGGTCCCGCGCAACGGATGTCTGTGAATCCCGTCAGGACCGGGAGGTAGCAGCGGTAAGCAGAATGTTCCGTGTGCCGCGGGGGCGCCTGGTCGGAGCCGGCTGACAGGTTACCGCCTGGGAGGAGCGTTCGACGGTGGGTGCACGACCATCATGCATGTTGCCGGCCGAGCCGTGCGTCGCGGCGGGCCGGCGTTTTTGTTGGCTTTCTGAGAAGCCTGGCTGTGTCAACTACCGTCGCCTGAAGGCGACAGTCACCTGCCGCCTCCTCGATGGCTGGCGTGTGACCTTGGCCCTTCGCACGGCCGGCCTTCTGCCCGACCGCCCGCCTCAAGGTGTCCCTGTCTGTCTATCAGCCTGGTTACCCTGTCCACCACGGCGGGCATGGTCGAGGTCTCGCGTGACCGGCAGCCGCAGGCCGACGAGCAGCGAACGGACGCATGAATGAACGAATGAACGAATGAATCAATGAACGGATGAATGGAGCCCCGACGCGCGGCGCGGCCGTGGGCGAGGCACGCTTTTCGTGCCACGTATACCGGGACCGACGGCGCAGGACAATACGAGCGGGGCTGGCGCGGGTCTGGCCAGCGACGGGCCGACCGCGCCCCTGCCAGGACCGGGCGTATCCGATGAGCAAGTGCCCCGGCGAAACCCGCCGCCCGCGCTGCCACTAAGTATGGCGCCACAAGTTTGCGCCATCTTCCCTGACGGTGTTGGGGTTGCCGGTACTGCCCTCCAGGGACGGCGCGTGCGGTGAGCCTCGTTCGAATTTGGCGCGCGGGCTAGCCAAATTCTCGACGCCCCGCCCTAGCAAGCACCGGCAACCCTGGAAAGGACTCACCCGCTGAAAAGCAGCGCGAACTTGTGGCGATCTACTTGGTGGCACGTCGTGCACGCAACCATGCTGCGTGCCGTGCAGGAATCCGGGCTGCAAACCAGAACTACATACCGTCGGCGTCGGCAAGAGCCGCGAGGGGGGAGAAGGAGTGACATACGTCTCGCTATACAGGCGCTGGCGACCACAGACGTTCGACCAGGTCGTGGGACAGGAGCATGTCACACGTACCTTGCGCAATGCCATAGCCGCAGGACGCACCTCGCATGCGTACCTGTTCTGCGGTCCAAGAGGCACCGGCAAGACCACGGTTGCCAAGTTGCTCGCGAAGGCGCTAAACTGCCAGAACGGTCCGACACCTGACCCCTGTGGCACGTGTGATGCCTGTACCCGCATCAAAGAAGGCCGGTCCATGGACGTCGTGGAGATCGACGCCGCATCGAACCGTGGCATAGACGAGATCCGCGAGCTGCGCGAGAAGGTGAAATTCGCGCCCGTCGAAGAGAGGTATAAGGTCTATATCATCGATGAGGTGCACATGCTCACACAGGAGGCGTTCAACGCGCTCCTCAAGACCCTGGAGGAACCGCCGTCCCGGGTGGTGTTCGTGCTGGCCACCACCGAACCGCACAAGGTGCTCTCGACGATTCTCTCGCGGTGCCAGCGCTTCGACTTCAGGCGGCTCACAAACCGCGAGCTTTCGTCGCGCATCGCCGAGGTGGCGGCCTCGGAAGGCGTCGAGATCTCCGAAGACGCTGTAAAGCTCATCGCCTCCTCGGCTCAGGGTGCGGCCCGCGATGCGCTGGGCCTCCTTGAACAGTGCATGGCTTACACCGGCGGCACTGTAACCTATGACGACGCCGTGGCCGCCATCGGGGTGGCGGGGTTCCGGACGGTCGCAGGATTCGCTGACGCCGTCATCCGCAGGGATCTGGCAGCAGCCCTCACCCTGGTGAGGGACCTTGTGGATAGCGGGCACGACCCCGCCCAGTTCCTTCGCGATATCGTGGAGCATTTCAGGAACCTTCTCGTGCTGAGGGCGTGCAACTTCAAGGCCGATCTTGTGGACGCGCCTGAGGCAGCGCTCGAGGACCTCCGAAGGCAGGCTGAGGCCCTTTCCTCGGGGGACGTATTGCGCGCGATAGATGTGCTGAGCGCGGCCGAAGCCGACATGCGGTACTCTGCGGCCCCGCTGCTTACCCTGGAGATAGCCACCATCAAGCTGGCAAGCCCCGGGGACGAGGCCCAGGCGCCTTCGGCGATGTCGACGGCCGCGCCCCCTGCGTCGCCGCCGCCGTCGACATCGTCCCCTGCTATCAGCCCTACCGTCGCCAGACGGCCTGGATCGGGCGGTGGCGGCGGAGGCGGCCCGGCTGAGGCCTCATCGGTCTCTCTGAGCGTCGAGCATGTCCAGACCAGGTGGAATGAGGTCCTGGGCGCCCTGAAAGGCAAGGGGCCGGTCTTGACGTACTATGGCAAGACGTGGCCTGTGGCTCTCGCCGGCACCGAGCTCATGCTCGCTTTCGAGACGGAGTTCCTGAGGAACCAGGCGTCAACCCAGCGCTACATGATGGTCGTGCAGCAAGCAATCAAGGAGGCCCTCGGCGTTGATCTCGTCGTGAAGTGTGTCGTTGCGCCACAGGCCGGGGCAGGCGGCGCCGGGGCAGGCGACGGGGACTCCTCTTCCAGTTCCAGCGAATCCAGCGGAGGTCCTGGCGCAGACGTAAAACAGGGCAAGGGCGCACCGGAGGACTCCCTCCCCGGTCGGCGGGGCGTCACGTCGGGTGCTGCGTCGGGTACTGCGTCGGACGTGGTGCCGGGTGTAGCCCCCGCAAAACCGCCCGTCCTGGAGGACGTGCCCTGGCCCGACACAGACGATGCCCCGCCGCCCGGAGACGACGCCGAGATCCTGCCGCAGGTCGGCACGAAGGACGCGTCCGGGCCCCCTTTTGCCGGCGGCGTCGCGGCATCGGAGAGCTACGAGGGCATGGGTGTCGCGGCGACGGATAGCGGCGCGAGGAGCACCGGTGCGAGCAGCGATGTCGGTAGCCCCCTGGACGCGACCGGGAACGGCAACGGAAACGACAATGGTAATGGCAACGGCGCCGACTCCCCTGATGAGCAGGAAGAACAGTTCGCCGAGAGCCTTGCGAGGGCGAGGGCGGAGATCATGGACCACCCGGCGGTCAAGGCCGCTCTCTCGGTTTTCGGCGGCAGGGTTTTCAAGATCGAGATATAACCGGGCGCGGCCTGGATATAGAATGTAGGGAGAGGCGGAGAGATGCGAAGACCGAGAGACGGGGGAACCCAGATACCATAGACGACATGTCGGGGGGATGCCAGGTGTCCTACAACAACATGAATATGGGCAAGATGATGAAGCAGATCCAGAAGGTGCAGGCCGACATCATGCGCGTGCAAGAGGAACTCAAGAGCATGACAGTGGAGGGCACCGCAGGGGGCGGCGTGGTCAAGGTCACGGCCAACGGCCATCAGGAGGTCGTCGCCATCGAGATATCGCCCGAAGCGGTTGACCCGGATGACGTGGAGATGCTGCAAGACCTCGTCCTCGCCGCCGTGAACGAGGCCTTGCGCAAGGCACAGGAGCTTGCTGCGGGCGAAATGGGCAAGGTCGCGGGGAGCATGGGGTTGCCGGGGCTTCCCCCAATGATCTGAGATGACCCGACCTGCCCTGAACATGGTCTTGAGAGGAGTTCTTTCATGCCACGTTACGCCGCGCCCCTTGCAAAACTCATCGACCAGTTTACCCGCCTTCCGGGCATCGGCCCGAAGACTGCCCAGCGCCTCGCGTTCCACGTCCTCAAGACTCCGCGCGAGGACGTGGCGCGGCTTGCAGATGCGCTGCTCGAGGCGAAGGACAAGATCCTTCATTGCACGGTGTGCGGGAATATCACCGACGTCGACCCGTGCCAGATATGCGGTGAGACCACGCGCGACCGGTCCGTGCTGGCCGTGGTGGAAGAGCCCAAGGACGTCATGGCGCTCGAGCGCACAGGCGAATTCCGGGGTCTGTATCACGTCCTGGGGGGAGCCATATCGCCCATGGACGGGGTCGGCCCTGACGACATCCGCACCAGGGAGCTGCTGGAGCGCCTCAAGGACGGCACGGTGAAGGAGGTCATCCTCGCCACTGACCCCAACATTGAGGGCGAGGCGACCGCCATGTACATCGCTCGGCTCATCAAGCCCCTCGGCGTCAAGGTCACGCGGATAGCCCATGGCCTCCCGGTCGGGGGCGACCTGGAATACGCGGACGAGGTCACGCTCACGAGAGCCCTCGAAGGGCGGCGGGAGATGTAGGTAGATCGCCACGAATCCGCGCTGCTGTTCGGCGCGCAAGTCCAGGCCAGGGTTGCCGGTGTTGCAGGGTTGCCGGTGTTGCACTCCGGGGACGGCGCGCT
>JASEJE010000051.1 GCA_030024085.1 Bacillota bacterium | reverse complement strand
AGCAAGCACCGGCAACCCCAACACCGTCAGGGAAGATGGCGCAAACTTATGGCGCTATACTTAGGTGCAGGTGCAGCGTGCCGGGCTCAGATGACGGCAAAGGTGAAGGTAAAGGCGAAGCTGGAGAGGGGCTGGTGGCGGGCGTGCCTGTCGAGATCGTGAACCTGCAGGATACAGTGGATGTCAATGACGATCTCGCCGCGCAACTCGAACGCGCGGTGACAATCGGACTCTCTTGTGAGCGGATGGACCCCACCGGGGTCGAGGTGAGCATAGCCCTCGTGGACGACGGGCGGATTCGCGAGCTCAACAGGCAGTTCCGGGGGAAGGACGCCGCGACCGACGTGCTGTCTTTCGGGATGGATGACAAGGATGTGCCGGAGGAACCGGCCATCCTCGGCGACATCGTCATCTCGCTGGAGACCGCCGCTCGCGAGGCGCCGGAGACCGGGGGCGTCGCCCGCCACGCGGTGGTCCTCGCCATCCACGGTCTTCTGCACCTACTTGGGTACGACCATGACGATGACCGGGATGCCGAGGAGATGGAGGCACGCGAACGCGAGATTCTTGCCCGGGTGTCGTCGCAGGCCGGTCCGGACGACCCTTGCGCCGCTTCCGGGGGAAGTGACGACCAGTGAAAACGAGGTCGCTCGGGGAGAGCTTCCGCTGTGCCGTGCAGGGCGTGAGGGCGGTGCTCTCCGCCGAACGTAACATGCGCATTCACTTCGTCGCGGCCGCGGCGGTGCTGGCGGCCGCAGGCGCCCTCGGGGTGTCGGCGGTTGAGCTTGCGTGCCTTGTCATCGCCATCGCCCTCGTCCTCATATGCGAGCTTACCAACACCGCTCTCGAACTCGTCTGCGACATAGCATGTCCCACCTGGGAGATGAGGGTCAAGACCGTCAAGGACATAGCCGCCGGCACCGTGCTCGTGAGCGCGGTGTGGGCGGCCGTCGTAGGTGCCGCGGTGCTCGGGCCGAGACTCCTCGCAGTGGCCCGCGCGGTCATCGGCCGCATGTAGATGTCGAGCGCGATGACTCAAGACCGACCAGGCTTGCCAAATTCTCGACGCCCCGTCGTGTGAGCACCGGCAACCCGGAAGCTTCTCCCGAACCGGCATGGATGTGTGAACTTGCACTTAGCCCCGCGTTACAGCACCCGACGCGCACCGATGTACTTCGGGCCGTAGTGTGGGTCGTCGATGCTTATGACGGCGACCCCTCCTGTCTTGGATCCCGACTGGATGACCTTGCCATCGCCCATATAGATCCCCACGTGGGATGCACCCGCAGCGTATGTCGAGTAGAACACAAGGTCGCCGGGTCGCACGTCTGCGCGGTCAACGGGCGTCCCGACTACGTACTGCTGGTGGGCGTCGCGTGGGAGCACAATGCCGTTCACGTAGAATACCGTGTAGACGAGGCCGGAGCAGTCCACGCCGTCGGTGCTCGCCCCGCCCCAGAGATAGGGGACGCCCACGAGCTGCGTAGCCGTCCTGATGATATCGTCGGCTCCTTTGCGTGGCGGCGTGGCGCCCCTGTCATAGAGGACCACCGCGTCAGCGGCGATGTAACCGGCGTCGCCCCCCGGAACGGCTACCCGCACAAACCCACCGTGCACCCCGATAACAGCAAGCCTCGCGCCAAGAGTGACCTCTATCAGGGCGTCTGCGTCGCTCTGCGCGTTGCGGAGCACGCGCGCCCTTGCGGTGCGCACCACGGCAAGCTGCCTCGCGGCCGCGAACGTCCCAGCCTGCTGTGCCGTCACGAGGGCGGACTGCCTCACCCAGCCAGGGTAGTCTCCCTGTATGGGGATGCGCACCCTCGCCCAGTCACCCGCATCCTCGACCACCAGGACCTCGGTGCCGAGGTGCGCCTGGGTTACGCGCTCCGCGCCGTCAGCTGGCTCGGCCCGCACGTCAGCCATCACCGCCTGCACGAACCGCCTGTCCGGGGACGATGCGCGGGCCTGTCCTTGAACCACGGTGGACAGGGTTGCGAGCGCGACGATGACGGCCACTGTCTGAAAGCATGTCATGGCAAAGCCCTCCTCTGGAGCGTGGATGGGACTCACACGTGGTGGGGAAACCGGGCCTCCTCTGTACATACTATACGCCGTCGCCCTCCCATGTCCTTGCAGTGCGGGTCTGGGCTTTTGTGGATGCGACGGGGTTTTTCTGCTATAATGAGGGCGAGTTGGGACGAGGAGGTCGCCGGCATGCGGGAGTCGTCAGGTGCGGGGATGAGGACGGTCGTAGTAGTCCTTGTTCTCCTCATGGCTGCAAACGTGGCCATGCTCGCCCGGTCCCTCGAACTCCTGAGGTTTCCCGGTGAGATCACCGATACCGAGATCGTGCGGGGCGGGGCGAGGGCCCTTGCCGGGTACTACGAATCAACCTGCGCTCACTCCGGGCTTGCGAGGAACTCCGCGGTGAGAGATGCCCTGGCCAAATTCAAGTTCGAGATAGAGCAGGCAGTGAGCGGCGAGGAGATCGCGTCCGCCATCGCGACGTACGGCAGAGCGGTGCAGAACGTGATCGAGCGTGAGGAGGAGAATCAGCGGAGAGAGCTGGTCCTGTGGATCTTGAGCCAGGATCCGGCCATAAGGAGCGTGACCGGCAGGACCGTGATCACGGTGGCGCGCGGGAGGGATGGCCTCGTCACGGTGGAGGGCAAGAACGTTGTCCTGTCGGCTGACACCATATCGAGGCTGCGGGCCGAGCCGCTCCTCGCGGGCCTCTCGGGGCCCGTCGAGGTGGAGATCCTGGACGGCAAAGCATCGCTGATAGCACCACGCACGACTCAGGACGCTCTCAGGCTCCTCCAGGCCGAGCTGGATAACCTTCGCTCGGCTCTCGAGAGCCTGCGCCGGTCGGCGGGCTACAGCCCCCTGGAGGGTCGGGGCATCGTCGTCAGGGTCTACGACGCTCCGGGCGGCTTTTCCAGGGAAGATGTGGTCCAGGAGAAGGACGTCAGGGACATGGTCAACGAGCTCTTCGCAGCGGGAGCCGTGGGCGTCGAGGTGGGGGGCCAGAGGCTCGTGGCCACGTCGTCCATCAGGAGCGCGGGTCCCCTGCTGCTCGTGAACCAGCAGCCGATCTCCGTGAATCCCGTGGTCATCCACGCCGTGGGGGATCCAGAGCTTCTTACGAGCAGTCTGGAGCTCATCCGGAACAGCCTCAAGCCGTGGGGCATACGTGTGGAAGTCGAGAGACAGGATAACCTTGTGCTGAGCGCGTTCCGAAAGGAGGGTCCATAGGCGTTGGCTCTTCCGGCCCTTTCGAGATGGCGGTCGCAGGGCGACAGCCGGGAGCGCCTGCTGCGACTCCTTTTCGTTTTCGCCGCGATTCTCCTTGTCCTCGATAGCGTGGCCCTCGCCCGCAGGATGTCCATGTTTCGGTTCCCCGGGGAGATGGACGACGCGGAGATGGTGCGGCGAGGCGGGTACGCGGTGGCCGCACATCTTCGCGCGCTCGCGCGGAAGGCTGGCGCACAGGACGTGCCGTACGTGCAGGACGCCCTCTCGCGCCTCGATGCCGCCATCGGGCTTGCCGCCAGCCCAGCGGAGGTTGCGAGGGCCCTCTGCGTCGAAGCCAGGGACGCAGAGGAGGCTCTGCGGTTTGCCCGGGCCGGGCTGACCTCATGGTCCCGGGACGAGCAGGAGAGGCAGGCGCGCCAGGAGATCCAGAGGCTGCAAGAAGAGATCAGGGTGATGCGCGACGACCTGGCGAGGCTGCGAGAGGAGGCAGGCGCAGCGGAACTGACGGGGCCGGGGGTCACGATACGGGCCTACGATGCCGAGGACGGCTACCGCACTCGCGAGATCGTCCACGAGAGGGATATCAAGGAGATCCTCAATCTCCTCTTCTACGCCGGGGCAAGGGGAGCCGAGGTGGGCGGGCAGCGCATCGTCGCCCAGTCGTCGGTGAGGTGCGCAGGGCCTGTCATCCTCGTGAACCAGCAGCCCATTTCGGTGAATCCCGTGGTCATCGAGGCGGTTGGCGATCCGCCCGCGCTCAGCCGTGCGCTGGCGGAGGTCGGCACCAGGTTCACGCGCGACGGAAAGAGGCTCGAGGTGAAAGAGGATGCCGCGGTTACGCTCGCGGCATACAAGAGGCGCTAAGTAGATCGACACAAATTCGCGCTACTTTTCAGCGCGCAAGTCCTGTCCAGGGTTGCCGGTGTTGCCCTCCGGGGACGGCGCGCTTGCGGCGCGCCTCGTTCGAATTTGGCGCTTAAGGCTAGCCAAATTCTCGACGCCCCGTCGTGCAAGCACCGACAACCCCGACACCGTCAGGAGAAATGGCGCAAACTTATGGCGGAGACGGTTGGTTTTCCCCGGTAGCTGCCAGCTTGGCCGTGCACGGCGACCGTTTTCCGGGATTCCACCGAGCTGCGTTGCCATAAAGTGGAGAGAATCAACAGCCTCATGGCGCCATACCTAAAGAGGTTCGGAGGGATTGGAATGGATCACGCCAGGCTGATCGAACTTGCAAGAGAAGCAAGGGAGCGGGCTTACGCCCCTTACTCGGGGTTTGCGGTGGGAGCGGCGCTCCTCGGACGAAGCGGGCGGGTGTACACAGGGTGCAACGTGGAGAACGCTTCGTATCCCGCGGGCATTTGCGCCGAGCGGTGCGCCGTCGCCAAGGCGGTGTCCGAGGGAGAGCGAGAGTTCTCTGCCATCGCGGTGGTGGGCGACACCGACGGGCCATGTGCGCCATGTGGCATATGCAGGCAGGTCCTGGCGGAATTCGGTCCTGACATCCAGGTTGTCATGACGAACCTCAAGGGGAACGTAAAGGTGGTCGCTGCGGCCGACCTCCTGCCGGGCGCCTTCACTGGAGCGGACATGTCCCGCACGTCCGAAGGAGGCGCACGCAGGCAGTGAGGGTTGCCGACTTCGACTTCCACCTGCCGTCGGAGCTGATAGCACAGGAACCCCTCGGGCGGCGAGACGAGTCGCGCCTCATGGTCGTGCCGAAGCGTGGCGAGATAGAGCACAGGTCCTTTCGGGACATCATCGACTATCTTGCGGACCGTGACTGCCTGGTGCTGAACGATACCCGCGTCATGAAGGCCCGCCTCATCGGGGCGCGCGAGGCGACCGGCGGAAAGGTTGAGGTCTTGCTCCTTTCCAGGAGCGACGGCGCAGGCGAAACCTGGGAGGTGCTGGTGAGGCCTGGCAAGAAGGCGCTGCCAGGAACGAGGCTCTCTTTCGACGGGCGTCTGGTGGGCGAGGTGTTGGCGAGGACCCCGGCAGGCGGGAGGCTCATGCGGTTCGTTGCAGATGGCGATTTCGACCGCGTCGTTGAGGAGATCGGCCACGTCCCGCTCCCGCCGTACATCAGAAGGGAGATATCGGACCCCGAGCGATACCAGACGGTGTACGCGGATTCGGCGAAACGGGGCTCCGCAGCGGCGCCAACGGCGGGCCTCCACTTCACGCATGATCTTCTCGAGGCGGTCGCGGGGATGGGCGTCGAGATCGTCTACATCACCCTCCACGTGGGCCTGGGCACGTTCCGGCCGGTGAAGGCCAAGACCGTGGAGGAGCATGTCATGCACGCCGAGCGCTTCACCGTGGACGCTCGCGCCGCGGCCACGTTGACGCGCACGAGGGCCCGGGGTGGCAGGGTGTTCGCGGTCGGCACGACGACGGTGCGGACCCTCGAGTCCTTGGGAATCGGTCACGATGGCAGCGTGGAGCCGTCGAGTGGGTGGACGAGCAAGTTCATCTATCCCGGGTACCGCTTTCAACTGGTTGACGCGCTCGTCACCAACTTTCATCTCCCGAAGTCCACCCTTCTCATGCTCGTGTGCGCCTTCGGCGGGTACGAAAGGGTGATGTCCGCGTATGAGACCGCCGTGAAGGAAAGGTACCGGTTCTTCAGTTTCGGCGATGCCATGCTCCTGCTGTGAGGGGCGCGAGAAGGAGACTCACGCGTGACTTCTGCTTTCGGATTTAGAGTCATCAGGCGGGCTGCGTCCGGCCTTGCGCGGGCAGGCGAGCTGATGACACCCCACGGGGTGATCGAGACACCCGTATTCATGCCAGTCGGCACCCAGGGCAGCGTGAAAGGCATCTCTCCGGAGGAACTCCTCGAGATGGGCGCTCAGATGATCCTGGCGAACACCTACCACCTGTACCTCCGGCCAGGGTCTGATGTGGTCCTCGAGGCGGGCGGCCTTCATGCCTTCATGAACTGGCACAGGGGCATACTCACAGACAGCGGCGGCTTTCAGGTGGCGAGCCTTGCAGACCTGCGGAAGATCACCGACGACGGGGTGGAATTCCGGTCGCACATCGACGGTTCCACCCACTTCCTTGCGCCGGAGACTGCTGTCCGCATCCAGGAGGCCCTCGGCGCGGACATCGGCATGGCCTTCGACGAATGCGTGCGTTACCCGGCGGAGCGCGAGTACGTCAGGGACGCGCTGCGGCGGACCACGACATGGGCGAGGAGGTGCAGGGCGGCGCATACGCGGGAGGACCAGGCGTTGTTCGGTATCGTGCAGGGCGGGGTGTTTCCCGACCTTCGCGAGGAGAGCGCGAAAGCCCTCGCTGACATGGATTTCCCCGGGTATGGTATAGGCGGGCTATCGGTGGGGGAGCCGAAGGACCTCATGTTTGAGGCGCTCGAGCACGCGGTGGAGCACCTTCCAGAGTCGAAGCCGCGCTACCTCATGGGCGTCGGGACGCCCGAGGACTTCATCGAGGGTGTGAGCCGTGGGGTCGACATGTTCGATTGCGTCCTGCCGACCAGGATCGCAAGGCACGGGACCGCTTTCACCGGCGCGGGGAGGATCATCGTCCGGGATGCCGCATACGCGCGGGACCGAGCCCCTCTCGACCCGGAATGCGACTGCCGGGTATGCCGGAGCTACTCCCGGGCATACATCCGCCATCTCCTGAAGTCCGGGGAAATGCTCGGGCTGCGGCTTGTGTCCTACCATAACCTGTATTTCTTGATACAGGTCATGCGCAAGATACGCAGGTCCATAATCGACGGCTCTTTCGAGGGGGCGAGGAAGGAGTTTGCAGCCCTCTGTGGAACTAAGTGACACATTGCAAACGAGTTAGGAGTGAAGTCAATGCCGGCACAGCAAGGATCCCTCATATCGAGCCTTCTCATGTTCGGGCTCATGTTCGTGGTGTTCTACTTCTTCCTCATCAGGCCCCAGCAGACTCAGCAGAAAAAGAGACGGGAGATGCTGAACTCTCTGCGCAAGGGCAACTACGTCATCACCGTCGGCGGTATATATGGCCAGATTGTTGACGTGAAAGAGGATTCGCTCCTCATCGAGATCGCAGACAAGGTTCGCATAAAGACGACGCGGGCGGCCGTCGGCGCGGTGCTGGGCAAGGGAGAGTCCGCCAAGGACAAGGAGCCGGAGCTGGCAGCACAGTAGTGCGCCAGCGTGACAGAGTGGCGGTGTGACGGTGCGGTAGCGCCGGAGCGCGACAGCGCTGCCCGCAGACGCGGGCCAGGCCGTCTATTCTCCTCGAGGCGCAGGGTGCGCTGTGGGGCGTGGGGAGGGGTCTTGATGTCCAGGAGAGCCGTTTTTGCGTTCTCAGTCGTGTCGCTGGTGCTGATTCTTTCGGCGCTTCCAGCGTGTCCCGCTCTCGCCGACGACGCGAAGGACGCGGAGGATCTCGCGGTGCGGTACGTGACCGCGCTCGAGTCCGGCCGGTTCACTGAGGCCGCGGGTTTCGCCGCCGGCGCTGCGAGGTCGTGGGTGGAATACGCGAGCGCGACCGGGGAGAAGCACCCGGGTGGTCCCACCATCATATCCTGCGAGAGTGCCCCATTCGCCGATTACCAGCTTGTGAAGGTGGTGTTCAAGGACGCCGACGGGAAGTTCGGCGTGAGGTACGTCAAGGTGCGCAAGGCGGCCGACGGCACGTGGTCCGTGATAGACGACGGCAGGCGCGGGCGCGCGTGGGCTTCGGACAGCTTCCTCGCCGGGGTCATGTTCAAGGAGCCTTTCGAAGTCGACGGCGTCCGTGTGACGGTCATCGCTCTTCTGGAGCTTCCGGCGGAGGTCAAGTTCGACATCCTCATCGAGAACACGCTGGACCGCGAGATATCCATATACCCGCAGCTCGAGGCGTACTATACGGTGGAGACCGCGAAAATCGGGAAGACCTACTACTACCCGATCGCGGTGAAAAACGATGTAGACGGGCCTGTGGCGGCGAAATCGTCGAAGAGAGGGTTCCTGATCTTCCCCAAGTTCGTGAAGGACTTCGCGGCGGATCCAACTCTGGAAGGCCTCAAGTGGGTGCTATACATACCGTACGGGGTGAGCAAGCAGTTCGTGATCTCGCGTTAGGCCCCCCGCTCTTCGGCGCTCAGTCGCGCGCAGGCACCCGTCCCGAATTTATCGCAAGGCTCGAGCGGACCAGTTCGTTAGTCGTTCCCCGTTTCCCAACGGCTGCTAGGTTGCCGGTGTTGCCCTCCGGGGACGGCGCGTGCGGTGAGATGCGTTCGAATT
>JASEJE010000050.1 GCA_030024085.1 Bacillota bacterium | reverse complement strand
TCCAGGCGCCCCGCCCTAGCAAGCACCGGCAACCCCGACACCGTCAGGGAAGATGCCGCAAACTTATGGCGCCATACTTAGTGCCTTCGGGCGCCCCCAGCGTCGGTCGGTCCTGCTCCGCATGAACCCCACGTAGTTCAGCCCCCAGTGCACCAGCCACCCTGGCCAGAGCGACCCCGCCATCACGTTCAGCATGCAGAAACAAACCCCAAGGCCTGACGGCATGACGAGGGCATACCACGCCAGCCACGGACTCGCGCCCGAGCTGGCCCGTTTCATCGGGAGAAAGTGGACGAGACCGAAGGCAAGGGACGAAGCACCCGCGCTGACCGCGAACGCTACCTGGGTCGAGATGCCAGGCCGCTCCAGTGCTCGCACCACTGCCAGCACCGCAAGCCCCCGAAAGAAGAACTCCTCGATGAACGTCTGCGAAAACGTCATCGCCGCACCCACCACCGCACTCCGCACGTGGCTGCTCCCCACGAGGGCCAGGTACGCGCCGCCGGGATTGATCGTCCCGCTGTCCGCAAGACCTCTCAGCTCTGAGCGGAACAAGTATGCTTGGGCCGCCCTGTTCGCCGTAAACGCTACCACCCACACAGCCAGCATGTGCCGCCACGGGCATCTCGCGAGGGACGAGATGGAAAGACCGAGTGCGCCCAGGGGGTCCTCCCTGCAGGCGGCCCATCCGATGAAAAGGAGGACGATCCCGACAAAGGGCATGCCGTCAACGGTCTCGCTGGCGCCCGTGCGCTTTGTGCGCCCTGACGTGTCATCGAGATCAGCAAGGATTCTCGTCATGAAGCTCAGAGCCAATACCGAGTACACGACCGCCGTCATGCCGCATCACAACCCACTCTCGAGGGCAGCCACGAGCGCCCTGGCGTTCTCTTCAACCGGCCGGTCTTCCCGCCACCCCCACAGTGCAGCCCGGTAGGCTGCCCTGTAGAACTCGCAGTACGGGTCTGGAGAAAGCACGCTACCGCCCTGCGCCAGCGCGTGGGCGCGACACCCCCCGCCACAGAAATGCGCTACCTCGCACCGGAAGCAGGCCTGCAGCCGGGTTACGTCAGGCACCACGTTTTTCCCCCTGCGGCGTATCCTTGAGAGCGAATCCCCCGGGAGCCACCCAAGGAGCATGTCAGGACGGTGCATGAGCGGGCACGGGTACACGGAGCCGTCAGGGCCCACGCTGATGATATCGTAACCCGCACCGCACCCGCGCTTTGCGCACAGGTCGACCGGCGAGTCGGAACGCGTCTCGCCGCCCCACGCTCCGTCGCTTCCCTCGAAGGTCCCCCGGAGCAGCGACGCAAGGCACATGAGGAGGTCCTCCGGCGGAACCGAGAGACCCGCAGCGTGACACGCCCCCCGCCCCACCGGCATGAACAGGCTGAAATGGTATCCCACGCCGAGATCGTTCGCAAGTCTCACCACTCCGGGCACGTGTGCGAGGTTCCTGCGCGTGAGCGTGGGAACGATCTCAACGTGCTCGATACCGGCGGCGACCAGCATGCGGATGCCGTTCACAGCTGCAATGAAGCTGCCCCGGCCTCGTATTGAGTCGTGCACCAATGGATCGGCCGACTCGACGCTTACCTGCACCCGCGCCCCGCAGTCCCTCACATGCAAGGCCTCCCTCTCGCCGATGAGGCAGCCGTTCGTCAGGATGACCACGTCGTCGAATCTACGCCCTGCGAAGGCCAGCATCTCGGCGATGTCCTCGCGAAGAAAGGGCTCGCCACCGCTTATGACGAGGCTACGTGGCCTTCCCGCCGCCAGGGCGTCGAGGACTGCCAAAGCCTCCCCGGTCGCAAGCGGGTCGGTGCCGCCGCGGTCTCCTGCTGCAAAGTAGCATGCCGGGCACGCAAGGTTGCACCTATCGGTCACGTTGAAGTGCACCCGGACCAGCCTCGCCGCCTGGCCGGCCTCGACAATGAGCCTGGCCTCAAGAAGGTAGTCGAAGAGCGCTCTCATCTCCTCCGGGTCCGCTTGTCGCTCGGCGCACTCCCTGGCCACGAGCTCGCCAAGCGTGCGGCCCTGCGGGTTCTCCGCCAGCCTGTATGCATCATCGTTCAGCTTTATCCATTCGAGGTTGTCCGGGTTGACCAGCACGTGCTGGCCGTCGTTCTCCAGAACTCGCACGTCAGGAGCAACCGTGTAGATCCTCTCGTCCATAGCCGCTCCACCCCCAGGGGGACACGGATGTCCCGCCGGTCTATTCTCGTTGCCGTCGTGAACAGTGGGGGCGGACGGCGAGGCAGCAACCCGTTGTCTCGTCGCCCGCCCGTGCACCCCGCGGCCCTGGCCTAGCCTATCGTGATCCGGTGGCCCCACAAGCTGAACGTGAAGCAGAACCCGTCGATCGCAAGGTCCATCCTGACCCTCTTGCCGCCAATCTTCCCGTACATCCGGTGCACCCCCCTTCCCCGTCCTCGCAGCGGGTGAGCTGGATATGCCTGCCTGGGCCGGCTCAGGTCGCCTCTGGCGATTCCAAGTCTATCAACATCCGGCACCCCTCACCATTCCCCGAACGGGTGACTTGCGGTGGCCCCAACGGGGGAACTTCCATGGCCCGGTGGGCCTGTGGCGCTCCCCGCCACCTTGCCCGTGGACCGCCACGTCCCGCAGCGTCCACCCACGGGGGCGTTGCGAAAACCCAACCCTCTCTCCTTGTGGGCATGGAGCGTTCACCTTGGCCGGTCTACGAGCGCGTTCCGGGCCACCAGTGCTTGCTGTTCGGAATCTTCGACACCTGGTGGAGGGGCGAAAACACCGGCAACCCTGGAAAAGTGGCGGTGATTTCTGAACCCACACTTAGCGGACCCGTCCGCCGTACACGTACCTTACCGCCTGCGACCTGTTCTTCACTCTGAGTTTTCGGAAGATGCTCGTCACGTGTGACTTTACAGTATTCACACTGATGTACAGCTCCTGCGCGATGTCCTTGTTCCGCATCCCCTTTACCAGTAGTCTCAGCACGTCAAGCTCCGTCCTCGTGAGATAGACCGCAGCATCAGGAAGCCCGGGCCCCGTTCGCGTCGGGTCCGTCTCACCCCCATCCTGAGCGCCTCGGCCTCGAGTCGCACAGGGCGCCGCTGCGACCCCCGTCGTCTCCCGCAGGACCGGGTGGCCGTCGGCCGTCCCTCCCGACACCTCCGCGCCAGGCGGAGACACGCCCATGGCCGCGGCGAACGGCGGGGCGATCCTCAGCGTGCCGACAACCTCCAGGCCATCCTGGACGAAGACCGACCCTGGATCAAAGAGAGCATCAACTGAGCCATCGTCAAGGACTAGCACTTTCAACTTGCTCATGGTCCTCCCTCCCTAACGGAGTTGTGCCAGAGGAACCGGTCAGGGAACCTCATACAGTCCCCACCCACCGGCCCGTTCACGCTCTCTGTTCTATGTGGCGCAGGCCGTATATGGACAACCAGCGTCGACGTTGGAGTGATCTCCACGAGGGGACTACGAGCACCCGTCGCCCACGCGTTCTGCGGCGCATGTAGCTTTGTACTCCGAGCTTGGCCACCCATAATGAGCCAGTCGGCAATGAACCAGTCGGTAATGAACCATACCCGCCCATACATGGTAGGTCCTTCCATGGCAAATCCATGGTAACACCAAATACTGGTAGTGTCAAGGGGGTCGCGGCGCCAGTGTTCCGTTCGCAGATGACAAAGCGCCAGCTTATGCAGGCATTTCGTATCAAGGAGCAGGAGACTTCGACTCCGGAATCGAATTCCACCGCGAGAGGCTCCGGAAGATGATGGCCTGAAGGTGATGACCTGTGTCCGAGATCGCGCTCATAGCGCCGTACGAGAATCTTGCTACCATCGCATTCGAGGTCTCACAAAGCGTTCGCAAGCCCCTCAGGGTGGAGCGCGCCCTCCTGGGTGAGGCGCCGGAGGTCGCGAGGCGCCTGAAGAAGGCGGGCGTCCAGGTCCTCATCAGCCGCGGCGGGACAGCGCTCATGCTGCAGGATGCGCCCGACCTCGGCCTGCCAGTGGTGGAGATCCGCGTAACCGCTTACGATGTGGTCCGCGCGGTCGCAAAAGCCAGGCTCTTTGGCCGGCGCATAGGCATCGTAGGCTTCGAAAACATGGTCCTTGGAGCGAGCACGCTCGACGAAGCGATGGAGGTCGAGATAAAGGAGCTGGTCCTCGAACACGCGCGGGACGCCGACGAAATGGTCCGCGCAGCCCTTCAGGACGGAGTCGATGCCCTGATAGGTGGCGTCATAACTGTGAGAACCGCCGAAAAGCGCGGCGTCAGAGCGGTGCTCATCGAGTCGGGGCCGGAAGCCGTGAGGCAGGCCATCGACGAGGCGTCACGGGTCCTATGGGTCAAGAAGCGGGAGATGGCACGGGCAGAGCAGTTCAAGCTCATTATCGACAACGTGTCTGACGGCATCATCGCCGTCGATGACACCGGGCGCGTCACCGTGTTCAATGAAGCTGCCCAGCGGCTGACCGGGCGCGCTGCGAGCGACGCCGTGGGGCGGCATGTGGGCGATGTGCTGCCCCAGATCGGCCTCGCGAGGACGCTCGCAGCCGCCTCGCCGTCCGACTCTCCAGAGGTGCACCGCATAAACGACACGCTCGTCAACGTGACGCGTGTGCCCATTGTCGTTGACGGCTCGTGCGCAGGTGCAATCGGCACCTTCCAGGACATCGGCAGGCTCCAGGCCCTTGAGAAGAACCTGCGCAAGAGGCTGTATGCCCGCGGCCACGTTGCCCGGTTCACGTTCGGCGACATCGTGGGTAACAGCAGCGCGATCCGGGCTGCTGTTGCAAAGGCGAGGCGCTTTGCGGGCGTCGACTCGACAGTCCTCATCCTTGGAGAGACAGGGACCGGGAAGGAGCTTTTCGCCCAGAGCATCCACAGCGCAAGCGCCAGGCGCGACGGACCGTTCGTCGCGGTCAACTGCGCCGCATTCCCGGAGACCCTGCTGGAGAGCGAACTCTTCGGGTACGTCGAGGGCGCCTTCACGGGGGCCAAGCGAGAGGGCAAACAAGGCCTGTTCGAGCTAGCCCATCACGGGACGATATTCCTGGACGAGATAGCAGGCATGCCTTTGCGGCTCCAGGCCCGCCTCCTCAGGGTCCTTCAGGAAAGAGAGGTGATGCGGCTGGGAGACGACCGCACGATCCCGGTCGACGTCCGTGTTATCGCTGCCTCCAACAAGGATCTCCGCAGGCTCGTTGCAGATGGCCTCTTCCAGGCAGACCTTTACTACCGACTCGACGTCCTCAAGCTGGCGGTACCTCCTCTACGTGACCGGGCCGAGGACATACCCCTCCTTGCAAAGGCGTTTGTGGAGACCCTGTCGCGTAAGCTCGGCACGGCGTCTCGCGGCTTCGCCGACGACGCGCTGGCTCTCCTTTCGACCCATGCGTGGCCCGGAAACGTCAGGGAACTAAAGAACACCGTGGAGAAGTGCCTCGTGCTGTCAGACGGCGGGATCATCACGCGGAGCGACGTGCTCGACGCCCTCGGGGACGACTCCAACTCCAACGCAGGCGGTCCGAATGGCGACGCCGAACGGGACCTCCAGAGCCTTGTCAGGACAGCGGAACGCGAGAGTATCGCCCGTGCCCTGAGAGCATGCGGCGGCAATAGAAGCGAGGCCGCCCGTCGCCTTGGGATCGACCGCACCACGCTGTGGCGCAAGCTCCGAAACGAAGGCACGCAACAGCGACGCAAGACTCGCCTGCAAACCGGCGCGGATTTGTGAACCCATGCTCGGCCGGCACGTCCGGACCATCTGCTTCCGTTCCCGACGACTGACGGATCAGCTGACTGATCCCACATCTACCTAGATGGGGACTGCAGAGGACTCCCCCCCAGTCCCTTGCCCGGTCGCCTGCACGTCAGCTGCGTTGCATTGTCGCAATAGCAGCGCTGCGCATCTGCAACATGCCCCGCTGTCATGTTCGCTGGGCGGTGTCGTTCTCAAATCCCCGGCCAGCGTGCGGCAGTTTCAGCGGTCTTGGCACGCTGTTTGCAGGTGATGCCCATCAGTCATGGGAACCCGTGGGGCCGCTGCCCATGCCGGTATCTTGCGCTGATGCAGACCATCACGTGGGGCTCTCGAAACGAGTGAGGTAGCGGCGCGACCATGTTGAAGGCGAGGTGGCGTCCTCGTGGTTATTGACTTGAAGTACGGCAGATCCCAAGTCCCCCTCGACCTGGACAGGCTCCCGAGAGCGCACGTATTGACGGGCCGGGAGGCCGTGCCGCTCCCCGATCTTTCGGGCGAAGTCCTCACCCGGCTCAAACACCCAACGGGCGCTCGAAGCCTGCTCGACGAGATCAAGCGCAAGCGCGTCCGCAACGTGGCTATCATCGTGAACGACATCACGAGGCCGACGCCTTATGCCGACATTCTGCCGCCCGTTCTGGAGGAACTTCGGGAGGCGGACATCTCCGACGCCAACGTGACGTTCGTCGTGGCCACCGGGATCCATCGGGGAATGACCGACGAGGAATTGAGGCTGGTGCTGGGGGACGAGGTGTGCGACACCTACAAGGTCCTGAACCACGATTGCGATTGTGACGCAAGTCTCGTCCACCTCGGTCAGCTCAGCTTCGGCACGCAGCTTTATGTCAACCGCGCCGTCATCGAGGCCGACTTCGTGATCGCCACTGGAGTGATTGCTCCTCACTATTTCGCGGGGTTTTCCGGCGGGCGCAAGGCGATCCTGCCGGGAGTGTCGGGTCGGCACACCATCTCTCACAACCACTCGCTCATGACTTCCGAGGCGGCCGCGGTCTGCAATCTCGACGGCAACCCCGTCCATATCGAGATGGCCGAGGCTGCCCACATGGCAGGCGTGGATTTCATCGTGAACGTCGTGACTGACGGGGTCGGAAAGCTTGCGGCGGTCGTCGCAGGAAACGTGGACGGGGCCTGGCTGGAGGGTGTCGGGATCTGTTCGAGCCTCGTCGTCGTCCCCATCGAACGGAAGCTTGACGTGGCAATCGCAAGCGCCGGCGGATTCCCAAAGGATATCAACATCTATCAGGCACAGAAAGCCATCGACAACGCCGACCGCGCCGTGAAGCGAGGCGGCACCATCGTGCTGGTCGCCGAATGCCCTGAGGGCTGCGGCGAGCCGACGTTCGAGGAGTGGATGACAAGCGCGGAGAGCCTCGATGACGTATTCCGCCGATTCGACGCGGGGTTCGAACTCGGCGGCCACAAGGCCTACAGCCTGGCAAGGGTCCTCCGCGACAAAGAGGTCATCTTGGTCTCATCCCTCGACGAGGCATTCGTGAGGAGCCTCTTCCTCACTCCCGCCACGAGCCTCGATGACGCGCTCCGCCTCGTGGAGGCCAGGCATGGCGCGGCCTACGAGTCGATCATCATGCCTTGCGCGGGAACCGCGGTTCCAGTTCCGGGAGGTGATGCCGCGGAAGATCTTCAGTAGCAGGGCCTTTGTTTACGTCGGGATGTACATGCACTTCGGCGAACACAAAACTGCGGGGAGGTAAAGCGAATGCGCGTTGTGACGAGGATCGTTACCGTGTGCGTGGTTCTATCGCTGGCCCTCATCGGTTTATCCGCGTCTGCAGCTCCGAAGTTCCCCGACAGGCCGATAAACTACATCATCTGTTTCAACCCCGGTGGGGAGTCCGACCTCACCGCCCGCCTGCAACAGCCGTTCCTCGAGGAGGTCCTCGGCGTAAAGGTGGTCATCTCGTACAAGATCGGCGGCGGTGGATCCGTGGGCTGGTCCGAGCTCGTGCGGTCGAAACCAGACGGATACACAATCGCCGGGGACAACCTTCCCCACACCATACTGCAGCCGCTGCAGCGCGGAGATGCAGGGTACAAGACCGAGCAGCTAAAGCGCGTCTACTGCTTTGAAAGCACGCCCAACGCCCTCGTGGTCAGGAAGGAAAGCCCTTTCAAGACTCTCAAGGATTTCATTGACTATGCAAAGGCTCACCCCGAGGTAATCACGGTCGGCGGAAGCGGAAGCTGGTCCGCGAACCACCTCGGCACCATTGAGCTCGAGCAGCTTGCCGGCATCAAGCTGACCTTCATCCCCTTCACCGGGTCAGGATCGGCAGTGCCCGCGCTTCTGGGAGGCCATGTGTCTGCGCTGATGACCTACACCACGATGGCAGCCCAGTACAAGGACCAGATGAGAGTCCTTGCGGTGGCGGCAGAGAAACGGTCTCCCGTTCTGCCAGATGCCCCCACGTTTAAGGAACTCGGCTACGATCTGGTTGAGGGGGCATACCGCGGCGTCTCCGCACCACCCGGGACCCCTGACGAGATAGTGAAGGTGCTTGCGGACGCCTTCGACAAGGTCAATCGCAACCCCGAGTTCGTCAAGAAGATGCAGGAGATGGCTTTCGATCTCGAGTTCATGGGACCGGAGGAATACCAGACGTTCGTGGCCGACAGGCAGGTCTACTACGCAAAGCTCTTGAAGGATATGGGCGCCATCAAGTAAGGGGCGGCCGGACTGGAGACCACAAGTGTCAACGAGGCTGGTAGCGGCGGCGCTGGCTCCCGGCGGTGCGGCCGGCAGGGCCCAGGGTCACGCGACCACGACCGGGGCTGCAGTTGCGGCCAGGGCCGGGGTTCGGGTTGGAGCTAATTAATCATCGCGCCATGAGTTTGCGCCACTTCTCCTGACGGTGTTGGGGTTGCCGGTGCTTGCT
>JASEJE010000004.1:135873-147663 GCA_030024085.1 Bacillota bacterium | reverse complement strand
CTTGGCGACGGACCGAACCTATACGCATACTGCTATCAGAACCCGCTGAGGTATGTCGATCCGGCAGGCCTCAGGCCGCTCGATAACCCCGGAGGGGCACATGACGACCCAGAGACCGACGAGCAGCTCGGTACGTCCACGGATTGGATGACTGATACCCTTCTGGACTACGACGAACAGAGGCACACGCACTCGCTCTCGCCTGACAGCCGGCTTGTGGAACTGGAGAGGACGCTGTCAAGGCTGCTCTCCGAGGCCGTGTCGGTGAACCATCGGAGCGCCGACGACCTCCAGCTCGCGCTTCTCATGGCGACCGGGGTCGTGGTCCACGATAGCGGTAAGCAACATGGGTCACCAGAACACTGGGGAAAGATCGCAGCGCTTATAGCAGCGCTAAAGGCAAGTGGCCAGGCAGTGGAGATATGGGTGAACAAGTCAATGTCGACTGTAACGAGTGGGCTGGTTAACTGCCTGAAGAGACCGGATGTTACGGCAAGGTTAGTTGATGGTTCATACAAGGCGATAGAACTGCTGAGTCCGTCACAGACCGAGCCGATGCTCTACGAAAAGCTTTATGTCGTAGTGCAGGAATGCGGGCCTCACGGAATCACTGTTACCGTTCAAGTGATCCGGCCATAGCGGGAACTTGCCAGGTGGTGGTGTAGGTGGATAGTGTCCATGATTGGGTCATCACAGTAGCTGGCTACTTCGACGAAACTACAACCACGAATTGGCCTATTCGGTCAGTATGGCTTGCAGAGCACTTGGCGTCTGGGCTGCAGGTGGAGCTTACGCATTTTGGGATCTCGCCGACTCATCTCAAGGCCAAGGGCCTGAGGTCCGATTATGCTTACCGGTGGTCAGCCAAGAACGTAGCTCGACTGCGGGATTACATTGATGGTGGAAGCGTCAAGAGCATCACGATGATGGCGCGTTCTCCGGCTTCAGCCTACCTGGTAGATTCGAGCTTCAGCTTCGGAATCCATGGGCACCTCTCCGACCATCTACCACGAGGCGTGGTCCATGTTCAAGTCGCGCCGCACCTTTTGACGGCACGCCAGATACATCCATTCCGGTGGCTAAATACCCTGATCGAAGAACTGGATCGGATGGTGGATATCCGTTACGGGTTTGCACAGCCAATGACCCTGGGCGCGGTGCCATGCATGTTTCCGATCGGCATCTCCGGCGGTGGAAGCAGCCCTGCGGAGCAACTTGACATCTGTACCTGGGTCAAGAATCAAGGGAATTACCGCATAGAGGCAAGGAATCTCTACTGGGGAAACTTGATCACAAGCAGTCACTGCATCGCGGATTTCGCTTGCGCTACCAAGGAAATCGCAGACGTGGTGGGGGCCGATAACGTAGTCATCCTATCCGAGGACAAGGTCTTCTTTACCTTGCCGTTGCCCATGGAAGACCTCAAGGGGCTCGGCGACAACGCGCCCTACCGACAGATGAAGGAGAGACTGGCCGCGGTGATACGCTTTATGGCGCAGGAAGCGCCGACGGACGGGATGAAAACGCCCCTGGATTTGAGCGGCCAACCTGCCGGTGCCGATACCAGGATCGCCATTGTTAACCTGGGTAAGCTTACTCCGGGTAAACCCCACCGGTGATGCTGCGAACACCTACGAGTTTGGGACTGCGGCGCGTTGCCGAGAGTCGTGGCAGGTTCGTGGGACAGCCTGGACCTGGATAGGATGAGGCTTTGAAACCAGAATGGACCGCGGCGACACTGAGAGTCCGCAGAAGCCCTGACCAGTTTGAAGGGTCGAGTCGAGTCGGCAGTTGGTGGTTCAAGGAAGGGACGGCTGGCGCAGGCAAGTATGCACTTCGGTGCGCACATCTGGCGGGGAAATGTTCCGAAGTAGTAGAAGAGGGGGTCGCGGCGACATGCAGAACCCTAAGCAGGTGCTTTGCATGACCCGCTCAGTCGCCCGCCGGTTTATTTCGCATTCTTCGTCGCCGCATACACCCTTGCGTTCAGCTAACGGTTACTGCTATCTTTGCCGTTGAGGACATACACCCTAGAGACGCCTTCCATGCCGGGCGCACGCAGAGCGGCGGCCATCCCACACCGGGATGGCCGCCGGCAGACCCGCTACCTATCGTGGGGTAGGCCCTGGGGTCTACGGTGCCCGGTAGATAGGGATGTCTGCCCGCTCAAGCGGCTCTGCGTACAACTGCGGCGTCTGGACCCCATGCGGATATCCCCGCGTGTGGTCCACCACCCTAGGCTGCACGTAGTCAAACACCTCTTGGGCGCTGATGAAAGTGTCAGGAGGATTAGTATCTGCGCCTCCAGTGGTTATGCCTTCGCATAAGTAATACGTAAACACGCCATGACCGCTGTCAAGGTTCGGATCCTCATATGACACTTCATCGTCATCCGATGCCATGAGCACGACGTACCCGTACTTGTTCAGGTCGCGCGCGAGGCCCGAGAGGCCAGGTCGGAGGTTCTTCATCCATGCCGGCGCCGAGGCCGGGAGCGGCCCACCCTTGACCATGCCGCCGCTGTGGCAGCTGTCGAACACGAAGAGACAGAAATTCGTGGGGATGTAGTCCTGGATCCACGTCGTCAACTCGTCGTCCGTGATGACCTCGCCATCAGAGGCTACAAGGTACTCCTGTGGATCGTCGCCGGGCGGCTCCGGATTGGGATTCGGGTCCTGCTGGTAGCCTCCATGGCCAGAGAAGGTCATGACGAAGTAATCCTGGCCGTTCGGGCTCATCTTCGCCCCTATCTCCCGTATCGCAGAGAAGATGTCGGCCTTCTTCGCGTTCGCATCGGTAAGCCGCACCACCTCTCCGGCGTACCCATTGGCGCCCCAGAGCGTTTCCTCCAGCAACTGCGCATCAGCCACAGCGTACTGCAAATCGTTTTCTTCGCCGGGGTAGTTGTTTATCCCGATGATGAGATAGAAGAACGAACCCAGCTTAGCATCCCCAAGGTGAGTCGTCCAGCCCGCCACTACCTGTACACCGGGGTACGTCAGCCCGTTAATGAACCTTTCGTGCGTTATCGAAACGTCATACACGCCTGGGCTGAGCGACGTCAAGATGAAATACCCCCGGCTGTTCGAGTACGTTATTTTGCCGGCCTGCACAGCGACCACCTTTGCGCCCTGTAGCGGCAGGTAACCTGACGGCGCCTTCGAAGACCGCGTGACAACCATTTCCGGCTTCGCGGCCCCGCTGTCGCCCGTGCCCCTCGCGTCGGCATGGTAATACACATACCCGTCTATACTCCCATAAACCGATATGCCTCCCCCGCCTCCGAAGCAGCCCGTGAGCGCGAGGGCCCCCGCGAGAAGGGCAAGCGCCACTGCGAGGCGGAGGATGATGCCTGACTTTCTGAACATCGGCGTAAGCCTCCTTCACATCCTGACATATCCTGAGCTCCCTGATTTCACCCATCAGGTGCCTACAGGCAACCAGGTTCGAAGCCACAATAATGGCTTTGCGCATGCTATGCTCACCCGGGAGCCCCCGCGCCGTCAAGCGCGTGCGTATCGTTCAGTCTCGGGCTTGGGTGTCTGCAGTTGTGCACCTGTGCGGGCGCCCGGCCTGAGAGGCCACAGGTATACGGCCCTGGCTACCGCTGCCACCACAGGCACACGCTGCGGCTGCCGCAGCCGCCGCAAGTGCGCCGGCCCCGGGCCCCGATACCGCTACGCAACCGGCGGACCCGTGCCCGCCGGCCCCTTCTTGCCAAGCACTCTACCATCTTTGAACCTGAGACACGGTCGACCGTCCTGCTTAGCCTCAACCACCCCCACCACCTCGACCTCCTTGCCCTGGTCGCCTTTGCGCCAGGGGCTCAGCCCTGGGGTCGCGCCGCCGGTCACGTATATCCACCCGGTCTCGTCCCTGAGTAGCCAGTCGCTTCGGGTGACCGGGGTCCCGGCCTCCGCCCCGACATCACCGCTCCATCCCATGTACTGGGCTTTGACCTTGACTTCCTTCGACAGAAGCCGGTCCATGTTCTCGTGGATCTCAGCGATGGTGGCAACAAGCTCCATCCTGTGATCGAGGCACCTGAATCTGTCGGGAACGAGGTCTGGCACGACTCGGAGGAGGAGTTTGTAGAGCGAGGCCAGTGCCTCATCCAACCTCCCTTCCTGTACGGCTCTGTTGATCGTGGCCATGCAGGCGGGACAGGGGTCCTTCAGAACGCCACCCAGGATGTCGTCGTTCGCGGACTCGCTTGCCTCCGGACCGGCTTCCCCTCCACCGGCCGGACCGGGCGTCACGGCAAAGGCGGCCCCCGGGAGCAGGAGGAGGATCACTGCTGCAAGGACGAAAACGACAACCTGGCATGCCTGGGCGGACGCAAACCACGGCGGAGGTCCTGACCTGTGCGCCGCCCAGACGGCGTTCCCGAGCCCGTGCGTGGCCCACGGCGCAGGTCCCAGTCTATACGCAGGCACGGCTGTGAACCGCGACACGGTCGCCGACGCACGTGCCCTGGTTCCGAGCGCTAACCGTCTCACGAGGCCGTCCCCCTCCCCCTCGCATGTCCACACAACAAGATATGCCGCCAGGGAAGCACTTATGAACCACAGGCAGCGCCTGCCGACAGCATTCCGCCTATCTTGGTAACGCAGGAACGATTGTCAAGTTCCGGAATATATTGTTAATTCTTGCGCTACTTGCGTGATATGGCGGGCATTGCAGGCGCGTCGGCGCTACGTTTGTTACTTGCGACATCTGCTGTTGCACCTGCTTAGATCGCGTGAATCCCCTCGGCGATACCGCGGTGGTCCGGCAGTATGATGGCGGGGTGATGGTCAATGGTTAAGTACAAACTTACGAATGTGCGTTTCACGGAAGAAGAACATGAGGCGCTGCGGCATCTCGCCGTTTCGGAAGGCAGAAGCATGGCCGACATCGTCCGCGAGGCGGTGTCCTCTTACCTGGAGCACAAGGTCGGCAGGACCCTGACAGAAGACGAACTCGCAAACGACCCGTTTTTCAAGGGGCAGCGTCAATCGGGAAGAGAGAAGAATCGCTCGAGTCTCCGGAGCCCCTCTTCGATGTTCTCGAGGGAGTTGGCATAGGAAAAGCGCAGGTAGCCCTCGGCGTTCGGGCCGAAGTCTATGCCGGGTGCAGTGGCCACGCCGCACTCTTCCAGGATCCTGAACGCCAGGCTGTAGGAGTCCGTTGAGTACCTTCTGGCGTCGGCGAGCACGTAGAAGGCGCCGGTGGGCTCGACCGCCACCGAGAGGCCGATCTCCCTGAGCCTCGGGACGATATAACGGCGGCGCTCGTCGTAGGTGCGGACCATTTCGTCCACGTACGGCTTGCACTCGTCGGAGAACGCGGCCACCGCCGCCCGCTGCGTGAAAGACCCGGCACAGATGAGCAGGTTCTGCTGAAGCTTCTGGACAGGTCGCACGAACTCATCAGGCAGGATGGCGTACCCCAGCCGCCACCCTGTCATGGCCCAGGTCTTCGAGAAGCCGTTGATGACGAAAGCGTTGTCCGTGAACTCGAGGATCGAGTGGGCGTGGCCCTGATAAACGAGACCGTGGTAGATCTCGTCCGACACGATGGGCAGCCCGATATCCGCGAGAGCGCGAAGGTCCGCCGCGGTCAGGATGTTCCCGGTGGGATTTGCGGGCGAGTTGATGAGAATGGCCTTCGTCCTCGGGGTGATGTGGGACCTGACCTCATCGGGGACGAAACGGAACCCATTCTCCGCTGGCACCTTTACGCGGACCGGGACCCCTTCGGCCGCCCGGATGTAGTTCGGGTAGCACGAATAGCAGGGGTCGGAGATGATGACCTCGTCCCCGGGGTCGAGGAGCGCCTCGAAGACCAGAAGAAGCGCAGGAGAGCTGCCCGGGGTCACGATCACCCGCCGCGCGGGCACCTCGATGCCGTATTTCTCCGAGTGATACCTGGCTATCGCCTCGCGAAGCTCCGGGATCCCGAGGCTCGGCGTGTAGCCGGTCTCGCCCGCCGCAAGCGCCCTGCGGCATGCTTCCCTTATAGGCTCTGGGGTCCGGAAGTCCGGCTCGCCCACCTCCAGATGGATGATGCTCCTCCCCGCCCGCTCGAGCTCCTTCGCCTTCTCGAGCACGTCCATCACTATGAACGGCGGGATCTCGCATGCCCTGCGCGATTGGGAGACACCTGCTCGTGCTGCCTCAATACTTCTTGCCATGTCTATCGTGGCTACATCCTTTCTGCTTGAATGCTGGTACGCAAGCCGCCATGCTCGCCTACGCCCGGCCATATCTGATAATCCAGTTCAACGTGCAGCGCCATAGTCCTGCTGCGCAGGGTGCAGCCAGGTATCCGTCGTCTCAAGCTTGCGTGCAGACCCGAGGCGAGGCCTGGCGCTGTGCTGGTTGCCAACGGACCACCCTCGCGCTCAACCCAGGCCCACTTGACCCACCATACGGGGTCTTCGCGAACGAAGCCGGCGGAGGTAGCCTCCCAAGAGGATGTACACTCGGGTAGTCCCTACGGAACCAGCTACGCGCCAAACCTGGTCGCGGGAGACCCACCTCGCCCCGTCCTCCATGGCGAAGCAGGCGCAGGCGTCCCGCAAGCGACAAACTCCGCCGGAGCACACGGTCCCGCGAGGAGACACTATCCCCACGAGCCCACAAGCCCGCCATAAGCACTCGATGTTTCTGTTGGTACCGGCGCGATAGTGTGGTATTCTGCCTATGGGAGAGATGGCCATGGCAAGGCGAAAACTCATGGCTGAGAGGGCCCCGACAGCCGTATCCGGATACCAAGGAGCCGCGTCCGGCTGCCCGGAACGCCAGGGCGGCAAGAAGACCCTGACGGGAATCGAATTCGAGAGCGCATGGAAAGTCAGAAAAGAGAGCTTTTCAGACGTCGTCTATTTCTCTACCCCGGGCTTCATCAAGTACGGTACAGAATGGCACAAGAACAGCTCCCTCGACTTTGTGTCCGTTTCGGTCACCGGCAAGGCGTGCAGCCTCGGCTGTGACCACTGCAATGGCCGCATCCTGAACCGGATGTTACCTGCCACAACCCCCGCCCAATTGGCATCCGTCGCCGATAAGCTTGCGGCCCGCGGTTGCCGCGGGTTCCTCCTCAGCGGGGGAGCTGATAAAAACGGGTCGGTTCCCCTCGGCGACTTCGCTGAAGCAGTGCGTGACATCAAGCGAAAACATGGTCTTTGCATAGTAGCACACACAGGCCTCGTGGACGACTTTCTCGCTTCCCGGCTTGCTATAGCAGGGATCGACGCAGCAATGATCGATGTCGTCGGAAGCACGTCCACCATAAGGAGAGTCTGTCACCTCGACGCAAGTCCCGATAGTTACATCGCTTCCATCCGGCGACTCAGGGCACGCAACATACCAGTCGCACCCCATGTGGTGCTCGGCCTCGACTACGGTCGGCTTGGTGGGGAAGTCCACGCTCTTCGCGCCCTCTCCACATGTGACATCCAGGCACTCGTGCTCGTCGTGGTCATGCCTCTCGCCGGGACCCGCATGGCTCACGTGAGCCCCCCTGAACTCCCGCAGCTTGCCGAGATCTTTGTCCTGGCAAGGCATCTTTTCCCCACGACCTGCATTTTCCTGGGGTGCGCTCGGCCAGGAGGTAAGTACAAGAGCGATGTCGAAGCTCTCGCTATAAGGGCTGGCTTCAACGGAATAGCGTTTCCGGGCAGAGAGGCCGTCAGCCTTGCGGCTGAGCTCGGCCTCAAAGCGAGATTCTCCGACGTATGCTGCGCGCTGAACGCCCTTGAACCACCTGTTGAACAGCAGGTCCGATGAGAGTATGATGAGATATCTCTCCAAGTGAGATATTTCTCCAAGGAAGTCAGGGGGGCAACATGCTTACACGTTCGTCTGCTCAGCTTCCCACCAAAGCAGGGCCAGGTGCTCGAGTAGTGGCCGA
Organism: Bacillota bacterium; assembly: GCA_030024085.1. GTDB lineage: Bacteria > Bacillota > SHA-98 > UBA4971 > UBA4971 > UBA6256. The sequence continues at coordinate 139,767 of JASEJE010000004.1, read as the reverse complement.
AAGCCCGGAGTACGTGCGAACGAGCCTGGGCGCAGCCATGGCGCTTGGCTTCGAGCCTGGGGTATTCTACCGGAACGCAAGAGCATACTGTGTTAACCTCCTGCTCACGTACACCAACGGGTGCGCCGCCAACTGCGCGTATTGCGGCCTCGCACGCGGTAGAAGGGGACGTTACGAAAAGAAGAGCTTCATCCGCGTTAAGTGGCCTGTTGTCAGGCTCAGTGACGTGGCGGCCCGCATAGCTCAACTGGAGGGCTCTCCTGGAGAAGTGCGTCGCGTGTGTATTTCCATGGTCACCCGCCGAAGGGCGGTCGCCGACATCGTGCAGGTGGCCCGGACGATTCGCGCGGTGTCCTCCGTCCCGATCTCCGGGCTTCTCACGCCGACTCTTCTTACCACAGCCGACTTCCACGCCATGAAAGACGCAGGCATCGACCGAATCGGCATAGCGGTTGACGCCGCAACGGAAGCGCTGTTCGACAGACTGCGAGGCCGTGGCGTGCAGGGCCCCCACAGATGGGACAGGTACTGGTCGGCCCTTGGGGACTCGGTCGAGGTGTTCGGGCGGTGGATGGTGGGGTGCCACTTCATCGTCGGGCTGGGTGAGACCGAACACGAGATGACCTCCGCCATCCAGAAAGCGCATGACATGGGGGTGCTGACACACCTCTTCTCGTTCTATCCCGAGCATGGTTCGGCCATGGAAGATCATCCCCGGCCCGGGCTTGCGTCGTATCGTCGGGTGCAGGTCGCGCGCTACCTCATAAACCATGGAATAGCAAGGTGTGACGACTTCTCCTTCGATGAGGCCGGCACGATCACCGGCTTTGGGATCCCTCGGCAAGATCTCATCGCGGCCGTGGAGAGCGGTTGGCCCTTCGTCACGAGCGGCTGCCCGGGCAAGAACGGCGAAATCGCGTGCAATCGTCCTTACTCAAACGAACGCCCCGGTGAGCCTATCAGGAATTACCCATTTCTGCCCGACAAGTCTGATCTCCTTGAGATCAAGGCACAGCTTGGCCTGGAGTAGCCTGGAGCAGGGGTCTTGCGGCGGCCTATCTTGGGTCAAGGAGCGCGTGTGAACTATGCGCAGCAGCGATACCTGGCGGCTTCTCGATACAGGCGTCCGGACCGCAGCAGAAAACATGGCGCTTGACGAAGTTATCCTCACGGCAAGAAGCAGAGACCTCGTGCCTGACACCCTGCGATTCTTGCAATTTGGCCCACCTTGCGTTCTCGTAGGCTACCACCAGGACGTCGACCAGGAAGTACGTGTGGACTGGTGCAAAGAGCACGGCGTCGAGATCAACCGCCGCATCACGGGAGGCGGGGCGCTTTTCTGGGACAGGACCCAGATCGGGTGGGAGATAATCGCATCAAAGAATCACCCATCCATTCCGTCATCCCTGGAGGACCTGTACGGCAAGCTCTGCCATGCTGTGGTGATCGCCCTGCGTGCGCTGGGGGTTGATGCCCGCTTTCGTCCGCGCAACGACATCGAGGTGCGGGGGCGCAAGATATCCGGCACAGGGGGCACGGACCTCGACGGCGCGTTCCTGTTTCAAGGCACGCTCCTGGTGGACTTTGACGTCAATTCCATGCTGAGAGCTCTCAGGATACCCACCGAGAAGCTCAAAGACAAAGAGATCGAGTCTGTGAAGGATCGCGTAACCTGTCTTGCCTGGGAACTCGGGAGCGCGCCTGCGGCCCCCGAGATAAAGGCGACCCTTGCCGCCGCGTTTGAGAATGTGCTTGGAGTGCGTCTTGTTCCTGGTGGCCTGACACCAGCAGAAGTGGACCTTCTTGCCAGACGCCTGCCCTACTTCAAGTCCAGCGACTGGATCAGAAAGATCCGCCAGAAACCCAGGTCCCGTTTTGAACTGCGATCCGTGCGCAAGACGAAGGGCGGGCTCATCCGAGTCGCGCTCGTAGTTGACGCGCGCACGTCGCGTGTGACGTCAGCGTTCATCACGGGAGACTTTTTCGCTCATCCGAAGCGCGCGATATATGACCTGGAAGCGCACCTCAAGAACGCCAGGGCCGACGCCCGCATCCTGGCGCACCTCGTAGAGGAGTTCTTCGGGCGGAATCACCTGACGAAGATCCCTGGAGTAGCCCCTCGAGACATCTCGGATACCATCGCGGACGCGCTGGAGAAGATGCATCTCCCTGGCTTCGGCATCCCGCCGGACGAGGTGAACTCCGTCTCGTCCGTCAACGGCTCATTTGAGGACGTGCTCCGCGCTCTCCAGTGCTCGTCGCGCTCGTCGCGCACGGCACCAATAGCAGTGTTGTTGCCATACTGCGCCAAGCGACCAGGATGTAACTTCCGATACCGCTCGGGGTGCGCCGAGTGCAAAGGATGTACCATAGGCGACGCGTATACCATGGCGCGTGAGCTGGGCTTTGAGCCTATAACCATCCAGAACTACGAGATGCTGGAGGAAGTCCTCGAGGGGCTGAAGGCAAGGGGCGCACCTGGCTTCATCGGCAGTTGCTGCGAGGCATTCCTCGCAAAACACAGGAACGACTTCGACCGCATCGGCCTTCCAGGCATCCTCGTTGACGTGGAGAACTCCACGTGCTATGACCTGGGCAAAGAAAAAGAGGCTCACCGGGGCGCATTTGAGAACCAGACCACGCTGAATCTCCGCCTCATCGAAAAGGTGCTGGAGGTGGCTTCCAGCTTTGTCGCCGAACGTTCATCATGAGTATGATACTATCGTGGTCGGCGCAGGGCCCGCCGGGGCCTGCGCCGCGAAGGCTCTCGCCTCGAGCGGCGTACACGTCCTCATCATCGATGCAAGGGCACGCGTGGGTGTCCCGGTGCGGTGCGCTGAATACGTTCCCGCCTTCATAACCCGGCACGTCGCGCTGGACAAAGCGCACATAGCCCAGAGAGTCGAGCACATGGAAACATTCTTTCCGTCCGGGGAGGTGGTCCGAAGCCGGTTCCCCGGCTACGTGCTGCACCGTCATCTCTTCGATAGTAGCCTGGTCGCCTCGGCCGTCGAAGCTGGCGCAAAGGTCCTCTTGGGCACAAAGGTGGTAGGGCTTGACGGTAACACACTCATTGCCTGCACAGGAGGCGCGTCCATCCGCAAGTTCAACGCAAAGATAGTGATCGGGGCGGACGGGCCGCTTTCCAGGGTGGGCAGGGCTATCGGTCAGCGCAACCCGAGGTACGTTGCCGCGGCGCAGGTGGAGGTGGTCCTGGGTAGTCCCATCGAGTGCACGCGCGTGTACTTCGACCCGGAGTACACAGGCGGCTACGGCTGGGTATTTCCAAAGGGTGCGACCGCAAACATCGGCGTGGGCATCGAGGTTGCGCTGCGCGGACGAGAGACCTCCAGGCCTGCCACCCTGCAGGCGGGACCGACAGGAGGCCTTGCTTCGTCCTCGCCCCGCCGCCTGCTCCACCGCTTCATGCAAAAGCTAGGGATCGACGAGCGGAGCGTGCTCAGCCGCACAGGAGGTCTCATTCCGGTGGGCGGCCCACTCCGGGCGGTCAAGGGCCATGTGCTTCTCGCAGGAGACGCGGCAGGACATGCCCACCCCGTGACAGGGGCGGGCATCCTCCACGCGGTCATCGCAGGCGAGGCAGCAGGAAGGGCGGCAGCCAGGGCCATTCTCACAGGCGATCTCGGCGCCCTGTGCGAGTACGAACAGGAGTGCGAGGACGCATTTGGATGGGCACTCGGCCGGGCGCTCGAAAGGCGCAACCTCATGATGGCCGGGTGGTCCTTTGACCTGGAAGCCCTCACGGCGCTCCTCCGCAAGACGTGGATAGCTTTCGCACCCGGACGCCCCGCTAAGTGAGGGTGCAAAAATGCTCTCGACTTCTGGGAGGAGTTGCCGGTGATTGCACGAGGGGTGTCAAAATCCGGCCACTGG